>CAZJRB010000148.1:0-15704 GCA_964547995.1 uncultured Planctomycetaceae bacterium | reverse complement strand
TAGCCCTTGGCCCGCCGCAAACGACCGCGTGAAATGTGCAAAACCCGAACTTAGGATACTTTAGGGTAGGTGGGGTAGGTACTCTCCTATCTAAGGTATGGGAAAAGAAAAAAAGAAAAGAGAGTAAGGGGTGAAAAGGGTAGACAATAGGAATCAACCTACCTTACCCACCCTAAGATGCCGTAAACCTTTTCCCAGCAACACTTTACGTCAGTCCGGGGTCTGCTTTCAACCTTCCCTTAGGGCTGCCTCAACCTACTCCGGCCACCACAACGAAAACACCGGCGCCGGTAACGACGCCGGCAACCACATTACCTATTACCTTTTTCGTCCGGCATGCCGGGCATAACGCTTACCACTCAGGATTTCAACCATGACTACCCAAAATAGACGCGGCGGAGAGATCGCGGTCACGATGATCGAGACCGAAAAGATCGATCCAAACGAGTTCAATCCTAACGAGATGGGCAAGGAAAAGTTTGCCCAGTACCGCCGCGAAGTGGAACGTCTCGACAAGCTCCCCAAACCGATTGTGGTTCGTGCGACCGGGGACCGCTTCGAGGTCGTCGACGGGGCTCATGCTCTGCGGGTTGCCCAACAGTTGGGGTTCACAGAAGTCCCCTGCGAAGTTGTCAATGCGGACGACTTCGAGATCCGCCTGGAATGCTACAAGCGAAATCGAGGGGGTCGTGACAACCCGGTGAAGCTGGGCCGAATGTTCCAAGAGATGATGAAGATTCGCAAACTCTCAGCCCGCGCTCTCGCCAAAGAGATGGGCATTTCCGATGGTACGATCGGAAACTACATCAACGCTGTTCGGGCTGTCGAGGTGCGTAACCGTTACGCACATGAGGATCGGGAACGGGAGATCGCGAAGCTGTCGGTGCGGCAAATCCAGGAATATTTGACGTTGCCCGAAACATTCGCCGATCGCTGGCTCGACGAAGGTGGGATCTTGTCAATCTTTGATGAACCTTTCTGCGAAAAGAATGGACTGTGCAAAGTCCAAACAAAACTCGAACGCGTAGATTCCGCCGGGTTAATTGACTTGGTCGACGCCTCAATACTCGAATTTCGGCATTCGCTCGTTTATGCTTTGACGCTGGTTGATTGGCTTGAAGATCACGGAAGAATGACCGATTCAGAAAAACTCGTTCGTTCCGTGGGAGAACTGAAACTGCCCGCAAACGTCCTCGGCAGCTTACCCTGCACCAACACGGACGGTGCGGTGACCCCACTGATTCCACCCAACGCGTGGACGGAGATCCTCCAGGACGCCAAATCTCGTGCAAGGGACAGGTCCGATCTGCACGCGTTGGTGGATGCGAGCGTTCGGGTTCGACTCAAGGAGACCGGCGTTAACTTAAGCAGCGTACTCGATCCCAGGGTGGCCGAGCAGTTGCAGATCATTGAGGGTGCCCCCGACTTCATCACGGCGGCCAATCACCTGACCACCCAAGAGCAATTCGACCTGCACCAAATCACAGCGGACGGGTCTGACGAATTGATCCTCGCCGCCAAGGAGCAAGTCGTTGACCTACTTCGGCAACGCCGCAACAAGGGCGAGTCGGTCGACCAGGAGATACGCGAATTCTGGGAGGGAAACATCGAGTCGTTGTTCTACAACTGCCTCACCCGCCTGCTAGAGCAACAGAGCCGTAACTTTGAAGAAGAGATCTTTGCCGACCGGGATGAGTTGATCAACTTCATTGTGGGGAGGCTTGAGGAATTCGACGCCATCGGCAACGGGCACATTGGCGATCGACCTGCCGTAGAAATCTTGCAGGACCGGCTCGCCGAACTTCCCGATCCCGAGCTGCAACTGCTCGGAACCGCGGCGCTTGTTAAAAAACTGCCCGAGAGGGGACCTCGCCGCTGGCTGGAGGCGCTGGGCGGTGCCGTTTCGGATCTGCGGACGGAGACGTAAATGACCAGCAGCAAATTGATATGGATTCAACAACTCAACGCGAGGCGACCAATCATGCAAGCGATCTTCGGCGATAAACACTACGATTCCGCGCCGCCGGCACGCCGGCACAACAACAAACATACACCGAAATCCGGACCGGTCAACGATATGCCCACCCCGGCGGCATCACTCGCGGCACTACTGGCGGCGCGGCCCGGCGCCCACGACCGCCCGGCCGATTGGCGATGGAAACTTGCCGGCTTGGTCGTCCACAACCGGATGCGGCTCGCCCCGGAGACGGACCTTCGCCTCGTGCAGGTAGTCTTCTTCCTTCAGGAGCTGGCGAGGTGCCAGAGCAACACGGAGCGCCAACGGGTCGAGGAGGCGTTCCCTGCCCTGAGCCAAGCGTACGGGCTGTGGCATTCTGGACCGCTTCTCGCACGCCTTGAAGTCGAATCGCGCATTCTCGCTCGAGAGCCCATCCAAACGATTGCCCGGAAGACCCAATTACCGCCGGCAACAGTCTCGGCGTATGAACAATGCTTTTTCAATGTTTTGGATCGGATCGATTCCCCAGGCTGGATCACCCATCAGATCATTGGGCCGGGTATTCACTCGGCACTCGATCCCTGTGATGTGCGCACCTTCTGGTTTCTCTACGCGTACCACGGAGGGGTTTTCCTTCTCGAGCGGTTGATCGACGACCTATTACAAAATGGCGGCAAGAATTACAAGCATGTCCTGCGGACTCGACTGCGGGGTTCGAAACTCCCCGTCGAAAAATTAATGATGTACCGGGCCCTGAAGCTGCGAATGCTGAAGCTCGACAATCCGAAATCAAAGATCGGTCTGTGCCTGTTGTATTTTGCAGATCAATTCCGCCAGTCCCGGCCGCCTACGGCGGATTGCCCAAAGGTCGCCTTCGACAACAACCTGGATACGTTCGACGAGTTGCTCGATGAGCTTCAGCCGGCCGAGGCCGCATAATCAATCTATAAGGAATGCAAACCATGAAAAGCAAGGAAGACGGCAGACTTCAGCATCACGACGACGGCCTGGTATCCTTCGGCCCCGGCAACGGCAACGGCAACGGCAGTCGGCCTCCTACCATCAAGATGCCGACGAGCAAGAATTCACATTCCGCGAAGGCGCCGGTGCCAGATGTCCCAAACGACCCAGTCGACCTTTTCGGGGAACCCTCGCCGTCGGCAGGGGAACCGCGTCCGACCCAGCCCAATGTTGATCCGCGGATTCTTCAGGAATGGGCGAACAAGTTCCGCGCAGCGAATTTGCAGGACAAGGCGTCGGCCGGCTATCTGTACCTAATCGGGCAGCAAATCCTGGGCAAGAACATCGACGTCGATGCGTACGTCGAATATCGAAACGGGATCCTCAAAGCGTGCGGAGACCCGCAAGATCCCGTCGAGGCACTACTGCTCGAACAGTTATTGATGGCGCATCACACGGTCGGTCGATTGCTCTGCCAAAGTTCGATTACTGAACATCCCAACCTCACGGTTTCGTTCGCAAATGCCGCCGCCCGCATGGCTGGTGAGCTTCGGCGAACCGCTGTGGCGTTGGCAACTTACCGTGAAAAGTCTCGACCGGTCATCGATGAGACTTCGGCGGTAGCCGGGAAGATCCATCCTGCCGCCCAACAGGAACCGGAGCCTCCGAAACAAAAACCAAGAATGAAGAGTTGTGACAGCAAACAAGGAAGCAAACGGAACGGCAAACACAATGGAGAAATACCCCAATGCCTCAAAGAACGAATGGACGGCGAAATCCCCGTTGCGTCGCAGCCGGCCGCCTCAACCGGCAAAAACGGAAGGGGTTGACGCCGGCCGGGCGTGAAAAGTTACGTCAGACGGCACTCGCAAATCGGCCATGGGAGAAGTCGACCGGACCGCGGTCGGCAGAAGGAAAGGCGAAAGTCGCGTTGAACGGAAAGAAGAATCAAAAAGGCAGCCTATCGGTTCGGGAGCTTCGCGCCGAACTGGCCGGTACCGTTGCATTGTGCGCCGACATGGCGTCGCTTCGGCGTCACGTGCTCGGCGAGAACTAACAAATGGCGGCTCGGTCGAACGGTGACCGCCCGAGGCTAACCCCTGCAAATGTTAATAGAAGAAAACTGATTCTGGAGAACATCTCCAATGGGAAAGAAGACCTCGAAGAAGCTCCGCGGTAACGCCGCCGGGCGACAAACAAAGAAACCCCGCGGAAAACCGAACTCGTCGAGTTCAGGCGACCGGGCTTGGGGGGACACGGAAGTAAATATCGTTCTCGGCTGTGCTAACCGCTGTCGATACTGCTTTGCCAGGACCGCGGCCAAGCGTTTCGGCAGAATTCGCGCAGATGACGACTGGGGTACGACGTATCACCGGCTGAAAAAGGGGAAGGACTACAAGAGCGGGGAATGCTACGGGACTGTCCGATTCCCCACGACCCACGATATCACGCCCGACTTCCTGGAGTCCTGTGTGGCCGTCATGCAGAAGTTGTTGGCAGGGGGAAATGATGTCATCGTCTGCAGTAAGCCCCGCCTCGAATGCATCAAACGGCTGTGCGCGGAATTCGCTGACAACCTCGCGAACATCGAATTCCGGTTTACCGTCGGAGCAATGGACGACGCCATCTTGCGCTTCTGGGAGCCGGGAGCCTCCAACTTCCAGGAGCGACTGAATTGTCTGAAGTACGCATTCCGAAAGGGATTCAAGACCAGCGTCAACATCGAGCCGATGCTTGATGCCCCCAACGTGTCCGAGTTGTTTCACAGGCTTGTTCCCTACGTCAACGTCTTCATCAACATCGGGATAATGAAGCGCGTTGGGCAGAATGTTCGACCGCGGTCTCGAAGAGAGAAAGCCGAAGTTCGGAAGATCAAAGAGAACCAGTCCCCCAACAGAATTCGGTCAATCTACGAGGTTTTGAAAGGTAAACCGTTGGTGCGATGGTCGCCGGAAACCAAGAGGATCCTCGCGGTTGAGAAAGAGGCGGCGTGCAAATAAGCGTGGAGTACAACTACGAATTAGGACACCGATCAGGTCGTAGCATTTACCACACCCCGCCACGATGAGGCCATTCTTATCGCACGTCACCACAACAACAAGGAGTGATCGAATGAGTAGGCCCGACTCTCCGAATTCTATGCGCCCGGAAACGAGCCATTTTCTGCAATGGCTCACCACTTCGGGCGAAGTGGACCTCGACACGTTGGCCGCCGAGGCCATCGAGGAGAAGGTCGAAGGCTCGACGGCGGACGATTTGGAAGCGGTTGATGCGATGGCAACCCCTGAGGAGCAATTGGTGGATCGGCTCCACTACATTGTCCTGGGAAGGTTGCCTCGTCCAAGCGGGCCAAATCCGCTCCGTTCGCTGATCGACGATCCTCTGATGACTGCGATGAACAAGATCGAGTTCGAACTGGTCGCGCGCGAGATTTTGCGGCGGGCAGAAGAAGCTAAGCCGGCGTGCTGATTTTGGCATCCGCACGCCGAGGCGCAAGCACGGGGCCGGCCTATTCGGTCCGCCCTGTGCCGCCTCACGCCCGCGCGGCGGGCGACGAAGAGAATTTGTTTCACATTTTTTCCAAGGAGTTTTTTATGGACATTTTGCGTTTGAGAATGGCCGACGGTCGGTCGTTCGACTTTCCCGCCGATGCAATGGGCGAGACCTTGTTTTACGCCGAGACGCCCGCACTTCCTTTCGAGTGTAACGTTGCAGAGGTTCGTCTAATTCCCGAAGGCAACCTACCGATCTTGCGTTTCGTGCTAGGGTCGTTCACGATCCTCGAAAACGAAGCGGGGATCTGGACGGTAGGCATTGTCGACCAATTGCCCGGTCAGGAAAGATTCTACCTGGAACACTACGCCACCGAGCACTATGGTGAGCGAGTGCGGCATCCAGCGGTCTCGAAATGGGATAACCGGGTGGAGATGATGGTCACGAACTAGAGAAGCCGAAAGAAGGGCGAAACTGATCAGCCGACCCGATGAGGAAAGCGATGGGAGGTGCGCGAACGCCGCGCGCCTCCCTTTCGTCTATCGCACAGAGTAATTCAGGATCAAGCAAAGACACGGGTGGACTATGCCCCTCAGCGCTTCTTGGCGCCCGTCTGAGGCGCCCTCGCCGAATAGGCCCTCAGACACCTGCCCGGCTCTCAAGACGCACAGACCGCGTCCTAGCGCCTCTCAGCGCACGTTCCGGCCGTGTCGACGATCCTGAATGCGGTCGGGACGCTCACAAGAACTAAGAAGCTCAGTAACGTTAATAAGCCGCCGAACCGACAGTCAGCGCCTCGACCGCCAGCGCCGTGCGTAACAGTTGCGCACCCGCCGGCCTGCCCGACCGCTTCTGTGGCGCCATCCGATCACGGGCGCGGGGTAGTTCAGAATTGGGCATACAACGCATCGATTTCCTCAACCCCCGGCTCCCGTCGCAAGCCGGTTTCCAGCGTCCCGCTCATGAGGCTACCGATCGGCGAATCCAGGTCCGAAAGCCCTAGCGTGTGGCCTAACTCATGCGAGACGACCGTCAACAGGTCCATGTGGTCCACCGACTGTGGATCAACCGCCACCAGGTTGCCATCGCCGGTGGCCCGGAACTCCTCATTCACGCCGGGCGTCGAGTCAATGAACCAGCCATGTCCGGCTGCGTCGATGTCGAGGTAGATCGTGTCGAGCGTGGCCAACCCGATTTGCGCCCCGGGCAGGTCCGTCACGATGAAATCGACCGCCAAGAGCGACTCAATCTGCTCGGTGGCCAGCCTGATCCCGGACCAATCGGCAATCGCCTCGCTGACAATCGGCGTAAGCTCGGCCTGCGTCAGCGATACGGCGCCTTCGGCAGGAAGCACCGCGCCGTCGGCGGCCAGCAGTGGCGATCCCGAATTGTCCCAGTCTCCGGCAATTGGAAGCCAACCGGCACCGGCCGGCCCATAGCGGAACATTACATCGGCAACGCCAACGTCGTTCGAATTCCTCAAGAGGAAGGAGGAAGGGGTTGGTGCAAGAAGCCCGATTGTATCGGTACCGTCTCCGTCCCAGTCACCGGCGATCGGTTGCCAACCGCTTTCGGCCGGCCCGTAGCGGAACATCACATCGGCGACACCGCCCTCGTTCGCGTTCTTCAAGAAGAAGGCGGAAGGAGTTGGTGCATAAAGGCCTATTGTATCGGTACCGTCTCCGTCCCAGTCACCGGCGATCGGTAGCCAACCGCTTTCGGCCGGCCCGTAGCGGAACATCAAATCGGCGACACCGCCCTCGTTCGCGTTCTTCAAGAAGAAGGCGGAAGTAACCGGGTTGAACAGCCCAATCGTATCGGTTCCGTCCCCGTTCCAGTCGCCGGCAATCGGCAGCCAACCGGTTCGCGGCGATTCGTAACCGGCCCTCAGCGGTCTGTAACCACCCCACAGCGGTCCGTAGCAGAACATCAGATCGGCGGCTCCAGGATCGTTCGAATTCTTCAAGTGGAACTGGGCCTCGACGGGGTCGAACAATCCGATCGTATTAATTCCGCCCCCGTTCCAGTCGCCAGCAATCGGTAGCCAACCGGCGTCGGCGGCCCCGAATTGGAAGGTCACATCGGCGGTCCCCGCCTCGTGTCGGTTAGTCAAAAAAAACTTGCTGTTGATCGGCGAATAGAGTCCGACGGTGTTGGCGGCCGCGTAGATGGTGACTTTGTAGTCTTCCACTTCCCCGTCGTCGGCCAGTCCCGTTGTCGCCAGGCCCCCGACCGTGCTCAAACGGAAGCGGGCGTAGGTGTTGCCCGGGTCGACGTTCCGGCTGGTGTCTTGCGGGACCGTGAAATCGAGCGTCTGCACTCCGTCCGCGGTACCCAGGTTGTAGTTCGTGAAGATTTGCTCGCCCGGGTCGAGCCAGTCGCCGTCGCGGTTGAAATCGATCCACGCATCAAGTCGGTTTGAGACCGCATCGGCATTCCGCAGATCCACTTCGATGCTCGCCGTGGTGGTCGTGGACGTGGAGGGGGTCAACGCCGTGATGAACGTAATGCCGTCGTCATCGGACACGGCCGTCGTATCATCTCCATCGGCTGCGATGGTGGGCTGGCCGTCGAATTCGGTGTCGCGATTGGCCCCCAGTCTCGGGCCGACGGGTACGTGCCGGTGCCGGGCGCCGTCGGAGGCCAGAAGCGTCGGATACGGTCCATCTGGGGCATCGCCGAAGTCGAGCGTCGTGGCAAAGAGAAATGCGGTAGCGAAGAAGATATCCAAGTCCTCGCCGACCGTTCCCCCAACAGTGTCTTCGGAACACCACACCGTGACCCAGTTGCCAGCGCCGTCGGTCGCGATCTGGGGAAACCAGTCGAGGCTGGCGCTAGTATCCAACGCTGTCTGGTCCGTCCACGTCTGGCCGCTGTCCGTCGACTGGGAGACTACGATATCCCCATTGAAACGCCATACAGCGACCCAGTTGCCGGCCCCGTCGGTCGTCACCTGGGGGTCAAAATCGCCTCCTCCACCGTCAGTGGCCGCGTTGCTGTTCAGCGCCGCCGGGTCCGTCCACGTCTGGCCGTTGTCGGTCGAACGGGAGATAAGAATATCGGTATCTGCGCCGATCGTGCCGCCCAGCGTGTCGTCGGACCACCATACCGCGACCCAGTTGCCGGCGCCGTCAGTCGTTACCTGCGGAACGTCGTCACGTCCCGAGTCGATAGCTGCGTTGGTATTCAGCGCAGCGGGAGCCGTCCACGTTTGGCCGTTGTCGGTCGAACGGGAGACAAAAATGTCGTTATCCGTGCCAATCGTGCCCTGGTCGTATGAGTTCCATACGGCGACCCAGTTGCCGGCGCCGTCGGTCGCTACCTGGGGGGAAAGCGCAGGTGCGTTGCTCAGCAGTCGGGGGGCCGTCCACGTTTGGCCGTTGTCGGTCGAATGGGAAGCAAGTATATCGTAATTGAAAAAATCCCCATGACACCATACGGCGACCCAGTTGCCGGCGCCGTCGGTCGCCACCTGGGGTTGCTCGTCCCGGTCAAAACCAGAATCCGTGGTGGCGTGGGTGTTCAGCACGCCAGGAGCCGTCCACGTCTGGCCGTTGTTGGTCGAACGTGAGACAAAGATATCGTAGTCAATGCCAATCGTGTCACCCAGGTCCTCCGATGAGTTCCATACGGCGACCCAGTTGCCGGCGCTGTCAGTCGTCACTTGGGGGTAGAAGTCACTTCCGGAGTCGGTGGCTGCATTGGTGTTCAACGCGGCGGAGGCCGTCCACGTCTGGCCGTTATCGGTCGAACGGGAGACAAGGATATCGTTATCGGTGCCGATTGTCCCTCCGAGGTCGTCGCCGGAATGCCACACGGCAACCCAGTTGCCAGCCCCATCGGTCGTCACTTGCGGATACCGATCCACTGCAGAGTCGCTGCCCGCATTGTTGTTCAGAACCGCCGGTAGCGAGAACGACAGGCTCAGCATCCGACGATCTTCGAGCGGTTCGAGCCGTAATTGGCGGGCTTTGGGATGGGAGCAGCGGTTGGCCGAAAGACCTGGGGCAAGGAGCAACGTTCGGCGTTCGCTCATCAGTCTTTTCCTCGAAAGGCTCCTGCACAAGGGATGGCCCCTACGAGAAGCGACAGGTGACGTCTGGTGTGCCTTTGGCAGGGTAACGATCATTATCTGCAATCAGGGCTGGAATGTCAAGTATTTTTGACACCTTTTACGGTTTCAAGCCTAATTGGCCAAATTGTGCGTAACTCCCTAAGGCACAACGCGGCGATTCCGGCGAGATTCAATCGAATTCCCCCACGATCGTTACGCTACGTTCGCCGCAAGCCGTAAATGCTTGCGGCGTTTCATCTTCTGGCCGCAACTCTAGCCCACTTCGCCACTTGCGTCGGCCATGGAGGCCGAAGCTTTGCGTGTAAAACGGGGCTGTTTTGTTGCAGATCGATGCGAGGAGGCCCTATACGCGGCGAACTGTATAGCACCATACCGCACACCTTTTGCGGGAAGAGAGCACCGTGGGGAGCACCGGAATCCAACCCTCTTCGCAACCAACATCGCCAGCACGCTCGGGTACGCCAGGTTCTCCCGTCCGCGTTCGACCAGCCCGGCGAACATGACGAAGGCGTGGGCAATGACTTCGGCGGTGGCCTCTCACCTCCCCACACCACCGCGGCGTGCGGATCCATAGCGGGCGGTTCAGGAGGGTTTGGTCGCCGGACACGGCCAAAAAGGAGATAAGATATTCCAGCTTTCCTTACAGTTCCTTCAGCGTCTTGAGTACCTGCTCGTCGTGGCCGTCAACTTTGACACTTTTCCAAACCTTCTGGACCATTCCATCGGCGTCGATGACGAAGGTGGAGCGGCGGATGCCCATTGACTTCTTTCCGAAGCGGACCTTCTCGCCCCAGGCACCGTATTTCTCCGCGACCTTGTGTTCGGGGTCGGCCAGCAGTGTGAAGTTTAGCTTGTACTTGTCCCGGAATTTCACATGGCTAGTCACATCGTCGGGGCTGACGCCCAGTACGGTGGCCCCAAGTTTCTTCAGGTTGGCTTTCCCGTCCCGAAAGGCGCACGCCTCCTTCGTGCAACCAGGGGTGTCGTCCTTCGGATAGAAGTAGAGCACGACCGGGCCGCCTCGCAGTTCGCTCAACTTGACTTTCTCCCCGTCGTTGCCGGTCAGCATGAAGTCGGGAGCCTTCTTTCCTGCCTGAACCCAGTCGGCCATTTGCCTGCCTCCAGTTAAGGTGAATGTTAGTAGATTGTACATCCCAAACCCCACAGAGTGAAGGCTAGCCACAATTTCCCACCGGGTGCATCCCCGTCCCCTCCATAAGGGAATTCCAGGCGGCGAAATCGCCATAACTGTCCCAACATAGGCAAGATTAACGGGCAGGAAACGGCCAATTCAACCGCCTCCGGCGAAACCGTCGATGATGCTTTCGACGCCCCCGTCGCCCCAAGGAACGGAGACTCACAATGCACCCAGTGGACCATTTCCGCAGAAAGCTGGAAAACCAGGGCTACTTAGCCCTCGAAACCTGCCTGATCGCCGACGGCATGGTCTCGTGGAAAGTCGAAGCATTAGACCTCGACGATGAATGGATCATTGCCATAGGCCCCACACAGCTCGATGCCTGGTTGCGGGCGTTCCAATATACTTGCGGGCAGCTAAAGAGGCAGGCTGCCTGACGGGCGGTCGAGTTTGCTCGTTGCGTCAACCGTCTCATCACCTTCTGTGGCGGGTGCTATTCCGCTTCCGTGAGCAGACACCGTAGCCCTTGCGTTCCACTCCGAATCTGGTACGCTTGCCAACGGTAGGAAGTGGCGAGAAGCAGATGTGACCGTTGTGTCGTGCGGCTCCCCTTCATTGTCTGGCCGATGTCTTCCTGCATACGAAAAGGCATGCGCGAAGGACTGACAGCCTGGGTAAGTTTGAATTCTGTTTATAGGGAGTGGCAACATGCCGCAAGGTACGATCAAAAAGCTCATTATGGGCAAGGGGTTTGGGTTCATCGAGGGAGAAAAAGGCGAGTTGTTCTTCCACCACTCGGCATTGCAGGACACGTCCATCGAAGATCTCAGCGAGGGGCAGACTGTTGAGTACGAAGAAGGGCAAGGCCCGAAAGGGCCACGGGCGGAAAACGTCCGGGTTGTCGAGTGAGGACGTTGACAACTAAATGGGCCGTCCATCATCGCACCTTTACTGTGGTACTCGTCGCGGGTTTTCGGTTCGTGTCGTGTTCGTGGCCCACTCCTGCTGGTCGTCGGCGCGGTTTGGGGCCAGACACCACCAAGTCTGTCTTCCCTGCTCAGAAATTAACCGAAGGAGTAGATTATGACCAAGTTCAAAGCCGTGGTACTGGCCGTGGTTGGCCTGCTCGTACTGATTGTGATCGTACAGAACACCGCGGCTGTCGAAACGAAGCTCCTATTCATCAGCGTTACGATGCCAAGAGCCGTGTTGCTTTTCGGGACGCTGCTGATAGGCTTTGCGTTGGGCGTTCTGACCGCTGGGCGAATCAGCCGCAAATCAAAGCGGTCCAAATGAGTGGCTTCTTCGGACAGGCCGATCAATGCCTTCGTACTCCGCGGCACCGTCCGGCCTAGTCGACGGTGAGATCATCTGGGGACGCGGGGCGACCTTGGATTGATCACACGCCATAGTCCCTACTGCGACGAGGGAGGGACATGCCCAATCACAATTCGGGAACCGCCTTCTTGCAGTACGGGCAAATCCGGGCGCCCCGTGCGATCTCTTCCAAGCAATTGCCGCAGAATCTTATCGAGTCGTCGCTTGCTTCTGGCGGGGATTGGGGGCCTATCTTGCAATCCAATCGGCCAACAGCGTGCGGGTTCGCACCGGGCGATTGGGTAGCTGGTTTAGCTGCAAGATGCTGGAGGCCAACCGGTCCATTCCAGGATGTTGGCGGGGGTGGCTGCCCAGGACATGAAGATATCGTCTTCGGGATTGGCGGGGCTCTTCCGAGGGTCGGCCAACTCGCCATCGAAGAGCCTGTCTCGATCGACGGCGTGGGTCGCTTCGATGTCGTCGAATAGGTCGGCGGCGACGTGCCCGAGCGGTTTTCCCGGATCGTCGTTGTCGGATTTAGGCGTCACGGTAGATTCAACCGCCGAATCGGCACTCTTCATGGACCACATCGCGGGCTGGTGCTTCGCGATATCGTCGCCCGCTTGGTAGTCGCTGAAAAACGCGTCGGGACCGATGGGACCGGGGTCGAACATCTGTCCGTCGAACGGCTCGAAATCCTTCGACGGGGTGCTGTCGTCGCCCGGCCAGGCGATGTCGGCGTACACGGTCGTGTTTCTCAGATAGTAGAACGGGATCCGTTCGAGGGCGCGGATACCGGCAATGTAGTAGGAATCGCCGTAGTAGTCCTGCAAGTGCCAGTAACCGTGGCCGCTATCGGTGTATTCGACGAACTCGACCTCATAGTACTGGAGTTGGTCGGGCGGATCGGTGTCGCGCATGTTGTCGTCGGAATCGGTAATCCAAACGCCGCGGTAGTCGCCGGGATCGGTCGTGCTCGTTCGGAAACCCCAGCAGGTGACTGCATGGCCTGTAGGGCCGTGCAAGTCGAGTGCGGTGCCGTATCCGGCATGAAGAAACTCGTCGAGGTCGGCCATCGCACCGTCGCCGCCGGGCGACCAGTGGTAGTAGTCGTTGAAATCCTCGCTCGGGTAGAATCCACCGCCTGGATCGCTCGGATCCCGTAGTGAGGCCGATCCGCCGAAGATTAGCGGCGTGCCGTCGAACCACCAGTCCCATGCGTACTGGGTGTAGCCGCCCCAGTTGTTCCAGTGTTCGCCCATGTATTCGAACATATCGTCGGCGGTGATCATACCGGCCACGTCTCCCCAACCGGTCCATGCGAGGACGTTTGAGGCGGCGGCTGCCCAGCACATCGCGTCGTCGGTGAAGTCGGGGCTCTTCTCGGCGTCGTGAATCGTGCCGCCGTGGTATTCTTGGAGCAGGTAGTCGGTCGTCAATGCCATGTACTCGCGGTCGAATGCTCTGTCGTACGAATACTCGGCCTCTGGATACTCGGCGTCGACCCGTTTTTCCAGCAGCGCACCGTCGCCCGGCAGTTCGCCGCCGGTTGCATCGAGCAACTCGCGAGCTTCGAGCCTCTCGAAACGGAGCATTCGACGGCCTTGATTGGATCGCAACGGTTCCTTTCTCGCGAGACGTGCCAGGAATCTTGCCAAAGCTTTCATCGTTTCTCTCCCCAAGTGGCATGAGCATAGACTCAACCTGTACATGCCAATCGAGGGTCCGGTCCCGACACTCGAAGAGAGATTGGCCGAAAAACGCCGTGCGAGAGAGTCTGTGTTGCGAATCTGCCGCGTCCCTCATGCACCATATCGGCGCCGAACATGCTGCCTACTAGCCCGGAGGCCGGGCGCCCGATCTGCCGTCTCAGACAGTTCGGATGATTTTCCACGCCCGATGGATCCTCGCGTTAGACCAAGGTTTTCGGAAACGGACTGGATGATCGCTCCTCTGCTCACGGCATGATTTAGTTCAGCCCCGACCGTTTCGGGTCCTCCGAAGTCGTCATATCGGGGCGGAGGCAGTGATCGCATCGGTCGCTACAGGCCCTTTGACGCGATCCTTGCCAAACAGGTGCCAGAACGCCTATCCGAAAAACAAGAAGCAGGATGGCCATTCTGAGCGATTTGAGGAGGTGTTCTGGCGGGCTGTGGCGTCCGCTTTCTGGTCCGATCGTGGTTTGTCCCCGGCAAGAACTAAGGGCTTGCCCCCGCAAGAACTAAGAGACCGGAGATAGTGAAGCCGGTCGCCGATGGACACGCTTCTACTCCTCGCCCAACAAAGCCTGCCAGAGTTCCGCAAGGCCTTCGTTCGTGGCTGCCGTGCCGGACACCGTCACATTCCTGAGGCTGGTCATCTCCTTGAGATGGACGAGCCCGGCGTCCGAGATCTGCGTACCGTCAAGCATCAAATCCTCAAGTTTTTTTAGCCCTCGCAGGTGTTTGAGGCCGGCGTCCGATACTTGGGTGCCCTGAAGTTGCAACCACTTGAGATTGACCAATCCTTCAAGATGCTTCAAACCATCGTCTGTGACCAGGGTATCCTGCAGGTCGAGCCCTGTAAGTGCGGGCAGGTCCTTGAGGTGTTCCAGCCCGGCGTCGGTCACCTGGGACCCATCCAGGGACAACTCGGTCAGGTTTTGCATGTCCTTCAGCTGCTTGAGTCCGGCGTCCGTGACTGCCGTTTCGCCGAGTCCGAGGTACTGGAGGTTATCCAGTCCTTCGAGGTGTTCCAGTCCGGCGTTGGTGAAATCCGCTGTCCAGCACGACAGGCTTTTGAGGTTGGGCAATTCCTCCAGATACCCCTTAACCTGTTTCAAATCGTTGTCCCTTCCGTAGAAATCGACATCCGTGATACCCTTTGCACCGAGGCTGGGCGTGCCGTAGACCCGACCGTGGGATTTTAGAATACTGGCCTCTACCCGGCGAAATTCCCACCGAGGACGCATATGCCAGACGAAGCATCCGAGAATGATGCTGACGAAAGTAACAAAAAGGAGCAGCGACCGCAGGCTGTACTGGTGCCAGGGGACTTCCCGAGTGACAAACCGCACCTTGAAGGGGCGGAACAGAATCTGGAAGAACAGCAGCACCCCGAGCAAACGAAGCACTGCCACACAGCGGCTCGGAATCTTGAGCCGGAACGTGCAGAACAAGAACACCATCGCTGCCAGGGGGATGGCGGTCAGCCGGTATGCCGCGTGCAAGGGGGAGTGGTCTTCCGGAATGACGACGAGCATCAATAAGAACAGTGCCAAGGCCCACGCAAGAAGGTGCAGTGACATCCCGAGCCTCGGGCTCAGATAGGCGGGATACCGAGCAGGGGTCTGCCCCGTCTCGGAGGCTCCAGCGGTCCCAGAAGCGAATTGGTGGATCACGGCGTTCATAGATTGTTCCTTTGTGTTGTTTGGGTCGAGCGACAAGCCAACAGGCCAGTGGTTAGATTAGTACTGGTTGAGAAACGTGGCACACTCCTTTTCGGCGACAGCATAACGCGAGTGAAAAGACAGAAGTGGAAACCACTTCACCATGACGGTCTTCCGTTGCGTGTATTGAACGAATAGAACTCGTACAAACCATAGACGCCTCTGGCAACGCACGCGTTGACATCGGCTGCGGTCGCGATAAGAAAGATGGAAAACCGATATGAGGCAACAGATCACTTTCTAAACAGCAAACAACATACCAAACGGTCTTATCGCTGGAAAAGCCGTACTTGCGGAAGGGCAACGGTGCCGTCAAGGTGGCCCAAGGATAGCGGGC
>CAZJRB010000147.1:0-15962 GCA_964547995.1 uncultured Planctomycetaceae bacterium | reverse complement strand
CACTTTCATGGCAAACAAGAAAAGCCCTCTTTGACTTCGCTTCTGTAAGGACTAGGTCTGATAGCTGCCTCCTGCTAGGTTCCGGCTGAACTGGACCGACGAATCCCCCGTAGGCTACGGTAGCTGCGAAAGCACCAGCCCGTTGAAAATGATGGTGAAACGAAAACGCATCCTCATC
Source organism: uncultured Planctomycetaceae bacterium (assembly GCA_964547995.1). Taxonomy (GTDB): domain Bacteria; phylum Planctomycetota; class Planctomycetia; order Pirellulales; family Thermoguttaceae; genus CAZJRB01. The sequence continues at coordinate 15,784 of CAZJRB010000147.1, read as the reverse complement.
GTTTCGATCGTTGTTATCGCCCTTGCGGCCGGATGCGCGGCGATCCTGCTCAGTCTATCGAACCGAGTCGCTTCGTTTACTGTAGTTGCCGGCTCGTCCGAGCAGGCCGCCAGCCCGCTTGCCGCATGGATTTCCCAGGCGATGTTCGTCGCAATGGCCGCAACCGTTGTCGCGGTCTTGGGGTGGCTCTGCTATCGGCGGATCAAGCGACCGAAGGATTAGCCGGGGTGATACTTGCATTCCCGTTGTGCATGCGATAGACTACCGGCGAAGAGGGTTTTCCAGGAGAGACAAAGGAGGGGGCACCTGCCCCCGGTCCATTACGGAGGGCCTGTCTGGTCCGGACGGGCATGCTGGCATGAACTACCTCAGAATTTTCGTCTTGTTTGCGATCATCACGGCCGCCGTGGCTTTCGCTGGAGTTGCCCGGGCCGCCGACCGAAACGACAAAGCCAAGCCGCCGAACATCGTCTACATCATGCTCGACGAACTCGGCTACTTCGAGCTTTCGTGCATGGGCAACAAGTACCTGAAGACGCCGAACATCGATCGGATGGCGGCCGAAGGGATGCGTTTTACCAATGCAATGGCCGGCGGGTCGGTCTGTGCGCCGACGCGGAGCACGCTGATGACCGGCCAGCACCTCGGCCATACGACCGTCCGGCAAAACGGCGGCGGCGAGGCGCTCCGGGCCGGCGACGTTACGATCGCCCAGGTGTTGAAGAAGGCCGGCTACGCCACCGGCGGGTTCGGCAAGTGGGGGCTCGGCGACAACGGAACCACCGGCGTGCCCGAACGCCACGGGTTCGACGTCTTCTTCGGCTACTACCACCAGGTCCACGCCCATTCGTTCTACCCGGTCTACCTCCTTCGCAACGGCGAGAAGGTTTATCTCGAAGGCAACACGGGCGACGCGTACAAAGGCAAAACGTTCTCGCACTATCTGATTTACGAAGAAACGGTAAAGTTCATCCGCGAGAACAAAGACGGGCCGTTCTTCTGCTACTGCCCCTGGACGCCGCCACACGGGCTGTGGGGGTTCCCGAAAACCGATCCCTCGTGGGAATTGTACAAGGATAAACCGTGGACCGTCGGGCAGCGAACCAAGGACGACGGCAAGGTCTATGCCGCGATGGTCAACATGGTCGATCGGGAAATCGGCGAGATATTCGCCCTGCTGAAGAAACTGGGAATCGACGAGGAGACGATCGTCTTCTTCAGCGGCGACAACGGCGGACAACCATATTTCAAAGACGCCGAACACCCCAACGGGCTGTTTTGCCCCAACGGCGGCAAATTCCGCGGCGGAAAGGGCTCGCTCTACTCCGGCGGCTATCGCATTCCGATGATCGTCCGCTGGCCGGGCAAGATCAAGGCCGGCACGGTCAGCGACCTGCTCTGGTACTTCCCCGACGTGATGCCGACGCTGGCCGAGTTGGCCGGAACGGAACCGCCGGAGGACATCGACGGCATCTCGATCGTGCCCACCTTGCTCGGCGAGAAGGCGGCCGGGCGAAAGCAGAAGCAACACAAGTATTTCTATTGGGAAGGGCGCGGTTCGGCCGCCGTGCAGATGGGCGACTGGCGGGCCGTCTTCTGGAATTTACTGGCCGACGGCGGCAAAAAGCAAAAGGGAAAAAAGAAGGGCAAACAACCGAGATTTGAGTTGTACGATCTCAGCAAAGACATCGGCGAAGAGCACGACGTGGCCGCCGAACATCCCGAAATCCTCGAGAAAATGGTGACCTTTGCCAAGGAAGCCCATACGCCGAATGTCAAGGGCACGTACGTCGAGGGCGGCCGGGAAAAGGGATTCAAAGGGCACACGGCAAAGTGAACTCGCGAGAACGGTTCCTGACGGCGTTGCGGGGCGAGCGGCCCGACCGACCGCCGCTGGCGCACGTCGCCGCCATGACTACCGTCGAGTTGCAACAGTCGACCGGCTGCTTCATGCCCCGGGTCCATCACGACCCGGCCTCGCAGGCGAAGCTGCTGGCCGCAAACCACGAAGTCCTCGGCTTCGACGCCGTGTCTTTCGTCATCAACTACTTTGGCGAGCCGGCGGCGCTGGGCGTCGAAATGGACTGGGGCTCCCCCGATAGGCTGCCTGCGTTCCTTTCCCATCCGTGGCAACGCGAGGAGGACGCCGTTGTGCCCGGCGGCCTGCTCGACCGGCCGCCGGTCGGCACCTATCTCGAAACCTTGCGGATCGCCCGCAGGGACTACGGCGGCCGGCTCGCCGTGCTCGGCAAGGTGATGGGCCCGCTGTCGATGACGCAGGTGATGCACGGGGTGGACCGGACGATGATGGCGCTCGTCGACCGGCCGGAGTTGATCGCCCGGTTCATCGACGTCTGTGTCGACGTGCTGGTCCGCTGCGCCGATGCACAATTCGAGGCGGGGGCCGACGCAATTTCGATCGGCGAAGGCGGGGCGGGGGCCAACATGCTCTCACCCGCCATGTACGAGCAGTTCCTGATGCCGGTACACCGGCGAATGATCGAGCGGATCGGCGGCCCGACGATTATGCACATCTGCGGCGATGTGACCGCCCGATTGCACCTGCTCCGGCAGACGGGCATGACCTGCTTCAACTTCGATTGGGCCGTTTCCCCGAAGACGATGGTCGCGGCCGCCGCCGGCGAGTATTCCGTGATGGGCAACGTCAACACGGCCGATCTGCTCGGCGGCACGCCGGAGGAGATCAAGCGCCAGACGATCGAGAACATCGAGGCCGGCGTCGACATCATCAGTCCCGGCTGCGCAACCAGCCCGAAATGCCCCAACGGCAATCTCCGCGCAATGGCAGAAGTGATCGCGGAAAGGAGCGTAGCAGACAGATGACCGCGGGCAGTCGGAAGACGGGGATCGCGGACGCAATGCCGACGACCTTCGCGATGAAGTAACTGAGGGTGTCCGGGAATTGCAGACAGAAATCACTGTAGGGAACGGCCTCTGTGCCGTTCCGTTTGGGCAACGATCCATCTGCGGAACGCCACAGAGGGCGTTCCCTACAGGGGCGAATTCCCGGACGGCCTCAAGTAACTGAGCGGCGTAGGGCCAACTCGATTTTCGAGTTCACTGCTTGTCCGCGTACTTGTCGAGGAACTTCTGGAGGATGAAATCCTTGGGGAATTCCATGTCGAGCTGATCCAGGATCTTGCGGTACCGTTCAATGACGTCCACCAAATCATCACGAAATGTGGGGACATCCACCTCTATGCCAGCGGGAGTGTCACTCGTCTTGCGCTCCTGGAGCATGATCTCGTGCTTCTTCAGGACCCGCGACCAGGCCTCAAACCCTCGATCATAGCATTCGAGCGCGTCGTTCGGTCTGCCGTCGGCAAATGCCAGGTCCCCGTCGTAGATGGACTCTCGGGCAAGTAAGGTGTCGGGCTCCTGCTCGATCTTTGCGCGGTCCCTCCAATAGACAAAATTCACGATGTCGCGGTAGCGTCGGGTGATGGTGGCTTGCCATTCGAGGTCGGTGGCTTTATCGGCCAGCTCGACCGCCTTATCGCGCATGGAGCCTTTGATCCGCTTGGCAACGTCCTTGTGGGTCACTTTCATGGCCGCCTTGGCCTTGCTGGCGAGGCCGTGCTGTTTGCCGGTTCGCTCGGCGGCCGGGGTATCGAATGCCTCGCGCATTTCTTCGGTCAGGCCCTCATATCTCTCTTGGCGGATTTTCTCGCGGAGCCCGGGCTGGATGGCGTCAAGTTTCTCGGCTTCTTTTTCGGCTTTCTTCTCCAGTCGTTCCTGGTCGTTCAACCGGATGTGAAAATCGAAGCTGGTCGGGATGTCTTTCTGACCGTAACCAATGATGTCACGCTCTTCGTTACCGACCCAATAATCGTAGGCCTTCCGCCAGGAGCCGCAAGCGACGTCGCCGAAGGTGCCTTCGTCTTCTTTGGCGCCGGCATACTTGATCAGGCACATCGGAGCGCTCGACCGGAAGACGACGGGGCTGGTTCCGGACATCTTGTCGCCCTGCAAATCGACTTTTTCCTCGGCCAGAAGGTACCACTCCCTCGCAACCAGCCAGCAATCGCGTTCCGGGCCGACGCGGTTGCCGTGGAAGTCGTCGTCCCTGGCGAAGAGCCGGCGGAACTGCTTCTTCTCGTCGCTGCGGCCGATCTTCTGTTGGACGGCCCAGCCGGTCTCCCAAGCCAGGCGGGGAGAATGCTCGTTGTACTTCGTGCCCTCTTCGTAAAACTCGATGCCTTGAATCACCCAGTAGTAGCGATCGCGGAAGTTGTCGAACTCGACCGAGACGTTGAACGCCAAGTTCCATCCGTAGAACCTCCAGACGGCGACGAAGTTGGGTTGGACGCGAATGATCTGGTTCACTGCGGCCTTGAGGTTCGTCCAGTCCTTCTTCTTCTGGTATTCGGTGGCCTTGTGCCACAGGACGTTCGCCGCAATGCCGCGCATGCCGAGGGTGGCGTACTTGATGGTTTCGCTGGTCGGGTCGATTTGGCCCAGATCGGCTTGGTTGAGTCCCTCCTTTACGCGGCGCTGGGCGAGAATCCCGCCGGGGCTGCCCTGGACCCGTTTCTTCCCGATGGTGGATGGACGCCCGAGAAAACTGATCGCCGTAAGCAAAATTGCAATCGCTACCAGATAAATAATCTTGCGCACGAATGACTGGCGTCTCGGATTCATTATGCCAACTCACGTTTCTTGAGGAACAGGAAAGCCGCTACAAACACCGGGATCATATAGGCGAGCGCGCGGCACAGACACTTGCACATCGCCGGGCCGGATATGTCGAAACCATTGGCCACGAAGTTGGCGAAGTCGAACCGGTAGAACTGCGGCAAGACATGGGCCGTTACGTACAATGCATAGCCCAACACGCCGTCGACCATTTGCGCGACGTCCGTTCTCAGGCTGCGCTCCATCTCCGAGACGACGTTCTGCTGAGTTAGCAGGCGGATCAGTGCTTCGAACGGTCCTCCGCCGTAAACATACTCCAACCCAAGGTTCTTGATCGTGGCTTTGTCCATAAACTGGCTGGCGCCCAGACCGGCCATGTAACGGCTGAACATTCCCCCCACCAGGGCGCCCATCGTGGCGATCGTGGCGACCGGCCCGCTGAGAAACGTGCTGAACATTACGCCGATCGTGATGATCACCACCATTTGGAGCCAGATTCCCGCGTAGCCCTTGACGAAGTTCAACGTGAAGGCCTTGTCGCGGGCACGCAGATAGACGTCGGGTTCGGCGGCGCCGAAGTACTGGGCCGGGTGAAGACACCGCAGCCAGACTTCCAGTTTCCCGTCTACGACGATGTCCTCGAAAAGGTCGATTTTCCTTGACGGGTCCGTGAATTCGTCCAAGCTCAGCATGCCGTTACCGTCCTTGTCGATCATGCCGAACCTTTGAGCGATTCTGTCCTTGCCGGCCTTTCGTTTGCCGGCAAACTCCTCCGCGGTCAGGTCGCCGCTTTCGTCCTTGTCGAGTTTATGGAATATCTTCTCGCGAGACTCCTTGGCCTCATCCGCATTGTGAACTTCCAACGTGCGGGGAATGTACTGCACGTCGGTGACAAAATCCTGGGCCGTGAAAATCCTGGCCTCGACCCGTTCGTCGGTCTCGGGGTTCCGGACGGACAGGCTGCCGGGAATCCCCGGGATGTTCTCGGGATCTTCCGTATCGCCCTTATAGGTGCGGAAAACCTCGATCGTCATTTCCATCGGGATTCCCTGGGGAAATTGTTCCTCGGGGAACTTGTCTTCGGTTACCCCCTCGAAAGTCCAGATGGCGGTGGCCAGCGTTCCCCCTTCAATGAAGCTGCGGTAGCCCCATTCATCGCCCACGTTGATTCCCTTCCGGACATCTTTGCCGTCGCGGCTCTTGAAACGAATCGACCCGTAGATCGGTACGCGGGCCACCAGCATCCCTTGAGGGGGGCCTAAAGTGTAAATGGTTTCCACGCATTTAGTGGCGAGAAGCTCCGGCGATTGGCCCGGCTCCGGATCGGTGAGCCGGATCGTGAAAACCTGGCCGGAATGCGAGTCGGCGATCTCCCAGCGTTTGGCACTTTCGAGCACCTTGATTTCCGTGCTGTTCGGATCGAGTTCCACGCCTTGCCCGTCAAACGCATCGAGCAACTCGGGAGAAGCCTCCTTGGCATTGAGCTCTTTGGCAAAACGCATTTCGAGAGAAAACTGCTTGTCGGCTCCCGACTTCCTGGCGGTCACGCCGTGCCAGTGTCCCTGCTCGGTACCCACCTGGACGTGTCCCTCGGCATCGGCCGTAACGGGGTGCCAGTGATGGCGGACCTTGCTGGTGTGCCCCTCGCGCGGCGACGCGGCGTCGCCGGTCTTCTTGACCGCGTGCAAATCGGCCTCGGTCAACTCGTGGGTGTGCGAGAGGCCGCGGACCACGAACACGTAGCTGATCGATCCCATGATTGCCAGCAGAATCGTTCCCACTGCGGCAAAACCGCAGATCCGTCCCAGCACGATCTCGCACGAATGGACCGGCTTCGTCACGACGGTGTAGATTGTCTTCCGCTTGATGTCGTCCGGCAGACTCAGCGAGCTGAGGAACAACGCCAGCAGCAGCATTAAATACGTCGTTGCGGTCAGCACGAAACTCAGATACAGCCGCGCCGGTTGGGAGCTGCCCGGGTCGAGAAACCATCCGGCGAAGAGCAGAAGGACGACGAACACCGCGAAGACCACCACGACGCGGCGGCGAAGCGATTCGCGAACGGCCAGCCAACCGAGCGCCAAGATCCGCCGCGGCGAAACCCGCGCCAGATCGGCCGTCCCGTTAACCAGCTCCCGACAAACACGCTTCAACCCCCGGATCGGACCGTAACGCAAAGCAAGGAAAAGCCACCGCCCCAAAAAACCGGCAATGCTCAATCCCACAACCATCAACAGCCACAGGTACGCAGCCCCTTGATACCATGACATCCCCAAAAGCCACGCGAGAAACCCCCAACCGAAGCCGGGCCAACCCGGATAAAAAAGCCAACCCGCCAACAACAGGCCAGGCAGGGAAACCAATAGAGCGAGCGCCGTAAGCACCAGCCAATCGGTTGCCTTCGTGCCGGTCAGCGGGCGTTCTCGCGATGCGGCAATCTGGCGGCAGATCAGTACGACTGCAACGACCGCCGCAACAACAACCATCAACGGCAGCCAGCGGAATAAGGCGCCCTGCTCCCATCCGGAGCCCAGCAGCCAATCGGAAAAAGACCGTTCTTCAGCGTGTTCGAGAACCATGGTTATTCCTGCCGGCTGCGCTACGATCCTTGCGTTTCCCGGACCCCGCGTACGCGGCGTCCGGGATGGGCCTCGCTTTCATGGATAATCTTCAGGAAAAGATCTTCGAGTGTCGCAGTCGGGTTGCCCATCGACAGGGTTTCCGCCTCGTGCTTCTTGATGATCTCGCGAATTTCCTCTTGAGCCTCCTTACTGAGCCCGGATGCGCGAACCTCGGTTACGTCGCGGACCTTCAGCAGGTTGTCCACTCGCCCCAATTCCTTCAACTCGCCCTGGTAGAGGATGGCAATGCGGTCGCACACGTCTTGCACGTCGGCCAGCAGGTGGCTGCACATCAGCACCGTCTTGCCTTCGTCGCGGAGCTTGAGAATAAGGTCCTTCATTTCCCGGGTGCCGATCGGGTCGAGGCCCGTGGTGGGTTCATCCAACAAAATCAGTTCGGGGTCGTTGATCAGCGCTTGGGCGAGACCGATACGCCGGACCATCCCCTTGGAATACTCCTTCAACTTCCGTTTTCGGGCCCAGCTAAGCCCGACCAGATCGATCAAGTCGAAAACCCGCTGGCGCCGTTTCTGCCGGGGGATGTCGAACAGGCGTCCGTAGAAGTCGAGCGTCTCCTCCGCATTGAGAAACCGGTAAAGGTACGATTCCTCCGGCAGGTAGCCGATCCGCTCGTTCTTGGTCACGTCGGTAGCGTCCCGATCGAAAACCAACGCCTGGCCGCTGGTAGGAAACAACAGCCCCAACAGCAACTTGATCGTGGTGGTCTTTCCGGAGCCGTTGGGCCCCAATAACCCAAAAACCTCTCCTTGGTGGACTTCCAGGTCCAGGGCCTTCAGGGCCTGGACCTTCTTCCGGCCCCAGAAATCCCGATAGACCTTGGTGAGATTCCGGGTCTCAACGACGACTTTTGATGGTTCCATGGATTGCCTCTGGAGGCGATGGGATGAGAACTCGGTGAGTAAGGTGATTCTCCCGTGATTTCACCGCCAACGGCGCCGCAAAACGGTCTTTTCGAGGGGATATCTTACCCGACGGCCGGGATTCCCGTTTCTCCCCTACGGTCGTGCTAGCGTCAATGTTCGACGATCGCGGCCCGACAGCGAAAATTCCACTATAAGTCGGACAATCGAGCCTTTCAAGGTGCTCGGGGCTAGAAACCACACGATCGACTGGTCTTCACTCCCCCCTCCCCCAAAATAGAGCACCAGCGGCGTGAGAAGGAATCACAAATTTCGCGGCTATCTCCGTTGCGGCAGACGGGAGTTGGACGGGGGGCGGGACGTGCCTCGGGAAGAACTTGACGACGGGCGGCGGGAACTCGAACTCGGACGGGGTTGCGTACTGGAGGGCCTTGACGGGGCGGTCGGGCGTTGTGTCGAGGGTCGCGATGGCGTGACGGCCCGCACCGCGGGCGTCGTCTTGCCGAACTGCACCGAATCGCCGAGCATGGCCGAGAGGGCCTGCTGAACCGCGTCGGGGCTCGCCTTGTGAAGCGTCACCACGCGGGTGGACTGGCCCGATTCCATGGCCGCCTGGTCGAGCTGTTCGACGAGCATTTTGACTTCCTCGAAGAGTTGCTCGGGGGCGGCGACGATCAGCGAATTGGTCCGCTCGTCGACGCTGACGGTCATTTTCATGAACTCTTGGGCGGAGGTGCGCGACGAGCCGCCGGAGCTTCCCCGCCGGCCGCCGCGGAGCATCTGCATAAATTCCTGCGGTGTGGGGCGCCGGGCAGACGCGCCGCTGGCACCGGAGACCATCCGTTCGCGGTACACCTGCTTGAGGATGTCGGCTATCTCCGACGCCTGCGTGTTGTAGCAGCGGATCACCCGGGCCTTCATCTGGACGAGCACGTCCTCAGGGCTTTCCTTCTGGTCGAGAATTTTCAACAGTTCCTCGATGGTGCTCAGATCGGTCGGGTTTGCCTGAACGATCAAGGCGTTGAGCCGGTCGTCGGGCGTGATCTGGATGGATCCGCTCGGAGCGATGGTTCCGCCGTCGCCCATTCCGAGCAGGGTGCCGAGGATTCCGCCGGAATCGCCCATGGCCGCGCCGGCCAGCCCGCCGAGCAAGCCGCCGCCTCCGCCTCCGCCGGAGGAGGACTGGGTGGTGATGGTGCCGCCGCCGAAGATGGCGTCGAGGGTTTCGGCCACTACTTGGGCCTTGGCGTGCTTGAGATAGAAGATTGTGATTTCAGAAGACCCGGCCATCGCCGAACTGGCCAGCGCGGTCAGGAGGTCTTCGAAATCGTCGAGGGCATCAGTGTCTTCGGAGGCGATCATGACGCCGCCGGGCCCGACGGCGACGATAATCGGCGCCGGTTCGGCGGATACCGGTTTCTCCGCCGCCGTTTGCGGTTTCACATCGTCTGTTTCTTCAGCCGTTTGCGGTTTCGCATCGTCCTTTTCTTCTGCTGACTGCGGCTTCGCACCGTCCGCTTCTTCGGCGGTTTCCTCCTTGGTCTCGACGTGCTGTGCGGCAAAGAGGAAGCGAGGTCTGTGCGGGAGCCCCGCCGAGTTTTCACGCGAGGGCGGTTCGACCGCCGGCGGTGTTTTCGGTTGGCTTGCACCGGGCGGCGCAGGCAAAGGGAAACCCGGAGGTAAGGAAAAACCGGGACCCGAAGGGGCGGATGAAGGCCCCGGAAGCTCCGGCTTCCGCTGTACTCCACCCGAACTGCCCGGCAGAACCGCCGGAATCGATGCCGAGGGCGTCACGATGCGAATCCGGTTCTTGTGCATCGTCGGCCAGATTTCCTCCATCCGCTCGAGTGCGGAATGGGCGGATCTGCCCGTAAGCGGCAACATCCGAACGTTCCCGCGGCCGCCACCGGCCATCTCGTCTGTCTCGGTCTCGCCCATCTTGTTCAAAAGGGAGCGGATCTGCTCGATCTGCGATTCGGTGCCGCGGACCAGGAGTTGCCGGGTGGTGGGATCGGCGTCTACCTTCGGGGCGTTCTTGGCGCTTTCCTCCTCGGTCCCGCCGAAGAGCTTGTTGATCGACAGCACCGCGAGTTGCGGATCGACGACGCGGAGGTGAATAACCTCGATCAGCCGGGCGTCTCGCTGCATCTGGTCGAGCGTTGCCTTGATCGTCGCGTGCTGTGAAGGCCGCGCCAAGGCGACCAGGTTGCCCGTCTTCTCGTCGATTGCCAAACGGACATCGGGCTGCCCGGCCATGAGCGTTTGCATCACGGCCAGCACCGACTGTGGATCGGCCGTGGTGACGCTGTAGACTTCCAGTTGCGGGACCTCTTGGACGGTCATCTCCATGTCGCCCGGGGCGGCAACGTCGACGGCCTTGATGATCTCGTCCACCTTGATCAGCATGTCCGGCTTGCCGGTGACCAGCAGCCGGCTGCCGAACGGGTCCATGGCGAAGCGGATCGAGCCGTCGGACGAGACGTTCTTGTCCTCGGGGATGTCGAGAAGCTGTCGCATGACCGCCGTGACGTCGGCGGGCAGGGCGTATTTCAATTCATAAGACTGGAGCTGCCCGCCGGCCAGTCCTTGCGGGTCTTCCACCCGTTGAATGACCGACCGGATCGCGCGGAGCCGCCCGGCCGTTTCGGTGACCAGTATCTGCCGCGACTTGGGCAAGGAGACGACGGTCCCCTGCGGCCCGATCAGCTTGTTGATTTCGGTCTCGGCCTCTTCCGAACTGAGCTTGTTGAGCGAGAACAGCACGCTGACCAGCTCGAACTCGCCCTTCTTGTCGAGATCCTCCATCGGGATCGTGGAAACCAGGTTCGGCGGGATTCCGTCTTCGAGATTGATCAGCATCAGCATCCGGCCGCGGCGGACCAGTGTGTAGCCCTTGGTCAGCAAGACGCTGTTCAAAAGGTCGATCGCTTCTGCCGGGGTGTATTCGCGGGTGTCCGAATAGTTGAACGTGCCCTGCGGCGGAGCGTCGAGCACCAGCGACAGGTCGGCCTGCTGGGCAAACCAATCGAGGACGTCTTTCCACGGCTGGAAGCGGAAGTTGAAACGGAGCTTGACGTCTTTCTTCGCGACGGGTGCGTCATCTTCCGGTTCGGCAGCCGGCTCTTCCTCGGCCGCTTCTTCCTCGGCGGGCTCTTCCTCGGCCGGTTCTTCCTCGGCCGGTTCGTCGGGTAAGGATGCCGTTTTAGGTTCTATCAGTCCGGCCTCGAACGGATTCTCCACTTCGACGGGCGCCGCGGCCCCGGACGGCTTCTCCGCTTTGGCAGGGGTTGCACTATCCACCGGTTTTTCTGCCGTGTCGGCCGCCGCCACCTCGATCGGCTTCTCCGCTTCGGGAGTTGCGGCGGTCGTGAGCCCTTCCCAGGCGGTTTGTTGTTCCTTGGTGAGCAATGCGGCGAGTTCGCGTTCGGCGGCGGCTCGAACGATGTGAGCGGTTTTCTTGCCGCCCTCAGCGAGCTTCTCGGCACGATGGCGAAGGATTTCGGCGACTTTCGTCTTCTGCTCGTCGGTGAGCTTCAGTTGGCCGGCGATCTTGGGCTCCGCGAGTGCGGCCAGCCCGGTTCGCCCAAAGTGAATCCGCTCGAGCAAGACCCGCTGCTTCGGATCCAGGACGGCGAGCCCTTTGGATTCCGATTGGCGACGGAATGGGGTCAGCCGCTCCGCACGCTCGGCCGCCGAAAGGTCCTTCAACCGGATCGCCAGCTCCAACGCCTCTTGTTCCCTGGCCTCGATCAATTTGAGCAACTTCTCTTTTTGACCGGGGGTCAGTTCCAATTGCCCGGCCACGTCGTCCTCGATTGCCACGGCCAGCATCCCCACAAAGTCGGCCTCGGCCGCCGCCAAAGACCCGCTGAGCCCAAACAGCGCAACCGAACCTATGACAACTAGCGAACGAATTGGGAAGAGCATCTTCAAGAGACGGGCTCCGGTCAACGTGGGGGGCCGCTGCCCCGTAAAATCCCTCTATACTATGGTACTTGGAAGCGGCAAATCCTGCCAGTAGAAACCATAATCGGCGGCCGTTGGACGGCAATTCCACCTATACGGGGGGGCATCTTGCGGCGGCTGGAACTTCCGCGGTTCCCGTACGTGCGTCTACACTTCATCATGCGAGTTCTACGAGCTAATGTCTGGGGCGTTTTCCTTGACGGGATGTTCATTGCGAGTATATTGAATCTTGGCTCTCCATCCAGAGCGGGATGTTCCTTTCCCCCCGGATGAGGTTTTTGGACAGCTTGACATTTAGACGGAATTCTAAGGGATAGAATCCGGATTAGTTCTCTTTGGGCGTTGCCCTACCCGCCGACGGCAATCGGTTCGAGGGTCTTCTGGCGGCTGGCGGTCTGGCTTTTGCGAAACAGGGGCCGGGCTGCGGACGGGGAAGAGCATTTTGACGTGGCGTGAAATGTCAACTTCCACAGGAGGGCCCTGCCATGCGTCGGCGATTTCTCGAAGCGATCAGCCAAATCTTGTCTCACTCTTTCACTTCTCGGGCCACCCATCGGCCCACCACCCAACGTCGGCGACTGCTCTGTGAGCCGCTGGAGGATCGGCGAATGCTGGCGATTCTGACGCCTGCCGAAGACGTTGCCAATGTGCCCTTTTGGGATGCCGAAAGGGGGACCATCCACATTACTACGGACGAGATGCTCAATTACTTCGGCGGACCACAATTCGACGGTAGCAGTGCCACGATACAGCGCGACACCACTATTCTTCGCTCGGGCAACGCGTCGTATCGAATCGATACGACCGTCCCGATCCCAATTGGCGGGTCCGACTATTTCGGGACGTCCCTGACCAGTCCAAATCCAAGCTATGATGACACCCGAGACATTACGCGGTTTGAGAAGTTCGTCTTCAATATCCGAAACGACACCGGTTCGCCGTTCGATTTGACGGTCGAGATCAAGGATTATCGCAATGACACCGGCCACCAAATGGAGTATGACGTGCCATCCATTCCAGCAACGGGGGATTGGATAGAGGTTTCGATTACTTTGAACGCCCCGTCGCGGGTGATTGGCTTGGCCCCCTTCCCCGACTTGACCCGGGCGAAGGCAATCACCTTCAAGATCTATGCAACTCAAGGGTCGTCTGTGAATGGCTCGATCTATCTTGATGATGCGACTTTCGTCGAACCCGGTGGACCGGTTGACCCCCAAACTGCACCGATTGACACCATACTCGACCAACTGACCGAACGGATGTTCGAAGGACTATGGGGGGCACGAGATCGTACGACCGGCCTCTTGCCCGAATGGTCCGCTTGGGCCGATGTCATGGCCCTAAACACAACCGCCGGTCTCGTGAAGGTTCTGCCCACCGCAATCAGTCAAGCATGGATTACCCAAGCAGACGCGGACGGATGCGTATCGAATCTTGTGACTTCTCTCGACACGATGCTGAATTCGGCGACCTACCTTCCCTTTCGATATCCCGATCGAAACACGCTCCTAGGAGCACAAGAATCGTCCGTCGATGCGGCCTACATGTATCTGGCACTCTATCAATACAAGATGCTCCCCGGTACGAACCCTACCCTTAGCGCCAACATAGACACCTTGCTGGCACGCTTCGACTTTTCGGCATTTAATACTAGTACACCGGGAAGCTGGAGCATGGGTTATACCGCTGGCGTCGGGTTTACCCTCCCGTACGACGGATATTCCGGGGAGATCTGGGCGATCTCTCTTGCTGCACACCTCAATGGGGATGTTGATATCACGGAAAACTATCATTCGGGCGACCGGATTATGCACACCGGGACCACGGGGTCTTTCGCTGTCCATCCTCTTCCCGAATGGCGTGCGCCGTTTATGCAATGGATCTTTCCGTTATTTGTGGATATAGAAAACCGCGGAGTTGATACGTACCCTGTTCCGGCACTTGCAGCAAACCCCTGTACGAATGCCGTCGCCTATCAAACGGAAGTCCATAAGGTGCTGGCTGACCTAGGGCGACCGACGTTCCTCCAACCTGATGCTGGCGATGACGGAACCGGCACGAATTACCGACAATTCAGTATTTTCGACGACGGTGGCGATCCGACACTCTTCATGCCGTGGTCCGGTCTGTTCTCTTTTCTGGCCGAGCCTTCGGTTGCCGACACGGCACTGCGTGCAAGGCTGAGCGAGGGCTGGCACTGCCCGTTCGGCCTCCCTGATTCGATGCATTGGACCACCGGCCAGCCGGAGCCGGACGACGTGACGGCCCGCAACGATTTGTGGAACACGGCCCTGGCAATGATGGCTGCGGACGTGTATCGATACGAAGGGAACCAGTTCTTCACTTCTCTGGCAGAGGTAAATAGTGCCCTTAACAAAGTATACACAGTGAAGATCATCGACGACGGGGACACCGACTTCAGCACGAGCGGGGACTGGTACCCCTATTCCGGTTTGGGGTTCGGGAACGACCTGCGGTACAGCTTTACGGGCGACGGATCGGACGTGGCTTCCTGGAATTTCATCGACTTAGACCCGGGGCAGTATGAAGTGGCGGCAACCTGGACCGAGCACACGAACCGGGCGAGCAACGCGCCTTACGAGGTCTACGACGGCGCAGCAAGCTTGGGAACGGTGCAGGTGAATCAGCGGGTGGCCCCGGACGACTTCAGCGACCAAGGGGCCGAATGGGAGACGCTCGGCGTCTTCACCATCACGGGTAACACGCTTTTGGTGAAACTTTCGGACGCTGCAAACGGTCTGTTGATTGCCGACGCCGTCCGCATCGAGAAAATGGTTCCGCGGATTATCGACGACGGAAACATGGGCTTCAGCACGAGCGGGGACTGGTACCTCTATTCCGGTTTGGGGTTCGGGAACGACCTGCGGTACAGCTTTACGGGCGACGGATCGGACGTGGCTTCCTGGAATTTCATCGACTTAGACCCGGGGCAGTATGAAGTGGCGGCAACCTGGACCGAGCACACGAACCGGGCGAGCAACGCGCCTTACGAGGTCTACGACGGCGCAGCAAGCTTGGGAACGGTGCAGGTGAATCAGCGGGTGGCCCCGGACGACTTCAGCGACCAAGGGGCCGAATGGGAGACGCTCGGCGTCTTCACCATCACAGGTAACACGCTGCTGGTGAAACTTTCGGACGCTGCAAACGGTCTGTTGATTGCCGATGCCGTCCGCATCGAGAAAATGGTTCCGCGGATCATCGACGACGGAAACATGGGCTTCAGCACGAGCGGGGACTGGTACCCCTATGCTTCCTTGGGCTTCGTGGACGACCTTCATTACAGCTTTGTGGGCGATGGATCGGACGTGGCATCCTGGACTTTCACGGTCACCACTCCGGGACAGTATCAAGTGGCCGCAACCTGGTCCGAGCACACGAACCGGGCAACCAACGCGCCGTACGAAATCTACGACGGTACAACGAGTCTGGAAACGGTGCCGGTCAACCAGCGGGTGGCGCCGGATGATTTCAGTGACCATGGGGTGAGTTGGGAGACGCTCGGCGTCTTCACCATCACGGGTAACACGCTGGTGGTGAAACTTTCGGACGCTGCAAACGGTCTGTTGATTGCCGACGCCGTCCGGATCGAGAAAATGGTTCCGCGGATCATCGACGACGGAAACATGGGCTTCAGCACGA
>CAZJRB010000146.1:0-16318 GCA_964547995.1 uncultured Planctomycetaceae bacterium | reverse complement strand
GCAGTGGCAGCAACGTCATCTGTGGGTTTCGGCGTCACAGGCTCCGATGGTCCGCCGGAAGAAGCGGATGCACTTGCCGCTTGAGGCTCCCGTTCTTCCGGTTTAACCGGCTGCGAATCTTGCTGCCGGGAAGACGGCGGCGTCTTCGAGCGTTCGCTGGAACAGCCGGACAGATTGAGTCCGATTCCAGCCAGAAGCAGTGCGGTAATGAAGAATCGTGTCATGGTTCATGTCCTCCGTTGCGTCTGTTTGAGAGCAGAAATTGTTTGTTTTGGCTATCGTTCGGCTCCGTGCTTCTTGAGCAATTCGATCGTTTCCTTGCGTTTGTCACGGGTGGCTTGTCCCAAAGGAGTGAAGCCGTCATTGTCTTTCGCGTTCAAGTCGGCGCCCTTTTCCAAGAGCAACTCGATAGCCGCCTTCGGAGGCGAGTACGGCCTGGCCAGGATGTGGAGTGGTGTACGGCCTTTGGCGTCGCGAGCGTTGACGTTTGCTCCGTGCTCCACGAGCAAGGCAAGAACGTCCGCCCGCTTGTCACCGCGGGCTGCATCCGCCGCGGAGTGTAGTGGCGTCCAACCACCCTCGCTGGAATAGGCTGCGTCGAATTCCTTGTTACCGTCGAACCCTTGTGCGAGCAAGTATTCGACCAGATCCTTTTCTCCATCGCGGGCCGCCGCGTGGAGAGGACTGTACCCATTCTTGTCGGTGGTTTTGATCTTCGCGCCTTTACTGACGAGGAGTTCGGCCATTGCCCGCGTTTTTGCGAAGAAGATTGGTGTTCGGCCCACTTGGTTCTTCGCTTCCACATCGGCACCTCCGTCAAGCAGCATCTGGACCACGTCCATATAGTCGGACCCAAATCCTCGGTCATTGTTCCCTTGTACTGCTCTGTGCAGGGCCGTGTTCTTGAAACTGCTTGCGGTATTGACCTTCGCTCCCCTCTCCAGTAGCAGCTTGACCACCGTTCGGTCGTTGCAGCTGGCAGCACCTTGAAGGGCAGTCTCCCCCGCGTGGGCAATGTGGTTGACGTTCGCTCCCTGGTTGATGAGAAAGACGGCCAACTCAGTGCGCCCGGTAAGCGCGGCCCAGAACAGCGGCGAGTTGTCACCTTCCGGCGACGGGTCGATGTGTGCTCCATTGTCAAGCAGTACCTTTGCGGCCTCGACGATTCTGGTGGGCTCGGCACTACCGGAGGCAACTTCGTGAAGCGGCGTCTTTCCTCGCTCACTCTTCGCGTTCACGTCAGCACCCTCGTCAATGAGCAACTGCATTGTACCCGACAGCCCCCTCGCCGCTGCGTAGTGCAGCGGAGTCAAGCCGGCTTTCGATGCGGTTTTTGCGTCAGCACCGGCAGCAACTAAGGCTTTTGCCACTTCGTCCTTCCGGCACTCGATCGCTGCCCGGAGCAGTGTCCGACCGCTGGCATCGACCGCGTTGGGATTGGTGCCCTTCGCCAGCATGGCGCTTAGAGCTTCCATGTTCCCTCGCTCGATGGCGACTTGCATAGGAGTCTTCCCTCTCTTGTCGGTTGCCTCTGGATCGGCACCTCGTTCGATCAGGAGCAAGGCCACCTCACCTCTTCCGTGGTAGAGGGCGCGGTGAAGGGGCGTGTGCTCATAGGTGCCCTTGGCGTTGAGATCTGCACCTTCATCAAGCAGCTTTTTCACCTTCTTCTTGTTGCTCTTCTTCTGGACGGCTTTGTGCAAGGGGCCGTCAACGGAGGGTGCAGCCGGAGCTTGTGGCGTCTTTGTCTTGGGTTTGCCGGAACTCCTTTCTGTATTGTCCGCCGGAACAGCCGGCCGTTCTTTGGGAGGTGCAACGGGCTCTTCGTCAGACACAGCGGGTTTTGGCGGAATGGGAGGCGGCGGGCTGGCGGCTTCCGAAGTTGGAGGCTTCTTGCCCAACGGTTCGGGCGTTTCCACGCGAAACTCGCTATCGCTGGTATCGGTCTCAGGCTCTGGTTTAGGAGCCTCTTGGGCACGCGCCTCGGGTTGCAGAGTGTCCACCTTTGTAGCGACTTTCTTGTCGGGATCAGGATCCTGTGCTGAGGGCTGTTTACCTTGTGGTCCTTCACCGCTGCATCCTGGCAGGAATGCCGTGCAGACAAGAATCGCGCAGGACGCGAGGACCCGATTCCACAAGGCTGTTCGGCTGGCGAGAGGTTGCATTATCGTGTTCTCCATCGTGCCAAAATGCGTGCGTTGTCAATTCTCATCCCGTGCAGAAAGGACGTTCGGGCAAAACACGACCCGCAGCCCGAGGTTCTTGTGGCGCCATGCCGGCGTGCCCCACTGACGGTATGACGAGCGACAGTAGTCGGAGCGATAGTCCCAGGCGCCGCCGCGCAGCACACGTTCTTTCCCCGATAGTGGCCCCATGGGATCGCTCGATGGCGATTGTCCGTAATACCCTTCGCCGTACCAGTCGGCGCACCATTCAAAGACGTTGCCGTGCATGTCGTACAAGCCCCAGGCGTTCGGCTTCTTCTGACCAACCGGATGTGGCCTGCCGTCAGCGTTCTTGTCCCACCACCCATAGTCCCCAAGTTCCGCTGGATCATTTCCGAAACAATACCT
Organism: uncultured Planctomycetaceae bacterium; assembly: GCA_964547995.1. Taxonomy (GTDB): domain Bacteria; phylum Planctomycetota; class Planctomycetia; order Pirellulales; family Thermoguttaceae; genus CAZJRB01. The sequence continues at coordinate 13,745 of CAZJRB010000146.1, read as the reverse complement.
TGTCGTACTGCCAGCCCGACAAGCGTATTCCCACTGGGCTTCTGTCGGCAGCCTGAACTCCCCGTCTGACATCCCACGTTTTGCGTTGAGTCTACGGAGAAACGCCTGAGATTCGTCCCAGCTGATTTGTTCGACCGGATTGGCGCCCGCCAGGAACTTGCTCGGATTGGCGCCCATGACGGCCCGCCACTGGTCCTGCGTAACCTCGTACTTGCCCAAGTAGAAGGGTTTCGTGATGGTGACCTGATGTTCCGGCTTTTCGTCCGCTTCGCCGTCCGCGTTGCCCATCAGAAACTTCCCTGCCGGTATCAACACGAAGTCCATTTTCACGCCGTCGGGCAGGTCAACGGTGATTTCCTTTTCATCCTTTGGCACTTCAACCTGTGTGGGAGCCGGTTTGCTTGGCGGGGTGGCCGCGATGATTTTGGGAGAGCCCCACAGTTTGATGGTTATGTCAGCGCTTCCCGAAACGATCTGCCGGCCATCCGGGCTGAACGCTACACTATTGACATCATGAGTGTGTCCCTTGAGTGTTAGGGTTTCTTTGCCTATCTCCGCATCCCACAATCTCACGGTTTTGTCCTGGCTTCCCGATACGATCCACTTGCCGTCTGGGCTGAACGCTACGCTATTGACAGAATCCGCGTGCCCCTTGAGTGTTCGGATTTCCTCGCCGGTTGCCGCTTCCCATACCTTCACGGTTTTGTCTTGGCTTCCCGATACGATCCACCTGCCGTCCAGGCTGAACCTTACGCTCAAGACTCGATTTGTGTGTCCCTTGAGCGTGAGAATTTCCTTGCCGGTCGCCGCGTCCCACACCTTCGCAGTTCCATCATAGCTTCCCGAGACGATCCGGCTGCCATCCGGGCTGAACACTACGCTACAGACGGGACCCGTGTGTCCATTGAATGTGAGAATTTCCTTACCTGTCGCCGCGTCCCATACCTTCGCAGTTCTGTCCCAGCTTCCCGAAGCGATCTGCCTACCATTCGGGCTGAACGCCAAGCTAAAGACAGCACCCATGTGTCCCTTGAATGTGAGCGTTGCCTCGCTGGTTGCCACGTTCCACACCTTAACAGTTCCGTACTCGCCTCCCGAGACGATCCGCCTGCCGTCCGGGCTGAATGCTACGCTCCGCACAGGACTCGTGTGTTCCTTTATTGTGAGGATTTTCTCGCCTGTCGCAGTGTCCCACACCTTAATCTCACCGTATTCCTTGTGCCCACCTCCACCCGATATGATCCGCCGGCCATCTGGGCTGAATGCTACGCCTTCGACTCTATCCGTGTGTCCCTCCAGCGTCCGCAGAGGCTTCACTGTGCTTGGATCAAAGGGGGCAAGCTTTGGTTTGTCAGGACGCTTGAGTGCAACTCGAACCACAACTTCATCGCCACGCTTGACAACAACAGAATCCTGGTCAATCTGGAACTGCTCATTGCCCCCCTTCAACTCAACATCGTACTCACCCGACTTCAGCCTAATCGTCCAGCCGGACTCCGCGTTGGCCACCTCAACTTCTTTGCCATTCCGCATAACAGCCACCTGGACGTTCGGGTCATCACACTCGACGACCAGTGTGCCGTAGCGATTCGTCAGCGTCAGAATCACACCCAACGCCACAACGCCCGCCAATGCAGCACCAACAGCAACCCACGTCCACCGCCCCCGCTTTCCAACCGGCTCAGGTGCCGCAATCTGCGGTACAGTCCCTGCCAATGCCGACGACCGATCTTCCGTGCTGATCTCCGACAAAGACCCCTCATCGGGGTCGATAATCTGCTTGGCCTGCTTCAGCATTCCTGGCAGATCACAACCGGCGGCAAACGGTTCCATCGCTTCAGCCACCTCCGCCGGCGTGGCAAACCTCTCCTCCGGGTCTTTGATCAGCATCTTGTCGACTACGGTCACCAATTCGTCCGAGACATCCATCCTCACACGCCCGATCGAGGGTGGCTCATGGTCCACGTGCCCTTTCTGCTTGTCGAATGCCGTTCGGTAATCGGGGCCGCTAAACGGTGGCCTTCCGGCAAGCAGCTTGTACAGTGTGCATCCCAGAGCGTAAATGTCCGCTCGGATGTCTACAGCATGGGTATCGCTGATCTGTTCCGGTGCCATATAGTCCGGAGTGCCCATAATCTGCCCGGCGGCTGTGACTTCGCGACCGGCAGGTGCATCTTCCGAGTGGAACCGGGCGAGGCCGAGGTCAAGGAGCTTGATCTGCCCTTGCTGGGTAATCATCAGATTGGATGGTTTGATGTCCCGGTGGACGAGACCATGTTCATGGGCGCATTGTAACCCCAGCGCGGCCTGCCGGACCATCTCGCAGGCGTCGGCGACTGGCAGGGGACCGGCACAGCGGACGAGTTCGTTGAGATCCTGACCGTCGACGTATTCCATGACGAGGAGGTGTTGGCCTTCAACTCTCCGGGCATCCATCGCGCGGACGATGTTCGGGTGTTCGAGTCGGCCCACAGCCTTCATCTCTCGCTCGAATCTGGTCCGGGCACTCTCGTCTTCAATGCGGCCCTTCGGCAGCACCTTCACCGCCACAATCTTGTCGAGCATGGTCTGCCGCGCCTTGTAGACAGCCCCCATCCCTCCCTCGCCGAGTTTTTCCAGGAGTGTGTATTGGTCGATTGTCCCCAAGGCAGAGATTGTGGCTTCTCCGGTTGGCTCCGACTGCTCTTTAAGACTGGCGACATCGGCCAACGCCGCCCGTAGCTCCGGTTCATCCGCGTACTCATCCACCGGAGCAGGTTGCCGAAGGTCCTCCAAGAAGCTGTCCGACTCGCTCGCCTCCAGCTCCTGAAGCGTCGTTTCACAGTCGACACACGTTTCGAGATGGTCGAGTAGCGTTTCTACCTCATTGGGATCCAAGCTGCCAAGCAGCAGGGCAGACAATTGTTCTCGGGTGGGATGAGCACTGGCGTTCATTAGCAGACTCCTCAGGACGAATCCAACTCACCCGCTCACTGGGGGGGGGTATTGATGGTCGGTCTAGTAGAAGAACGCTAGGGCGCCACACGACTTGTGAAAATGCAGCCAAATCGGCGTCAAGACCCGCTATGTCAATTCCTCCTTGAGTCGGCGAAGCACACGGTACTTGGCTTGGCGGACTGCCCGTTTGGACATCCCAAGATCCTGAGCGATCTCCGCCGCAGTCTGGCCCCAAACGGCCATTCGCCAGAAGGACTGCCAAGTTGATTCCTCAAACTCGCTGTGAAGGATCTCCATGGCACGGTGTTTCAGCCCCACCCTGGCGTCGTCATCGAATGATGTATCGAATGCGGAAGGGTCTTGGTCGGGTAGCTGGGCCATCTGATCCTTCATATCCGTGCCACCAACGGCATTTGGTCGATGCTGCCCCCCACGAAAGTGATCCCGGATCTTGTTCACCGCAATGGTCACCAGCCAACTCTGGAAGCTGTCTTCCGGCTTCTCGCGCTTAAATTCGCCCACTTTCCGGGCTACGGCACGAAAGGTCTCCTGGACAATGTCGGCCGCATCGGCCGCCTGCAGACCGCGCTGCCGACACAAGCGGTAGATTTGTGGCCCGTAGAGTTGTGTCAACCGGCTCCAAGCCTCCGGCTCGTTTTCCTTCACACGCCGCAACAACGTGGAGGAGATGGAGCCCTCGCCAGAATCGGATTGGTGTGTGATGGTAGGGTCCACCGCAGGTTGCTCCCCGAAGGAGAGGGGACGAAAGACTCCCACATTCTACGACCGAACGAGCAAGTTGTCAAGGAAGTGGCTGACTGTCAAACCGCGTCCGCGATATGGCAGCTTCCCGCAAGCCTGAGTAGTCGTCAGACGCTTTTGTGGCTGCCGCCCGCGGTCAGTCATGATCCCCATGTGCGCGTAACAGGGCCGCAGCCTTCTCGCGTTTCTTCGCTGTGGCCAGGTCAAGTGGGGTCTGCTGTTCGTCGTTCTTGACCGTCGTCTTGGCGCCTTCTGCAAGCAGCGGCGAGATGATCGCTTCGCAACGCCCGCTTGCGGCCGCAACGTGCAGCGGAGTATCCCCCGCTTCATTCGTGGCGGTGGCCGATGACGATAGCTTTCGAACCAGGTAGGAGAATCGCACTGCGACCTACTCGGAGCTTCGCCAGCGGTATGCCGCGATGGCGTTAAGCTCTCGAACAAACACTTCGTTCCCGCAGACGGCCAGGTGGGCCCACGTCGAATCGTTCGAGATCTTCCTTTGGTCCAATAGCTCAAACTTACTTGGCGTTGCACGCATCAGCAACAAGTCGCCTCGTTGATCGAGCGCCAAGATCCGATCTCCGTTGGCAACCAGGCTCCAGTATTTGCCATAGGGCTTTGTTGTCCATTTCCTCTCGCCCGCTCGCAAATCCAGACAGGTGAATCGCTGGTTCTTGAGATGGAGATAGGCGTGATTGTCGATAACCACCGGAGTCGACATGTATGCCTGAGTGTTCTTGTTCCAGACCTCGTCCAAAGAAAAGTCTCCTCCATGCTGGCCGACACGGAACAACCACGCACTACCGCCGTAGCTGCTAGTGAAAACGGAATCCCCGAACACCGTGGTCGGAGTGAGGATGTTCATGCCACGAAAGGCCGGAACGTCGCGAGACCAAAGCACGCGGCCGGAATCCAAATCGACTCCGGCGAGCTTCTGCCGCGATTGGACCACGAGTTGTTTCTTGTTCGCGAGCGTTGCCACGATCGGCGACGAGAAGGCGCTGCCGTACATGCCGCCCCCGTCGTCCAGCGTGGCCCATACCTGCTCGCCGGAGTGCTTGTCGAGTTTTCGTACGGCGGCCCCGGCCTGGACGTAAACGTGATCGTCGGTGACGAGCGGCGATGAAACGAACCCGAATGCAGGCAAGGGCTTCCCAAACTTGGAGACGAAGTCAACTCGCCAATGCTCTTTGCCCGACTTCGCGTCGAGACGGACCAAGACGTCGCGCATGCCTGCGACGAAGAGGGCCTCGCCATCGTAGGCCGGGGTGGCCCGGATCCAACTCCCATTCGACCAGGCAAAGAACGGCACGCGCATTGATCCCTTCCATCGGGCTTGCCATAGTTCCTTGCCCGTACGGCGGTCGAGCGCGCGAACGACTTCGTCCGTGGCCTTTTCCGTTTCAGTAACAAACACACGATCCGCCGCAACAATCGGCCCCGAGTAGCTCGGGCCCAACTCGACACGCCACACCCGTTTCAGGTGGGTGTCGTCGATACGATCGGGCCACGTGGTTCCCGGGGCTGTGAATCCGTCTCGCCCGGGTCCGCGCCATTGCGGCCACACGCTCGGCGGTTCCGTGGCAAGGGACGTCGACCCAAGCATGGCGAAGAGGAAAAACAGGAACGCGCAGGGCCGTGGTCGGTTTTCGGATGACATGGATCTGATCCTCTGAAAAGGCGAGTTCAGACGGTGGAACTATTGTATCATAAATTTCCTGCGGTTCCACACAAGGCGACAGTGCGGCCGACTCAACCGGTTGAGTCTATCGCCTGCGGTATTGCCTCGGCCACTTAGATGTCGTCTAGCCCCGTCGAAGCCGTCGAACTGAGCGGAGTCAGGGTGCAACTGGTCGCCAGGGCTCCGTAAAACGCACCCCCCGGCGGGTGGCACTGCTGGACGAGCCAGCAGTGCCACCCGCCCGGTTGGCCGAGCCGGTTTCGCTCGAAAAGCCCGTCGTGTTGCCCGCCCATTCGATGACGGTGTTGCAGTTCAAGAGCGGGACCTAAAGCCTCCACGGTTCGCGCATGGCGCGGGCCTGTTTCCTGGCCGCCATCTCATCGCCGACGATCGTCTCCTTCGCCGGGTCCCACTTGATCTTGCGTCCCATCCGGATCGCGATATCGCCCAGGTGGCTGATGAAGTCCGACTGCACGGCCGAGTCAATATCGCTGGCCGGCGGCTTGCGCGATTTCACCGCCGTCAGGAAGTTGCGGTAATGATGGGTGTCCTGCAGCAGATGAATCTCCTCCGGCTTGATTTTGATTTGCAGCAGGGACGCGGGCTCCGCTGCGGCACGGCCGCGCGACGCCGCCACCCAGCCCTCGGTGCCGACGAACGTCGTCTTGTCGCCTCCTGCAACCAGCGTGAACTCCACGCCGCTGGCGTAGCGTCCGCGGACGTTCCAGTTGACCACCGTGTCGAACAGGCCCTTGTAGGGAATCAACCCGGTGCCTTCGTATTCGACGGGAATATGGGGATAGCCCCAATGCGCGATGTCCAACGGGTGCGCCCCCCAGCCGGCAATGAAGCCCAAGGCGTAGTCGTAGATATGCCAGCGGCCGGTGCCGATCACCCTGTCGCGCGTATAGGGCACTTCGGGCGCGGGCCCCAACCACATGTCGTAGTCGAGCCCTTCGGGAACCGGCTGCGGCGCAGGATTCGCGCCGGTCGCCCCGTTGGGCGCCACGACGTGAATTGCCTTGAGTTCGCCGATGTAACCGTTGCGGACCAGCTCGCAAGCGAGCGCACAGTGCGTGTTGAACGAACGCTGCTGCGTGCCGTATTGAAAAATGGCGCCGTAGGCGTGAACGGCTTCGCGCAATGCCCTGTTCTGCTCGATGCTGACTCCGAGCGGCTTTTCACAATAGACATCCTTGCCGGCCTTGACCGCGGCCATGGAGATGGGCACGTGCCAGTGATCGGGCGTGGCGACCACCACCGCGTCGATATCGTCGCGCTCGAGCAGTTCGCGGAAATCAGGGTACGGCGTGCAGCCCTTGAACGATTCCCTGCCCTTCTGCTTGGCATAACGGGCATCCACCATTTTCGCCCGGCCCTCGCGGCGGTCCTTGAACGGATCGCACGTGGCGACGCTTTGTCCCTCGGGCAATCCCACAAAACCCCCGAGCAGGCCGCCTCCCTGTCCGCCGACCCCGATGTGGCCGACCGTAACCCGCTCGCTCGGCGCATCGGCCCCGAACACCGAGGGCGGCACGATCGACGGAAGCCCGACCGCCGCACCCGCAACAGCCGTCCTCCTCAAGAAACTCCTGCGCGAGATGTCTTTTTGCACGACAATCCTCCTTTTCTACTTTGGTATTCAGGTTCTGTCGGCTTTTTCCACTTCTTGCACTACTACCTTGTGACAATTAAGATTGTTGGTTGTCGGGTGCCATGCCCACGCTCGCCGTGGGCATGTTGGGCACCCTCCGCAAACATGCCCACGGCAAGCGTGGGCATGTTGGGCAACCTCCGCAAACATGCCCACGGCAAGCGTGGGCATGGCACCCACAGTTTTAATTGTCGTACGGTACTACAGCATATCAGAATCGAATGCCTCGGACAACTTGGGGGAAGATCGCTATCCACCGCTTGCGGAAGACCGAATTCTGCGGACCAAGGAGAGTGCGATGCAAAACCCAAATATCGCCGGAGGAGATTCACGGCGTCTTACCGGAAGCGTCATCGGGAGGCTTGCAGTTGTCAACAGCATCGCGGACGAGTTCCTCCAGATCGTCCACCGTTAGGCCGAGTTTATCCTGTTCCTTCTTGAAACGCGCTTTTTCCTTGACCAGATCGCGATAATCGATGACTATCGGATTGCCCGGGTCCGCACTCATGCACTGCCTGAGCGGTTTCTCGATTTCAGCATACACCTTCTTGGCGGTCCGATTGGTTTCGTACATCGTCTTCCACAATTCCGCGAAGGGGGCGTAGCCGTCATCCTTCTTGGCTTGGCGGGAAGCGGCATTGAGGAAATCCTTGATTTCGCGGTCCAGGGCGGCGCACTGGTCCTCTTGCGCCTTTCGGAGCTTCTCCAGCCGCTTGAGCTTCTCCTGCAACTCGGAAATTTTGTGCTCGAGTTTGCGGCCCTTCTCACTCCGCACAATAGCCTTCGCGTCGTTGAGCACACCGACAAACGGCTCGAGCAACGCGACCTCGCGGCTCTTCGCCAGGGCCTGCATCCGCTTCCAACAGGCTTGGTAATTGGTGGTAAAGGTAGCTCCCGCCAGGGCGATTTGCTGGTGTCGTTGCCGTTGGGCCTCCAAATCGGCCTTGCGTTTCTGCTCTTCATCGAGCTTTTCCCGGTCTTCCTCCTCCTCAGTTTTCGCCTTGGCTTGATTTGCCTTGAGTTGAGCGGCCTGCTGCCTTAGCATCCATTCCTGGTATTGCAGCTCCTGCTGCCTGAGTTCGATAGCGGCTTGCTGTTCCTCCGGCGACATCCCTTCCTCTTCCTCTTCTTCACTCCAAACCGGCCTTCTGCCGACGGGTTGGGGAATTGCCGGGACGACGTCTTCCGAAACGGACTCTTCAGCGGCAACCTCGTCGCCTGTGCTCTTTTTTGGGGAAAGCCAGTTCCAGCCGAAATAGCCGACAAGGACGAGCGATATTCCCGCGACGGCCGTGAGGCCCCAGAACGCAAGCGGGTCGCTGTCTTCCGAAGAATACTGGGGGGCTCCGGGAGCCGATTTGGATATTTGTATCGAGAACAAGCCCTCGATTTCGGCAGCGGGGGCGGCATGGGGCATGCGCACCTGGCGGACACTCGTGGTGGGCGTAATCTGTCCTTGTGCGGCAAACTCTTTCAACTGGGCACCGGTGAAAGGTCCCGTTTCCCTCCCCTCGACAACAACAAACCATTCCGCTAACATGGCCGCTCTCCTGGAAATCCCCTGCGTTTGAGTATACCACATCCTCCAACGGCGTCAAGCCCCCGGTGCTACTCGATTCTGTAGAGATGGACCTCGTTGGGCTTGAAGCGGTCGCGGAATTCTCCATCCCGGAGCGGAACGGTGCGATGCTCACCCAGCACTTCGACCACGGCGTTCCCGGCGGCGCCCCGGACTTCGAAAACGGCGCTTGCCGGCCCGGCTTCCATCGCAACTGCAAACACGTAGGTGGCCTGGCGATGTTTCTTGACCATGGTGGCGATCGGGGCGGCCGGAAACACCTCGGCCAATTCCCGCGACACGCTTGCCGGCTCCGAACGCACCGTCACTGCGCCTCGGAGCGTGGGGCTGTTGATCACCGGTGCCAGGCCGTGGATTTGCCGGTTGATCGCGCCGACGGCCTTTGCCATTTCCTCGTCGGCCAGAAGGCCCGCTTCGATGAAGCGCGGCTTGAACTGGTGGCAGAAGTAGACGATCCCCTTCGAGCCGTGGATGATCGACATCCACACTTCGGCCCGCACCTGATCCGCCGTGGGTTTCGCGTCCGGATTGCTGATACGCGTACATTCGATGCAGTTCCAAACGGTCTTCTTATCCCGGGTCCATTTCCGAAGGCGATCGACGCCCCGGGCAACGTACCAAAGCTTGCCGGCGACGTCCGGCTTGCGGTGAACGACCGGGTAAATGTCGAACGAAACGATGTCGCAGCCCTGAACGTATTCCAAGTAATCCTCCGGATGATTCGTCCGGACGCCCCGGCCGTGCCAGCGGTCCCAGGCCACGCCTTGTCCCAGATTGAGCATGACCGGCCGGCTCGGATCGTTTGCCTTGATCTTCTTGTAGTCGTCGACGATCTTCTCCGGCCGAATGGGCGGACCGTATCCCTTGCCTTTGCCGCGCGACTGGGCGTTGTCCGGCTCGTCCCCGTGCATCCAACCGACGACGACCTTTGTGTCCAAATGCGCCAGCGCGAAATCGTTCTGGGCACAGATGACCGGCATGCCGTGCTCTGTCAGCTCGGCAAGCTGCTGATCCGTCGGCCCCTTCCAGAGGCCGACATAGAGATTGATCCCAATGGCTTTGTACTTAGGGGCGTTTTTCGGCGCCTGGAGCCATACGGCGATGGGAAAATAGTCGGCGCCTTTCGCCGGGCCGTTTTTCCACGATGCGTACGACCCCGGTTCGGCGGCAAATGTTCCCGCACAGCCGGCAAGTCCGGGGCCGGCGAGCCAGCACGGAAGTAGCATGAACACCGTGATTCCGATCCGGGCCCTCGGAAGGCCGAGAAGGAACCGGCGATGATGGGAATTTGCATTACTCATGCGGACATCATACCAGAATACTGCGGCCGGGGCTACTACCCACGCCACTTGCGACGCCGCGGCGATTTCCCTATACTATCTGAGGGTGTCCGGGAATTGCAGACAGAAATCACTGTAGGGAACGGCCTCTGTGCCGTTCCGTTTGGGCAACGATCCATCTGCGGAACGCCACAGAGGGCGTTCCCTACAGGGGCGAATTCCCGGACGGCCTCATGCTATCTTATTACCTCTCCCAGCCTGTCAACCTCGTGGAGATGAATGTCATGTACCGCAGAGTAGTCGTTGCCGTCTTGTTCGCCGTCTTGTTCGCCGGCGCGGATTGGACCAGGTTCCGAGGCCCCCAAGGATCGGGAGTTTCCGGCGACGAGGGCCTCCCGGCGACCTGGAGTGCCGGCGAGAACATCGTCTGGAAGACGCCGCTGCCGGGCTTCGGCGCCTCAAGCCCGATCACCCTTGGAAAGAAAATCTTCCTGACCAGCTACAGCGGTTACGGGCTGAACCGGGACAATCCCGGCGACGAGAAAAACCTCCTGCACCATGTCCTGTGCATCGACGCCGCCACGGGCAAGATCCTCTGGGACAAGACGAGCAAGCCCGTCTTGCCGGAGACGGGTTACGATGCCGGGCGGGTCGACTTGCACGGATACGCCTCGGCCACGCCCGCCACCGACGGCGAGGCCGTCTACGTCTTCTTCGGCAAGTCGGGCGTCTGGAAGTACGACCTCGACGGAAAGACGCTCTGGAAGGCCGGCGTCGGCACGGGGCTCGACAGGCACAACTGGGGCTCTGCCGCCTCGCCGATACTCTACAAAAACCTCTTGATTGTCAACGCCAGCGTTGAGAGCAAGTCGATCAGGGCGCTGGACAAGGCGACCGGAAAGGAAGTATGGCGGTTCGATGATATCCTCAGCTCGTGGAGCACGCCCCTGGTCGTCACCACCGCCGACGGCGGCCGGGAACTGGTTGTCATTGAGGCGACCAAGGTCTACGGCCTCGATCCTGCCACCGGCAAGCAGTTCTGGTTCTGCACGAAGGGGCGCGACTACAACTGCCCGTCGATAATCGCCCACAAAGGAGTCGTTTACGTGGTCAACAGCCGGCAAAGCCCCTGGCTGGCGGCCATTCGCACCGGTGGACGCGGCGACGTGACCGGCTCCCACGTCCTGTGGACCAAGAAGTGGACCACCCGCGTGAGCACCCCCGTCTACTACGACGGCCACCTTTACGCCATGGACTTCCTCGGGCAGGCCCACTGCGTGAATGCCGCCACGGGCGAGCAAGTCTACCGCGAGAAGCTCGACATCCGCGGCGACGGCGACAAGATCTATGCCTCTCCCGTCGCGGTGGACGGAAAGCTCTACGGCGTGACCCGGCTCGACGGCACGGTCGTGCTGGCGCTATCGCCGGAATTCAAGGAGTTGGCGCGCAACCGCCTTGCCGACGAAAGCGTGTTCAACGCCACGCCGGCGGTCACCGGCGGCCGCTTGCTGCTCCGCTCCGATCGGGCCTTGTATTGCATCGGCAAATAATCCCGGCACGCAGTGCCGGGCTTTTGCTCTCGACCCTCAACGTTCAACTCTTTTTATTGCCCACTGCCGACTGTCCCTCTGCCTTTTGGGTCAACAGAAGAATTTCCGCAGTGGGCAGGGATGGTCCGGCAGTTGTGAGTTACTTCCCCTTGGGGCCGTGCGGCTTGTATTTTTTTGTGACGTCGCTTGGCCTCGATTCGCTTCTTGAATTCCGCGGCACGTTTGGCGGCCTCGACTCTCCTTCGAGCCTCTTCGCGTTTCTTCGCCTCGGCTTTCTTGGCGGCTTTGGCGGCTTCCCTCTCCGAGACGGTCGGTCCCGGGGGATGTTCTTCTGCCGGGTGTGCTTGATACATGGCGGCGGACGTAACGGGAATTGCCTTGCCGTCGTTGATGCGGAGTCGGGCGCTGTGAAAAATTACATCGCTTTTGGCTGCCAGGCCGGGACACTTGCCGCAGGGTAACCGCCAGTCTGGTGGCATTGAGAGAGACGCTTGTTTCCCTGCCCATCGGGTATAGGACCGGCCATCGACCAGGACCTCGAGGCCGGCGGCTTCCCCCCCGACCACGATCGGCATCCACACACGATATCGCCGCCCGTTGGTCATGGTGCCGGGTTTGACGGTGGTGGGGTTGGAACTAGCGCGGCTCCCGTCGATCATCTCAAGGCCGCTGGCTGTGCCGCTCCAGCCGCTGAACATCATCATACACTGCCGCGATCCGACGGGCAGAATGATATTGACGTCGCTGTCTCCCCGGACGCGGGTAAACTCGACCTCGAGTTGGTAGCTTCCTTCGACCAGGACCGGCAGCATGAGTTTTCCGCCATTGGCCACGGCGAGGGAGTTGCCTTCCTTTGTCCAAGTGCCGGAAACGCGGTCCCGCTCGATATTGACCAGCTCGAGCAGATCGATCCACCCGACGCGCGCTGCGGGCTCCTTGGGGCGAGTTGCCGCCGTCGCGGCGGCGTCAGCCGGGCGGTCCAGCTTGGCGATTTCGGCCAGCCGTTTTTCGATCTTGACCTTTGCCAGTCCGATCGCGCCCCTTTCGGCTTTCTTGTACCAGACGCCCGCCCGGCGCATCATCGGTTCCTTCTCGTTGTCTTTTGCAGCTTCGGCCACGCTCCACCAGGCGTCGGCCAGCTTGACCTGGCCGGCCGCATCGGCGGGTGCTTCGAGTTCCTGCCTGGCCACCGCGGCGAGTTCCGTTTCGCCGCCCTTGGCGAGATAGGGCAAACCGAGGTGCCAATCGCCCTGCGAGAGGCAGTACAACCGGCCGAGCGTGAGATTGGCGTCCGTGTCGGCGGGATTTGCCCGGACGGCCGCCGAGGCGTCGGCGAGCTTCTGGACCTCGCGGCAGCGATCGAGTGTCGGCTTGCGGAAATCCTTGCCCTGTGCGTTCTGGCTCGTGCGGTATGCCAGCGCGGCGATATTCTGTGCGTAGTCGAACTTCCCTTGTGCGGCTGCCCGACCGATGTAGCGGTTGGAGGCCTCCACCAGCGAGCCAATCCGCCCGGCGGTGGTTGCCTTCGGGGCGATCGACGTGAGCATCTTGCCCTGGGTCGACAGCGGGTCGATGTGGTATTCGGCCCCGATACGATCGATCACTTCGCACATCAACACGGCGTCCCCGACGTCGCCGGCGAGTTCCATGGCCTTACGCCACAGGACGAACCTGTCCGTGGGCTTTTGGGTTTCGTCGACTAAGCGTAGGAGGTCCTTGACAAGTTCCAGCTTCTGTTGATCCGTCCGTTTCTTGCCGAGGTCATAAATTTCGGCCAGGGTATCGAGCACTTCTTGTTGGTCGGCCTGCGGCGGAATCGGGAGTTTTGGCTTGAGTTGGTCGGACGCGGGCGGGGCGGCCTGGGCAAACAGCAACGTGCCTGCTGTTGCCAAGATGCCCACGGCGGCAACTACGCCCACGAACCTGCCTTGAAGGCACCCGGAAATGCTGTAAAGGGCAAATTGATCACACATCGCGCAATCCCCATTGACGTGATTGATTGGCTCGCTGCTACGAATTCCCATACGACTATGATACCACAATTCCACGCAGCCGCAACGCCCTGCAATACCTTCGAGGTATTGGAAAGGAAACGGGTGGACCCGTTGTTTCCGGCAATTTGCTGCACGGGTTCAAGTAGGGTACGGCCACGCAAGGACGCTTGGCGGGATTTCGAAGGAGTGGAGCAGCCGTGATGTAGTGAGAAACCGATCCGCCGGGCGGGCCGGCGGGATTTCAAGGCGTTAGCCCAAGTTACGCAGTTAGACTCTCGTTGTAGCCAGTTTTGGCGGTGAACGAAACA
>CAZJRB010000145.1:0-16543 GCA_964547995.1 uncultured Planctomycetaceae bacterium | reverse complement strand
GATTGGCCAAGAATCTTTGTCAAAAACTTAACGATGTTTGAGGTTAGTAGTACAGGAACCGCAAAATGAACCGACTACGATCCCTCTGGCAAACGCTGAAATACTTCGCTCTGTCGGCCATCTTCTGGCTGGCCCTGTACGGGACGGTCCTGGCCAAGAAGGCCCCGGAGGAGGCGAAGAAGGATAAAGAGCCCGGCTGGGTGTTGGCCTACTTCCTGGTCATGATGGGCATCGTCCTGGGGATGCTGGTGGTCTGCCGCTCCAGCCGCCGGCGAGAACGTGCCAAGCCGGAAGAATACGAGGAAACCACCGAGAAACGAGTCTCCCAGGCGGAAATGGTCGAGGAGGAAGCAAGGAAGAAAAAGGAAACCGGAGAGCAGAGCGAGCCGAGGTACTGACCGTTTATCCGGCCTTGCGGTGTTCCGCAGGCTGCTCGGAGAGCCCGGTGGCCGCCGCCGACCGGCGGGCGCCTCGAATGCCGAAGAACGTGGCGATCCAGTCGACCACGCGTTGCTGCTCCTCGGCGGTCAGTTCCGGGAAGATCGGCAGAGCCAAGACCTCGTCCGCCGCGCGGAGCGTCTCCGGCAGATCGTCCGGGGCGTAGTCGAGATACTGGAAACACTCCTGCTGGTGCAGGCCCAGCGGGTAGTAGATTTCCGAGCCGATCTTCACCTCGGCCAGCGACCGGCGCAACTCGTCGCGCCGGCCGTCCGGCACGCGCACGACGTACTGGTTCCAGACGTGCCGCCGGCGGTCCGCCGCCACCGGCAACCCCAGGATCCCCTCCAGCCCGGCGCCAGTGAACATTTCGGTGTAGCGGTCAGCGTTCTTCTGCCGCATCTCGGTGTAGCAATCGAGGTACCGCAGCTTGATGTTCAAGACAGCCGCTTGAAACGAGTCGAGACGGCTGTTGATACCGATTTCGCTGTGATAGTACCGCGGCCGCATGCCGTGTCCGCGGAGCGACCGGAAACGGTCGGCCAGTTCGTCGTCGCGAGTGGTGAGCATTCCGCCGTCGCCGGCGCCGCCGAGATTCTTTGTCGGATAGAAGCTGAAACACCCGATGTCGCCGATCGAGCCTGCCCGCCGGCCGTCTAACTCGGCCCCGATGGCCTGGGCGGCGTCCTCGATCACCACGAGGTTGTGTGCCTTGGCGATCCGGTTCAATGCGTCCATGTCGGCGCACTGCCCGAACAGATGGACCGGCAGCAGGGCCTTCGTGGCCGGGGTGAGGAGCTTCTCGACCTCGGCCGGGTCGATGTTGAACGTGACCGGATCGATGTCGGCGAAGACGGGCGTGGCCCCGAGCCGGGTGACGGCGCTCGCGGTGGCGAAGAACGTGAAACTCGGCAGGATCACTTCATCGCCCGCCCCTACCCGACATGCCATCAACGCGAGCAGCAGGGCATCGCTCCCGGAGGCACACCCAACCGCGTGCTTCGCCTGGCAATACCGGGCCATGTCCTTCTCGAGTTGCTTGACATCCGGGCCGAGCACAAACCAGCCGCTGTCGACGACCTTAGCAAGCGCGTCGAGGATCTCGTCCTTCAGGTCGGCGTGTTGGCGTCCCAGATCGAGCAGGGGAACGCCTTGGGCGGTGGTTTCCATGGCTTGCGGCTTCGGTTTTTCGGTCATGGCAGTCGGTCTGGGGTTCGAGGATGGTGGAACACCTCTCGGGTTGAAACCCGAGTCCGGAACGGAACCGGCGGCACATTAGGGGTTTGCGGCTGATGGGTCAAGATCGAAGTACCTAGTCCGGCAGTCGGTTGTGCGGCAATTGCGGCCACATCCCCCCAGAATAGCGGCATTTGAGCCCTACGCCTCACCATTTTCCGCCGGGTCGGGCAGGTTGCGGTACCAGGTGAAGTAGAGTGCCGCTATCGCGACGGCGGCGATTGCAAGACAGAGAAAGCCCTGGATGAACCAATGCCCCACCAGGTACATCGGCCCCAGGTAGATCCCGAGGATCGCCGCGCAGCCGAGGACGACGTTGACAACGGCCAACGGCAGCCCTTCACGGCGATCGTTCAGTTCGGCCGCACGCTGCGACTTCCTTCGAATCGGTCCCCAGAAGCCGAACGGCCGGACGCTTTCAAAAAACGCCACCAGCACTGCGTTGCCGGTGGGCCGGGTCAGAAGGGTGCCGGCCAAGGTCGCCGCGAGCGAGATGATCGCGACGAAGGGGAAGGAGACGTACAACGGTTTCAGGGCGGGAACGAACGGTACCACCAGCGCGGCCGCCAGACCCGCAAGCGTTCCGCAGGCGTAGCCCCAGCCGTTCAGGCGCCACCAGTACCACCGCAACACGTTCGGAAAGACGAACGCCGCCCCGAGTTCGACCATGATCCAAGTGAAGATCGTACCGATCGATTGCACGCGGAAGCCGATCAGAATGCCGACGCCAACCAGCAGGATCGTGGCGACGTAGCTCGCCAGGATCAGTTCGCGCTGGCGGGCGCGGGGCCGAAGAAGTGGTTGCCACAGATCGCGGATGAGGTATGATGCCCCGCTGTTGACCGTCGAGCTAAACGTCGACATGAAGGCGGCCAGCAGCCCGGCGATCACCAGCCCGCGGAGGCCGATCGGCAGATACTCGCGCAGGACCCACGGCATGACCTGTTCCGGGTCGTCGAGTCCGTGGATTCCGGTCAGGGCCAGCAGGGCGATTCCGATGGCCATTGCCCAGCGGACGACCAGAAATCCGCTCCAGGCGGCACCCACTTTGGCGGCGTCGCGGGGGTTTCGGGCGGCGAGGAACCGTTGGAAGTCGTACATCTGGGCCGGCCCGCCGGCGTTCAACAGGAGCCCCTTGAGCACCCAGACAATGACCAGGGCGCCGAACCACTCGTAACCCGCATAGCCGGTTCCCTCCACCCGGTCCATTCCGGCCGGGCTGAGTTTCCATACCGGCATCAACGACGTAAAGTCGGCCGGCACGTTCCCGCTTTGGGCAATCACTTCCGGTGAAACGCTCGTGAAGGCCAAGACGGCGATCAAGATCGCGGCAAACGTCAGGATGAGTGTCTGGATCACGTCGGTGATGACCACGCTATAGAGCCCGCCGAGCAAGACGTAGATCGTCGTGAGCGTGAAGATCGTGACGGCACACGCCTCGAGCTGGTGGCTGGAAATCGTCCAGATCGCCCCGCTGAAGCCGGGAAAGAGTGCGGCCAACGTGCCCGCAATGCCGCGGACATCGATGTACATCACGGTGAATTTCCCGATGCCCTGGAACGCATAGCCGATGAACGCAGCGACGGTGACGACGGCCATGGCGGTGTAGGCGAACCGTGCTGTGAGGCCGTCGCGGCCGCTGCCGAACCGGGTGACCATCCACTCGGCCCCCGTCATCACCTTCGAGCGGCGGATCCACTTGCCCATGAACGACATGAAAAATGCCCCCATCAGGAACCCCCACATCCAGTGGTTCCACATCGACTTCATGCCGAACAGGCAGATCAGCGTGACGATCCACATGGTTCCGGTGATGTCGAAGTTCGACACGCTGCCCGACATGGCCAAGGCGAGCCAGGGAATCCGCTTCCCGCCGAGGAAATAGCTGTCGAGATTCCGCGACGCCCGGCGCTGGTACCAGAAGCCGATGCCGATGACCAGGGCGAAGTAGGCGACAATGACCAGGTAGTCGATCGGTTGCATGGCGGTTTCTGGCTACGGTTTTTTGCTCTCCCCCAAGACGATCACCGAGATGGTGTGCGGTTTGTCGTGCGTGTTGCCGGCCAGCGGCAGATCGATGTTGGCGATGTAAAGCTTGCCGCCGCGGAGGCAGACTTCGGAAGGCTTGTCGAGCAGGCCGCCGGCGCCGTCGGTGTCGTCGTTCCTGGCCAGCGTGGTGACCTTGCCGGTCTTGGCGCAGACGCGGTGGACGGCGTTGCCGAGAAAGTCGGCGATGTAGATGTCGTCGGTCTTCGGGCATATCTTCAGCCCGTCGGTGCAGAGCATGCCCTTGCCCTGGACGAAGACTTCGTTCGACTTGACCTTGCCCTTCTTGTCGAGGGTAATTTTGTTCACGGCGGCGTCGCCGAAGTTGCAGGCGAACATGTTGCCCTTCGAGTCGAATCCCAGTCCGTTGGCCCCGACGCGCCAGTCTTTGTTCTTGGTGTAGAGTTTTGCAATGAGGTGTTTGTCCTTGCCGCCCGGTTTGAGCTTGATCGGCTTGTCGCCTTGGAGTTCGGAGAGTTTGAAGCGGTAGACGCCGCTGGGCATGGGGTCGGGCTTGCCGTCGAGTTCCGTCTCGGTGACGTAGACGCAATCGCCGTTCGCGGAGACCGCGTTGGCTATGATGAACCCGGTGACGACCGGCTCGATCTTGACCGCCTTGCCGTTCTTGATCACGACCCGCAGCAGCCGCGACTTGTGCTCCTTGAATCCGGCAAGCCCTTGGGCGTCGGCGATGTACAGATTGCCGTCGGAGGCGAAATCGATCCCCAGGGGGCATGCTTTCTTTGTTTCCGGATGCGCCGGCACGTCGCAGAACTCGGTGATCTTGTCGTCCTTCGATATCTTGAGGATTTTGGCGGGATACTTGTCGTTGCCGAAGTTCGGAATGCTCAGGTAGATGTCGCCGTCGGGGCCGACGGTCATGCCGTCTGGCGTGTTGTACTTCTCCGGCAACTCGACGGCAATCGTCGGCTTCTTCAGTTGGCGCTTGTTCTCAGCCCGGCAGGTTGCGGCGTGCAGCGCAGACAAGGAGACTACGAACAGCAACAGAACACTTTTTCGAACAGTTATCTTCATCACAAGATCTCCCATCAATCACGTTGCCGAGAATCGAATCCGCCCGGCGATGGTTTCGGCCGCAACGCCGTCGCCGGGCCCAGTGTTGGGTCTATTATATCGTGGTCGGCGCCCGGTGCAAAGTGATCCTCGCGATGGGGAAGAAAACGACGGGCTGAGACCCCCGGCACGGCAGTGCCGGGGCTTTTGGCGTGCCTGCTACTCGGGAAACCCCTCCTCGACAGTCCGCGGCCGGTAGATCGGCAGGTGGCGGTAGTAGACTTCCAGAATCATGGCGGCCAGCGTGGTGCAGTAGAGCCGCCCTCCTTTGGCGGTCTTGTGGCCGTCGGAGAAGTACCAGCTTCCGTCCTCGTGGCCGTCGCGGGCCTGCGAGTTGACTAACTGGTCGCGCATGACGCCGTTCCACTTTTTCCAGACGTCGCCTTCCCAGTGGCGGCAGACCTGGGTGGCGTAGTAGTTGTAGTACAAGTCGTTCGGCGAGGGCCCCCAGTCGCTGATATTCTGGACGCCGCGGACCAGCGCGGGGTTGTCCTTCTTCCAGCCGAGATACATTCGGCAGAGCAACCCGATGGCCGTGGTGGCGTGCCCGCTGCCCGGACCCCGATAACCGTACGTCGCTCCGCTGTCGGCTTGTACGGTATCGAGGTAGCCGAATGCCTTTTGGACGACCTGCGGCGGGACCCGGAGATAGGCCATGTGTCCGCTTTTCAGGGCCATGATTTGCCATCCGACGACGGAGGTATCGCCTTTCTCGCGCGGCTTGTATCGCCAACCGCCGCCGACCGGGTCCTGGGCGGAACAGATGAAGTTGATGACCCCCTGGGCCGGGGCGTGCAATTGCTTGTCGTGGGTCATCGCGTAGCACTCGCACAAGGCGATCGAGGCCAGCCCGTGGGAATACATGTTTCCCCTTCCACCCGACTCCCACAACGAGGCGCCCTGCGGGCCGATCTTCATGTTCCGGCAGAGAAACCGTATCCCGTTGTTGACCTGGGGCTTGTACTTGCCTTCGGCGTGCGTTTGTCCGGCGCCGAGGAACGGCAACAAGGCCATGGCGGTGGCGGCAATTCGTGCATCGCCGGAGTCACCCGAATGGCTGCACTTACCCAGGCAGCCGGGGCACTGCCGCAGATCGAAGTTCCATCCGCCGTCGGCACATTGGTGTTGGGCCAGCCACTTCAGCGCGCGGGCAACCGCCGCTTCGCTTTGGTGGTTGCCGCCGTACTTCTTGACGTTGCGGGCCCGGCATCCCGCACACCGTCCCGAAAGGCCGGTCCCGGTATACGCGCCCACCGTCCTCAGCATGTCGTTCTGCGGCGCCCGGTCCAAACCGAACTCGGCCAACTCGACGTGCATCGCCGCCTGCTCCATGTCTTCGGCGGACGAGATTGGCACGTCGTCGTGCTGGACGGGCGACGCGACCGGGACCGCATCGACGTCAAACTCGCCGGCGATCACTACGTCATCCTCAGCGACGTTCTCGATATCCTCGATATCCTCGATCACCTCCTCATCCTCACCCGGCGCAATCACCAACTGCCGCAGCTCGTTGCCTAATTGAGTCGGCAACATCCACAGGGCGAGGGTCAGCAGGACGATCATGTGGAAGACCGTGCTGACAAGCCAACTGGGTGAGTTGTGCAGGGCGTCGCGGGACCATATCCCCATCGCGCCCATCTCCTCCCGTTCTTCCATTTCTTCCCGGACGCCGGCGGCCCGCGCGCCCCGGATTTTTTCGATCCCGCCGCGCGACTTCGCACCCGCATGTTGAGGAGCAAGGTAGGCCCTGGCAGTTGCGCCGGCCGGGTTTGCCTGATTTACCGGTATCGGTTGTGTGGCCATGGGAATCATCCTCGACAAAGTGTGGTGAGCAAAAAGTTTCCGCCTCTTCAACGGTTTGAAAGTCTTTCTTGTACACGCCGTCGAAGCGGGCGCATATTTTCCCCGCTGAAATCACGACGGAGGTCCACTGCTTTCTCCGGCGGGCTGTCCCCGTCCCGCTACCCATTACTCGTTTGATCCGGCTCCACTTATTCCAGCAAACTTGGCCAGAACCACGGTCAGTGGTGATTCGGCGCGACCAACGGTCGCGGCTTTATAGGGGCGGCGCCGGAATTGCCGAAGTTGTTCTTGAGCAATCCCTATGGGGAAACACCATGGTGCGGCACAAAAAAACCCACGCCGGATAGGCGTGGGCTTTTCGTTTCCAGTCCGATCGCTTTTATGGCTACTCGGGGAAGGCCTCCTCCGAAGCCTGTGCCCGGTAGATCGGCAGGTGACGGTAATAGACCTCCAGAATCATGGTGGCAAGGGCAGTGCAATAGAGGCGTCCCCCCTTCTTGAAACCATGGTCCTTGCCTTTCATCATCCAGCTCCCCTTCGAGTGGCCGTCCTTGACCTGGGAGTTGACCAGCCAATCACGCATCTGGCCGTTCCAGCTCTTCCAGACATCTCCTTCCCAGTGGCGGCAGACCTGGGTGGCGTAGTAGTTGTAGTACATGTTCCCCTTGTCGGGGCCCTGGGCGCCGACCTTCTCAACACCGCGTTTCAGCGCGGGGTTGTCCTTCTTCCAACCGAGATACATGCGGCAGAGCAGACCGATGGAACTCGTGGCCTGGCCGGATCCCGGGCCCCGGTAGCCGTATTCGGCCCCGCTGTCCTGCTGGACGGAATCGAGATAAGTGAATGCCTTTTTGACGACCTGCGGCGGTACGCGGAGATAGGCCATGTGGCCGCTCTTCAGCGCCATGATCTGCCATCCGACAACCGAAGTGTCGCCCTTCTCGCGCGGCTTGTAACGCCAGCCGCCGCCGACCGGGTCCTGGGCGGAGCAAATGAAGTTAATGACCCCTTGGGCCGGGGCGTGTAATTGCTTGTCGTGGGTCATCGCGTAGCACTCGCACAAGGCGATCGACGCCAGTCCGTGGGAGTACATGTGTCCTCGCCCACCCGATTCCCACAGGGAAGCACCCTGCGGGCTGATCTTCATGTTCCGGCAAAGGTACCTGATTCCGTTGTTGACCTGGGTCTTGTACTTGCCTTCCTTGTGCGTCTGTCCGGCCCCGAGGAAAGGCAACAAAGCCAGGCCGGTGGCGCCGATCCTGGCCTCGGCCGCTTCTCCGGAATTGGCGCATTTGCCCAGGCAGCCGGGGCACTTCCTCAAATCGAAGTTCCATCCGCCGTCGGCACACTGGTGCTCGGCCAGCCATCTCAGCGCAAAGGCCACCGCCGCTTCGCTCCCGCCGCTGCCGCCGTACTTCTTGACATTGCGGCCCCGCGATCCGGAACCCCGTCCCGAAAGACCGGTCCCGGTATACGCGCCCATCGTCGCCAGCAGGTCGTTCCGCGGCGCCCGGGTCAAGCCGAAGTCGGCCAAGTCGACGTGGATCGCCGCCGCTGTCGGGTCGTTTGCCGGCGAGATTTCCACATCCTCGTGTTCAACCTCCGACACAACCGAGACGATTTCGGCGGCCGTCTCCTCGAATTCGGTCATCTCATCGTCCAATTCGTCCTCGGCCATGTCCTCAAGGTCTTCGACATCCTCATCCACGCCCGGTGCAACGACCAACTGCCGCAGATGGTCGCCCAGATCGGTCGGCAACATCCACAGGGCAAGGATCAACAGAACGATCATGTGAAAGACCATGCTGACAAGCCAACTGGGCGTGTTGCGCAGGGCGTCGCGCGACCAGACCCCGAAGGTACCCAACTCTTCCCGCTCCTCCATTTCTTCCCGAACGCCGGTAGCCTTCGCACCTCGGACTTTCTCAATCCCGCCACCGGACTTGGCACCGCCCCCTTTGGGAACAGGGCGTGCGCCCTTCGCTCCGGCAGCCGCCGTCCCTTGACCTGCCGGTATTGGTTGTTTCGCCATGGCTTCAACTCCCGACCATACATGGACCTGGAAACACTGAGATAGATGTAGCAATGGGCTACACACCCAAACTTCATTCTACAACTTCCGACGGGAGAACGGAAGAGTGCCCTGTCGGGTGTGGATGGAATTTCCCGACACACTTGGGGCATTCCTACGAACTCGCCCTCCTATTCGTGGAATATACCGCCCCTTATTCCCGTAACAATGTCTTGGGAGGCAATTTATTTCCGAAAGCGGCCCCCTAGCAGGGGCGGATGCCCCTCATGTTGACGAATTTCCTCAGCTTCACCAGCTACAAGCCTGAATCCTCCCCCCTGTAGTGTGTGCCGGCAGCGTGAAAAATGTTCCATCGTCTCTGCCGGGCTTCCGAGAGCATTTTCGCTGCTTTCCGCTTTCCAATCCCGCCAAACCGGGTAGAATAAATTTCTCCACTTCTTTTGTTGGGAGATTCCTGGATGGGTAAGAGTAAGAAAAAGGGGGAAACGGTCTTTCTCGTGTGTGAAGAGACGGGCGACTACAACTACGTGGTGCGCCGGAAGCCGGGCGGCGAGAAATTGAAGTTGAAGAAATACTGCCCCCGGTTGCGACGGCATACGGTACACGTCGAGAAGAAGAAGTAGCGTCCCGGTCCCATGGCCAAGCGATGGCGTATTCACCCGCACGACCCCGATCGGATCGCTGCGTTATCGCGATCGGCCGGCATTTCCGGTCTTGTGGCCCAATTACTGATTTGCCGCGGGATTACCGACCCGAAAGACGCGAAGGTCTTTCTCGAACCCAAGCTGACCGCGCTGCGCGATCCCGAGCTCTTGCCGGGCTGCGCCGACGCCGCCCGAAAAATCCACGCCGCCATCGCCGACAAAAAACGGATCACCGTCTACGGCGATTATGACGTCGACGGCATGACGGGTACGGCCGTGCTCGTCCTTTGTCTGAAGTTGCTCGGCGCCGACGCTCGATACTACATTCCCAATCGCATCGACGAGGGCTACGGGCTCAACAGCGAGGCGATCCGCGCGAAGGCCGCCGAAGGCACAAATCTGATGATTACCGTGGATTGCGGAATCGGCAGCGTCGAAGAGGTGGCCGTTGCCCGCGAGGCGGGAATGGAGTTGATCATCACCGATCACCACGAGCCGGGCAACAGGCTGCCTCAAGCGGAAGTGATCGTACACCCGCGACTGCCGGGAAACGACTATCCGTTCGGCGGCCTCAGCGGCTCCGGCGTTGCACTAAAACTGGCTTGGGCACTCTGCCAGCAGGCCGACGGGGCCAAGAAAGTCGGCCGGCGGATGAAAGACTTCCTGATGCAAGCGGTCGGCCTTGCCTCGATGGGAACGGTGGCCGACGCCGTCCCGCTGGTCGACGAGAACCGCGTGCTGGTCTGCCACGGACTCCGAAGCCTGTCGCAGTATCCGACCTTGGGAATTTCCACGTTGATAAAGGTCGCCCAACTGCACGGCAAGGGAAAGCTCGACAGCGAGGACATCGGCTACGTGATCGGTCCGCGTCTGAACGCCGCTGGCCGGCTCGGCCAGCCGCAACTCGGCGTCGAACTGCTCGTTACCGACAAGCCCGACCGCGCCAGGGAACTGGCCGAGTACATCGATGAACTCAATGCCAATCGCCAAACGCTCGAACGGAGCATTCAGCGGACCGCAAACAAGCAGGTCAAGGATCTGTTCAACCCGGCCGAAGACGCGGCGCTTGTCCTGGCCGACCGCGGCTGGCATCCGGGAGTAATCGGGATCGTCGCCGGGCGGCTCGCCGAGAAGTATCATCGCCCGGTCGTGATGATCTCATGGGACCAGGTGGGGATCAAACCGGGCGTCGGTTCCGCGCGAAGCGTGCCGGGGTTCAATCTGCACGCGGCGTTGACGGCCTGCGATGAGTTTCTGCTGGGACACGGCGGGCACGTCGCCGCGGCCGGACTCCAAATCGAGGAAAGCCGGATCGATGCTTTCCGCACTGCGTTTTGCGAAGTTGCCGCGCGGGAAATCAGCGAAGAGGAACGCGTTGCCCGACTCGCAATCGACGCCGAGGCGCCGCTCAGCGCGTTTACCTTGGAGACCGTCTGCCAGATCGAGCGACTCGAGCCTTTCGGGCAGGGTAATCCCCGGCCGGTGCTCTGCGCCTCGGGTGTGACCCTGGCGAACCCGCCGCGAACGATGGGCAAGGAAGGTCACCATCTCGATCTCCGGCTCTCGCAACACGGCATCGTGCTCCGCGCCGTCGCGTTCGGCGGAGGCGACTGGGCCGACGATCTGGCCGAGGCGGGCACGATCGACGTCGCCTTTCGCCCCAAGATCAACGTCTTCGGCGGCCGGCAGAGTGTTCAATTGCACCTGGAAGACTGGCAGCCGACCGAGGTGTAATGCCTCCACAACGGCCGAAAGCAACCCAAAGCGGGCGATGACCGGGTAAAACAGGGTGTCCCGGCAACTAATGCCCTCACATAGAGGGGGCACGGGGTGACTCGGTTGTGCAATAGCGGCTTTCTGCCAGATACGCTATCTTCAAAGTATTCTTTGGGCTCGGGCCGGGCAATTGCCCACCTGGGCCCTCTTTTCTTGCGGCCTTGCAAGCTGGTTCTATTTACAAAATGCTGGCATCAGGATGCGGGTTTGAGTAAAATAGAAGTTGTAGGGCAACGCTCTTCTTTTCTCTTCTTTCTTTTCAAAATGAGTGCTATCGATTTCTACCGCCAACTCTTGGTGGAGTTAGGATACTCCAGCAAGGGCGAGTCCTGGAAGAATTCCAGCGGACAACCGCAACGGCTGGTCATTGCAACCGGGCGGAACGGCCACACAATTCTTTCCGTGGCCCCGACCAAGACCAAAGCCTGGGCATCGGCCGTCCATTTCGCACGGCCGGGATGAACAGAACGCCGGTCCATTTCCGGTTCGGTCGCGGTGGTTCATGGAAACACTCGGGGAGCCGCCGTCAAGAAAAGAAAGTGAACTCCAAGGCGCCAAACCCTGGCGCGTTGCGAGCACCCGCTATCGCCGTGGTTTTCGCGGTGCGGCTCTAACCGTGATCGGATCGGTGGAGATATCGACCTTCTTGCCCAGCAGGTGTCGTTCGAGGAACTGGGTGACGCGCCGGTTGACTTCGGGGTTGTTGAAGCGCCCGTGGCCGGCGCCTTGGATGGGGATGAAGACCGACGGGACCTTGGCCTTCGCAAGCGCGGCATCGAATTGCTCGGACTGCTTGTAGGGAACCAGCTTGTCCTCAGTGCCGTGCATGATCAGGATCGGGGAATCGCCCTTCGAGACGTAGGTGATCGGCGACGCGTTTTTGGCGGCCTCTTTGTTCTCCTGGATTGCCCCGCCGATTAAGAGCGATTCGGGCGATTTGGCATTGTCGTGGTCGATGTTGCTGGGGAAATCCTTCATCGTCAACAACTCCGTCGGGCCGAACCAATCGACGACATATGCCACGCGGCTGTCTTGGTCGGTGTGTTCGCCCAGCTTGCCTTCGAGTTCCTTGACGTCGCCGGTAACGCCGAGCATGGCGACGAGATGTCCTCCGGCCGAGGAGCCCCAGACGGCGATCCGGTCGGGGTCGAGGTTGTGCTCTTTGGCATGGGCCTTGAGCCATCGGACGGCGGCCTTGCAGTCGTGGATTTGCGCGGGCCAGATGGCTTCGCCGCTTAGGCGGTATCCGATCGACGCCCCGGCGTAGTCGCCGGTTTGGACGTAGGGGGCGACCATTCGTCCGCCGCCGCGTTTGTCCCCGCCTCGCCATCCGCCGCCATGGATGAATGCGACGACCGGCAGCGGCTTGTCGGTCTTCCGCTCTTTGGGCAGAAAGAGATCGAGCCGCTGCTTCGGGTTGTCGGTATCCGCATAAGGGATGTCCATCTTCGCTTCGACGCCCTCGATCTTCGGCGGCTGCTGCGTCCCCGCACCCCGGCGCTGGCGGTTGCGGCGCACGACTGCGTTGTGCTCGTCGCGGGAGATAAACCCGTCTTTATCGGTATCGACGCGGCCGAAGTTTCCCCGGAGCTGCTGCGGCAGCTCGTCCCGAGTCAGTTTGCCGTCCTTGTTCTTGTCCCACTGCAAGAACCGATCGGGCCGCTCGCCGGCTTGCCGACCGGGTTTTTGTCCGCGGCTGCGGTCCGGCCGTTCCTTCGGTTGTGCCCGCGCAAGATCGGCACAACCGGCCGCCAAGAGCCCGACAACGAGAAAGGAACAGCAAGAACGGATCATGGCAGCCCTCCCATTGTAGAAGTACGGTTGACAAGCCGGCAGTCTACCGCCGGGCGGGAGGTTTTGTCAACTACGCCCCGGTTGTTATTATCGACAAATGAGGTTGCGGCCCTTGACATCTCCATCCACGGTGCGAGATACTAGCTGGCGGCCGACCGGCAGCCGGGAGAACCGCCCGGGGCCACGCGGCGCGGCACGCCGCGACCGTGAATGAGCCGCTCGAACACATCTAACCTGCGAAAAGAGGTTTACTATGAATTCAAACAAAACACGTTTGCTTCGTTTCATGCTGGGGGCAGCAGGGGTGGCGATCGCTGCGGTAGGGATGATCGTCCCGGCAGTAGGCGCAGATAAGGAACCGGCCAAGCCGAAGGCGTTCATCGACGGCACGGGTCCGGATTGGACGCCGCTTGGCGAGGACGACTTCGTCAACGTCAACTGTGCCGAGGATACGTGGACCTGGAAAGATGGTGTTCTTTACTGCACCGGAAAGCCGACGGGCGTGATGCGCACACAAAAACGTTACACCAATTTCGAACTCGTCTGCCAGTGGCGCCACCGCCGCAAAGGCGGCAACTCCGGCATCTTCGTCTGGACCACCGACGAATCGGTCAAGCGGCTCAGCGAAGCCGGCCGCCCCGGTCTGCCTCACGGCATCGAGGTTCAGGTGCTCGATCTGGGCTACGCCGAGCAATACGAGAAGAAACACAAGAAGCCGTCCGACTGGTTCACCTCCCACGGCGATGTCTTTCCCGTCGGGCGTTCACGAATGAAGCCTTTCCCGCCCGTGGCACCCAATGGCAAACGCAGTTTCCCGTCAAAGAATCTGAGCAAGGGCGTGGACCAGTGGAACCACTACTACGTCCGCTGCATCAACGGCGAGGTGCGATTGTGGGTCAACGGAGAGGAAGTGTCGGGTGGCACCGGTTGCGAGCCTAAGGTCGGGTATCTCTGCCTCGAATCGGAAGGAGCACCCGTCGAGTTCAAGGGTTTGAAAATCCGCGAACTCCCGTAGTGCTCCGCGAGTCGTACGTTCCTGAGCGGCCGCGAACCTGTCCGAGGCTATTTTGACCTACCGGCGCGATGCGTTGGCGCCGGGCAACAGCCGATAGGATTCTCCTCGACGCGTCTCGAACTCGACAATCGACGATTCGGGTCCTGAGAGTGCGATTTCCTTGCCGCCGGAGACGACTCTCAGCGGAGAATTCGTGCGGATTCTGCACGGTCGCCCCAGGTGTGATCGAATGGTGCTCCCGGTCAGTTTTCCATCCTTCCACACCATGTCGACCTCGAAACCGCCACGTGCGCGAAGACCTTGGACGCTGCCTGCCGCCCAGGCTTTCGGCAGCGCGGGCAGAAGCTGGATTTCGCCGCCGTGGCTTTGCAGGAGCATCTCGGCGATGCCGGCCGTCGCACCGAAGTTGGCGTCGATTTGGTAGACCCGCCGGGAGTTGAACAGATTTTCGTTGAGGACCGGCATGACATGGTTGACGAGGATATCGTGGGCGCGATTGCCGTCGCCCAAGCGTGCCCACAGACACATCCCCCAAGCACCGGGCCATCCGCCGTGTTTTCCCCGATGGATCAGCGACGTCCGCGCCGCGGCAAACAGCTCTGGGGTGTCGCGACGATTGATCTGGCAACTCGGATACAGTCCGTACAAGTGCGACACGTGGCCGTGCTTGTCCTCGGGATTATCCCAATCGACGAGCCATTCCTGAAGCTGGCCGTGCCGGCCGATCTTCATGAGGGCGAGACGCTCCCGCGTTTTCGTCAGTCTTGCGCGGAATTCTCCGTCGATGTCCAATATCTTCGATGCCTCGATGCAACTGCCGAAAAGGTCTCGCAAGATCTGCATGTCCATCGTGGGGCCTGAACAGATCGTGGGGCCCCGGCGCCCCAAGCTGAGGCCGCCCTCGACCCCGGCGCCCCAAGCTGAGGCCGCCCTCGACCCCGCCGCCGTGGCTGTGCTCGGGCGAGAGCGACGGCGAGGTAATCAGGCAACCGTCCTTGTTTTCGACGAGGAAATCCAGGAAGAACTCGGCCGCACCCTTGAGGACCGGATACGACTTCTTCAGATGTCCGGTGTCGCCGGTGTAGAGATAGTGTTCCCAAAGGTGCCCGCAGAGCCACGCTCCGCCGGTCTGCCACATTCCCCACTGCGCGCCGTCGACCGGGGCCGTGCCTCGCCACAGGTCCGTGTTGTGATGGGCGACCCAGCCGCCGGCCTTGTAGTGGACCTTTGCCGTGCTCGCTCCCGGCTCCTGCAACTCGCCGATCATGCGTAACAGCGGCTCGTGACACTCGCTGAGGTTGCAGACCTCCGCCACCCAGTAGTTCATCTGGATGTTGATGTTGATGGTGTACTTGCTTCCCCAGGGCGGCTTGACCTTGTCGTTCCAGATGCCCTGCAGGTTCAGCGGCTGTGTGCCGGGCCGCGAGCCGGCGATCATCAGATAGCGGCCATACTGGAAAAGCTGTGCGGCCAGAAGCGGATCGGCGGCGCCCTCGGCGACGCGCTTGAGCCGCTCGTCGGTCGGCCCGGCCGCGGCCGCTTTTCCGCCAAGGTCGATCGACACGCGGCCAAAGAGTTCTGCATGGTCGTCGACGTGGCTCTTGTAGAGCTGCTCGAACGATTTGCCTTTGACGCCGGCGAGGTATTTCTCGACCTTCGCCGTCGGGTCGCCGCCGATGTCCCGGTGATTCACGTAACTGGTTGCCGCCACATAGAAGAGCGTTGCTGCGTCGGCGTCCTTCACGGAGATATTATCGCCCCCGGCGACGACCTTTCCGCCGTCAGCCGCGACACGGACACGGGCCTCGAACCGGAGCCCCTGGCCCTTCCATGGCCCGATCAACCGGGTTTCCTCGCGCGGCCCGACGCGGCCTGCCATCGACAGCGTGTCGTCCGAGATCGTTTGGGACTTCGAGGGATGGGGGCTTTTCATCGACAGGTCAAACGTGATCCGCCCCGGCTTGTCGCACTCGAGTCGCATCACGATTGCCTGGTCTGGACAGGACGCGAAGACCTTTCGTGTGAAGCGCGCGCCGCCGATGCGGTACGTGACCTCGGCCACGGCGCCGCGCATATTCAACTCGCGACGGTATTCGCTCGGGTATTCGCTCTTCGGGAAGTTGAGAAACAGGTCGCCCAGCGGCAGATACGCTTGCTGGTATTTGGGCCTGCCGAGCATCTTCTGCGCGGTTGCCTGCGCACCGGCGAACTCGCCTTGCTCGATGGCTTTTCGAGCTGCGGCAAGGTGCCGGTGCGCATCCGGGTTGTCGTAGCAGTGGGGGCCGCCGCTCCAGAGAGTGTCTTCGTTGAGCTGAAGATGCTCCTGCCCGACGCCCCCGAACACCATCGTCCCGAGCCGCCCGTTGCCGATCGGCAGTGCCTCGGTCCATGCAGTTGCCGGCTGTGCATACCAGAGCGTAAGTGCCCGATCTGCTTCCTTGCGTGTTTCGTTTTCAGCCGTCTCGCCTGCCAGGACGACTTGTGCGACTTGTCCGACGATGGCCGGAAGAACGACGGCCAACACCGCACCCAACCCTGCAACTTTCGAGCGATCACATTTGGCTGTCATTGGTTTACTTTTTTACGGTGCAGGCTCGTTTCTACGTAGTGTTGCATGGGGAATGTTGCCATTCGATCCGTTTGTATTGTGTCCACATGGCGTTCCATCGGTCGGATTTCACGTAG
>CAZJRB010000144.1:0-17246 GCA_964547995.1 uncultured Planctomycetaceae bacterium | reverse complement strand
TCCATTGTGGCGACCTCGACCTGCTACCCCAACCCACCTAAATCCCGGAAGAGCGCAAGATAATAATCAGCATCAGGAGATTGGCGGCGGTGGGATGGCGGACAAAGTAGCCGATCATGTGCCGCCCTCCGGTGCCGGTGAAGTCGCCGCCGGAAGGGGTGCCGATTTCTCTTCCGCAGGCTGCTCGAAGAGGTCCTTGGGAAAGTCGACCTTTTCACGCGGCTTAACCGGGCTCTCGACCACCTCGCCGCGGAGCGGCATGCCCTCGCTGGCGGGAAACAAATCGGTCAGAACGACCATGTCGCCCGACTCGATCCCCCTCGAAATCACGGCGTCTTCCTTCTCGCGGGACAGCACGGTTACGGGTTGGATGTGCAGTTTCCCGTCCCGTAGCAGGTAGACGCGGTTGTCACGCAAGGCATCGCGAGGGATCAAAACCACGTCGTCCACCGTTGCACCGTAGAAAGTGACTTCGCAGAAGATATCCGGCATCAACGGGGGCCGAACCCCGGGTTGGACGTCTTTGTAAGGATGCGGAACTTCGATAATTACGGGAACGGTCCGCGTGCCGGGGTCCAGAGAGCTTCCGATCCGGGCCACACGGCCGTACCACACCGAACGAAGATCGCCGAGCCCCCAGTGTACCTCGACCGGCACTTGGACCAGATCGGCAAGCGACCGGCCCTGGCCCATGTCGGCGAAGTCGAGCTTGCCCAGCTTCTTGATTCCCTCGGGAAAAAGCGACCGCATCTTGCGCGCCTCGACCATCGCGACGACCTCGGTCATGTCCAGTGTGAGGAAGGTCCCGAGCCGTTCGCTTACGGTCACGTACTGGTTTTCCTCGACCGACTTCGAGACACATCGAGCGGCTGCGGGCAGCCGGATTTCGCACTTGCTGCGGTTCCGCCCGGCCTGTTTCAATTGTGCTTCGACCGCTTCGAGCGACGCCTGTGTCAATGCACGCTGCACGGGGATCAAATCGAGTTTGTTGCGCGTTTCCTGCACTGCGGTGAGCGCCGTGATGTACATGGTTTCGGACGTTTCCAGCGTGCTTTGGGCCACGACGTTCCTTCGGAACGCCTCGCGCTCTCTGTCGTATTCGCTTCTGGCCAATTTTTGCTGGCGGTCTTGAAGCTTGTAGATTTGGCCCAGGTTTGCCTCGTTCTGATCGAGTTCCCTCAACTGTTCCTTCTTGGCGCGGACTTCCGCCTCCAATTGGGTGACGGCGAGATCGTAATCGGTGGGATCGATCCGGACGAGCAACGATTGGGCGGGCAACAACTCTCCCGGCTCGAACTGCGGATCGACCTCGATTGCCCGGCCGTGGACCTCGGCGATCGCCGTCCACACTTCGCTTGCCCGGGTCGTTCCGTAGGCGTCGATTCTAAGGCGGTGGGTCGTCGGCTTCGCCTCGAACACGCGAACCAGCCGACCGGAATCCGTCTCCGGCTTGCCCTCCGGCATCGGCGCCGTCAGGTAGAGATATGCGAACACCCCCCCGCCAACGAGCAGCGACGCCACCGCTATCAGCACGCAGGCAATGCGATTGAAGAGGTCTTTGTCAGAATGGCTGTCGGGGGGACTTTGATCCATCTCTGTAGCCGGCTGCTACCGCTAACCGGTCAAGCGGAATCTACTGCCCCAAGGACTTCACGTACTTCTGGTCCGCATCGCTGAGCTTTTCCAAGGGGAGTTCGGTGAGCTTCCCGTCCGTTTTCTTCAGTGTCACCGTTCCGTCCTTGAAGGAAACGAACTCCGCTTCGATCTTGTGTTGTCCGCTCGAGTCGATCCAAGTGCGCACGGCGCTTGCCGGCCCGGGTTCAGCCGCAGGCGCGGGCGCCGGTGCCAAAGGGTCGGTCTCTGCACCGGCCGCGGGGGCCGGAGCAAGCGGGTCGGTCGCGGGCATCGCGGGGGGCGCCTCGGGTTCGCCGACGGCCGCAGGGGCCGGAGCAAGAGGGTCGGTCGCGGGCGTTGCAGGGGCCGGCGCCGCAGGGGCCGGAGCAAGCGGGTCGGTCGACGGCGTTGCGGGGGGCGCCTCGGGCCCGCCGGCGGCCGCAGGGGGCGGAGCAAGCGGGTCGGTCGACGGCGCCGCGGGCGCGTCACCGGCGGCAGCCGGAGCGGGAAGGTCGACCGGTGGCAAACCTTCAATACCAGTTCCGCCCGGGGTAATCGGCGGAAGACCGATATCTTCCTCTTCCGTCGTGTCCGGGGTAGTCAAGTCCTCGGCAGTCTTCAACTCGGCATCGTCCGATCCTTTAACTTCATCCTCGACCTTCTCGCCTTCAATCGCGGTGTCATGGGTCGTGGCGTCCTGGACTGGGGGAGTCGCGGCATCCGGCTTCTGCTCTCCTTTGCCGCATCCGACGATGAAAGAAACAACAAGAACGACAAAAAACGTGTACCACTTCATACTTGGGTCCTTTCGTCGAGAAACGTATAAAGGTGCTGATCGTTATCCTTAACCACCGTTATGTGGTGGAAGAAACTGGAATTCGGTACCATCTTCTCACGACAAATTCGGGTTGTCAAGTCCTGTAATCGGCGTGGCCGGGGGCGTGATTCCACCGTCTCTGGTTGCCGGCAGCACTTGGGGGGTTTCCGGGTGACCGGAACGTGGCACCAATGGGTGGAAGGTGCTCCACTCGGGAGTCCTGTTTGCACCGGGCAGTCCCTGCAACGGATCTCGGCTGGGCCGGCAATATGCCCCAAACAGGTTATGGGACCCGCAAAATGCTTCCCAGAAATGCCGAGGTGCCTTATGATACGTTTATGTTGGGTGACAGACCCGCAGCAGCCCTTATCTCGATTATTTCTATTCATACTACACAGGTCTGTCATGTCCGGCGTTTCTTTTCAGGGCAGGTATCCTGCCGGCTTCACGTAGGTGGAGCTTCCGGCGTCAATCGCCATAGTGGTCGTTCTTGTGGGACTCCCGCTTTCGGCAATTCTAAGTAGCTTTTTTCGCCCTCCCGCAAGATGCCGACCTGCCCCGCCGGTCGCCGACCGGCCATGCTGCGCTATTCTCTGATCTTTTCACTATTCTCTCATCCTATCGTGAAGGGGGCATTTGGAGGAACAGCACCATGTCCATACGCGTTGTTTGCCCAAACGGGCATGTACTCGATATCAAGAATAAGTACGCCGGCAAGACCGGTTTTTGTCCGGTCTGCAAAGCGCGCGTTGAGGTTCCGGTCCCGCAAACGGACGTGTTCTCCGAAGATTCGATCATGGACGTCCTGCAACCCAACGAATCGGGACTCTCACTTAATGCGATGAATTGCGAACCCGATACGGGCGATTCGTGGTCGAAGGACGAAGACATGGAGGTGCGCGTCTGCGCCAAGTGCCACAAGGAGATCCCGGTAGACGCCTACGTTTGCCCGCACTGCAAGACCTATGTCCGCAGCAGGTACGCGGCTATCTACAACGATTCTTCCCGCTGACGGTCAACTCGTCCGGCATTGCCGGTGTTGCGCCGTGCCGGCTGCAAACATAGCAGGCGGCGCGGTTTGCACGGTCGTTGATCGATTCAAGGTCGAGTTGTTGCAGGAGCCCCACGGCCAGGACCGCGGTAAAACAATCTCCGGCGCCGACGGTATCGGCCACGTCGGCCGGCAGGCCCGGGTGCTCCGAACGGGCATCCGGCCCCACCAGCAGCGAACCGCTCTCGCCCCTGGTCAGTGCGACCACCTTCAGCCCATATTGACGGATCAGCGACGCTATCGCGAGGTCCTCGTCGACGTCGATCTGAAGCAGGTTTGCGACAGCGGGCAGTTCCTCGTCGTTGAGCTTCACCACGTTGGCCGCTTGCAGCCCCGCCGTGATCGTCTCCACGTCGAAGAAATCCTGGCGCAAGTTGATGTCGAAGATTCTCAGGCAATCGGGACGGGTGGCGGCAAGGAACGCGCGGATGGTTCCCCTGGAAACCTCACCACGCTGAGCGAGCGAGCCGAAGCAGACGGCGTCGGTCCCCGCGGCCAGCTCGGCCAGTTCCGGCGCCGCGGGAATGAAATCCCACGCCACGCCCTGGTGGATAATGTAGTCGGGCCTGCCCCGGGCGTCGACTTCGACGGAGACGGTGCCGGTCGGGTGTTCGGGGTCGACGGCAACATACTTCCGGCTGAGCCCGAGTCCCTCGATCCGGTCGAGGATTTCGCGCCCGAGGTCGTCGTTGCCGACGGCGCTGACGACGATGGCGTCGGCCCCGAGGACCCTGGCATGATACGCGAAATTCGCCGGCGCCCCGCCGAACTGCTTTCCCGTCGGCAACATGTCCCAGAGGACTTCGCCGAGCCCGATGACCACAGGGCGTTGTTCGTTTTGCACGCGGGTGCTCCTTTCGTTCCGGATTGCGGCCGATGACGGCGTTTTCCACATCGTACCCCATTGCCGCAGGTATCGCCAGTCGATATGATGGTCCGGGGGCAGGTGCCCCCTCCTTTGTTGTTTTACGCCGCCCGGGTTTGACATTCACCGAGGTCCCCATGCGCCCCTGGAAACTTGACGAAACGAACTACGGCTGCGTGAAGCAACAAGACTACGAGGTAGCCGTGCTGCCGTTTGGGGCCACCGAGCCGCACAACCTGCACTTGCCCTATGGAATGGACACCCTCGAAGGCGAGACCATCGGCGAGAATATCTGCGAGGCGGCACACCGCCGCGGGGCCAAGGTCCTCCTACTGCCGACGATACCCTACGGCACCCAGACGAACCAGAAGGAACTCCCGCTGGCGATGAACCTCTATCCTTCGACCGTAAAGCGGATCGTCCACGACCTGGTCGAGTCGCTGGTGCGCAGCGGAATTCTCAAGATCGTGCTCCTCAACAGCCACGGCGGCAACGATCTGAAATGGATGCTCCGCGAGATGTACGGGCGGACGCCGGCCCACCTTTTCCTTTGCGACTGGTACACCGTTTTTCTCGACATCTACGACAATATCTTCGACGAGCCGGACGAACACGCCGGCGAGATGGAGACGTCGTTTGCGCTGGCCTATTGCCCGGAGCTGGTCGCCCGGAACCCCGACGGCACGTTGACGGCCGACGACGGCGCGACTGCCAGGTCGCGTTTTGCGGCCCTGGAAAACGGCTGGGTATCGATCACCCGCCCGTTCCATCTCCTGGCCAAGAACGCCGGCACGGCCAATCCGCACGCCGCAACGGCCGAGAAGGGCCGCCGGATGATGGAAGTCCTCGTCGAGCGGATTTCCGAGTTTCTCGTCGAGTTGTCCGCCTCCGAGCTGGACGAGCGGTTTCCGTATTGACGGAATGCTCTTGCAGCACAGTCCAACCGTCCTCCGGTTCATCTACCACGGTGATCTTTCTCACCACCTAACGGCTGAGCTGAGCGGCTTGAACAGAGCAGATGTTCAAGTTCGCTCGAGCGATTCGTTCGGCGTTTTCTCTTGACACCGTAGCCGGGTGCCATGCCGGGTGCCATGCCCACGCTTGCGTGGGCATGCAAGACTGGAGAAAACGGGTCGGGGCACCAAATCTCCATCGCGATTCTGACCGGCGCCGTTGGCGCTTGGTTCGTGCTGCCAAACGGGTTCCTACACATGCCCACGGCAAGCGTGGGCATGGCACCGCGGCTCGCTACGGCACGACCAACTCTTGTGTGCCCGGCTTGAAATGGGGAGCGGCGCCGGTGAACGTTACGGGCGCGTGCGGGCGCTGGAGGTCGGCCAGTTTCTTCATCAACTCCTTGGCAAGGGCTGCATCGAGTTGCTCGCGGACCTCGCCCGGCTTCTTGGCGCCCGGCTTGATTTCGTTGCAGCGGATCAGATGAATGCCGGACTGAGTTTGGACCGGTTCGCTGATCTGGCCGGTGTCGAGTGCGAAGGCCGCGCGGGAGAACCGCTCGGGCATCGAGCCATGGCGCGCAATGAAGCCGAGCCGGCCGCCGGCGGTGCGGCTGGGCCCGGTTGAGTATTTCTTCGCGGCGTCGGCGAACGTGATCTTCCCGGAGGTGATCTCACGGCGAATCGTCTGGGCCTGTTGGACCAGCGCGGCGGTGGCCTGGGGCCGGGTGCCATGCCCACGCTTGCGTGGGCATGCAAGACTGGAGAAAACGGGTCGGGGCACCAAATCTCCATCGCGATTCTGACCGGCGCCGTTGGCGCTTGGTTCGTGCTGCCAAACGGGTTCCTACACATGCCCACGGCAAGCGTGGGCATGGCACCGCGGCTCGCTACGGCACGACCAACTCTTGTGTGCCCGGCTTGAAATGGGGAGCGGCGCCGGTGAACGTTACGGGCGCGTGCGGGCGCTGGAGGTCGGCCAGTTTCTTCATCAACTCCTTGGCAAGGGCTGCATCGAGTTGCTCGCGGACCTCGCCCGGCTTCTTGGCGCCCGGCTTGATTTCGTTGCAGCGGATCAGATGAATGCCGGACTGAGTTTGGACCGGTTCGCTGATCTGGCCGGTGTCGAGTGCGAAGGCCGCGCGGGAGAACCGCTCGGGCATCGAGCCATGGCGCGCAATGAAGCCGAGCCGGCCGCCGGCGGTGCGGCTGGGCCCGGTTGAGTATTTCTTCGCGGCGTCGGCGAACGTGATCTTCCCGGAGGTGATCTCACGGCGAATCGTCTGGGCCTGTTGGACCAGCGCGGCGGTGGCCTGGGGCCCGGCGCCGGCCTTCGGGCGGAGCAGGATGTGGCTGACGGAGATTTGGGTGCCGTCGAACTCGCGCCGGTGGGTATTGAAATACGACGCGAGCCGCTCGTCGGTGAGGTACCGGGCGAGGAACTTCTTCCACGTCAGGTCCCACTCGAATTCACGGCGCAACTCTGCCTCGGTCATCGACCGCTCTTCAAGGAATTTTTCGAGCGAGCTTTTCTGGGCCTCCAGCTTCGACTTCAGCGCGGCGACGGCCGTGTCGATCTCCGGCGGGACGGCGCCCGTCTTCGTGCGGCGAGCGTAAGCCAGGACCAGCCGGCGGTCGACGATCCCCGCGAGCACCCGTGCCCGCATCCACGGCAGAACGGCCGGGTTGACTTTCCGCCCGCCGGTGGCCTTCTGGAGCATCTTCTCCACCTCGGCCGCCCGGATCGGCTCGCCGCCGACGGTAGCGACGATCGCGTTCTCGGAAGAATCTTGGGGTTGGGCGGCGGCGCAAGTGGAGAAGATGGGTGCGCAGACCCATGCCCCTAGGAGAAGCAGTGCAAGGATTCGCTTCATTGGAATATCCCCGAGGGGTTGCTCAAAGACAAGTTCGGCAATTCCGGACTTACATAAAGCCGCGACCGGTGGTCGCGCCGAACACGGGTCACAACGGTTCTCGAGATCGCTTGGCGCGACCAACGGTCGCGGCTTTATGGGTAAATGGCGAAGTTATCTGTTTCTGAGCGGTCCCTAATCCCACCACCACACGCCGATTTCCTGCTTCGGCTGGCCGGCGTAGCGCTCGCGCTGGAGTGTGCCGTCGCGGTCGGTCTTGATCGTTGCCCGCGAGACGACCGTGGCGGGATCGACGCGAACGCCGCCGCTGGGGATCGCCCGGATGTGTTTCGTGTTCCCCTTGCGGATGACCCGGCAGTTGACGACCGTGTCGACCTGCGTCGGCGCGACGCCGAGCGGCACCCGATACGCCTCGGGCGAGCCGAAGTAGGTCATGTGCCAGTTGGCCTTTTCGGCCAGGTCTTCCTCGCGGATGACGGCGCCGAGTATTGCCAGGTCAAAGACGTTGCGCAACTCCGCGTAGATCGGGTACTTCTTGCAGAGTTCGCCGAAGTGTGCCGTGAAGCTGCGGACGAAGATCAGGTTGAGCTCCTCGGACTTGCCGGTGTGGATCCGCTTTCCCTGTGCGGTGAGCATCTCGTTTTCGCTGAGGACCTTGACGCCCTGGCCGCGGATTTCGAAGGCGGCGCGGTGCGGATCGGACAGCACGGCGTCGTAGTTGAGCGTGAACCACCAGCGGAGCACGCTCATCGGCTCTTGCGGCCCCGGCATGATCTTGATCGACTCGAGATAGCTTTTCACGCCGGGCACGCCCTCTTCCAGGCCGATCCCGACGAGCTTCATGCGGTAGTCGGCCTCGACCATGACCTGGGCCGCCCGGGTCCGCGGGTCGATCCCGTAGACGTCGATGTCCTGCTTGCCGAGGCTTTCGCGGAGCTGATCGACCCACTGCCGGCGTTCGCGGGTGCTGCGGAGCGGGCGCTTGCCCGACTCCTCGATAAACTTCTTCGCCCGGGCGAGTGCCTGCTGCGTGGGCGTGATGGCGCAGCCGAAGCGGGCGTCGGGGCCGCTCATCATGTGGCGGAGCACCACTACCAGGTCGTCGAGTTGGACGACCGGTTGCCCCGTGTCGGTGCTGACGATCCGGTTTTCCTCGCCCCATTGCCAGTCTCCGGCAGGTCCGGCGATGACCAGGTCGCGGGACTCGGGATAGACGAAGACGTACTGGATGCGTTGCAGCCCGGCCAGTGCCCGCATGGCTTCGTCCGGCTTCCGCCCGGCGGCTGCGAGCAACTGCACGTGCTTCTCCAGTCGCGGGAGCGAGATTTTCCGCAAGGGGGATTTCTGCCGGACGCTGCCCTGGTGGATCTTCGCCCTGCTCGCGGCATACAAGGCGGCCAGCCGACCGCCCTGGGCCTGTTTCAGAAGGGGGCACAACACGCCTTTGGAGTCGACCACGACCCCGGTCTCAAATCCGGCGATCGAGCCGGGCCCGCCGACCGCATCCCACGTGGTCGGTTGAATCGTCGAGGTAATCAGGTCGGTGAGCGAATCGAAATCAGCGCCGGTGCCGCCGCCCAGCGGCATCGCCGCGACGCCGGAGATTGCCTGGGTGCGTACGCGGTCGTCATAGATTTCGGCGGCCGACCGCAAGGCGGCGTCCCGGGCGCCGGCCTGGGCCTGGGCCCCGGCGATCTGGGCCAGCCAGTGATCGCGTCTCTGGACGTTGGGGGCCTGCTGCGCGATGGCCATGGCCGGGGCGAATTCGCCCGCAGCGAGATGTGCCCCGATCGCCGCACCGTCACCGGCCGGATCTGCCGCAAATACCGTCGTTGCCGGAAGGAGGAGCACTCCGGCAAGCATCGCGATTGTCGCCGGTTGGGGCCGCGCCCCGGGTGTTCGTTGCCTCGACATCACTACCTCCGTTCCTTAGGGGATTGTCGACCCGATACATTTACTATCGCGAAGACTACAAATGTTGCAAGGCCTGGCAGACAATTTCCTTTCCCCCACTATTGGCGATTCCAACGCCCGAAAGTGGGTTTCTCGCGTTGCTGACTTGTGCGGCACCCTTCCGAAGGGGTAGAATGACCCCGTTCTCCCAGTCTTTCCGCGCCTTGCCAGGATTTCCCATGAAGACAAAGCCCGCTACCATCACCGGCAATTGGGTGATTCTCATCTTGGTAACTCTGCTCGTCGGCGTCGAGGCGGCCGCCGCCGAAAAGCAAATTACGGGCCTGGCCGCCCGCCACGATTCGGGCCAAACGCTGCTGACGTGGCAGGAGGTCGACCCGCCGCTGACACAGGACTCCGTCCCGGCAAAAGAGTTGAAGGGCCTCCGCCGCGAGATGGACAAGCAGAAGAAAGTCCGTTATCGGGTCTACCGTTCGGCCTGCCCCATCACGTCCGTTGCCGGCCTTGAGCCGGTGGCCGAAGTGCCGCCGCTAAGCTGCTGGAACGCCGACTACTACGGCATCTACCCGAAGCCCGAGCAGCAGGCGTTCCGCTATGTCATCCAGCAGGGCAAGGGCCCCGTGCCGCCGGGCACCGGCATCTGTGCCCACAACCCGAAGAAACCGGGCAAAGCGTACTACGCGGTGACGGTGGTCCGCGACGGCAACGAGAACACCGCGATCGGCAAGTCGAACGCCCTGCAAACGCCGATCGAGGAGACCGTCGGCCCCGGCGTCCCCGTCTTGCAGCGCATCGAGAAGCCCGAAAAGTTCAGCTATGTCAAGAACCCGACGCTGCACTACTACGTCCGCTGGGAATCGCCGCCCAATTGTGCCGCGGCGGGCAAACCATACGACTACCTTGTTGCCGTCCCGCCCGAACCGGCCAAACCAGCCCCTGTCGGAATTCATCTCCACTGCTGGGGTGGAAGCCTCAATGGCGGATACGGCTGGTGGTACCAGGCCGAGCAGGGCCACCTGCTGGTGGCCTCGAACCAGATCCCCTACGACTGGTGGACCGGCTACCATGATCTCTATTGGGAAGGACCGCCCGACGAAAAGACGTGGAAAAAGGGCGTCGTCCGCCCGTACTCGCAAACCCGCATGCTCTCGTTTCTCGACTGGGTTGCCACGAAGTGGGACGTCGACCGCACGCGGACGCACGTGGCCGGCAACTCGATGGGCGGGTCCGGCTCGCCCATGTTCGCCATCCGCCATCCCGAAAAAATCGCCTGGGCCGTCGGCTGGGTCGGCGTCCACAACCCCGCCAAGTCGCCGCAATTCAAGGGCTCCTACGAACGGGTCTACGGCAAAGAATCGTGGGCAGTGAAGTTCCAGGACGGCACACCGGTCTGGGACCACTTCAACGACGCCTGGTACCTGCGAAACCACCCTGAGAAGGAGATCGGGCTGATCTGCTTCTCGAACGGCAAGAACGACGGCGGGATCGGCTGGCCCCAGGCGGCCGAGTTCTTCCGCGCGTTGCAGGAGACCCGGCGGCCGCACATCTTCGTCTGGGGCCAAGGCGGCCACGGCCAACGGGCGTCGCTGCCCGTCTCGCTCGCCGACCGCTGGATGCCGATGGACCTCCGCACCGACCAGAGCCTGCCCGCCTTCACCGGGTGCAGTCTCGACGACAACCCGGGCAACGGCGACCCGAACGACGGCGACGCCGAAGGCCAGGCAAACCGCTACCTCTTCTGGGAGACCGGCGACGTGGTCGACCGCCCCGACCGCTGGGAAATGACGGTCGGCCTCGTCCAAAAAGCCCCGAAGGACGACTGCACCGTCAACATCACCCCCCGCCGCCTCCAACAGTTCAAACCCAAACCCGGCCAGAAGGTCCAATGGACCAACACATCCCTAACCGACAACAAACAACCCCAAACCGTTCAGTCAACCGCCGACAACCACGGGTTGATTACGCTGCAAGATGTTCAAATCACCAAGGGTAAGAACCGGATTGTCGTTACGCGCTAGCTTTGGCACGTGCGGTTTTGGCGGGTAAATAGACGGGACAGGTCACAGTCAA
Source organism: uncultured Planctomycetaceae bacterium (assembly GCA_964547995.1). Lineage (GTDB taxonomy): Bacteria > Planctomycetota > Planctomycetia > Pirellulales > Thermoguttaceae > CAZJRB01. The sequence goes on along the minus strand of CAZJRB010000144.1, from coordinate 6,088 downwards.
GAGGTTACGCGCAAGTCCTCTCGAGATTGGCGAAAAGTTTCTTTATTTGCCCCTCCGTTTATTTGCCCGCCTAATCCGACGCCCGTTTCTTCTTAATGGACTCGCTCAGTTCAAGCAACGCTCTCGTCCCCACATGAAAGAGCCAAACCTGTAGCCAAGTACATCGGAAATTGAGGAGATCGTGCTGGGCTGGATTGCGGAAAGTATCGTAGAGCATCAGAGCTATGGAAGCGAAATCGTGTTCATCCTGATCCCCCGATCGCCGATGCTCTATCAGGATATTACGCAACTCACCCTTGCGAGTCCCTGAAGAAAACTCGGACTCCCAGAGCGTTTTGGCTAGTGCCTCAATCAGGTTTTGCGAGAAGCTGATCACCCCTTCGGGCGAGATGCCAAGTCGTGACCGTTCGCTGAGGATTTGCTCCATTTCGAGAACTCGTCCCTTGATACGCTCCAAGGGCGCTTCCGGGCTGAGTTTGCTGAGCGTGAACATTCGGGGGGTTGGGGAAGCAGCATTCTTGGCAAGCGCTTCTTCATCTCCTGCATACATGCTACCCAAAACGGCTCCCAGCGCTAGCGATGCCATGGCCTTTGCCGCCAGCAATTGCAGCGATTCATCATTGCCGAAGCCGACTTGCGCTTCACGTAAGTTCAGCAAGCTCATTTCAGCATGCGGGCATTTCTGGACACATCCACGAGACAGGACTCGTTCGATACTCTCGTTGCACCTTCTCCTGGCTTCCTCTCCCGACGTGTCTATCCATAGGTACTCTCCGTTTCGATACTCATTATCGAGGAATTGCGTCCACGCTTCCTGTTTGATCAATGGGCCACTACGCCTGAAAATTTTCGCCTGAGCAAACCATTCTCGGCAGACTCCCAGATGCCATCGCTCAAGCTCCGCAAACAACTGTCCGAAGGATTGTCCAGCTTTGTAGATCATGCCAAAATCGTTGAGATCGTGGTTGATCAATTCACCGATAGCGCACACAACGCCGTCAGTATCATCCGGTTGCTCTGGGGTTTGGAAACGACTGAGAAATCCAACCGGGTCTTTGTAGTCGAAAGTGCATATTAGGTCAATCTCTTGAGATAAACCCTTTTCACCGAGGGATGGGAACTGAACAATATCCCTGAAAGACTTACTCACGAAAGGTTCGAGGAGATCACCAAGAAGATCAAGGAGGGACCTACGTGACGAATCCCAGGTCGTCTTAGTGATCATATCACTATAACGACGGTAAACGCAGTTATGGTCGTTCAGAGAAAGCCCGATCTCGCATTCTTCATTCAATGTCGTCCACCTGATGGTTTCCGAATCGCATTCAGAGGCAGGAATTTCCGTAGTCGTTTCGGTGTCCAGAATCGGTACAAACGGGCGAAGGCGTTTCGACAAGAAGTACAGAATATTGGCGTACTCATTGTCCCCTTTTGCTTCGAGGTATTCTCTCACTGCGCATCCAATCAGCAGCGCTTCGCTGGGCTTGATGATGAAAAGAGATATTTGAGTTTCCATTTTGGCGATCCTTTCAACCAATTAACCAATTCTCGGGCTTGAGTTTCCCAACGTCCCGACCCACATTTAGGGCGATTCCGGGTTCATTGTGCTCTCCCGTCCGAAGACAGCCTCACTACCGCTTCTTCACCTTCACGGTTATCTTCTTGTGTTTAGGCGCAAAGACCGTGATCGTATCCGGCACACCATAGCCCGCCTTTTCCCGATCCCGGCGCACACAAATCAAGATGTTTTCCAACAGTGGCTTCACCCACCGAGGATCGTTTCCTGGCTTGAGTTCGACGTACCAGTTGTAAAAGCGCTCGCCCCGCCTTCCAATATCGACCAAATGCGTGGCGGCACAACTGTAGAAGAGATTGATGCTTCGGAACACGTAACGGCGCCATTGTTCCAAGTCCGCAGTCTTCTTCCTGGTTGGTGACTTCAAGTTAGGAAACGACGCGGGTGGCTCGGACAGGATGGTTCTTGTGTTTAGGAAGTTGATCGTCCGAGTATCTTTTGCGCGATTGCACTCACCGCAGAGGGTTTGGAGGTTGTCAAGAGGGTTGCCACCGCCCAAGTAACGAGACGAGATGTGATCGACCTGCCAGCCTCGCTTGGACCGGGAATCACAACACAGGCACCGTTGGTCTCTTTCTTTCACCTGTAGCTTCAATTCCTCTGACGGTTCAGAGCCGACAAGCCGCTCGCCCGGCGGAAGCGGTTTACGCTTTGGACGGTGTTGGGCTGACGGAGCACCGTGCCTCTTGGCGTGCAGAATCCGGTTGACGCAGGCATCATATTGTGACTTGAAGAGGTCGTACCGGTAGTAGATCGTGGACCACAGACGATCCTGTCGGCTGTACTCGTGGGCCAGTGCTTCGTCCGTCGCAACAGGCCCAAAGTCCTTTCCGATAAAGTCCGCTGCTACTGCATCCAGATCGTGACGATCTCTCTCCTCGAACTCGAAGAACTTCGGAACGACTCCGTTCTGTGCCTTGTGTCGGGCCACCCGAAACAGATCCCCCAGCAGATCGGTCCCGAAATGCTGTTCACGGACGGGAAAGAACTTGTCTCGCCATTGGGTAACTGTGTCTTCGGCGTCTTCCAAAGAGGCGTTTTCCGCGTCAAAGCCCTTCATCGACTCACGAGCAACAAACTGGGTGAACTTCTTATAGCTTTCCCGCTCGCCCTCGAAGACCATGACCAATTCTCGTACTGGTTCAAGGTCGTCACTTCCCTCAACCTGCGTCTGGTATTCGACCCGATACCAACCGGCTGGGAGGAGCGAGACGAACGGTCCAGGTGTCATGTTGATTCCAGAGTCCATCTGGCGTGACAATCGCTGCACAAGCTCAATGGAAATCAAGTGAATTGGCGGGCGCTTTCCGTACTCAAGCACCCTATCATCAGCGAGTCCCTCGGCAAGCTGATCGTACTCGGCCCAGCTTATGAGTTGTTTCCAGTTGTCAATGAATGAGACGATGTACGCCTCATCCGTACCCCCGAACTTCGGCCCACGCAACGCCCGACCGATCATCTGGGTAAGAAGGATCTGACTGGTCGTGGCACGGGTGAGGAAGACGCTCTTTATGTCAGGAACGTCGGTGCCTTCGGTCAGCATTCGCACGTTCAGCAGAACATCGAGTTTGCCATCCCGAAACTTTTGGAGAGCGATAGCGTTTTCGTCGGCCTTTCGCTTGTTGCGGGCTGCGGCTGAACCTGGGTCGGCATCAACGTGTGAATATACCGTGCCCGTCTTGACACCTCTTTTTTGCAGAAATTCGCTGATCTGCTCACATTGATACCATCGATCCGCAAAAACAATCGTCTTCTCAAACCGATCCCTGTTGGCGACGTAATAGCTTGCGATGAAGAGATTTCGATCTCTGTTTAGGGCCATCTGCGTGATGATGTCTTCTGGCACGTCACGGTGGGTTCCCAGCCATTTTCGATACTCCCGCTCCTCGAACTTCGGTGTGAAGTTGGTCTTTGGCTCCTCCAGTATCGGCTTTGCGAGAATGCCCGCCGCCATAAGTTGCTGGGGCGTCACCTGATGCACGATGCCCTGTGGAAAGATCTTCAGAAGCCAGCCCCGTTTTGCCTCCTGGGAATACGTCGGAGTTGCGGTCAGCCCAAGAAGATACATCTTCGAAAAACGCTCCCGCAGGCCGAGAACAAGGTTTCGGTAGCTTGGCGCCGGGGAGTGATGGGCTTCATCGAAGACGACAAGCAGTTTGGGATTTGCTGATTCCAAGAACTTCTTCAGCGCCGGATGTGACTCCTGTAGGGCTTTGCTAAGTGTCTGTAGAGTTCCCACGACCACATCATCGGACGCCTTGATTCGGTGAACTGGATAATGGCCGGGGGTTCCTGAAACCACACGGACTTTGAGGTCCGACTTTGGTTCTGCAATAAGCGACACACTTTCCGCAAACTCGAAAAACGCTTGTTCAAGAAGATGGTGGGTGTGGGCAAGCCACAAGACCTTATAGCCGTCGGATATCGGACGGTGGCAAAGGAAGTGTATCGCTGTGAAAGTCTTCCCGGCGCCAGTTGGCAAAACGAGGATTCCGCCTGCTTCCGGGCTCGGCCTGGAATCGTACCAGCGATTCAGTTTCTCCAGGGCTTTGTTCTGGTGACTGGCCGGATCTTTTTCGGACGGATGCTTTCGTTCTTCAGCAAGGTCGTACGTGCGAAAGAACTCGCGGTCGTTCGTCTTGTCCACCATTATGCCCTCCTGTTATTTCTTGTCGTACTGGCATTCCGGCTCGGGCACCATACGGAGACCCGAGGCGGAATGCGCGGTGATTTGCGGTGTGCGCTCCATGCCCCCACGAGAGGCATGCGTTACAGCCTGACGCCAATTTATCCATGTCAACGCGAATCCGCAAGCTACCGCACCGGTGCCCGTGCTTGCGTGTGATTCTCCATTGGAGTTGTGCCACTGCTCGGCACGAGCAGTGTGGAGCGGGGGCAATTGCGGCGGCCGGCTTCCCTCCCCACGATGGGGGGCAAAAGCAGGAGACGGACTGGTTTCGCCCATCGGGACATGATAAGGTTGAGAGGTAGCAACGCCACGCAAAGTGGATTCAATTCCTCTTGGAGGTAACATGAGCAAGCGGTTGACGGCGATCATCCAACGTGAGGGTGACGGCTTCGTCGCACTCTGTCCGGAACTGGATGTGGCCAGCCAGGGAGATACCATTGAGTCTGCCCGCGAAAATCTCCGCGAAGCCCTCGAACTGTTCTTCCAGTGCGCTTCTGCGGAGGAGGTTCAGCAGCGGCTCGGCGACGAGGTCTTCGTGACGCAGCTTGAGGTGTCCGTTGAGTAAACTGCGTGTTTTATCCGGCCGAGACGTGTGTGCCATTCTTCAGCGGCACGGCTTCCGGGAGGTGCGCCGACGCGGCAGTCATATTGTGATGCAGCGAGTGACCGACGAAGGAACCACGACCGTCCCTATACCAGATCACCCGGAGCTTCGTGTCGGCACTTTGCGGTCGATCATTCGTCAGTCTGGCGTAGCGCGCAGCCAATTCGAGGCGTGACGAACCCGACCGCGAACAGGCCAGCGAGCTAGAGCACCAGCAGTTCGGAGTTGTGCGGTTATCTTGGCGAGGTCACAGCCTATTGTGTCTTCGGCTTGATCTCGCCGCAGTTGGCGATTTCGATTGTTTTGGTTGTCGCGCACGGGTGCCCGTGATTACGTGTGATTCTCCGTTGGAGACGTGCCACTGCTCGGTACGAGCAGTGTGGAGTGGGGACAACTGCGCCGGCTAGCGTCTCGTGCGCGCGGGTGCCACGGGCAACTCGTCTACCCATGCAAACTTGTGCCCCACCGACACGGGCCGCACAATGACTAAGTATCAGACCGGAAACTCAGAGTAGAAGAGGGGAAGCCAGTCGGGTATTCAGCGTAAAATCCTTCTTCTGCGACGGACGTGATACCCTCCTACGACGATCGCAGCGAATATGGCTAATTCATAAAATGTTGAAGGTTCCGGGACAATTGTAAAAGAGTTATCTTGAGTTGAAAGATTCTCATTATTCACATCCCAAGTTCCTGTAAAAGATTCAAAAGTAACAGCTCCAAGTGTAAAATTATAAGTTCCTGTTACACTAGAATCAATAGTAAAAGCATAACTTCCTCCAAGACCATATACATTTTGAGCACCATCTTCAAGAAAATCAGTCACTCTTACATTGTCTGTTAATAATCCACTATCAACTGTTGAATCAACATAATTCTCAAAAGGATCCATTAAAAGATCATAAAAAAAATCATCAGGATTTTGACTTGGATTATTTGTATCAGGCAATATAGCTTGTGTTAAAGTCATTTGATTATAAATTCCTGATGGAAGAGCTAATTCCCATTCAGTACTCCAAAATTGTTCACTTGGTTCTCCTGTTACATCAAAATAAACATCCACCCAATTTTCAGTAACATTATCTGCAATCCAATTATTTGCATTTCTTGGAATTGATAAAGCCATAACTTCTGCTAGGGCGTTTCGGAGCGAGAGGAACACTAGCGCTGTAATGGTTCACCGTGAACTGGAATCTCGGCGGGTCAGAATAAGCAACAATTG
>CAZJRB010000143.1:0-17254 GCA_964547995.1 uncultured Planctomycetaceae bacterium | reverse complement strand
CCTCGAACCTGGCACGGAAACGTGTCGCGACATCCGGACGTGAAACTCGAATCGAGCCCCGATCGAACTCAGGGCGAGTTTTCGCAACAGGTCAACTGGCACATCTTCGGCTCTCAATACTGCACGCGCCTGCTGGAAGAGGAACACCTGCGGCACACGACTTTCCGGCTGGCCGATTACGACACCGTGAAACTGGATTACAAGTACGAGGGCCAACACCCACACTGCAACTTGCGAAATCTCTTCCGGCAGGATCACTGGATCAATCTTGGCAACCGTGCACTCGAATGTACGGTCGTGCGGGCCGAATCTCGACAACTCGGCAAGGACGCCTGGGGCGCCGTGGATTTTTCCGACTACAACGGCCCCGGCAATGGGCTAGTGCGTCGAATCGTCTTGACGCGCGAAGGAGCGCTGGTGATCGTCGACACCTTTACACCGAGCCCATGGCTGGGCCGGAGGGCAACTGTGGCAACTCTATACGCTCCACGAGCGCGGGGACAACTGGTTCGCATCGGAATCGGATGGCGTCTACCAATTGCCCGACGGCTCGACTTCCCAGCGTCGAACGCTGGTCAAGTTCATGGCAACGTCCGGCACGAGCGTTGATGTGGAACGGGTATGCCCTACCACCATGCACGCGCCGAAAGCGGACGGCACGAAACATCGCGAGTTCTACACGACCTACTCCAAGCAAAACCTATCGCGCGGAAAAACTACGACCGCAGCCATGGTGGTGCTGCCGCTGGAGGATCATGCAGATGCCTCACACCGAGCGGCAGGTATCTCATTTGAGGAGCAACAGGAAGTCGGCACACGGGTGACGATCGTATTGCCCGCAAGCGACCAAAAGCTGACGGTGACCATACGCGACGACAAGGCTATGGTACACCGGCACGACAAAAGACGACTCTAGGAAGAAGGATCCAAACCCCTTGGGGTCACAATACTATTTCATAATAACCCATCGCTCCATAACCAAACGCGTTGAGCACGACGAGCCGATCGCTCGTCACAGGTTGCGGGGCTACTCTGCCGCCTTGATCTTCTCCCATGCCCGGTACGCGCGTTTGAGCTTGCCGGGGATGTCGCCGCTTTGCGTGTAGCCCATCGTGCCCAGCGGGCCCTGGTAGTCGATCTCGCGGAGCGTGCGGACCAGGGGGACCATGTCGAAAGTGCCTTCGCCCAGGATCTTGTGCGTGGCCTTGTCCTGGTCCGTGCCCTGGATGACGACGATCATCAGGTACGGCTTCGCGTTTTCGAGATCCTCGCGCAGCTTGCCGAGGTCCCGATTGCCGACGGCCTGCCAGTGGTGCAGGTGGAACATCACGCCGACGTTGCGCCGATCGACGGCCCGGGCGATCCGCACGTTGTCGTCGATCGTTTCGATCCAATTGCCGATGTGCATGTACGGGGCGATGCCGCCCAGGCCGTACTCCTTCGCATCGTCCGACATTTCGCGGAGGATCTCCACAGCTATCTCAACCGCCTTGGGGTCCTTCCGGTCCAGCTTCTTGCGACTGCCGACCGACGGGACGAGCACTACCTTCGTGTCCTTCAATAGCGGCAGGTTGTCCTTGATCACCTGCGGGTACGTGCCGTCCTCGATATAGAAACGCGCGTGGATCGCCGTCAGTCGCACGTCGTGCTTCTTCAAAGCCGCGAGATAGGCCGGCAGCATCTTCCACCGGTTGGGATCATCCTTGAGCGAGAGCATGGCGCCCTGGTAGCCACACTCGGCCAGCACGTCGATCTGCGTGGCCGGCTCGCTCCACTTGTATTTGTAGAACCAGTTGGTCATTGCGAAGTGGTGGTCCTGCCAGGGCAAGTCCTGCACCAGATCAACCTTCATATCCTTGTCTGCCGACAGGGCCGCGGGGGTTGCTGTGCAACCCAACAGCAGCAACGCAATTGAGTATCTCAGCGGAATGTGCATGGCGTCTCCTTGGATTGCCTCTGGCCGACTCCCCGGGCCGGCCTTAGCGTTTGTGTTAATGTGGGCGGATCAGAACTACGTCGTTCCAGCGCTCTTTGGGGATAACTTCGAGGAATTCCATCCTCCCCGCTCGGACCTTGCCTTCCACGACGGTTTGGCCGGGAGCATGTAGCTTGAAATCGACGTCCCAGTCCTCGGGCCATGCCGGCAGCAGGCGTATCTTTCCACCGTGGGTTTGCATGATCATTTCCTGCATGCCGATCATGCCGCTGCCGCCCCAGTTGTGGTCGGGCGCCCAGTCAATGGTCTCGGGCCAGAAAGCCGGAAAGCGAAAGGGCCCGTTGTCCATCTTCGTGGAGTTGAGCTTTTCCGCAAGCGCTGTATCACCGAGCCTCGCCGCATGGATATTGGCCTGCTCCCAGGCCCGCGTGGCGAATCGGTCTCTCCCGGTGGCCAGGGAGGTCCGCTTCATCAGGTCCAGGTCGAGCAGGCCGAGACCGAACAACTCGTAGGGATAGAGCGGGAACATTTCGGGGCAGTGCCAGCTCTGATGGTTGTGGTTCTCCGATGGCTTCAAGTAGCTGCCGCCGAACTTCTCGCTGTTGCCGGTCGGCATCTCCGGCAGGCGATCGAATATGGTCTGCCAACGCTTCTTCTTCTCCGCGGACGTGTACTTCTCCGGCAAGCTCATCAGTCCCGTGAGGACGCACCGGAGCCCGGCGATCACGCTGGTGGGGTTTCGGGCATCCCAATGTGCTTCGAGAGTGTTGGCTGGATAGATCACCAGCCGGCCGTCGTCATCCAGCTCCTTTCCCGTTCGCTGTTTGCAGCGGTAGCGGTAATGTTCGTCGTAGAAGATGACCGATTGCTCGATGAAGGGCAAGTATCGGGCGATGTCCTTTCCCGAGAAGCGGTGATACTGCAGGACGAGCCAGGACCAGTCCAACTGCTCCTCGTAGACCTTGCCGCCTGCACGGTTCACCTGGACGCCAATCTCGAAGTCCTTGGGCCGGCCGCGACCTCCCCCCTCGAAAAATCCGTACTGACAGGCGCCGGGCAATGCCGTAATGGCCGATTGCTCCTCGAAGCAACAGCCATCGTGCTGCCAGTAATGCCGCACGCGGGCCGTGGCGTTGGGCAGTCCGTTCAGATAGAAGCTGAATCCCGGCGGCAAGAGATCGAAATCGCCGGTCTTCAACATGGGTCGGTACACAAGCCGCTGATTCTGAGCGGTGAACGCCGCGCCCCATTGACGGTGGTCGGGCGTGTAGCCGGGCCCTTTCTTGCCATTGACGTAGAGCGGATCGAACGTGAACAAGCCGCCGTTGAACAGGGTCGGTTCGCGCCCGTTGAAGTTACTGGCCAGCATGTAGCGGAAGAGCTGGTAGTTGCGGCCGAGCCGCCACCCAACGTCCTTCTCGCCTCGGCCGGGGTTAATGACCAGATGGCTTCGACTCCAGAAATCGGACCACCACTTCTGATTCTGCTGCCAAGCCTTCGCATCGTCTTCCGGCGATAGATCAATCAGCTCCTCGAGCGCCGTGTCCCAGGCATCCTGCCGCTGAGCCTGATCGATGTGAAGACAGACGCGAACACGGTGCGACTTGGCCGGAATCTTGCTGACATACTTCCAGCCACGAAACGGGCACTCTGCATATTTGCCGTCTGTCTGGCGGGCCAGGGCAAACTCGTCGCCGATCATGGCGCCGCCCCAGACAAGATTCTCCAGGGGGTTGACCATCTTGTCGCGGACCGGTTCCAACTCCTGCTGTTTGACCTGGAAGTTGAAGCAGTCCTTCGAGTTGTCGACGCGGTGATGGAAACGGACGAGCTTTTCGTCGGCGCGAATTTCGTCCTTGTAGAGAAAGACCTTTCCCGGGTAGGCGTCGTAGTTGATCATGCACATGGCGCGCTGGCAATGCTTGTTCCCGGCGCCGGAGAGTTCGATCGTCTCGGTCCGCCACGATTCGTACGTCGCCTCGACCGTGACGGGGTTGTCCAACTCGACGTCCAAGTGGACGATCGGCCGAAAGACTTCCGCCCAGACCTTGATCGCAACGGATTTCCCATCGGGTTGCTTTGCGGTGATCAGGACATAGCCTTCGCGGAGTTTCAGTTCCTGGCGAAACGCGCCGTTTTCGAACGGATTCGGCGTAAGCTTCACCCTGACCCGGCCGGCCTTGAGCAGCGCGCCGTTCTCATCCCGGCAGCCTGCTCGGGCGATGTAGAACAGCAGCTCGTTGTTTTCCACCCAGACGTTGAGCCCCACGTCCCCCCCGCCAACGGGCATAGACTGGCCGGCGTGTTTGCTGGGCGTGGTCCAGACAACATTGTAGTCCTCGGGCAGCGCGACCGCTTCGTCCTCCTGCGCGGCGAAAGATTCGCTCAACGTCAGCACCATGCACAGCATCGCACCCGCTGCAAGCCATCGTGCCCTTCTCATCGCGTTCTCCAGTTTTCGCACCGTGGTAGAGTCTTCCTGTGAGATCGTGAAGAAGTTCCTCTACCGCTCCGACCACGTTAGGCCGAGGTCCAGGTCGGGCCTGGTCTTGGCGGCCCAGAGGTTCAGCAGGGCCATGACCAGGGTGTCGCCGCGGGTAATGGCCTCGTAGTGGTCGTGCAGAGAGCTGGCCTTCGGCAGCGGCGAGCCGTCGGGGAAGAACGTGGCAACCGACCTGGCAGCCAACCGCTCTGCTCGGTCGAGGTACCTCTTCTCGCCGGTCTCGCGGTAGACCTCGGTCAACAGCATCACGGCGTCGCCCATCGCACCGGGCCACACCACCGCGTCGAAGTCGGGATCGTTGGTGACGTAGCGGTCGGCAGCGGCGGTGAACAGTCGCTTGTATCCATCGTCCTCGACCTGCCGCCACCTGCAGAGGCACATCATCGCGTCCTGGGCGTCGGTGTACTTGCCGTAAGCGGTCTCCCAGGTCCTCGTACCGGTCCATGGGCCGGTGGCGTAAGGTTCCAGCGTGTCGGCATTCGCGCCGGAGACGAACCCTCTTCCGCCGGGACCGAGGTCGTGGGCGAGCTTGAGGTAGACCTCGTCAGTCTTCCGGGCGCATGCGCGCATCTTCTTCGACAGCTCCCCGGGGACCATCGTCGAGCCGGTCCACAGGTCGATGGCCAGCGAGAGGTTGCTCTCCGGCCAGACGTTCTTCTCGCGCGAGCGCGACGCGCTCTCGCTGGGAATCGCGCCTGTGTTGGGATTGCGGCGCGTCTCGAAATGATTGAGGACCGTCTCGATGGCTTTGGCGAATACCGGGTCTTGCGTGTTCTTGTAGGCGTGCGACCATGTGAGGATGTAGAAGCCTCCGTGCCGCGGATACTGCGAGTTTGTCCCCGGCCCGTGCCTCCGGAAGCTCGCATGACGGGAGAAATTGCCCGTCTTCTGATTCCCGATTTGATGCTCCCACAGCCCCCGTGCGTACCGCTTGCACGCTTCGGGGGCCAGCGGAAAGCAGCGATCCCACAAGACCCACGGTCGGGCAAACTCGTGTGTATCGCGGATCGGGCCTTCGAGACGGAAGTCCCAGCCCATGTGCTCGCCCCAGGCCAGCAGGCCCGTCGTGGAACTCCGGCAGTTCTCGAAGAACCACCGCAGCGCCTCGTCTGCCTGTTTGGCGTAACGCTCGTCGCCGGTCGCCTTGGTTAGTGCGTAGAGCACCTGGTACAGATTCTGGTCGTGCATGGGGTTGGCGCCGGCGAGCGTGCGGTCGCCTGCGCGGATGCCCCAGTTCGACCGCAAGATATGTTCGATTCGCTCTGCGGCTTTGCCCTCGGGCAGCTTCATGGTCTTGCGGTCGAGCGTGGCCGCGAACGCAGGCGACTTGACGGAGCCGTACGTGTCGCGCCCGTGGTCGATCATGGCGTCCGCGTATTCACGGACGGTACGGAGGTAGTCAGGGGCGTGGGCCCGCAGGACGCTCTGCGGCCGCTCGTCGGCCGCGCGCAACGGCATGGCGAGGCCACACAAGGTGACGGAAATTGCCAACGCGCTTCTCGTCAGAAGTTTCATAATGTAGTTCCTCGATTCACTCTTGCGCTTCAATGGGGTGTGCATTAGACATCGCTCTCGGCCGGCACGACGAACGGCCGGCGATATTCACGTGTGAGCTTGGTGTCGGCCGCCGCGTTTCCGATGAATTGTTCCTTCTCCGGATCGAATTGCAGCCAGGGGCCGACCGCAAGCCGCGTCTTCTCGATGTCGACGCCGTTGTCGGCCAGATGCTTCCGCGTGCGCTCGAACGTGTCCTTCGCGTCGTCGAACAGTCTGTGCGATGCGAGCTGGTCGAGGATATCTTTCGGCGCGGCCGGTCGTCCGAGCCGATAGGAGATGTTTCCCAGGTGGCACAGCCCGGCCGAGAGGTGTCCGCCGAAGACCTCTGCGTTGAGGTGGTCTCGGTCGCGGCTGTGGACCGCCTCGATGAAATTGCCGAAATGGTCGTCGCTGGTGCCTGAAAACTTCTCGACCAGCTTGCCACTGGGATCGAAAAACGCGCTGCTCCCGGCGGCCATGCCGACGTAGCCTTCACTGCCGGTGAAGATCGCGCCGCCGTGCCGGTGGAACTTGGGAGTCGGCAGCCCGCGAACTTCCTGCACGAAGGTGACGTCACTGAAATCGTGTACGGCCACCTGCGTGTTGGGCGTCTGGGCCGAATCAACGTAGCCGACGCGACCGCCGTAGCACATCGTCGCGCGGGGCAGCTTCGTCACGCCCAGGCCGAAGCGGACCAGGTCGGCCCGGTGCACGTCGCTGTTGCCGATGTCGCCGTTGCCGGTCTCCCAGAACCAATGCCAGTCGTAGTGGAAGTTGCGTCGTGTGATGGGGCTCATCGGCGCGGGGCCGGCCCAAAGGTTGTAGTCCACGCTCTCGGGCACCTTGCCTTCGACGACCGGGCCGATCGAACCGCGACGCTTGTAGGTGATGCTCCGCGCCAGCGTGACTTTGCCCAGCTTGCCTTCGGCCATGAACCGGGCCGCCGCCTTGCAGGTTCCGTCCGAGCGGTACTGGGTGCCGACCTGGCAGATGCGGCCGTGTTTCCGCGCCGCCTGCACCATGCGCCGGCCTTCGCTGATATTGTGGCTCGCTGGCTTCTCGACGTAAACGTCTTTGCCCGCCTGCATGGCCCAGATGGCCGCCAGGGCGTGCCAGTGGTTGCATGTGGCGATCGAAACGACGTCGATCGACTTGTCGTCGATGATCTTGCGCAGGTCCTGATACGCGGCCACCTTGCGGTTCTGTCGTTTACCCATGGCGTCGGCGTGGCGTCGGGCACGGTTCATGTCGGCGTCGCAGATGGCCACCACGTCGCAATCGCCGCGCCCGGCAAATGCCCCGGCGTGAACCGGACCGCGGATGCCCGTTCCGATCACCGCAACGGCCAACCGCTCGTTGGCGGACGCTTTCTCCGATTCTTCGGCGGCCGAGGCGGCGAACCGGGGTCCGGCCAACGCCGCGGTGGCCGCCAGGATCGAGTCTTCCAGGAATTGGCGTCGTGTAAACATGAAACGTACTCCTTGTCAGTTATCCGATTTCGGCCGGCCTTCCATCAGAAACAGGATGGAACTCGACCCCCAGTGCCACTCGCCGAACGGCATGATCACGTCGGCCCGGCCGTTGCCGTCCAGGTCGATCTGGCGGCGGATGCCCTCGTGCCCGCCGGGCATGGCATGGGCCCGCCAACTGCCCCCGAGGTTCTTCCTGTATGTCGCCGCGTCCAATCCCTTGTTGTACGGGCTGGGCAGGAAGCTGATGGCGTAGAGCCGCGTACCGTCGCCGTCCCAGACGCTGAACATCCCGTCGACGTTGGCACCCAGGCCGAAGGCGAGGATCTCCTCATCGCCGTCGCTGTCCCAGTCGCCCGTCGAGAGCAGCGACGCGGGGACGGGCCGCTTCCAAACCAGCTTGCCCGCCGCATCGAACAGGTAGATGTTGCTGCCCTTTTCGCAGAAGGCGATTTCCAGCCCTTTACTTGTCTTGTCGAAGTTGCCCAGGGCGATGTTTTGGGCGTGGCGGATGCCCTGCTGGCGGTAGTCGATCTTGGCCTTGATTCTCCCGGTAAGCGGCTCGACGATGTAGATGGGCCCCTTGGCGGCGCCGCAGCCTTCGTGGTCGTAGATCACCTCGATGTTGCCGTCGTCGTCCACGTCGCCGTAGTCGATGAAATCGCTATGATGCCGTTGGGTACGGTCTTCCCAGAGGACCATCCCATCGCCTCGCAGGCCCATGGTCAGCTTTTGCCAGTTGGGAAAGATCTCGTCCAGGCCGTCGCCGTCGACGTCGCAGCGGCCCATCTCGTGCGAGTAGGCGTCGCCGCCCTGGAGTTCCGTGTCGTGCGTCCAGGCCTTCTTGCCCGTGTGGTCGTAGCAGTGCAGGACGCCGCCGTCGCGGACGACCACCGCCCGGGTTTTCCTACCGAGGAAGTGCCCGACCACGATATCGCCCTGGCCGTTGCCGCCATGACGTTTCACACCATCGCCGAATGGGGTGCTCCATTCCGTCTTTCCCGTCTCGGCATCGATGCACCAAAGTCTGAAGCAGTCGTCTTGCCTGGTGGCATGCACAACGGAGAAACGGCCGTTGCCGTGCAGGTCGAACACGGGCAAGCGGCTCTCGTCGCCGGACAACGCGCCCACCGGCTCACTCTCCCAGACCACCGAGTCGTCGTCATAGCGGAGACGCTCGATTTGCGCGCCGGGGTGCTCGCTGCGGCGACGGAAGATATCCAGCTTGCCGTCCCCGTCGACGTCCTTGACCTCGGAGATAATCGGGTGAAAGGCCATGCCCGCCACTCCCTCGAAACCCTTCATCGGCCAGGCCTTTTTCACCCCGGGCACTTTGGACCAGTCCTTGATCTTCAGCATATTGACGCGAACGATCTCGCCCCGCTGATCTTTGCCGACGGCGAACTCGCCCTCCGGACACAGGTGCATGTTGTGCTGCCGGTAGTCGATGCCCGACTCGTCGCCCCCGGGGTTTGCCCTTGGGGCGCCGTCTACCGTGGCGGTATTCGCTCCCAGGCATGCAAGCACACATGTGGTGATGAGCGCGTTTCGCGTTGCTCTCATGAGGTTGGTTCCTTGTTATTTATCTTATGGAAGGTTATTCATCTTATGGAAGTCTCAGCCTAAGTTGCGGCTACCAGATCGAGTTCATCTCCCAGGCGTCGAACGATTTCAGCGTGACGCTGCCGCCCTCGGCGAATGCGGAAACGCCGAGGTCCTTTTTGCCGGGATACTCGACCCGCGTGACGCTGGCGGCGCCGTCGTTGATGAACAGCTCGAGAACCGACTTGTCGAGGAACAGGTGCAGACGGAGGCTTTTGGAGTCGCCCTCCAACTTCAGCGGGACTTCGGTTCCGGCGACGTTCAGCGTTCCGTCCGCGTGTCTTATCGTGATCGCGTCTCTGCCGTCGTCGCTCTGGCGAACTTTCAAGCCAAAGGCTCCGGCGCTACCGGCCTCAAACTCGGCGACGATTTCCAGCGTGTCGCCGGCGACGCCGTCAAGCCATTTCTCTTCGCCCGCTAGCTTCAGGTCGCTGACTGCGTGGTGCTTGCCGCGCAGCTTCTGGAGCTCGGGCACCGGGGTCTGGATGAGCCTTTGATCCTTGTCAAGCGTGAGGATGCGCGGCAGCGACATGCAGCCGTTCCAACCTCGTCCGGGTTTGAATCCACAAATCCACCCCAGCAGGATGCGGCGCCCTTCCCGATCGGAAAAGGCGTTGGTGCCGTACAGGCCGCGCGTCCAGGCGCGATCTTTGGGCGGGCGCTTTCCAAAGCCGTAATCCATGACGCCGCTCGGGCCGTTCTGCTTGAATGCAATCGCTTCGGCGTCGAATTCGCCCACGATGTACGAAATCGGATGCGTCGAACGAATCAGTACCCACTTGTCCTGCAACGGAAAGAAGTTCGGGCATTCGCCGTCGACACCCGTCATCGTCCCGGCATAGCGCCATTGCGTCAACGCCTTGTCTTTCGCCTCGCAGACCAGCCCACCGCAGGATTTGAACGTCACGAAGGTCCGGCCGGCGGATGAGAAAACGAAGGGATCGCTCCAGCCCCCATTGACGCTGTCGGGAACCCCGTTCATGCCGGCGGCCATCAACGGTCCCTCGATGCGCGTCCACCGGAGCAACGCGTCGTCCTCGGCAACGGCGGCCCAATGCTCGCGCTTGCCGAGCCGGGTGACTCCTTTCCGGTTGGGCACAAAGGTATAGAAGATCATGGGCCGGCCGTTCGCGTTCAGGGTGACGCACCCCGAGTTGCACCGCCGCTCCCCTTGGTCCCAACGGGGAAGCAGCGCCCAGTCCTGGTCTTCCCAGTGGACCAGATCCGTGCTGCGCGCATGCCCCCACAGCGAGTAATCCTCCCCCCAGCGATCCCCGCTGAACGGATTGTACTGGTAAAACGCGTGGTAGACGCCCTTGTAGTAGATCGCGCCGCAGATGTCGTTCATCCATTGTGCCGGCGGCCGGAAATGATACACGGGGCGGGTTTTGTCCTTCTCTGCAAGCGGAATTGCGGCTCTTGTCGCCGCGTTCGCCTTCGCGCGCCACTCGCTCTCACCGGCACGCGCATCGTTGGATATGAACACCGCATTGACCATCAGCCCCATAGCCAATGAGAAGAGTGCCGTGCCGATGTTTCTGTTTGTCTGCTGAGTCATGCCTGTGTTTCTCCTTCTTGACAATATCTCGCCCGCGGCTGGTATGGTAGTGTCCGGCTTGTTCTGCGGCGTGATTCGGATCGTCGTCTCAGTTACCTGTCCTGCCTATGGTTGAAATAGTGCAGAAGCGGTTTGTGAATCGTTGCGAGTCCCCTGGTTATTTCGATTGCCAACAGTCCTTCTGATCGTAGTAGCCCCGCTGCGCTCAAGCTGCTTCGACCGTCGACGAAAGCCTCGATTTGACCATCGCAGACAAACACCTGCACCAGGGCTGTCGCACCCGAAAACGCATGTTCGCGTTCGTCAAACACTCCGCCTTCCGGCGCGAACGAGCGAATGGCGATCTTCTTCTCGGCTGGTTCGATCACCACGCGGTATCCTTGATCGAATTCCTTCGAACTGCGGACGACGACAGCCGCGCTTGCCTGGGGCCGGGTCAATTCGATTTCCGCTTCAAAGTAGTAGTTGGGGTTCTTTTCGGGCAAGTCGAGAAGCAGCACTCCGCCCCCTTCGTCACTGCATCGAAAGACCCGTTGTGCGGCGTCCAATTCCCACTTGCCGGATAATTCCTTCGCGCGACTGAAAATACCTGTATTATTCTGTGGCTGCCGGATCGCGGCAATGAGTTCCGGCAACGGCCGTACGCCGATGGTGCCGTTGGTGCCCGACACCATCTCCCGGCCCACACCCAGTGCACCTCCGTAACCGCCCCAACGCTTCTTGCGTTCTGGCGTTGGATGCACGGTAAAAAAGCCCCATCCCAGGTGCCGCTGGCCGTCGGTCGCCCATCGTGAGGCGGCAGTCAGCCTTTTGGTGTGATAATGGCCCCTCAGTTCCCACGGTCCGTAGAGGCTCTCGGCCGTGTAATGCCAGGTGGGATAGTCCAACAGGGTCAGGTGCCAGCGTCCGTCTCGCTCGAATACTTGGGGACAACTGCCGTGCTTCCTTGACTTATCCTTGAAGATAGGATCGTGTTGTGTCCATGTCACAAGATCTTTGGATTTGAACAGTCCCACCGCAACGGCATTGTCGCTGGTGGCTTCGACCAGCATCCACCAGAGATCTTCCCGTTCATTATGGAACACGTAGCAGTCCCGAAACTTCCTCTTGCTAAGCTGATAGATATTGTTGTCTGCCTTGGCAACGAGCTTGCTTTCGGAGATGTCGAAATGCCAGGGATTGTCACTGGTAACCAGGCGAATTTGCTGCTTCGGTGCGTCCGTATAGAACAGGTAGAACGTGTTCTCGTAACGTATGACGGTGCCGGTAGCAATCCCTTTGCCGACTATCGCCGGTTCATGTTCGGCCCAATGGACAAGGTCGGTGCTCGTGAGATGGTGCACCCGTGTTAAATCGGCATTGAGCGTGTACAGATGCCATACCCCGTCCCAACACGCCGGAAACGGATCTCCGCATACCTTGCCTTTTCGGGGTATGATGAAGGGGTCGGCACTGGTGTCGTGTACTGCGACAATTGGTCTCGGATCCGTTGCCGTGGCTGGCGCCGTCCACAGCACTCCCGACATCAAGCAACACAACGTGGGTGTCATGACTATCTGTGTTTTTCTATTTGTCTTTTGAGTCATGCCTGTGTTTCTCCTTCTTGACGATTTCTCCGGGCCCGCGGCAGGGATTGCACTTTTGATTTGATTTCCTTGTCTTCATTTCAACCCGTAACGGTTGCATCGTCCCTCTTGTGCTGGCAACGGCGTAACGACCGGTTTCGGGGGCATGTCGCCGGAATACAACAGGGCCTCTTCGCCTTGCTTGAGATCCATCTCGTAGATTCCGTCGCCAAGTTCCCTCCGCGAGAACTCCCGCTTCCCGTATACACGAACAGGAGCGGGGAGATTCGGTTTGACGCGACAGGGCTCGCCAGCCAGGCTCTTTAGCCGTACCCATTGGGTTTGCCCATTCTTGTGCTCGGCGCTTACCAGAAACGCGCCCGGCGCGCGCAGGTTGTGGAAAACCGCGTTGGGCCATTGGTCCGGCACCGCCGGGAACACGCGGATGGTGGCCTGCATCTCGCCACTTGCCGGGAACTCGTCGTAACATTGCAGAAGCATCTCGTGGACGTTGTGCGCGGCGTAGACGGGCGTCTCCAGGCAGGGATTGCGTCCGCCATAGTGGTTCATGCTGTTGGGACAGTTGATCGGACTGCCCATGAAGCGGTACAGATCGCTCAGGGCCTTGTCGCCCTCGCCCAGAAGCGACCAGATTGCCGAGGTTCCGGTGAATTGGAAGGGGGCGATGTCGCCGCCGCCCTTGTTGACTGCGGCAAAGTTCCTGATCGATTTCTCCATCAGCTCACGTTCGGCCGGCGTCTTGCCGGTTACCAACTGCAGCGGGTGCATCATCTGCATGTGGCACCAATGACGATGGTGGCGGATAAACGGCATGCCTCGTCCGACCATGTAGCCCCTTTCGTCGGTAGGGTAGTCCACGAGATTCTCCAGAATATCACGGTACTTGGCCAACTCGGCATCGTCGACCCCCAGTCGGTTTCCTGCCGTCACCACGGCATGGCAGGCCCAACGGAGCATCGACAGTTCGTAATTGGCGTCCGGTGCATCGCCGTACTCGGGCGAGTGTGAGACCGGGGCATGGTACTTCCCGTCCCGCTTCGCCAGGCGGTGGATTTGGTAGTTCGCTGCACGACGCAGGATCGGATAGACGGTCTCGCGCAGCATGTCGTCCTCCATTGCACCGCGATAGATCAGCCAGCACGCGTGCATGGCCCACACCAAATGCCCGCCCGTGTTCTGAAAGCTCCGGGCGTCGATATCCATTGGCTGATACAGATCCAGCCCGGTGTTCACCGGTAGGTATGACGAATCCTCCTGCCACTCGACGGGCCGGACGTTCTTGATCAGGTTGTCGCGATGCCTGTCAATGTTCCGGATTAGCGATTGCCCCAGGTGCAGCCGGTTTGCCGTGGGGATCGGATAGTAGCAGTAGGGAATGTTGAAATCCCAGTGCGAGTCGGGCCACCGCGAGGGTGTCTGCCAGATGCCCGCCGTATCGATCATCACTCGGTCGCCCCGCGTGGCCGAACCGAGCTTGTACATCGTCGTCCAGTACACCGTCTCTACCTCCGTGTCCGGAACACTGACGAAACTGGCCGGGTAATAGGCATGCCACCAGTCGTAGTGTTTCTGTTTCCAGGCATCATAGGCCGGGCCCGTCAGGGCACAGACCTTCTTGACCACTATAACGGCCTCGGCGACCGGATCGTTCTGTTCTCTTGGCCAGCGGTTGGCAATGCTGACCACCAGACGCTGCTTGCCGTTGCCCGTCTCGATCATTCTCCACGCCGTGCAATGCCGCGATCCGCCAAGCATGTCCTGGATGCACACCTGCACGCCATCGACAGCCTTGACCACCGCGTCGGGATTGGGCAAGAACGGTTCCGTGGGATACCGGGAGTTGTACTGCTTCTGAACGCGCGGCAACTCTGCCTCGGTACGGGCGTAACCGCCGCGAGTGGGCATCGCGTTCTTATCCGGTCGCCAGGTGAGTTGAACCGGGCTTCCCCCGCCGGTCGCCTCGAGTTCCATGACAATGGCCATATCCTCGGCGTGGGTGAAGTGGCGGATTTTCAATGCGCCTTTGTCCGTGCTGATTGTCCCTGCGACTTCCGCGTCGTAATAGGACAATCGCATATCGCATCCCGTAGGCTTGCCCGCAGGTGAGAGGTAATACGACCCGATTTGCAGCCGCGCGCGGGTGAAACCGCTCATGCCCTGCGTCATGGGGCGATGGGCCTGCACGTCGCCGCGAAAGACCTGCGTTCGCACGGCGTTACCCTCGCACCAGAGCATCGAGCCGAGCATTCCGTTGCCCGTCCACGGCGCCTCCCGCCAGTTGCCCGGCAGGCGCTCCCAGATCATGTCGTGGCGCGTGAGGAAGGCGGGCCAATCGATCCGGGTTTCCACCACGCCCGAATCGACGGCGATTGCCGTCCCCGCTGAAAGAGATGATAGAAGCGCTGCGGCCAGTGCGACGGTTCGGAAACGTGACTCGATACGGGTCATGCTTGGGGTTCTCCGGATAGAGGCGCCATTGCTTCGAAGGCTCAATTCCCCAGATCGTCTTGTCCTCGCTCCGTCCCGGCAACGAAAAGCCGACTGCGGGGCGTCATCACAAATGCGAACTGCTCCAGCTTCACCGCATCCGCCGCGTCGCTGGTCAGATCCAATCGACGAATAAACCGATTCTCCGGCGCCGCGCACGCCACGAGCGCCCGCTCGCCGGGCCCAAGGCTGAGCTGGTAGTCTTTGGTTTCCTTATCGTGCCATGTGTCGTGCAGCGTCGCCTTCACGGTAACGCGCGCCGCCTTCGCCCCGCGATTGGCGAGCAACAGACCGGCCTTGCTCAAAACGTCCTTGAAGCCGCCGTACGTGGCCGTGCTGACCTCCTGATGTTTGCCGGAGAATCGCCGGCGGTAGGGCCCGTTGAAAGGCATTGCCTCGCCCAGCGTCGGGATCTTGTTGATGAAATCCGAGGCGATCAGCTCGAGCCGGTTGACGGGCAGCCCGTCCGCCGAGCCAAAAGCCTCCTTGCGGCGGGAAAGGAATAGCGATCGCTCGCCGTCCTTGCCGTAGGCCAGCGCTACGCTTGCGGCGCGCCTGCTCGATCCGGTGCAATCCCAGATGCCGGCGCGGCTCTCGGCAAGTCCTCGTTCGAGATCGCCTTGCCAACCCGCGGCGGACATGCCGGAGAGCGGCACCTTGCTTAGCTCCATCATGTTGCTACTCGTCGCGATGCGCGCGGTGCATCTGTCCTTTCCGTCCAAAATGGCGAGCCGCCGCCCGAGTTCCAGCAGGTCAAGCATCCAGGCGTCGGTCGACTTGCCCGTTACTCGCTCGATCTCATAGAAGTCGTCGTGGCTGGTGATCTTCGGCAAGGGGGACGCGTCGTCGAGGAACAGGTCGACGCACAGCCGGCTGAGATGTTCGGCTCGATGCAGGTAGGCCGCGTTTCCCGTCAGGTCGTAGGCGGCGAACATCAGCTCGATGGCGTCGGACATGTTCGCGCCCCACACGGCCCACTGCACCTCGGGGTTGATGCTCATGTAGACCTCGGCCGTATCGAGCACGGCCTGATGGTAACGCTCGCGGACGGCTTGCGAGCCGGTGCGTTTGGCTCGTCCGTACAACAGCAGAGCCTTCTCCGCGTAGTGCTTGCGATCTTGCCACGGTCCGCCCAGGATGTCGGGCCGCTCGGTGTTGTATTGGCCGTTATCCCGCCGGTAGCTCATCACGAGCCCGATTCGTTTCACGTCCAGTCGTTGCTCTGCCCGAGTGAGGAACTCGGCGTCGTTCTGGCGGCCGTAGTCACGCATCTTCGCCGCCAGTTCGGGGTCTTTCGACTTCATCAACTCGGCGGCGTCATCGAGGATATTCGCGGCGTACATGTACCCCTGGTACCAGACCCATTCCTGATACGAGGTGCATGGCGCCATCCGGCCCGTCTCGGGGTCGCGCAGACTCTCCCAACGATTCAGGATCGTAGCAATGGCCCGCTTGTACTCCGGATTGGGATTGGCCAGGTAGGCCTCGTTCCAGGTGGCGATCATCGAGGCTCCCGGCCAGGGGAATTCCATGCCGCGGCCCGGCCCGTGCCGGTTCGAGTGGGCATGGCGGTTGAAGTCGCCGGTCTGCTTGTCGGCGACATAGTGATCCCAGAGCCCCCTGGCATAGCGCTGCAACACGTCCGGATTCAGTTTCCAGAAGGGCCAGGGCCGATTGAATTCAAACGTCCCTCCGCCTCCGTCCTTGGCGACGTCCCAATACGTGTGGGTGCCCCATGGAAAAAGCCCGATCTCGGTCTGTGTATTCGCCATCCACCACGACGCCGTCTCGTCGGCCTCTTGCGCGTAACGAGGTTCCCCCGTGGCCTTGCTCAACTGATGGAGCAACTGCAACAGCGCCAATTGATCGAGCGGATCTGCATTGCCGTAGTTGCGGTCCGATGGGCGGCACTCGCGATCCCGCTCGAGCCCGGGCACGAAGGGCTTGCGCTTGACGTGGGGAAATGGTGGGGAAATCCTCTTGCCCGTGCGTCGATCCATCCCGGTCACGAAGAGCGGCGAGTGCACTTTGCCGTATCCGTCGCGTCCGTGCTCGATCATGTAATCGGCGTACGCCCGAACGATCTCCGTGTAGTGGTAATCAGCCTGCATCGTGCGCAGCTCCTGCCGCCGCGCACTGTTCGATGGCTCTGCCGTCGCGCCGCCCGCGGCAACGGCCGTGAAGAAGAGCAGCGACAGGTGCTTTATCGTTGAGATCATGAGAACGCCCGTTGGAAAGTGGCACAGCGGGGTGCGGTGTGGGTAGGCCGCGGCGGGCAGATGACACGTGACACCCACCATTCTCCGGTTCGGCACGATTGCCGTCAAGCCCCCAGAAACGCGGCGTTCTGGGGGCGCGATGCTCGGTCCTCGCATCTCGACCCCAGGCACCCCTGTGAATTTGGAACTACTGAGTTTGATTTTACGGCTCGTATGGGAAAGCTGTTAGCGCGAAGTTTTGCACATTCTGTCAAAAGTTTTATACTTTTTGCGGGCATCCCTGGCAGAAGGGCTCGCGGCAAAGGAGGATGCATCGTATGCGACACGTTGCGATCTTGATCGAAACTTCCCGGGCCTA
>CAZJRB010000142.1:0-17488 GCA_964547995.1 uncultured Planctomycetaceae bacterium | reverse complement strand
TTGCCGGCCACCGGGCAGATGAACCGGGCCCCGCCGTAGGTGAGGAAGTCGCGGATCGGCAGCGTCCAGCCCTTCGGGGCGCCTTTCACTGCCGGATCGTGCGTGAGGCTCAAGTGCGTCTTGACCATCATGGTGGTGTAGTCGTTGTACTTGGGATCGGCCTCGAACTTCTTGGCCTTGGCCTCCGCTTCCGGCGTGTAAGAAACGCCGCCGGCGCCGTAGACTTCCTTGGCGATCAGCTCGACGCGCTCCCGCAGCGGGGTATCCAGATCGTAAAGGAACTTGAAGTCGACCGGCTGCTCACAGGCCTCGATCACCGCGTCGGCCAATTCCAGTGCCCCCTCGCCGCCGAGTTGCCAGTGCTTGGAGACGGCCACGCGGGCGCCCGCTTCCTCGGCGGCCTTCCGGCACAGATCGATTTCGGCCTGCGTATCGGCGTGGAAGGCATTGATGGCCACCACGGGGTTGATCCCCGCCTTTTTCACCGTGTTAATGTGCTGGACGAGGTTGCACACGCCGTCTTCCAACCACGCCAGGTTTTCCTCGAAGTATTCCTTCGGGATCGGCTTGCCCGGGGGACAAGGCAGCGCCCCGGCGTTCACGCCGTGATGCTTCAGCCCGCGGATCGTCGTCGTGATGACCGAGACGTTGGGTATGTTGCCGCTGTAGCGGCACTTGACGTTCCAGAACTTCTCGAAGCCGATATCGGCCCCGAAACCCGACTCGGTGATGTGATAGTCGGCCAGCTTCAGGCAAAGCTTGTCGGCCACGACCGACGATTGCCCCACGGCAATGTTGGCGAACGGGCCGGCGTGGACGAAGCACGGCTGTCCCTCGAGCGACTGCAAAAGGTTCGGGTTGATCGCCTCGCGAAGCCAGGCGGTCATGGCCCCGGCCACCTCGAGATCCTTACAGGTAACCGGGTTGCGCTTCTTGTCGTAGGCGACCACAATGCCGTCCATCCGTTCGCGGAGGTCCTTCAAGTCGCTGAAGATCGACAGCATGGCCATCACCTCGGACGAAACGGCAATGCCGAACTTGCTCTGCATCATGTAGCCGTCCATCTTCCCGCCGATACCGATGACGATGTTCCGCAAGGTCTGGGCACAGTAGTCCATGACCCAGCCCATCTCGACGTTCGTCGGGTCGATGTCCAGCCGCTTGATGCCGATCTTCTCCAGCCGTGCGTCGCTGTAGTTCCGCTCGTGCTGCATGCGGGAGGTCACCGCGACCATCGCCAGGTTGTGGGCGTTCATGACGGCGTTGATGTCGCCGGTCAGCCCAAGGGAGAAATCCGTCAGGGGGATGCACTGGGCCAGCCCGCCGCCGGCCGCCGACCCCTTGATGTTCATCGTCGGCCCGCCGGAGGGCTGCCGGATGCAGGCAACTACCTTCTTGTCGCGCTTACCCATTCCCTGGAGTAACCCCATTGCCGTTGTCGATTTCCCTTCTCCCAAGGGGGTCGGCGTGATGGCAGTCACCTCGATGAACTTGCCGTCCGGCCTGTCCTTGATCCGCTCCAACACCTTGATGTAGTCCACTTTGGCGACATAGTTGCCGTGGGGTAGCAGTTCCTCCTTCTGTACGCCCAACTCTTCCGCGAGCTGGTAACAGGTCTTCATACGGGATTCCGCCTCTTCCGCGATTTCCCAATCCTCATGTTTTGTCGGGTCCAAAGCCACAGGAAGTCCTCCATTCGATAGAGACTAAACGAAGTTGATTGTCTGACACGTGCTGGCTCCATCCGACACCCAGTTGACGGGAGCACGAGGCAACGGATCGGCCCAAGTCGAACGGGCGAAACTATTACTGCTAACAGACGCCCCATATTCTGTCAATATGCCGCCAAAAGAGTATTATCATTATTTCCCTGCGAATTTTTGCTCACCGTGAAAGGAATCCCGGGCACAATGAGGCCGGCCTTCTCGGCGCACGGCAATCCCCCGTTGTTGGGGGCATTGGAGACGGCCGGAACGATTTCCTCCCGGCCCGGCGACCGTTATCACCCTGAAGGTTCTTGAATTTCGTCGGCGAAAGCCGTAGATTGGCGTCTTTGGCCTTTCTGCCCGGTCTCTTCCGGTCGCAAGAAGAAATTGAGGGAAGCCGTGCCACGAATCATCGTTTTAGACAGCCTGTCCCAGGAGGGTCTCGACCTGTTCCACTCGGCCGGGAACATCGAGTGCGAGGTCCGCACGGGCCTGAAGGGCGAGGAACTCCGCTCGGCGCTTGCGCAGTTCGACGGGGCAATCTGCCGCAGCGGCGTGCAGCTCACCGCCAAGGTGCTGGAAGGCAACCGCCGCCTGAAAGCCATCGCCCGAGCCGGCGTCGGAACCGACAATATCGACAAGCAAACCGCCACCCGGATGGGAATCGTCGTGATGAACACGCCGGGTGGAAACACCCTATCCACCGCCGAACACGCCATTACGTTGATGCTGGCTCTCTCCCGCAATGTCCACCCGGCCTACGAAAGCCTCATCCAGGGCCGCTGGGACCGCAAGCAGTACATCGGCGCCCAGTTGGCCGGCAAGACGCTGGGAGTCATCGGCGTCGGCCGCGTGGGCGAAGCGGTGGCCACCCGCGCGCTGGCCATGCAAATGCGCGTGCTCGCCTACGATCCCTTCCTCTCCAGCCACAGGGCAAAAGAGTTAGGTATCACCGTCTGTGCCTCGGTCCACGAAATGCTGCCCGATGTCGATTACCTCACCGTTCACACCCCCCTGAACGACGAAACCCGAGATCTCATCGGCCGCGAAGAGATCAAGCTGATGCGGCCCGGCGCCCGGCTGATCAATTGCGCCCGAGGCGGCATCTTCAACACCGAAGCCCTCGTCGAAGGGCTCCGAAGCGGACAGCTCGGCGGCGTCGCCCTGGACGTCTACGAGTCGGAACCCTGCACCGAAAACCCGCTCTTCGGAATGCCCGGCGTCTTGTGTACTCCCCACCTCGGCGCCAGCACCGAAGAGGCCCAGGCCCATGTCGCCGCCGAGGCCGCCCAATTGTTGATCGACTTCTTCACCACCGGCGCGATCAGGCAGTCGGTCAACATCTCCCCCCTAGACCGCAAGACGCTCGAAAACCTTCGGGGAGACCTTAATGTGGCTTATCGGCTGGGGCTCCTCTTGGCCCAGGTGCAATCCGCGCCGCCGGTGGCCTGCAACCTCTACTACGAAGGCGAAGTCGCCAAGAAGGACTGCCGGCTGCTTTCAGCCGCCTTCTCGGCCGGGCTGCTCGAACACGCCATGGAAGAGGATGTCAACCTCGTCAATGCCGAGGTCCTGCTCCGCGAACGCGGGATCGAGCTGGTCGAGCACCGCTCCAGCGATACCGGGGCTTTCAGCTCGATGATTACGGCCGAAGTCGTCAGCGACGAGCGCAAGGCGGTCGCCTCCGGCACCCTGTTCGGCAACGTACCCCGGCTGGTCCGAAAGGGCGATTTCCCGCTCGAAAGCCGGCTGGAAGGCATCCTGATGCTCTTCAAACATCGCGACGTGCCCGGAGTGATCGGCCACCTGGGAAACATCTTCGGCCGCCACCGGGTCAACATCGCCGACATGGCGGTCGGCCGCGGTTCGAACCGGCCGGGCGGGGAGGCCGTCGGGGCCATGGCACTCGACAGCCAGCCACCCGCCGAAGCCGTCGCCGAAATCCTCGCGCTCAGATCGATCGAGCAGGCCTGCGTCGTCAATCTCCCACCCGCCGACGAACTGCCCGACTGGATGGGAAGCGGCCTATGAATTGTCTCCAACGACAAGACCCCAAAATCTGGGAGGCCATTGCCGGCGAAACCGGGCGGCAACGCAACCGCCTGGTCATGATCGCCAGCGAAAACTACACCAGCGCCGCCGTCCTCCAGGCGTCCGAAACCGTCCTGTCGAACAAGTATGCCGACGGATATCCCGAACGGCGATACTTCGGCGGATGCCACTTCGTCGATCTGATCGAGAACCTCGCCCGAAAACGCGCCAAACAACTCTTCGGCGCAGAATACGTCAACGTCCAACCCCACTCCGGCTCCCAGGCCAACGAGGGCGTCTACCTCGGAGTCCTCCGCTCGGGCGATACCGTCCTGGGCCTCGACCTCCACCACGGCGGACACCTCACCCACGGTATGCACCTGAACCTTTCGGGCAAGTTCTACCGCTTCTTCAGCTACGGTGTCCGGCCGGACGACCACCGGATCGACTTCGACCAAGTGGCCGCCCTGGCCCGGGAGCACAAGCCTAAGCTGATCGTGGCCGGGGCCAGCGCCCATCCGCGGGAGATCGACCACGCCCGCTTCGCCCAAATCGCCCGCGACTGCGGCGCCAAGCTGCTGGTCGACATGGCCCATTACGCCGGCCTGGTGGCGGGCCGGGTCCACGACGATCCCGTGCCCGTGGCCGACTACGTCAGTTCCAGCACGCACAAGACCCTTCGCGGCCCCCGCGGCGGAATAATCCTCTGCAAGGCCGAGCACGCCGGTGCCATCGACCGGGGCGTCTTCCCCGGCATCCAGAGCGGTCCGCTGATGCACGTGGTGGCCGGCAAGGCCGTTTGTTTCGGCGAGGCGCTGACCCCCGAGTTCAAACAGTACGCCCGGCAGATCGTCGCCAACGCCAAAACCCTGGCCGAGGTCTTGCTATCCGGCGGCTTGCGGCTCATCAGCGGCGGAACCGACAACCACCTGATGCTGGCCGACGTCACCAGCATCGGCCTCAGCGGCCACCAGGGCGAGCAACTGCTCGACGCCTGCGGCATCACGGCCAACAAGAACGTAATCCCGTTCGACAAGCGCAAGCCGGTCGACCCGTCCGGCGTCCGCTTCGGCACCCCCGCCCTGACCACCCGCGGCATGCGCGAGCCCGAGATGCGGACCGTCGGCGGCTGGATCCTCCAAATCCTGAAATCTCCTAACGACGAGAAACTAGCCGCCAAGGTGAAGGGTAAAGTCGCCGATCTCTGCCAACAGTTCCCGATCCCCGGCGATGGGCAGACCTAATTGGCATATTCGCCGCCACCTACCAGCGGTATGCGCGCGAATTCACCCTTCCCACGAAGAATCCTCTCATGCGACGCAAGTGCTTGTGTAGCTTGCGTTTACGCAGATTGTCATTGACAAGAGGCGGGAAGAATGGAGAAATTGACGTACGACACGCTTGACGTACGTCGAAAACTACGTATAATATCAATGGCTGGGCAGATTTGCAGACACCTGCCCCATAAAGCGACGCAAGAGAAAGGTTGATCCGATGAAGGCAAATCCCGGTGGCGAAATCGCGCCAGAAGAAGTTGTTGGTCGGGACCGGCTCATTGAGACGCTTTGGGAAACGCTCAATTCCCAGAGTGTCGTGTTGGTCGCTGAGCGGCGTATGGGAAAATCGAGCGTCATCAAGAAAATGGTAGCGGAAACGCCCGGGGATTCTCTGACCGTCTATCGGGACGTCGAGAGTGTTGCCCGGCCCATCGACTTCGTCGAGGCGGTCTATCGCGATGTCGAGCAACACCTTACCGCAATGAGGCGAGCGAAGGGCCGAGTCTCCGCCGTACTCAAACAACTGGCCGGCGTTGAGATCGGCGGCTTGGTGAAGTTTCCTGAAGGAGTCGCACCTCATTGGAAGACGCTGCTCGAAAACACGCTCGAAGGCCTGGCCGAACACCAAGACCGGCTCGTCGTCTTGTTTTGGGATGAACTCCCTTTGATGCTCAAGAGCATCGCCCGCAACTCTGGCGAGGCGACCGCGATGGAGATGCTTGACACGCTTCGAGGGCTTCGGCAGATGCACGGCGGCTTGCGGATGGTCTATTCGGGTTCGATCGGCTTGCACCACGTCACCGCCGCGCTCAGAGAAGCCGGGCACGGCAACGATGCCACCAACGACATGCAAATCATCGAAGTGCCGGAACTAGACGACGAAGATGCGCGTCTCCTCGCCGCAGAACTGCTCGACGGCGAACAACTCCAGTGCGACGACCCGGGCGCCACTGCCAAAAGTATTGCGGACGCTGTGGACCGGATACCTTACTACATTCACTGGGTAGTGGCTACAATGAAAGGGCGGGGTAACATTGCCAGTAACGAACTGGCCGAACGGATCGTTGCCGAGGCACTCGTCGACGATCAGGACCGCTGGCACCTGCAACACTACCGCGATCGGTTGCAGAGATACTACGGCGACGATCGGCTTCCGGTAGTGCTCGCCGTGTTGGATGTACTGGCAGTCGCCCAGCGGACGGTGACATTCGACCAGTTGTACTCCGAGTTGGGAACCGGCTTGACTCCGGAAACGAGCACGGCGGCGAAGCAGATCCTCGGCGGCGATCACGAGTTGCTCCGGCTGATTCTCACGTTGTTGCGACGCGACCACTACGTTCGGCAGCAAGCGAACGACGGGACATACGGTTTTCGCTTTCCGCTTATCCGACGATGGTGGCGCGTCCACAGGGGGCTGTCATGATGAAGGAATTCTACCTCTCCCGTTTTACACCCAGCCTGCTACAACCGGAAACGCTGGAAGCGATCCTGGTGCAGCGCGGAGACCTTGCTGCCCGACTCGTCGAACTGATCCGCGAGAGTGTGCTAACGGAGAATAAGCACTACATGCTGCTGGTCGGTCCCCGCGGGACCGGCAAGACCCACATGGTATCGCTGGTCTACCATCGCGTTCGGGCACAGGCCGATCTGCGCGACCGCCTGCGAATTGCCTGGCTCCGTGAAGAGGAGTGGGGCGTCGCATCGTTTCTCGATTTCCTGCTGGCGGTCCTGCGGGCACTGCATGAGGAAAGCCAGAATGAGCAGCTAGCAAAGAATTGTGAGCACTTGCGCACCCTCTCGATCGAAGCGGCCGAACGCGGAGCGGAGCAATTGCTCCTCCAAACCGTCGGCGACAGGACGTTGCTGGTGATTGCCGAGAATCTTGATGAGATATTCAACGCCCTTGAAGAAGAGGGGCAGCGAAAGCTGCGTGCATACATCCAGAACAACCCGATGTTTGCAATACTGGCCACTTCGCAAAGTCTCTTCAGCGGCGTGTCGGTGCGCGAGTCGCCCTTCTACGGGTTCTTCCAGGCCTATCACCTGGCGGAATTGTCTTTCGAAGACGCCGTGACAATGATGGCGAAGATCGCCCGGCACGAGGGGGACGAGAAGCTCGCGTCCTTGATACACACGCCCCGCGGCCGTGCCCGAATTCGGGCCGTACACCACCTGGCCGGCGGCAATCCGCGGGTGTACGTCATCTTCTCGCAATTCCTGACGTGCGATTCGCTCGACCAGTTGGTCGAGCCGCTCATGCAGACGCTCGACGACCTGACGCCCTACTATCAGGCCCGGATGAGTCACCTGTCGCCGCAACAGCGGAAGATCGTCGATTTCCTCTGCCAGCGGCGTCACGCGGTCCCCGTTGCCGAGATCGCCCAAGACAATTTCGTGACGCACCAGACCGCTTCGGGCCAACTCAAGAAACTCCGGGAACTGGGCTACGTGCGTGCTCACCAGGTCGGCCGCGAGTCGTACTACGAGTTGCGTGAGCCACTGCTGCGAATCTCGCTCGAAGTGAAGAAGGTCCGGGGTGAACCGATCCGCCTCTTGGTTGCGTTCCTGCGCGTTTGGTATTCCCAAACAGAGTTGGTCGACCGGCTCAAGTCGCTGAAATCCGACAGGACGTTGGATCGGGAATATCTGCAACGGGCGATTGAGCTTGCGGCGGAAGAATCGGACGATCCCCGGATCACAGCCTGCTTGAAAGACTACGAAGATCACGAGAAAAACGGAGACCACGAGGCGTCGCTCGCAGTGGCCGAAGAGCTTGTCGCTATTCGGGGTTACCCATCTGATTGGATGAAACAAGCCAGGTGTCTCCGGAATCTGAACCGCGATGCCGAAGCGAAAGATTCCGAAAAGAACGCCCTGGAACTCGATTTACAGACTGCGGCAACTTGGTTGGACCGAGCCTCGGTCTTGATTGACCTGGAGCGTTTCGAGGAAGTCTTGGCGTGCTATGACAAGGCGCTAGATCTTGGTGCCGACAACGCCTCGATCTCGCGGAATCGAGGGATTATCCTGGAGAAGGTGGGCCGATATGAGGAAGCCTTGGCATCTTATGACAAGGCGATCGAACTTAACCCGGATGACGCACTGGCTTGGAAATGGCGCGCCACTCTGCTAGAAGAACTCAATCGCTACGAAGAAGCGTTGAAATCCTACGACAAGGCCATTGAACTCGACCCGAACGATGCATTCGCGTGGCGACATCGCAGCACCCCGCTAAAGGAACTCAATCGCTATGAAGAAACGTTGAAATCATATGACAAGGCCATCAAGCTTGACCCCAATAATGCAAGTACATGGGTATCGCGTGGCATGGCGCTGCGTGAACTCAACCGCAATGAAGAAGCGCTGGCATCTTACGATAAGGCGATAGACCTTGACGCGAATGAAGCACTTGCGTGGAGCGTCCGTGCTTCGTTGCTGGAAGCCATGGGGCGGTATGACGACGCGTTGGCGTCAGTTGACAAATCGCTGGAAATCGAACGCACGGATACAACGAGAAGGGCGTTTCGTGGTCTGCTCGTATGGAGGCTGGGACGACGGGAGGAATCGCTGGCTGCGCTTGAAGAGGTGCTGAAACTCGATCCGGACAACGACGCTGTCTGGGGTCTGCGGGGTGTGGTACTCAGTAGTCTCGGGCGGGATGAAGAAGCGTTGACGTGCTTTGATCGATCCCTGGAACTTGGGGCCGGAGACATCTATTTCGACGTCTGCTCCAATCGGGCGATGACTCTGGCCATGTTGGGACGTTGGGACGAGGGCGTCAGCGCGCTGGACGAAGCGTTGCGCCGCTTTGCCGAAGAAGGCGGAGTTGATGCGTGTGGCGAGGGGTCCATCGTTCGCAACCTGTTGATCCGCACTCAGGATGTGGCAACGTGGCGACGGCACATCACAACCTGGATCGAACTGTTCGACAAGCACGGCGTTCTTCCGGCATTGGGCCAGGGGCTCGTTCGTAGCGTCCGGACACTGGTCCTGTCGTCGATTGGGAATGAGGCAGCCCGGGCGTGGCGGGATGTCTG
Source organism: uncultured Planctomycetaceae bacterium (assembly GCA_964547995.1). GTDB lineage: Bacteria > Planctomycetota > Planctomycetia > Pirellulales > Thermoguttaceae > CAZJRB01. Next base: position 8,437 of record CAZJRB010000142.1, on the reverse strand, counting down.
GGAGGAGCTTGGGACGGGGCACAAAGAGCTGGAAATCCCGCTGCGGCTGCTTGATACCGCGGTCCGCTACCAAGAGAACCCGGATGAGCGAATCCTGCTGGGGTTGCCCATTGAAGAGCGGGAGTTGCTAAAACCGTTGCTGGGTTTGGGGGAATGAGCATACGACTGCACGGGGGGTCAGGATGGCTCAAGCCAAACAGCGGGAACGCCCGTAAACGGGCGTGGCGTCGCGCCGACCGAGGAAAGTAAGGGGGAAGCAAAAGCGTCCAACTACCGCTGCACCCGGTCTGTCGTGGCGTAGCCGGCTGACGAGTCGGAACGCTGGCTGGTGCGACCTTTCGACAAAGTCGGCGGCGGCACGCGGCTGGAAAGGATGACGTCCGACGTCCCTCTTCGGGCCGTGCGGGGCGAGTCGGCCGACTTTTCGGCAATCTCGGCCGCCAGCAACGCCAACTTCTCGCGGTGTTGCGGCTGGACCTTGTGAAGTCTCGCCGAGAGCCGCTTGACACCGGGGCTGTTCACCTCGGCCGTGCGGGAAAGGCTGCCGGCGAAGGAAACCGATTGGGCAAAGTTGATGTCGGCCGTGTTGCCGACCAGCGGGTGGAACGTCCTGGTCAGCAACTCCACCGCACCGCGTTCGACGTTCATAAACGTATCGAGCCGGGTGGTGATGTAGTGGCGGCCGTTCGTCTCCAGCACGTAGCCGGTCTTCATGACCATCAAAACGCGGCCGTTGACCGACCGTGCAAGCAACGGACCCCGGTACGTCCCCTCGGCGTAGACCACCTGGGTGTCGTGGCTGCGATAGAGAAACTCGACCGTGCCGAACGTGCCGGAGGGCTCCGATATCCGGTACGTGTCCGCGTTCAATTGCCGCATCTGCAATTTACTGATGCCCAGCACTTCCCAGATGTTGACGAGGACGTCCGGGTGGTGCGCCAGGAACAGATACAACTTGGGATCGCAATCGACCACGCGAATCGGCATCCGCCGAAACACCGTGACGTTCGACAGCACCGAGTCGACCTTGGCCCGGGCGCCGGCATCGAGGCGCTGGAACGGGATCGAGCGGATGGCACTCTGACGCGCCGAGCGGCTGGTGGTCGCGCGAGTGGGATCCTGTTTCGGCAGGAGAGGGCTTGCCGCCGGAAGCCGCCGGTCCCAACCGAGCAACCCCAATACGAGCAGACCTGTGGCGAGAACCGCCACGGGCATGGATTTCGTCTTTCCCGACGCCGAAGAAACGGGCGTCGAGCCGAGCCGCGTAACGAGCATGTCCCCCCCTGTTGACTACATTCCCCAGATTCACATCAGCGGCACCAAGAACATCGGCACCTGTGATTATTCGGTTTGGAGGGGGCAATCTGGTCAGTCAAATCCTGCACGCCGCAGCCGGCCGTGATAAGCAGCGAAAACCAGACAGCCTGGGGTAGACCTTTCCTGATCGAAGAGTGCCGATGCCCGGACTCGAACCGGGACCCCCTTGCGGGGACTAGATCCTAAATCTAGCGTGTCTGCCAATTCCACCACATCGGCCTACGGTTTCATCTCGGCCCGGCTGCCGGGGCATTATATGGGGGTTTCCCCCGCTGGTGAAGGACAAGAAAGGTGGTTCCTAAACCCCAAAGGTTCGCTATTTCCCACGCTTGCCCGCGAGCAGGGGGAATACAACCCCCATGAAGTGTTTGACAGCCAACCCGTACTCTGCTAAAATCGGAGCATGTCGGGATAGCCATCCACCCCTCTCTTTTTCTAACAGAATTCCCCCAAGAGATGTTCCTATGAACACTAGACACCGGGACAGGGGGTTCACCCTTGTTGAACTGTTGGTGGTGATTGTCATCATTGGAATCATGATTGCCTTGCTGCTGCCGGCGATTCAGTCGGCCCGCGAGGCGGCCCGTCGGGCCAACTGCCTGAACAACCTGAGGCAGATCGGCATGGCGTTTCACAACATGGATAGCGCCTTGTCATGTTTTCCTCCCGCCTGCCACGTGACCAAGGATCCCGTCACCAAAGCCGTCACTGATATGAATGTCCCCGGCTGGAGCTGGTGCATTGACATTCTGCCTTTCATGGAAAACAAGCCGTTGCACGGGTCGCTCGATCTGCAAAATGATTCCCTGTTTGCAGGTTCCCCCGCCACCGCCATTGCCATGAAGACTTCGGTAAAGGAACTCCGTTGTCCGAGTTTCTCGGGCACGCGGTGGGTCGATCCGACAAGGCAATACGAGTGCATCACCAATTACAAGGCCCTGGGCGCCACTCACTGGCAAAGCCTGGCCCAGGCCACGCCGAACACACTGGGCACCTTACCCTTGTACAACGAGGGCTTCCATCCCGACGGCGGGTGCTATCCGGGGGCGTCGCACGGGGTGGACAAATTCGGCAAAGACGGAACCGCTCACACCGCCATTGTCGTCGAGACCGTCGAGCAATACTACTCCCGGTGGATTGTTGGCACGGAAGCCTGCCTGGTCGGGCTTCCGTCAAGGCAACCCGCGGGCGCAGGCGGCGCACCCGTTGTTTTTGCCGACCCACCCGGTAACGGCCTGACGTATGCGTGCCCCGACGGTTACCAGACTTCGCCGGGTGCTTTCTGGGACAAGAGTTCGGTGAATGACAACTACACTTACTTGTCCTGGGATTATGTTACAGACCCTTACGTAAATCCCCCTGATTTGGTTGCCGCGGATCCTCCTTCTTTTTCAGCCTCTTGGCCAAGCCACCCAACGGAGATCCAGATCGGCCCGAGCAGCCATCATTATAGCGTGATCAATCACCTGTTGGCCGACGGCAGCGCGCAGAGCGTCAACGAAGATATTGATGCGGCTGCCTACATGTTCCTTATTACTCGTGAAGGCGGGGACCCCAGCACAGGGCTGCGGTAGGTCTACTCGTCTTCTTTCTCGAGTTGCTTCTCGAGTTCGGCCAGTTGCTTTTTGAGTTCTTTCTGGAATTGCTCAAGGGCATTTTGCAGCTCGGCAGTCTCTTCGGCGTCTTCGATTGCCTTATCAAATTCCTTGCCGAGGCGTCGCAACTGCCTGGTGACGGCTTCGATCCGTTTGGCGGGGTCGAGCTTCGGGCGGCCGGGCAGGACTTGAATTCTCTGTCCCAGGGCCCTCGGGATTGCGGGTTGGATCGGTTGGATCTGGATTCCTCCGGGAACGGCGGCGGCTTGTATCCTGAATTGTATTGCCCGGCCCATCGCGCCCCCCTTGCCGTATTGCTTGTACAGATCGAACGCCTCCTTGTTCTTCTTCTTCAACTCGTCGGCGTTCTTGGCCTCGGTGGTCCTGGTAACTTGCTTGCCGCCCTTGGTTTCCGTAACCTCGACCTTGATGCCCTTTTTCGGGTCGTCTTGGATCTTGATCTTCCGCCCGTTTTCGCTGACGCTGATCGTCTTCACTCCGTTGACGTTCGAGACGCTGATGCTGTTGCGGACGGCGATGGCGATATTACCGGGCTGCCAGACGGGTAATTCCGCCTCGGGCCGTATGGCCTCCTTGGCCCGCGGCGACGACGAGGGATGGTTGCTCTCGGCGATCTTTTCCAGGGCCTTTCTCGCCGCGGTCTTCGTCTCCTCGTCCGGCGATTCGAGCAGATCCCGGAGAATACGCATCGAACGGGTCGAGACCTCCAGGCTGTCGCCGAGGGCCGCTTCGGCCAGTGCGGGAATGGCCGTCTTGCCCGCCTCGGTCAGTTTCCGGCTGGCCGCCTCACGCTTCGAAAACGCATCGTCGTCGAGCTGCTCGATCAGCGGGCCAACCGCATCGGCCGGGGCGTCCTTAGACCGTTCGGCAGCCGCTTCCGCGTCCTTCTCCGCGGCCGGAACAGGCACGGCTAACAGCAACAGCACGAAAGCACCAATAAACCGTTTTGAAAGCAACATGGTAACCTCCCGTGGAACAAGGGCTGAAACGCCGACTATACCGACCTTACGGGACAGGCACCCTCGTTGTCAAGCACCGACCAGCCGATCGGGGGGGCTTTTACCTACGACCGCAACGTTGCCTTCAACCGCAGGGGATTGCTCAACAGGTCGAAGGCGGACAGGATGTCGGAACAAACCGCGTCGGCGGCCAGCAGCGTCGCCGCGGCCGCCCCCTCGCGCTGGATCACGGCAATCCCCAGCGCCGCCGCCTCCAGCATTTGGCGATCGTTTCGGCCGTTGCCGATACAGACCGCGGCGTCCGAGCCGAGTTCCTCGACGTAGGCACGTTTTCCAGCATCCTGGTCATCCGGCGGAAGCACGACGAGCTTGCAGGGGAAGTCCTTCAGCCGGGCCAACGCCTTGCCGAACGTGTCCGCGGTGACCACGTGGATTTCCAACTGCCCGGTGAGGGTTGTCAGCGCCTCCTTCACTCCGTCGAGGATCTCCCCGTCACAGGCGAGCGTGCCGTTGTAGTCCAGGACAAGGTATTCGAGCCGCAGGTCGCCGAATCCGGGAATGGAGATTTCAAGCATGTCCGGCAATCCAACGGATCATTGAAACGACTGCTCCGCACCGGGAAAGGTGCCGTCGCGGACTTCGTCGCGGTATCGCGTGACGGCCTCGGCAACGAGGTTTTTCAGGTCGGCATATTCCTTGACGTGTTTCGGGGGCCTGCCGGGGGTGAGGCCCAACAGGTCGTTGACCACGAGGACCTGGCCGTCGCATCCGGCCCCGGCCCCGATGCCGATGGTGGGGATGCTCACCGCGGCGGAGATTTCCGCCGCCACGTCTGCGGGGACGCACTCCAGGAGGACGGCAAACGCCCCGGCTTTTTCGGCCCCGGCCGCGTCGGCCAGCAGCTTCCCGCGGTCCCGCTCCACCCGGTACCCGCCGAGCTGATGGACGCTCTGAGGCCGCAGTCCATAGTGTGCCATGACGGGAATTCCGGCCGCGACCAGCGCGGCGGTGATTTCGGCCTGGTCGGGCCCCTGTTCGAGCTTGACGGCCTGGCACTGGGTCTCCTTGAGGATTCGTCCGGCGTTTTCAATCGCTTTGTGTATGCCCGTGTGATAGCTCAGAAACGGCATATCGACCACGACCAGGGCGTGTCGGACCGCCCGGCCCACCATTTCGGCGTGATAGATCATCTGGTCCATCGTGGCCGCGAGCGTGTTGGGCCGCCCCTGCACGACCATCGCCAGGCTGTCGCCGACGAGGATGCCCTCGATCCCGGCCGCATCGAGCAGAGCGGCCATCGTGTAGTCGTAGGCGGTCAGCATGGTGATCTTCCGCCCGGCCGACTTCAGCGCCGCAAACTTCGGAACCGTGATGCGTGAATCCCGGGAACTCATAAGCCTTATTATAGGGCAGCGGCGCGGGACGGCAAGACCTACGGACTCTCATCGAGCAACTCTTTGATGGCGGCCAGGGCGTCGGCATCGGCGCCGCCCGCCAACGCAGAGATTTCAACGGCCAACCGGCCCAGACTCCGGTAAATCCCCTCGATCCGCCCGTCCCAACGGCCCAGGGCCTCGCACTGTCGCCCGACCACCGACGGCTCGCCCCGGGCAATCGGCCCGGTCAGCGAGCCGACGGGCCCGAGCCGGAAAACGTTGTCGACCGTCTCCCGCACGATCGGTTCGATGACCTGCAATGCGGTTTCCCGGGAAATGCCCGCCTTCTCGAAACACCGCAAGCCGGCTTCGATCAGGGCAACGAAGTAGTTGCAGACCATCACGCTGCCGGCGTGGTAGATCGTCTTGAACTCCGGCTCGATGGAAAAGGTGACCGCACCGCAACCGCGCAGCAGCTCGCCGAGAACCTCGCACGCGGCCGGATCGCCCTCGACGCCGCAAAACGTACCCGCGAAGCTCTTCACCGCCGTGGCCGGATCGGCAAAGCTCTTGACCGGGTGTACGCTGGCAACCGATGCTCCGCACCGCCGTGCCGGCTCCAACAAGGCCGAAGACAACGAACCGCTACAGTGGAACACCACGGCGCCCTGCCCGAGTACGCCCGACCGGCACAACTCGCCGCAACATCCCTCGATCGCCTCGTCGGGCGCGGCGATCATGACGAGATCGGCCCTTTCCATCCGGGCACAGTCTTCGACCGCGCGGCCGGCGCCGACGAACTCGACGGCCCGCAGGCCGCTTGGAATCGAACGGTTGAGTATCCCCCGGACGCTCAGCAGCGAGCGTTCCGTCCACAGCCGTGCCAGTGTCCTGCCGACCTTGCCGCAGCCGATGATGTTGATGGTTCTCACGGGTGGCCCTCCGATAACGGTTCCCAGCGCCGACCGCCGTTCACTATCCACGATCGGCACCGCCGAATCCACCCCCACTCAATAGGCTAGCAACGACTTACAACGATTCTTGTTAAGATAGGCAACTGGCCGAAGTGTGCCGGGGGGAATGATCGTCCCCCATATGCAGTTTTGGTCAACAGAATGTGAGGTTTCCAAAGTGGATAGTGGATAGTGGATAGTGGATAGTGGATCGTCTCACCACCTTCCCCTGTTCCCCTGCTCTCCTGCTCTCCTCTTTTTTGGTCAACAGAGTCGCCACTTTCCAGGAGACTGGTTGCAAACCTGTCCTACGTCCCTCTTTTTGGTCAACAAGATCGGAAATCTCCACTTCTGTCCTCTGTCCTCTGTCCTCTGCCCTCTGTCCTCTGTCTACTCTGCCTTCGCACTCATCACTCGACATTCGCCACTCGATATTCGATATTCACCCCCAGCGCGGACCGGTACTCCGAGCATCGGCCGCGCCAAAAAACGAAAAAGGGCCCACCGGGGGAGTTGCACCCCGCGACGGGCCCTTGTGGATACCTGGCGGACGGCCGGCTCTTGTGGGTACCGCTTATATGGACGTTAGTATAGAATATATCGAGTCTCTTGTCAATGCCACTTTTATGCCGCCCGGCGATTTTTCGCATCTTTTTTCGGGGGAGTGGGGGTTAGGGATTTCGGATTTCGGACTTAGGATTTCGGATTTCCCTGGCGGGGGGTGCAGACATCTGCACTGTGGCCCGGCGGGGCTCCAAAGTCCTGCGGACCTTTGACTTTTGGGGGGCATGTAGTATAATGCGGCTGATAAGCCCCCGTGGTATAATGGCGGGCAGGTTTGGAACCTTCTGGCCCGCAAAGAGTTAAGCCCAGACTTGACGGAGGCTTATACCGGCGCGCGGAGACGGGGTAAGGGCTTCACCGGAACCGCTGAATCCTATGTTCGCCCCAAAATGCACCTATGAGTGAAATGGCAGCAGAACCGAAAGGCACGAGTCTTGCCAGGGCGTCAACGCTTGGCACGGTTTTCCTATTGCTTGTCTCTTCTGCCAACAGTGTCGGTGCGCAACAGGCCGTTGTTCCATCACCTGCAAATCCACCTGTCAAAGAGAGCGCGGTGGTTCCTGACCCGAAGAATTCGCAGGCGAAGGCGGTAGTCACCAACTCCATTGGGATGAAGCTCGTCTTGATTCGTCCTGGTGAGTTCCTCATGGGGTCATCCAAAGCTGAGCAGCAAGAGGCAATGAAACATAGCGTGTGGAAATGGGCAATACCAATAGAAACGCCGCAACACCGAGTTAAGATCACCAAACCGTTCTACCTCGGCATGCACGAAGTCACGCAGGAACAATACTACAAAGTGATGGGCGAGAATCCCAGCACATTCAAGGGACCGAAAGTGGGTTCTGGCAGACCTTTGCCGAGTACAGACACGAAGCCAACGAAGTCAAAGAGACCCGTTGACAGAGTGTCTTGGGAGAAGGCGGTGGAGTTCTGTCGCCGTTTGAGCAAAAAGGAGGGCAAGAAGTACCGTTTGCCAACGGAGGCCGAGTGGGAGTACGCGTGCAGAGCAGGGACCACCACGAGGTGGCATTTCGGCGATTCGGAATCACTGCTGAAAAACTATGCGTGGTACGTCGGAAACTCCCGCGAGCAAACGCATCCGGTTGGGCAGAAGAAGCCAAATGCCTGGGGATTGTATGACATGCACGGAAATGCAATGGAGTGGTGTGCCGATTGGTGTGATGACAACTACTATGCACGCTCTCCACTCCGCGACCCCAAGGGCGCTGATTCTGCCGAGCATCGGGCGATTCGAGGTGGCGACAACGACACATACCCGTGGGACTGTCGTTCGGCAAGCCGTAGCAGGGCGCCGCCGAACGCAGTTGCGTACATTATGATAGCAGTTGGATTTCGTGTTGCGAGAGATCCATAGGCAATCAAGAACCAAGTAAGATAGGGGCGAACCAGCGGATGGAGACGGATGCTTCGCACCGCTCATCCGAGACGTTCGCCCCAAACTCTTCACATCAGGATGCGGTTATGAGCAGGCTGAGAATAACCGCGGAAAACGTGCAGGAGAAGAGCCAGAAAAACCAAAAACCGTCCATTTCTACCTCCAGTTGGCTTTGAAGTATTGTGCGGGGTGCCTTCCTATTAGACCTCAATCAAGCGTGATTTTTGGCCAAAAAATGGAAAACTCGAAACCTTCC
>CAZJRB010000141.1:0-17530 GCA_964547995.1 uncultured Planctomycetaceae bacterium | reverse complement strand
ACGCACAACCGAAACAGCACGGCCACGCGCGACCACAACGACCGCTCGAAACCCATCAACTGCAGGGTGTCGCTGTCGCTGCGGACGAAGTGGATCAATTCGTCCACCACTTGGCGGATTTGAGCTTCGATGTTGTCCAATGCCTCTGGACATTCTGGGACCTGTTTGCTAAATTCACTTCCATCCATGGGGCATCCTCCATCCTTGTGTTGGTAAACACGCGGAGGATGCCCCTTTTTCTATTTCATGTCACGGTCAATATTGCCCGTTTTACACGCTCCTGCCCACCGTCTCGACAGCGGCCTCTCAACGAAACCAGCGTTTTTGAACACTGTTACGCTCATCCGCACAGGTGGATTCAATCCAAATGCACCCATTGGTAATCCGTTCTGGACGAGCGGAAGTGCAGATCACGGTCCCATGCACAAACGTCACCGATCGTGCGATCCGGCCGCAACCATGCTTTTATGTTTTACGCCGGCATTTCGTGGACGGAATGCCATTCCGTCCTACATTTTGTGCGACTACGGAGTTAATGCCCTTCGATCTTGTCGATGGCCTTTTCGGCGGCCAGGCGGACCTCGGGCTCGTCGTTGGAGAGTCTCTTCAGTGCGGGCAGCGCGCTGTCCGCCCGGCGGCCCATGTCGCCCAGCGCGTCGGCGGCGGCTTCGCGGACCCACTTGTTATTGTGGCTGAGGGCTTGCGTCAAGGCGGGGATCGACTCCTTGGCATTGTAGCCCATGTCGCCGAGCCGTTTGGCGGCAGAGGCGGCTTCGTGCTCGTCGCCGTCCCTAAGCTGCTCGATCAATTCGCGGACTTTGCCGCTGGCCCGCCGGGCCGACTCGTGCGCGATGGCATCCAGGTCGACTTGCGCCAGGGCCTTGGCCGCCTCCGTGCGAACGGAACGGTGCCGGTCGTTGTTGCTGAGTCTCTTCAGCGCGGGCGCCGCGGCTTTTGCCGCAGGGCCGATCTGCCCGAGCGCGGTGGCCGCCCGCTGACGCGTGCCATAATCCTCATGGCTCAGCAGCTTCACCAGGGGGTCAACGCCGGGCGCCCCGCCGGATCCGAGATTTCCCAGCGCTTCGATTGCGTACCAGCGAACCCAACGGTTCTCGTCGCTCAGCGCGATGACGAGCGAATCGACCGCGCCACGCGCTTCCGGGCCCATCTCACGGAGAATCCTGGCCGCGCCTGCCCGTACATTCGGCTTCGGCGAGACGAGTCCCCGGCGGAGCGGCTCGATAATCGGAGGTCCCATGCCCGCCAACACGCGGAGAACCTTCGGCGAAATATCGATGGCGTCATCCGATGCCATGGTGACAAGGTCGAGTGTCGTCAGGACGGCGTCGGGGCCCATCGAGACGATTTTCCGCGCCGCTTCCTGCCGCGTCTTCTCGTCGGGCGCGCGGCAAAGCCGTTCGACCCAATCCTCCAGTGTCACGGCTTTCGGCAACGTGTCCTGGTTCCGCACGACCGGCCGAAGGCTCTTGGCGATCATGATCACCGCGATCATCGCAATCAGAAAGATCACCACCGCGGTGAGAATGTAGATCAGCAGCATGTTGGAACGGGCCTCTTTCCCGGCGGCGCGTTCGCCGGTCGAACCGCCGGCGCCGGTGTCCAGATCGAAAGCAGGGTTCACCGGTGCGCTCCACTGCTGTTGAGGGACCGGGGTTTGCGGCCCTGGGGGCTGGGTGCGCGGCGCCGCAGGCTGGATCTGTGGCCCTGGGGACTGGATTTGCGCCCCCCCGGACTGGAATTGCCCCCCGCAAAATGGGCATGCCAGCGTCGTCCCGGGGGCGGCCATCCCCGTATCAACTACGTTTCTACAATGCGGGCAAGTCAACTGGCTCATAGGGCTGCTTCACAGTCGGCTGCAGGTCCAAAAATTTAGTCTACCGCCAATCGCCGCATAATACCAGCAGGGAATTCCTTGACCCCTGACCGGCCAACCATTATTCTAATACCAAAACCCCCCGCCTGTGCATCGCAATGGAGTCCTAAATGAGTACCAGATTGCTGATTGCAGACGACCAGGAAATTGCCCGATTGGGCGTTCGAGGCTTCGTGGCGGACACCGAAATCGAGGTGGTTGGCGAAGCCGCCACCGTAGGTGAAGCTTTGCAGTTGGCCGCCTCCAGCTCCCCGGACGTGATCCTGGTGTCGCTACGACTTCCACCTCAAGGCGGCTTTCTCGCCCTGGAGCAGATCAAGCAAGATCACCCCGACGTTCCCGTGATTATACTGGCCGAACAGGACCATCCATCGCATCTTGCCCAGGCCCACAGGTCGGGTGCCGCCGGTCTGCTCCTGAAGGACGTTGATCGAGAAACGCTGCTCGGCAAGCTTCAAGCCGTATCGTCGGGCGAGTCGCTTTGGACGCGGACACATCGGCGCCGCGTCATCGGAGTGCTGGCGGTGCCCGGATCGGGGGACAAAGTCGATGTCCCGCTGACTCCACGCGAGGGAGAAGTGTTGCGGCGAATGACCGAGGGGCTGACGAACATCAAGATCGCGGACGAACTCGGCATCAGTTGCGAGACGGTCAAGGAGCACGTGCAGCACCTGCTGCGGAAGATTGGAGTCAGCGACCGAACGCAGGCCGCCATCTGGGCCGTACACAGCGGGATCGTTTAGCCGCCGCCGGTACGGCGGCGTGCATTGCAGCGGAGACACGAATTCCTGAGGCAACTCAACTTGTTTACAGCAATTTCCGGAAGGCAGGTAGCCTAATGAACGTGCTGGGAATCTCGGGCAGCCCACGCCCAAAGGGTAACACGGAAATCGCCGTCCGAACGGCCTTGGAGGTCTTGGCGGCCGAGGGCTTCGAAACGGAGTTTCTCTCGCTTGCCGGGCGCGATATCAAGGGGTGCCGGGCATGTGGCGGTTGTGGAAAAACGGACGAGCCCCGGTGTGTCCAGGACGATCCGGCTTTCGAGGGAATCATCGAGAAGTTCATGGAAGCCGACGGCATCTTGATCGGCTCGCCGGTCTACTTCGGGTCGGCCACGCCGCAGACCATGGCCCTGCTCGACCGCGTTGGGTGCGTTGCCCGCCACAGCAAGAACTTCCTGCGCCGCAAGGTGGGGGCCGCGATTGCCGTCGCGCGCCGGGCAGGGCAAAACTTCACCTTCGCCCAGATCAACTACGCCTTCCTAGTCAACGAGATGATCGTGCCCGGCTCGACCTACTGGAACGTTGCCTTCGGGCTCAACAAGGGTGAAATCAGCAACGACACCGAAGGGATGGAGACGATCGAGACGCTGGCCGGAAACATGGCGTGGCTGATGAAGAAACTCGCCGACTGAGGAATGCGAAAGAACCAAGTGGGGCAAATACCTGCGAATGAAAACATCGCTGAACAAGAGACCAAAGTAGGGGGCACCTGCCCCCGGGCCATCAAGGGGAACGTGTCCTCCGGTATTGCACGCCCTTTCTTGATCGCTCGCAGCTCCGTTCGTCTCCCGATCGGGCCGGGGGCAGGTGCCCCCTGCTTTCTTGGTCGCGAGGCTGGAAGCCGATCTCACTCTTCCCCGGCAAAGGAAGCACCGCATTGCAACTTCCGAAGTATTCCATGGGCATCGGCGATCGCTTCGGCCGCGAAGGCGCCGCGCAACTCGGAGCGATCATCCGGGCGAACGAAGCGGGGCTCCCCCTTGCCCCCGTCTGGAACAAGTCCCACCGCGAGCACGCGATCGTCGGCACCACCCCCGAGGGCGTCCGCAGCGAGGCGGACGACGCCGTGAGGAAATGCGGATGGACGGGCCCCTACTTCGTCGACGCCGATCATATCGGCTTGGAGACGGTCGACGGTTTCCTGGCGTCGAGCGACTTTTTCACGCTCGACGTGGCCGATTACATCGGTGCCGAGCCGGCCGCAGACGACCTGGCGAAGTTCGTGGAGAAGCACCGCACGTGCGCCGGTTGCTTGCAGATACCGGGCATTGACGGGGAGTTCGTAATCTCCGGTGAAACGATCGAGAATGCGGCGCGGAAATTTCTTCGCGCCGTCCGCGAGGCGGGCTGCACCTATCGCCGCATCGAACAGGCCAAGGGCGCCGGCAATTTCGTGACCGAGGTGTCGATGGACGAGACCGAGCAGCCGCAGACGCCGGCAGAGATGCTGTTGATCCTTGCGGCGGTCGCCGACGAAGGGATTCCCGCCCAGACGATAGCCCCGCGATTCACCGGGCGATTCAACAAGGGGGTGGATTACGTGGGCGACGCGGCGCAGTTCGCCAGGGAGTTCGAGCAGGACATTGCCGTGATCGCTTATGCCGTCGAGCATTTCACCCTGCCCGAAAACCTGAAGCTGAGCGTCCATTCCGGCAGCGACAAATTCTCGATCTACGGTCCCATGCACGAGGCGATTGGGAAATTCAACGCCGGGGTACACCTGAAGACAGCCGGCACCACGTGGCTCGAAGAGTTGATCGGGCTGGCCAGTGCGGGTGACGACGGGCTGGCAATCGCCAAGACAATCTACAGGAATTCGCTCGACCGGTTCGGCGAACTCTATGGCCCGTACGCATCAGTCGTCGATATCGACCCAACGGCCCTGCCGTCCGCGGAAACCGTCAGCGCGTGGGACGGGGACGCCTTTGCGTCGGCCTTGCGGCACGATCCAGCGTGTGCCGCGTACAATCCCAATCTCCGGCAACTCTTGCACGTGGCGTACAAGGTGGCCGCGGAGATGGGCAACCGCTTCCTCGATGCACTGGAGAAGCACGCCGAGGTGATTGCCGAAAACGTTGCCGAAAACATCTACGATCGCCATATCCGTCCGCTGTTCTTTGGTGAATAACGCCGTGGGAATCGCCCGATGAAGCACCATCGAAACGAAGCTCTGCAAAACCCGATGCTCCCGGTCGACATCGTGCTCGGGCCGGCGTGGTGGCATCGCCACGAGGGCATCGCGTTCGACGAGGATTTCTTTTTCCACCCTGCCCGCCGGGTCGAAGTCGAGCGGAAGATGGAAGCGGCGCTCTACGACCGCTGGGGGCGGTTCGGGCTCGGCAAGGACCGGGACAAGGACGTGCCGCAAGTGGGGGCGGTCCATCTGGCGGCCGGGTTCCTGGTCTCGGAGATGCTCGGGTGCCGGGTCGAATATCTCGAAGATGCGGCCCCGCAAGTGATTCCTGCGGACCTCGATTCACTCGCGGTGTCCCCCGACGCGGCATTTGAAAGCCCCGCGTTCAAGAAGTTCGAAAACCTCGCCGGCTCGCTGAAGACGAAGCACGGCGGACTCACCGGCGACGTCAACTGGGCCGGCATCCTCAACATCGCCTTGGATCTCCGCGGGCAGTCGCTCTTCATGGACATGATGGACCAACCGGAAAACGTCTCGAAGCTCTTTGCGGACGTCGGCGAGGTCATCGACCGATTCACAGCCGGCATCGCGAGGGAAACCGGCACGACCTCGATCAGCGTCAACCGCAACGTGGCGGGCATTCCCCGGCCCGTCCACTTGCACAGCGAGTGTTCGCACGTAATGATCTCGGTTGCCGCTTACGAGAGATTCCTGATGCCGTACGACGTCGAGTGGAGCCGGCGGCACCGCCCGTTCGGAATCCACTACTGCGGCGAGGACCCGCACCGCTTTGCCGAATCGTTCGCGAAGTTGCCGCACCTCGATTTTCTCGACGTCGGCTGGCCGGGCGACGTGGCACGGCTGCGCGAGCATCTGCCCGACACGTTCCTGAACATCCGTTACAGCCCGGTCGAGATCGTCAAGCAGTCCCCCGACGAGATCCGCCGCACGATCCGCCGGCTGGTCCGTGATTCCGCCAACCCCTATCTGACCGGCGTCTGCTGCATCAACATGGACCAGCAGGTCGCCGACGAGCAGATTACAGCGATTTTCGAGGAGGTCGAGTCGCTGCGCGAGGAATATGCCGCGGGGCATCCTTCTCATCCCCCATCCTAAAAATCCCGCAGTATCTCGACCGCCGCGTTCCTTCCGCACGCCCCCATGACGCCGCCGCCCGGATGGCTCGCCGCGCCGCAGAGGTAAAGGCCGCGGATCGGCGTGCGGTGATCGGCCCAGCCGGCCACCGGCCGCATGGCGTACAACCGGTCGAGGTTCATCGCCCCCTGCATGATGTTCCCGCCGGTCAGGGAGAACGTCCGTTCCAGGTCAAGCGGACTAATGACCTGCCGGCGCTCGACGGCCCCCGGCACGTTCGGGGCGTAGCGGGCCAGCACCTCGATGCACCGGTCGGCAAAGCCCTCCTTGATCTCGTCCCAGCTCCCCTCGGCCAGCCGGTAAGGCGCATACTGCACGAAGATCGACATCAGGTGTTTCCCCTCAGGGGCGATTGTCCTATCGACACTCGTCGGGAGCGTGATTTCGAGAATCGGCTCGTCGCTCGGCCGGCCGTACTTGGCGTCGTCGTAGGCCCGTTCCATGTAGTCGAGCGTCGGCGAGATGTGCATCGTCCCGTGGTGGTGCGGTGCGACGCCGTCGGACGGGGCGCAGGTGAACTGCGGCGGCTCGGCCAGCGCCACGTTGATCTTTGCCGTGGCCGAGGCATAGTCGATCCGGGCGACTTCCTTACGGAACCAGTCGGGCAGCTCGCCCGGGTCCAACAGCTTCTCAAAGGTCAGGTGGGCGTCCACGGTCGAGCCGACGACTCGCGCGGCAAGCTGAGTGCCGTCGGCCAGGGCAACACCGGCAGCGCGGCCGCCGGCGGTGAGGATTTTCACCACTTCGGCTTCCCGCCGGACGTCGACCCGCAGATCGCCGCACGCCCGTTCCAGCGCGGTTGCCAGGGATCCCATTCCGCCTTCGACGTATCCCCACACGCCGCGGGCCCCGCCGGCCGTGCCCATGACGTGGTGCAACAAAACGTAGGCGGTGCCGGGAGAGGAAACCGAGGCGAACGCGCCGATGATCGCGTCGGTGGCGAGTGTGGTCTTCAGCGCCTCGGTCTCGAAGTGCCGATCCAGAATCGGCCGGGCTGCCGCGGTGAGCAACTCGATGGCCTCGGGCAGGTCCTCGCCCAGCCCCGACATCGCCCGATACAGCTTCCAGAGCTTTCGCGCGTCGCGGAGCCGTTTGCCCGCGCCGATCCTGCGCCGGCTCTTCGGAAGCGGCAGCGGGTCGGGCGCCGCCTCGGCAAACACCGGCTCGAGCACCGCGGCAACCCGCTCCAACAGCCGGGTATAGCGGGGATACGCCTCGGCATCCTTCCGGCTGAACTTGGCGATCTCGCGAAGCGTCATCGCCCGGTCCGCACCCATCAACAGAGACCGGCCGTCGGACAAGGGAGTGAACGACGACGGGTTGCGCGGCAGAATGTTCAGCCCGTAGTGCTCAAGCCGCAACTGGCGGATGATCTCCGGCCGCAGCAGGCTGACGACGTAGGCGGCGGTCGAGACCTTGTAGCCGGGCCAGAGCTCCTCGGTCACGGTGCTGCCGCCGAGCACGGCCCGCCGCTCGAGCACGCAGACCGACTTTCCGGCCTTGGCCAGGTACGCGGCGGCAATCAGACCGTTGTGCCCGCCGCCGATAATAATGCCGTCATAAGCACTTCTGAGCAGGTCGTTCATTGCTCGCTCCCGCCGGAATACCCCATCAGTATCCCGCGCTACAGATGCGAGCGTCAAGGGATGGGCGCGGAGTATTGTTCGTTCGGACGTTTGGCCCGGATACTTGGGAATGGTAGAACTACTTGAACAGAAAACAGAACCGCCCGGCAACTTGATAAGAAGAATGTACCACGAGTACGGTCAACGAAATCTCCACCGCAGGTCGGCCACGGCGACGGGCAACTCACCGCCACTCTACGTACAATAGGGGGGGATGCTCGCGGAGCGGCAAATTGGTGGAACTTTTGGTGGCTGCCACACGTCAAACGGCATACGGTGGACCGTGTCCGCCTCCAGCGGTTAGACTACTTCTTGTCGACACGTGAAACACACGCACTCAAAAACCGGGAAATACCGGTTGACCCTAACAAAAAGCGAGAACGAACATGAAAAAACTGCTTGCGATCCTGTTGCTGGCCGCGATTGTCTTTTGCCCGTCGGTCTCTGCGGAAGCCCCCAAAGAAACCTCACGCCAGGCCCAGTGGAAGAAGGTTGACGAGGCCATCAAGAAGGGCCTGCCCAAGACGGCCATCGAGCACCTGGAGCCGATCATCGCCGGGGCGCTCAAGGACAAGGCCTACGGCGAAGCCATCAAGGCCATCGGCCGGAAAATCGCGCTGGAGGGGAACATCCAGGGCAACAAGCCCGAGGAAAAGATCACCCGGATGGAGGCCGAAATCGCCAAGGCACCCAAGGAGATGGTGCCCATCATGGACGCCATCCTGGCCAACTGGTACTGGCACTACTTCCAGCAGAATCGCTGGCGATTCCTGCGCCGCACACAGACGGCCGAACCGCCCGGCAAGGACTTCACGACCTGGGACCTCAAGCGGATTCTGGCCGAAATCGACAAGCAGTTCACCAAGGCCCTCGCAGCCGAAAAAACGCTCAAGGCCACGCCCGTCGCCAAGTACGACGATCTGCTGACCAAGGGAACCGTACCCGACAACTACCGGCCGACCATGTACGATTTCCTCGCGCACAACGCCTTGCAGTTCTACGCCTCGGGCACGCAAGCGGGCGCCAAGGCCGAAGACACGTTCGAGCTGATGGCCGACGGCCCGATCTTCGCTCCGGCCGATGAGTTTGTGAAATGGGAGCCCGAGACGACCGACGAGCAGTCGCTCACACTCAAGGCGATCCGGCTCTATCAGAACCTATTGAAATTCCACGCCGGCGACAAAGACAAGACGGCGTTGATCGACGCCGATCTCGCACGGCTCGTGTTCGGAAAGAACAAGGCCTTCGGCGAAGACAAGAACAAGCTGTTCAAAGCAACGATGAAGCGTTTCACCGATAAGTGGGGCGACAGCCCGATCGCCGCCCAGGCGCTCTTCCAATGGGCATCGGTCCTGCGGGGCGAGGGCGACCTGGTCGAGGCCCGCAAGCTCGCCAAGCGGGGCTTCGGGGCCTTCCCCAACAGCGCCGGCGGCGCAAGCTGCTTCAACCTGATCCAGCAGATCGAGGCCAAATCGTCCAATATCACCACCGAACGAGTCTGGAACGATCCGCTGCCGACGATCGAAGTCCGCTACCGCAACCTCACAAAGGTCTACTTCCGCGCGGTTCCCTACGACTGGGAGCAACTGATCAAGCGCCGCCACCGCCCGGAATACCTCGATCAGAAAGAGCGGCAGGTCCTGCTGGCCAAGAAGCCGGCTCTCGAATGGTCGGCCGACTTGCCCGCCACCAAGGATTACCACGAACGGGTCGAGGAACTGCCCGCACCCAAGAATCTCAAACCGGGGTTCTACTACCTCGTCTCCAGCCACGAGCCGAAGTTTGGCGACAAGAACAACCAGGTAAAGTTCACTCCCCTGTGGGTCAGCGACCTCGCGCTGGTGATGCGGACCCGGCACGGCACCGGCGTCATCGAAGGTTTCGTCCTCGAAGCCAACTCCGGCGAGCCGATCCCCGGTGCAGAGATCCGCTCCTGGGTCCGCACCTCCCGCGGCGGCCGTGTCGCAGGGCCCTCGACCAAGACCGACAAAGACGGGCTCTTCAAGCTCTCGCCCAAACAGAACCAGGGTTACGCGATTTTGGCCGAGCACAGGGGCCAGCAGTTGGCCACCATGCGCGATTACTACGACTACCGCCGCGACTATACCATCCGCCCGCACGAACGCACGGTCTTCTTCACCGACCGCTCGCTCTACCGCCCCGGCCAGACGATCCGGTACAAGGGCATCTGCATCCGTGTCGACCAGCAGAAGGACGACTACCATGTGCTGGGTGCCCGCGATCTGACCGTCGTCTTCCGCGATCGCAACGGGAAGGAGATCGAAAAGCGGAAGCACCGCACGAACGACTACGGCTCGTTCGCCGGCAGCTTCACCGCCCCGCGCGACCGGCTGATGGGCCGGATGTCGATCCGCGTCGAGGGCCAGCCGAACGGCGCGACGCAATTCAACGTCGAGGAATACAAACGCCCCAAGTTCCAGGTCACGCTCGACAAGCCGGAGACCGCCCCAAAACTGGGCGACAAAGTCAGCCTCAAGGGCAAGGCCCTGGCCTACACCGGTGCGGCCATCAACGGCGCCAAGGTCCGCTACCGCGTCGTCCGCCAGGTCCGCTATCCGATCTGGTGGGGGTGGTATTGCTGGTGGCGGCAGCCGCAAACCAGCAGCCAGGAAATCGCACACGGACGGGCCGTGACCAAACCGGACGGTTCCTTCACCATCGAGTTCCTCGCCAGGCCCGATCCCTCCGTGCCCGAGAAGGACGAGCCGACCTTCCACTACACCGTCTACGCCGACGTGACCGACACGACCGGCGAAACGCGGTCCGGCCAGACGCTCGTCCGCGTCGGCTATACCGCGTTGCAGGCGTCGCTCAGCGCGGCGTCGTGGCTGACCGACGAAAAGCCGGTCGAAATCTCCATCGCGACGCAAACGCTCGACGGCGTCGGCCAGCGCGCCGAGGGCTCGTTGAAGATCTATAAGCTGAAAGAACCGAACAAGGTCTACCGCCCGAGGCTCAGCGGACGACGCTACTACGGCCGCCCCGGCGCCAAGGACAAGGAACCCAAGCCCGACCCCGCCAACCCGGTCTCCTGGCCGTTGGGCGAGGTGGTCTTCGAGCGGGGATTCACCACCGACGCCGAGGGCAACGTCTCGTACTCCTTCAAGCTCGGCGCCGGCATGTACCGGGCGATGCTCGAGACCCAGGACCGCTTCGGCAAGAAAGTGACCGCCCGGCTGCCGCTCCGCGTGCTCGATCCCGACGCCAAAAAGCTGGCGATCAGGATTGCGCAACTCTTCGACGCCGAAACCTGGACCATCGAGCCGGGCGAAAAGTTCACGGCCCTTTGGGGAAGCGGCTACGACAAGGCCCGGGCGTACGTCGAGGTCGAACACCGCCGCAAGGTTATCCAAAGCTACTGGACCAAACCCGGCCAGACCCAGGCGTCGATCACGCAAGCGGTCACCGAACCGATGCGAGGCGGCTTCACCGTCCGCGTGACCATGGTCCGCGAAAACCGGGCTTTCCTCCATTCTCGGAAGGTAAACGTTCCGTGGACCAATAAGAACTTGACCGTTAAATGGGAACACTTCGTCTCGAAGCTCCAGCCGGCCCAGAAAGAGACCTGGACGGCGGTGATCACCGGCCCCGACGCGAAGAAGGCCGTGGCCGAGATGGTTGCCACGCTCTACGATGCCTCGCTCGACGCGTACAAGCCCCACCACTGGATGCAACGCTTCAACGTCTTCCGACAGGACTATTCCAACTTGAGTTCGCAGTTCGAGAATGCCCTGCGCCAGCTCCAGCACTTGCAGGGAAATTGGCCGGTTGCCAGCAAACACGTGCAGTGGACCTACCGCAGCTTCCCGCACGACATCATCGCAAACTTCTGGGGCTATCAGTACTTCGGCCGCGGTGGCAGGCCAGGTATGGCCCTGAAGAGCGGCGCCCGACGTAGTGTGGCCGCCGCCGGGGCGCCGGCGATGGAGATGGCGATGGACGCAGCGGCGGCACCACCGGGTGCGCCGACAAACGGCGGGAACCGGTTGGCCGCAAAACGCAAAATGTCGGCCTTCGGCGGCGCCGCCAAGGAAAACGCCCGCAACGGCGGCGGCCAACAGGCACCGCAAGCCAAGGGCCCCGACCTGACGAAAGTCGCCGCCAGGAAGAATCTCAACGAAACGGCCTTCTTCTTCCCGCATCTGATCTCGGAGAAGAACGGCGAAGTAAAGCTCGAGTTCACCATGCCCGAGGCCCTGACCGAATGGAACTTCTTCGGCTTCGCCCACGATAAGCAGCTCCGCAGCGGCTACCTCCAGGACAAGGCCGTCACGTCGAAAGACATCATGGTCCAGCCGAACGCGCCGCGATTCCTCCGCGAGGGCGACGTGCTGGAGTTCACCGTCAAGGTGTCGAACCAGTCGGCCGCCCGCCAGACCGGCAAGGTCCGGCTCACGCTGGCCGACGCCCGCACCGCCAAATCGGTCGACGCCCAGCTCGGCAACACGGCGACCGACCTGAGCTTCGACATCCCGTCGAAGGAATCCAAGAGCTACTCCTGGAAACTGACCGTCCCCGACGGCATGGGGTTCCTGTCCTACAAGGCCATCGGCTCGACCGGCAAGCTGTCCGACGGCGAGGAGGGCTACCTGCCCGTCCTTTCGCGGCGCATCTTTGTCACCGAATCGCTGCCGCTGCCCATCCGCGGGCCCGCGACCAAAAAGTTCGTGTTCCAGAAGCTGCTCGACTCCGGCAAGTCCAAGACGCTCAAGCAAGAGAACGTCGTCGTGCAGATGGTCTCGAATCCCTCGTGGTACGCCGTAATGGCCCTGCCGTACCTGATGGAGTATCCGCATCAGTGCGCCGAGCAGATCTTCAACCGGCTGTACGCCAACAGCCTCGCGCGTCACATCGCCAATTCCGATCCCAAGATCCGCCGGGTATTCGACCAGTGGAAGGGCACCCCCGCCCTGGACAGCCCGATGGAGAAGAACCAGGATCTCAAGGCCGTGATGCTCGAAGAGACCCCGTGGCTCCGCCAGGCCAAAAAGGAAAGCCAGGCACGCCGCGACGTCGGGATACTCTTCGACGATAACCGCTTAAACAGCGAGACCCGCCGGGCGCTCAACCAGCTCACGCAAATGCAAAAGCCCGACGGCTCCTGGCCGTGGTTCCCCGGCGGACGCGGCAACTGGTACATCACCTGCTACATCACGACCGGCTTCGGGCGGATGCGCCACCTGGGCGTCGATATCAAGGTCGATCCGGCCGTGCGGTCGTTGAACTATCTCGACAGTTGGATCGACCGCCGCTACCGCGATATCCTCAAGCACGGCGACAAGGACGCCAACCACATGTCACCCTCCATCGCGTTCTACCTCTACGGCCGCAGCTTCTTCCTCAAAGACAAGCCGGTCGCCAAAAAACACAAGGAGGCGGTCGACTACTTCCTCGCCCAGGCCAAGAAATACTGGCTCAAAGTGGCCAACCGCCAGTCCCAGGCCCACATGGCCATTGCCTTGAAACGCTTCGGCGACAAGCCGGCCGCCCAGGGCATCATGCGGTCGATCAAGGAACGCTCCGTCAGCAACGAGGAGCTCGGCATGTTCTGGCGCGACCTGGAGCTGTCCTGGTGGTGGTATCGAGCCCCGATCGAGACCCAGGCGATGATGATCGAGGCCTTCGACGAGGTGATGGGCGACGCCAAAGCGGTCGAGGAGTGCAAGGTCTGGCTGCTGAAGCAGAAACAGACCCAGGACTGGAAGACGACCAAGGCCACCGCCGACGCCGTCTACGCCCTGCTGCTGCGGGGAACCGATCTCTTGGCCTCCGACGAGCTGGTCGAAGTCTCGCTGGCCGGCAAGCTCATCAAGCCCGAAAAGGTCGAGGCCGGAACCGGCTTCTACGAACAACGCTTCACCGGCCCGGAGATCAAACCCCAGATGGGCGAGATCACCGTCAAGAAGATCGACAAGGGCGTCGCCTGGGGCGCCGTCCATTGGCAGTACCTCGAAGACATGAGCAAGGTCACGCCCTACGAAGGCACGCCGCTGACGTTGAAAAAAGCCCTCTACACAAAGGTCAACACGAAGACCGGCCCGGTCTTGAAGCCGGTGGCCGGGCCGCTTGCCGTCGGCGACGAGCTGGTCGTGCGGATCGTGTTGCGCGTCGACCGCGACATGGAGTACGTCCACCTGAAGGACCAGCGCGGCAGCGGCACCGAGCCGGTCAACGTCCTGTCACGCTACAAGTACCAGGACGGGCTGGCCTACTACGAATCGACCCGCGACGTGGCCAGCCACTTCTTCATCGACTACCTTCCGAAGGGCACGTACGTCTTCGAGTATTCCACCCGCGTCGTACACCGGGGCCAATACCAGACCGGCATGGCCCAGATCCAGTGCATGTACGCCCCCGAATTCAACAGCCACTCGGAGAGCTTTAATTTGGTGGTGAAATAGCGGCCGACGAGCAGCCGGTGGTCGCCGTTGCCGAGCGCGGCGGCCTGCTGTTGCCCTTAGGGGTGTTGCGTAATGGCTATGACGGTAATCTGCTGAGCCTCGGGCCCATAGCACCAAAACAGACGATACGCGGCGGGCGTATTCTGCTGAACATACGCCTCGAAAACGCTTTCGGACTTGTTGTAGGGGTGTGATAAGCTGCGATACTTATGGGTTTGCAGGCTGGGCTGCTTCGGATTCGCCGCCAACAATCGAACCGTCTTGTCTACTTGCTTGAAAAGCCCCTCGGCCTTGGATGACTTCTTCTTACCTTTGGCCTTGCGTGCCTTCCGTTGCTTTCTTGCTTTTGCCAAAAGCGTGTCGTAGGTCTCCCGGGCCTCGGGCGTCCAGATTAACGTGAACATTACTCTTCCCGTTCCTCGACAAAGGCGGCAGACGCATCCAAGTCCGGCGGTTCAGCAATCTGGCCCGCCTGTGCTTGTGCGATGCCACGGGCGACGGATCCGAGGGCTTGCGGGTTTTCCCATAGCCACGCCTCATTAGCGGGCACTACGCGTGCCCGAATGATGCGGAGTTCCATAGGGCTGATTTCTTCGATCAGCACCGTTTGGTTTGCATAGCTCTTGCCAAGCGCAATGCGCCCCTTTTCGTCGGCGGTCTTGGTGGTCATAACTACTTCCGTTGCAAGGTCGGCTTCGGGTATCCCCATTGCACAAGGTCGTTGTTCGCCTAGCACACAGGGTCAGTGATATGGTAGCACGAGGTGGGATAGTAGTCAAGTGGGAATGCCCCACTTTCCCACTAATCGGCGAGGACCCCCTCTACATCAGGGAAAACAACACAAATCAGGCGAGGCTTGCCCACAGGCGGCGAACGGTGCCCCCCCTTACGGCAACGCCCCGGGTTCTTCCTTCCCGTTCGCTTGTCACCAATCGTGGACGAAGTCGGCTACCCCTGTTTTCTCGAATTCCTCCTCCGTGAGGACCTCGCAAATTCTGCCCTGGTCAATGCGCACAAAGACGAGATGCCTCTGCTGGTCATCGATCTTGATGTATGTGAGGCCATTCTTTCCGGTCGTCTGCTTCGAGCAGACGGGGCAGATATAGTCGGTTCGGATCCAGGTGTTGTCGTATTCCGTCTCGATGTTCTCGAGCACATCCCCAAGGCGATAAACGGTGAGCGCCCGCGACTCTGGGACTTGCCACTTTATCTGGATCTCCGTGTCGTTGGCCACTTCGTGTTTGGTCGGGCAGCGGAGATCAGCCAAAATGGAATTGAACATGCCCATCGCGGTTTGTCTCGTCCTGGCAGAGCTTATTGGTTAGCCCGTTTTCCGGAAAGTCCGTGTACCGCCGCGTCTCTTGGTTCTCAATTCAGGGGGCACTTTCTCTCCCGCGAGCCAATGCCGCCCCCAGGTTCCCCCCGCCGAACACGTCCCCACACATGCCCACGGCAAGCGTGGGCATGGCACCCCGGCGCCGGCCGATGTTATGCCGACGCGGCAAGGCATGGCACGCTGGCTAACGTCCGGCTAGACGGCGTCTTCCGTGTTTGCCGTCTGCGTTTCGTGAGGCTTTTCATCGGCGAACTTGAAGCGTCCGGACTTTCGAAGCTCCTTTTCCAGCTTGCGGTAATGATCGGCAATTTTCCGCAGGTCATGTCCGTGCGCTTCGGAAATCTGGTGCCTGATACGCCGAATCTCGTCGATTTCGTAATCACTCATCGTTATCACCGCTGCTTAGGAAGTTCAGAGGCGTCGTCAACACGGGGCAAGGCAGCCCCAGTTCGTAATTGACCACGCGGATGTGCTGGAACTTGTTGGCGTTGGCCAAGTGCCGGCAGTTCCATGTTAGCAAGAAATCCGCCTTGTGGTACGAGGCGAATGCCAGGTGCAGCGCATCGCCCTTCGGATCACGTGGCATAACCAGCTTGTCAACGTAGACTTGGGCAATCTCGACAACCTCGTCGCTGATCGGCAGCACCGTGGCCTGATCGAGAAGGGAAATCCGCTCTTCGATCCTGCCGCCCGTTCCGTGCTGCAATTCCTCGATAACGGCGACGCTTGTCACAAGCGTGCTCTCCGCCGCATACTCCTGCCACCACTGGCGAGTCCAATGCATTCGCGCGACCGACTCCGGATCGGTGCGCAGAGTATAGTAGAAACTTGGAATCGAAGTCTCGACGTAAACGGTATTGTGCGGGCCGTCCATAGCTGCCTCGCAAATGCGCTATCAAGTGTTCGGCAGCTAGTGTACCGCGGCGTCTCTTGGCTGTCAATTGCGAGCAGTTCGTCTCCCGGGCGTCCATGCCTCCCTGGAGGGGCGATGCTGTAATGGATTGGCGTATGGGGAGTTACGGCAGTCTCGTGTCGCGGCGACCGGTTTCCGAGAGCTTCGCCGGCGACCCCGCAGACGGTGCTCTTCAGCGGCGCGGTTTCTCCGCGTCCGCTGCAAGAGTTGGTTCGCTGACTTCTTCTCCAATCTCGTATAGGAAATCCGGGGAGAAATCCGCGTCATTCGGCCACACTACTGTGTCGATGTCGCGATTGACCGTGAAACGTTTGAAGTAGGCGACGTCTTTGAGGGGCTCGAAGACAGGACCGTCCAAGTGGGGTGCGAGATCCACCAACCGACACGACCCGTCCTCGAAACGGACCGTGATCTTGTGACCGGACACGTAGGTTGCATCGGTAACGAAGTGCATGATTGCCCTCTCAATCAAGGGGATCGATCTTGAGCAAGTCTTCCCGTTGCTCGACACGACGCCAATTCTCCATCAGCTCTTCCCTGTGCTGAAACGCCCATTCCAGCACCAGCGAAACGGCCCTGCGCGGCAGACGACCCTCGGTGAGCCGCAGATCGTCGATGCTAAAGGCCGCCCGTTGGCCCGCGTACTTTGCATGAAAGTGCGGCGGCGCATGCTCCTTGTAGTACATGACGATGACAATCCCAAAGAAACGGCTTATCTCCGGCATCGATCCGGGCCTCCCGAGTGCCGTCTACCCATCCACCGTACCACGTCGCCGACCGTGCGTCATCTTCTGCGCAGCGAAGTCACTGGCTAACGGGTTTTCCACATAATTCAGTGTACCGCCGCGTCTCTTGGTTGTCAATTGGGGGCAGCTCGTCTCGTGGGCGTCAACGCCTCCCTGGAGGGGCGCTGCTGCAGTGGATTGGCGTATCGGGAGTTGCGGTAGTCCCATGTCGTGGCACCCGCGGCGCTCATCGACCGTCTGTCTTCAACGAACTCCGCGACTGGAAGCGCGCGATCTCCTCTTTCAACTGATTGATCAGTTGTTTGAGCGATCTGGTGCTCAATTCCCGCACGTGCTCGTCGCCGCCTTGCTGACGCGCGGGTGCCACTGCTGGCTTGCCCAGCAGTGCCCGGGGGTCGCTCGAACAACACTGCTGGACAAGCCAGCAGTGGCACCCGGCGGGAAGCGAACGGTCGCTGCAACCAGGAGAACCTGATTGCCCAACTGAAAAGCGGCGTGAAGGCGCTGGCGATGCCGGTGGACA
>CAZJRB010000140.1:0-17698 GCA_964547995.1 uncultured Planctomycetaceae bacterium | reverse complement strand
GCAGCAAGCCCGCCCGGGCGTACCTGCTGGCCGATCCCAAGAAGGCCCCCCTGGCCGTGGAGCACGAGCCGAAGACGGGCGTCACGACCGTGCGCGTGCCGGCCGAGGCCCCCGACCCGAACGTCTCGGTCATCGTGGTGGAGTTCGCGGGGCCCATCGAGGCGGACCCGCAGGCCGAGGGCACGTATCACTGGGTGAAAGGCACCGGCGTCAAGGTGCAACGCCGCGGGAAGTAGGAACCAGGCGAGGCGGCCGGCCCGAGGGCCGGTCAGCGTTTCTTGCGTTTCTTGATGTCCTGGTTGCCGACGGGGGCGTGGGCGGCGGGGCCTTCCGCCCACGGGCGCGGCAGCAGGGTCTTGGAGTCCGGGTCCACGCCCACGGGGCGGCAGTTCGGGCCGAGGTTCTCGCCCTCGCCGAGGTCTGCCCGGCACCGGTCCAGATGGATTTTCAGGCGCGCGACCACGTCGGGGTGCTGCTTGGCCACGTCCGTCGTTTCGCCGATGTCGGCGTCGAGGTCGTAGAGGCGGCCGTCGGCAAAGAGTTTCCACTGGCCGGCCCGCACGGCCCGCAGGCGCCGGCCCGCGTCGTAGTAGAAGAAGGCGTTCCAGGGCGACTCGGCGCCCGGCTCGGCGAAGAGCAGCGGCCGGATGTCGTGCCCGTCGATGATGCGGTCCGTCGGCGGTTTCTGCCCCGCCAGCGCGGCGAACGTCGGCAGGACGTCCATCGCCGTGGCAACCTCGTCGCAGACGGCGCCGGCGGGGACGCGGCCGGGCCACCAGGCGACGGTCGGCTCCCGCATGCCGCCCTCCCACGTGCTCCCCTTGCCGCCGCGGAGCGGCTTGTTGACGCAGCCGCCCGCCCCACCGTTGTCCGAGGTGAAGACGACGAGGGTGTTCTCGGCCAGGTCCAGGTCGCGCAGCGTCCCCAGGATCTGCCCGACGCTCCAGTCCACCTCTTCGATCTGGGCCCCGGTGACCTTGTCGGGGTTCTTCGCCTTCTCGAGGAACGCCTCGCGGGCGCCCCGCGGATGATG
Source organism: uncultured Planctomycetaceae bacterium (assembly GCA_964547995.1). Classification (GTDB taxonomy): domain Bacteria; phylum Planctomycetota; class Planctomycetia; order Pirellulales; family Thermoguttaceae; genus CAZJRB01. The sequence continues at coordinate 16,665 of CAZJRB010000140.1, read as the reverse complement.
GACGAAGGCGTGCGGCACATAGCAGAAGAACGGGCGGTCGCGGTGATCGCGGATGAACCGGACCGCCTCGTCGGTCACCTGTTTACACAGGAGGGCCTGGTCGTCCATCGTCTCGACCTGCCCGACGACCTCCTTCCCGCGCACGAGCGGCAGGGGCGGGAACCGCCACCGGCCGTGCTCCGGCCACATGTCGTTCGAGTAGGGGATGCCGAAGTACGTGTCGAAGCCCTGGCTGGTCGGGAGGAACTGGGGCTGGTCGCCGAGGTGCCATTTGCCGAAGCAGCCGGTCGCGTAGCCGGCGCCCTTGAGGACCTCGGCCACGGTGATCTCGTTCGGGTGCAGGCCGTGTCGGTCGCCGGGGAAGAGGACAGCGTGAATCGAGCCGCGGTCCAGGCCGACCCGCCGGGGGTAGCACCCGGTCATCAGCGCGGCCCGCGACGGCGTGCACACGGGCGCCGCGACGTAGAAGGAGGTGAGTTTCATGCCCTCCTCGGCCATGCGCGAGAGGTGCGGCGTGTGGTTCAGCGTGGAGCCGAACGGCTCGATGTCGCCGTAGCCCATGTCGTCGATGAAGATGACGACGAGGTTGGGCGGGCGGCCGGGCGCCTTGGCGGCTTCCGATCGGCGGGGCAGGGCGGCCGCAGCGGCGGCCAGGCCCAGGCCCTTCAGGGCGTCGCGGCGATTCATCATGGCAGCGCGCGTGCGCGGCGAGTGCACAGGCCCGCCGCGCACAACCTCTTTCTGAGGCACTACTTCGTCGAGAACTTGTGAATCATCACGTGCTTATACGTTTCGCCGGGTTTCAGCGTCACGGACGGGAAGTCCGGCTGGTTCGGCGAGTTCGGGTAGTGCTGCGTCTCCAGGCAGAAGCCGTAGTGCTTCGCGTACGTGACGCCGCCCTTGCCGGTGATGGTGCCGTCGAGGAAGTTGCCGGAGTAGAACTGGATGCCGGGCTGGTCGGTGTGGATTTCCATGACGCGGCCGGTGGTCGGCTCGGCGACGCGGGCGGCCAAGCGGACCTTGCCGGGGTCGTACCCGTTCAGGCAGAAGTTGTGGTCGTACCCGCCCTCGACCTCGCCGATCTCCTTGCCGATGGGCTTGGGCTGGGTGAAGTCCATGGGCGTGCCGGCGACGGCCTTCAGTTCCCCCGTGGGGATGAGGCCCTCGTCCACGGGGGTGTACTTGTCGGCATTGAGCATCAACTCGTGCCCGAGGACGTCGCCGGCGGCTGGCCCGCGCAGGTTCCAGTACGTGTGGTGGGCGATGTTGATGACGGTCGGCTTGTCGCACGTGGCGGTGAACTCGGCCTTGAACGCATTGTCGCCGCTCAGGCTGTAGAGGGCGGTCATCTGGAGCGTGCCGGGGTACCCCTCCTCGCCGTCGGGGCTGGTGCGGGTGAACTTGACGCCGGCGCCGTCCGGGGTCTCGACCATCTCGGCATTCCAGAGGCATTTGTCGAAGCCCTTCAGGCCGCCGTGAAGGTGATTCTCGCCGTTGTTGGCGGCGAGGGTGTACGTCTTGCCGTCCAACTCGAACGTGGCCTTGGCGATACGGTTGGCGTACCGGCCGACGGTGGCGCCGAAGTACGAGGTGTTGCCGAGCCAGCCCTTGAGGGTGTCGTAGCCGAGGGTCACGTCACCGACCTTGCCGTCCTTGTCGGGCACCTCGACGCTGACGGTTTGGGCGCCGTAGTCGGTGATCGTGACGCGCATGCCGCCGGAGTTCGTGAGGGTGTAGAGATGGACGTCGCGCCCGTCGGGCATCTTGCCGTACGCGGATTCTTCGATGCTCACCTCGAAATCTCCTTCCGGTTTCTCGGGGCTCGGCGCGGGCCCCTCGCCGCACGAGGCGAGCAGGAATCCGCACGCGCCCAGGCCCAGCAGCAGCCAGCCGAGTTTACTCGATGTCATGTTCGTCTCCTCCGATTCGAGGTTACCGTTTCTTTCGATGCCTTTCCCATCAAGGGTGGGGGAACGACGTTCCCGGCCATTCGCTTCGCTCATGGCCGGCCTTTGGCGGGTGGGCAAGCCACCCTGCCCCACGCCTACTTCACGTCCAGTACAAAGATGGTAACGCTCAGGGGCGGGACTGCAAGCGTCTTTGCGGCGCCGCGGACCGTGGCCTGCTCGATGGTTACCTTCATCGGCTCGCGCGGATCGTTGTAGGCCATGGGATCGTCGCCGGTGATGAGCCACCGCGTGCCGGCGCCCGTCAGCGAGGCCCCGGCCACAGAGAGCGGAATCGTGGCCGCCCGCCGCGTCGGGTTCACCACGCCCACCGTCAGGGCCTTGCGGTCCTTGGTCCATGCGGCGGCGGCGTCGATGAGGCCGTCGGCCTCCGTCGCCACGGGCACCTGGCCGAAGTGGCGGCGGTACATCGCGAGGGCGAGGCCGGTCGTCTCGAAGGCCGCCGCGGTCCGGCTCGTCTTGATGGCCCCGATGACGTTCACCGTCTGGGCGTAATTCGCCATAGTGAAGAGGTCCGAGTGGCGGAACATCTCGTGCAGGCCGGCCGCGACGCCGAGGGCGTCCTTCAGGAAGTACCGCGTGCCCAGTTCGCCGAAGACGTGCGGGCCGTACCAGTAGTTCCACTCGTCCAGGGCGATGTCGATGTCCTTGCCCTTCAGAGAATCGAACCGCTTGCGGTAGTCGCGGTGGGCCTGGGCCTTGCCGCGGACGCTGTCGGGGATCTGCTTGACGTGCGACGACAGGGCTTTTTGCTGGTGGCGGTAGAAATGTTCGCTGACCAGGTCCATGTGGTCGGCGCAGTGCTGCATCATGCCCTCGCTCCATTTGCCGGTGGCGCCGACGGCCACCACTTTGATCGACGGGTCCTCTTTCCGCATGGCTTCGGCGAACTCGTTGTGCTTCTTCTGGTACTTTTCGAGCGGCATGTGGCCAAGCTGCCATCCGCCGTACATCTCGTTTCCGATACCCCACCACTTGACCTTGTAGGGCTCGGGATGTCCGTTCTTGGCTCGCAGTTTGCCCATCGGGGTATCGGCTGCACCGTTGCAGTACTGGAGTTCCTCGACGGCGCTTTTCAAGCCGCCGAGCCCGCTGTTGACGGCAATGTATGGCTCGGTATCGACCAATCTGCAAAAGGCCATGAACTCGTCGATACCGACGTCGTTGTGCTCGACGCCGGTCCAGGCGGGGTTCTTGCGCGGCGGGCGTCGGTCGCGGGGGCCGATGCCGTCGCGCCAGTCGTAGCCGCTGACGAAATTGCCGCCGGGCCAGCGGTAGACCGGCGAGTTGAGTTCTCTGAGCAACGCCAGCGTATCCGCCCGAAAGCCCTCGACGTTATCGCCGGGCATCAGCGACGCCGTGCCGACGTAGCACTTGCCCTGCTCGACGTGGATGGCCAGGGACGCCTTGCCGGTCGATTCGGCGGCCGTGAACTTCAGCGGGAACTTCTCGTACTTGTCGCCGACCTCGACGGTGGTCCCATCGCCTTCGGCGCCGCTGAGTGCGATCTTCACGGTCGCCTTGCCGCCGTCGGCCTTCAGCCAGACGTAGCCGACGTACTCTTTACCCTTCACAATTGCAAGATCGTTTTGGCGAATGCCGCTTTTGGCGCTCACCAAGGGTGTCTGGTCGCCGACGAACGAATCCTCCTTGACCATCTTGACCCCGCCGGCCGGGCCGACGATCTCCCACGGCGAGGCGCCCACCACGGGAAACCGCGTGTTCTGAAGCCTCTTATACGGGTCGTACTTGGACGTGACGGGGAAGTAGAACTTGCGGTCTTCGAGCATTTCGGCCCAGATGCCGCCGTAGATGCATCGGCCCAGGTGCTCGATGAACTGGCCGTAGATGTATTTCGAGATCGGGTGGCCGGTTTTGGCGGCGTCGATCGCGACGGTCGGCTGCCAGTCCTTGCCGGAGAGTTTTACCAGTTGGATGTCGTCGTAATAGGCCTTTCCGGTGGCGAGCCCCCATCCGCCCAGCAGGCAGTTGATTTGCAGGGAGGTTTCGCCGGCGGTGTCGAATGCGACCTGGACCTTGGTCCAATCTTTGGTCCCGGTGACGGCGCCGGTTTGGGTCGGCTGGAGATTGTGGATGTTCAGCAAGGCACCTTTTGCGGCGCGTCCGCCGCGGCGGGGATCGAGGTCCTCGGTCTTGATCCAGCCGGAGAGCTGGTACAACGAGTGGGGGTCGACGGACACAGTAGTGGTCCACGCGCAATCGGCTCCTTCCTCGGACGAGATCAACAGGCTGTGTTTGCCGGTCCGTGCGACGTCGGCGACGGAGAACTTTCCTTTGCCGCCCCAGGTCTGGGTCGTCCAACTGGCCGGTTTGGCGCCGGCCGTCTTCTCAAACGAGGGATTGGGCAACAAGTTTTCCGCTTTCTTCCCGGGCTTCTTCTCATCAGTCTTCTCGGCCGTGACGGCGCGTTCGGCGCCTATCAACATCGACCATGCAAACAGTATGCTCAAGGTGATCTGGCGGCACATTATCGTTTGTTCCTTTCGGGAAAGCCTGTGGTCGCAGGGTTTGTTTGTTTCGTCCCGGTCGGGCGATTATTCCCCCAACGAATCCTTCAACCCGCGCAGCTCGCCGCCGATCCGCTCCTGCTCGGAAAGCATGTTCGCTATCTCGCTTCGCAACTGGGTGACTTCCGTGAGGAGTTGCTCCATGTCCTTGCGAATCGCCTTGATGATCTCGGTTTCGACCGTGGCGGCGGGCTTGGCGGTCGGGGCAGACGGTGTCTCGGCGACAGGCTGTGGCGGCGGAGGCGTTGCCTCGGCGGCGGGCGGCGGCGGTGCGGATACCGGCTTCCCACCGCTGCGGCCGGCGTATTCGGCTCGAAGCTTCTCCAACTCGGCCGGCGTGTAGAGCCCATGGGTAACGACGTGTCCCCGGCCTTCGGGCGTCAGCGGAATCACCAGCCCTCTCGATTTCAGCGCCGCGAGGATCGGTTGCAACGCGGCGAGATCGGCGATCGGCTCCATGCGCGACGCCCGGGCACGGAGTTCCCCGACGGTCTGCGCCCCGCGCAGGAGCAACTCTGCCATGACGGCCAGCTCGACCTTATCCACGCCGAGCCATTCGTACAGGTAGTGCCGGAATTTCGCCACGCGGCCGTATCCTTCGATGATTCCGACCGCCCCCGCCTCGCGGAGGCGTTCGAGCGACTGCTCCACGTCGTCGGCATCCAAGGACATCAGCGGGAAGCGGTTGCTCTTCTGGTTGCAGGCGTTGCAGATCGCGTTGAGCGACATGGGATAGGCATCGGGGGTCGTCTTGGCCTTTTCGGCCAGCGCGCCGGCCACACGGCGATCGATTGCCCCGATCGGCTGCCACTTCGGTTTGGCTTGATCCGCTCCTGGCGTGGCGTTTTGATCCATCATTCACTCCCCTTTGGGCTGCCGCTGAGGACGTCGGTTCACTTCTTGGACGATTTCCGCGACGAGCCCTTTGCTCCTCTTTTAGCCTTTCCCTCCTTCGCGGTTTGATCCTTGCTCGCCCCTCGTCCCTTGCCCCCCTTTCCCCGGCCTCGCGATCCGTCTCCGGTGCGTTTGGGACGTTTCTCCAAGTTCGAGTCGATAATCAAGCCGATAGCCTCTTCCCAGGTGGGAATGGCACGATGGCCGTGTTTCGCCTTTTTCTTAGCGCCCTTGTCCCGCTCCTCATCCTCGCTGTCCGGTTTCGATTTCTTGCTGCAACGCGAGCGTTTTTCCTTTTTCGAGGGTTTCTCGGGTTCGACATCGGACACATCCGCGTCGGATGCACCGATCACGTCGGCGGGCGATTCCGAATCGGCGGTTTTCTCCTGTTTTCGGCCGGGGGCGCGACGGCGCCGCCGCTTCGGCCGTCTTTTTTCCGCCTTGCCTTCTTCGTTCCCCGGTTCACCGGACACCGACTCCTCTTCAACTGCGTCCGAGACCTCATCGGTCTGGTCGGCCTCGAACTCTTCGGAATCCTCGAATCCCGCCTCGGACAACTCCTCGGCGGCATCTTCCACGTCCCGGGACATGCGCCGGCGCCGCGAAGGGGTCTGTTTGACACCTTCCGACGGTTGTCCGGCCGACAGGGCCGGCTCTGCGTCGGTAGATCCTCCGACGAACTCAGCCGTCTCCACCCGGACTTCAGTCGTCTCGTCAAGGAGGCCGTAGCCGAACGGCTGTTTGGCAATTTCGTCGCGGGGTTTGGATTGCCTCTCAACCTTCGTTTTGGTAAAGATTTTCTTTTGGAAGGGGGGTTCCGCAGCCTTCTTCTCGCTCGAGGGCTCAGCCGGCGGTCGAGGCTCGATGCCCAACTCAGTGGCTAAAGTATCCCAACCAGAGGGAGTCGACTCCGGCGCCGGTTTTTCATCCGTCTCTTGGTGCGCTGATTCCTCGGGCTCGGGTTCGGGGCTCGGGAGTACCGGTTCGCTTGGTGTTTCCGGGCTCGGCGTTTCGTCCGTTTGCTCGGCTTCCGACTCCTCGGCAGGGGGGGAGGTCCCCAACTGAGACGCCAAATCTCGCCAGTGGTTTGCTGGATCGCTCATGTTCGTTAGTCGTTGGGAGAAAAGGGGTTATGACTACCCTCGCCGGGCAGTCTCAATGTTTTCGCATCAGACCCTATAATATACGGTCTTACGCCGTTGTTGGAAAGGCTGCTCAGCCTGGTATTGGTCGGAAAGCACGCCATGCCGGATGGTCCGCGATTCCTGTTCGTAGCGTGTCAAGTCGGGGCCGAGAGGGCCGTAAAGGGGGAACTTGCGCGCCGCTGGCCGGGGTTCCGCTTTGCCTTTTCTCGACCCGGATTTCTCACCTTCAGGCTTCCCGAGAATCACCGCCTGCGAGCAAACTTCGACCTGGAATCGGTCTTTGCCCGGTCCTACGGCTTCTCATTGGGCAAATCGGTTGGCAAGGATGACGGCGAGTTGGCCCGAGGTGTATGGGAATGGTTCGGGGCCCGGCCGGTTCAGCGAATCCACGTCTGGCAGCGCGATACGGCGGCGCCGGGCAATGGCGGTTTCGAGCCCTCGATCACTCCGGCGGCAACGCAGGCCCACTGTGCAATCCGCCGATATTGCCCCCGGCCGGAGATGCTCTCCCCGGAAGATGCCGATTTGCTCCAGCCGGCCCGGCGGGGTGAGTTGGTGCTCGACTGCTGCTTGGTCGAGCCGAGCGAGTGGTGGGTCGGTTACCATCGGGTGCGAGAAACACCTTCGCGTTGGCCGGGCGGAATCATGCCGTTGCGCCTTCCGGCCGACGCCGTGAGCCGCGCCTGGTTGAAAATGGAGGAAGCGCTGCGTTGGTCGGAGTTGCCGATCGGCAAGGGTGCTCGCTGTGTTGAGATCGGCAGCTCGCCGGGCGGAGCCACGCAGGCCCTGCTTGCCCGGGGAATCGTCGTCACCGGGATCGACCCGGCGGAGATGCACCCGAGTGTGCTGGAGCACCCCAATTTCTCGCACATCCGGCGCAAGGCCATGGCCGTTCGCCGCCGCGAGTTTCGCAAGATTCGCTGGCTCACCGCGGACATGAACGTCGCGCCCGAGTATACGCTGGATTGCGTCGAGGCCATCGTGACCCACCCGGAAGTAAGTATCCGCGGGTTGCTGCTGACGTTGAAACTGCCGCAGTGGAAACTGGCCGACGAGATACCCGAATACCTGGCCCGGGTGAGGACTTGGGGATACAACGTCGTTCGAGCAAGACAGTTGCAGACGAATCGTCGCGAGATTTGCGTGGCGGGGTTGCAGCGACCGTTCCGGCGAAAACCCTTCGCCAGACGCAAGGGCAACTAATCCGTAATTCTTTCCCCAGACTACCCAATTGCGGCCACCCCGACGTTTTGGGGCGAGTTTGGCGAATATGGAAAAAGGGCGGGACTTAGCACTCAAGGTAAAGGAGAAATTGCGCCGATGGACCGGGTGGACGCGCCAGTTGCACGAGCCAATCTGACAGTCCATTGGTACGCGGCCCCTGAATCCACGGAATGAACTTCGGGCAATCCGCCCCGGTTGCGTCAGCACGGGGACGGAGAAACCCACATGGAAGTCTGCCCCCCCCGGCTGACGATCTGCTGTGGCCATCGTGCCATGCGACCCAGGATAGGGTCACACTGTCTGCGCGGGGTGGAAGACAGGAGATGGACGATGAAGCTACGTTGCCACCGGCACTCCGTTTTTGCGGTTCTCAAGGCCTCAGCCCCGCTGTTGTTGATCCTTGCACTGCTGCTGTTTAGCCCCCGGGCGGTGCAAGCCGACGGGCCGAGTGAAATATCCGGCCCGACTCTCGGGTCTGCGTCCGGTTCGCAAGTCGGCCCGTCCCGGGATGCCGGTTCAGCCGGAACCGAGTCGGCGTCGAAGACGGAAAAATCGGCGGAGAAGACCGACGAGGCGGCCTCGAAGACCAAGTCCGCCGGCGAATCGCTGGCCCCGGGCATGGTCACTCTCTTGCAGCGGGAAATTATGCGGGCGCTCAGGAAGCGAAATGTAGAAAGCAGATACAACCAATTTCGCAGCTTCGCCGGCGCCAAGCTCAGCTCCTCGGCCCGCCCGTACACCGGATCGGAGTTGGCCGGCAACTGCCGCCTGAGTTGGTACGACCACTTGCTCCGCAACCCCGTGAAGGCCCCGGCCGAGGCCGAAGAGTTCACGCGAAAGCTGCACCTCGCAGCACAAGGCGACCACAAGGGCCTCGACGAGATCATGGCCATGGCCGGCAAGAAGCTCGACCTGGCCGATCGCAAACCCCGCGAGTTCGACGCCGTCGACTCGCCACAGCAAGCGATTGAGGCCGTCAAACGGGCGCTGACCGATTGCCAGCTTGGCTACTGCCAGGCCCTTGCTCCGCTGACCAAGAGCGAAATCCGCATGCTCCAGAGCAACCTCTATCCGATCCTTACCAGCAGCAACCGCGTGGGCCACACGCTCTCAAGACGCGGCACCGGGCGCCAGTTGTGCAATCTGCTCGAGAAGATGAACCGCAAGGCCATGCACCGCGCGGCCGAATCGCTCGTGCCGCTGGCCAATCCCCAACTCCTCGAACAGTTGGGGGCGATTACCGGCAATGAATTGGTTGCCGTGCCGGGCGTCACGGGCGGAATTGTCCGGCAGATCAACACGCCCGGCGGCGGGATCATCATCGGCGGCCGCGGAAAAAATACCTATCAACTCGATAAAATGCCCGACGTCAACGTCGTCATCGACCTGGGCGGCGACGACATCTATTATGAAGGCGCATGCTCGCTGCACCGGCCGGTGATGATCACCATCGACCTCGACGGCAACGACGCCTACGAGGCGAAGAAGCCGGGCGTCCAGGGGTCCGCCATCCTGGGAATCGCGATGCTGCTCGACGTCGCCGGTAACGACGTCTATCGAGCGAAGGACGTTGCCCAGGGGGCGTGTGTCGGCGGGGCGGGCATCCTGATCGACTACGCCGGAGACGATACCTACATCGGACTGCGGCGAGCCCAGGGTGAAGCGCTGGCCGGCGTCGGAATCCACATCGACCGCAGCGGAAACGACCGCTACCATGCCGCGCTGTGGGCTCAAGGAATGGGCGGCCCGCTCGGCTTTGGGCTGCTCGACGACCTCGACGGCAAAGACCACTACTTTTGCGGCGGCCTCTACCTGAATTCCTACCTCGACGACGACAACCCCACGCCCGGCTACGAGGGTTGGGGGCAAGGCGTGGGTGGCGGACTCCGAGCGGTCACCAACGGCGGAATCGGCGTCATCCTTGACGGCGGAGGCGACGACATCTACGAAGCCGGCTACCTCTCCCACGGCGGCGGATACTGGTGCGGAGTCGGCATCGCCCGGGACTTCGGCGGAAACGATCAGCGACTGGGCGCCACGCGAAAGGCCTATTCGGGCGGGGCACGCACCCAGCGGCGGTTTGTCCGCTTCAGCAACGGCTTCGCAGTTCACTACGCCGTGGGGTTTCTCTTCGATGATGAGGGCAACGATACCTACAACAGCACGATCATGGGCGTCGGGTACGGCTGGGATTGCGCCGTCGGGTACCTGTGCGACTTCGGTGGAAACGACCGCTACAGCGGCAACGAGGGCATGGGCGCCCAGGCCAGCCTCGGGGTGCTGTATGACTTCGACGGCAAGGACGTCTACCTCGGCTCCCGCCAGGGCCGCGCGTCGTCCGGAATCTCATACCATCCCATGCCCCGTTGTGGCGGCAACTTCAGTTTCGTGATCGATTACGGCGGAACCGACAAGTACGGAAGCGGCGCCCGAAACAACAGCTTCATCCAACGCGGCAGTTGGGGCGGATTCCTCATCGACCGGCCGAAGCAAGATGAAATCAACAAGACCGCCGAAAAAGCTACCCGTAAACCCACCAAGGGTTCCTAGCACCATCATCAACCACGCAACATAACGGACTGTCCAATTATTCAATGCCTTAGGAGACGGCACGATGTGTCATTGTTCCCGATTTCTTCCGATTTGCAGCCTGGTCGGCGGTCTGCTTTTCCTGGCCTCCACAATCAGGCTGTTTTGCGATAACAACGCGGCCCCGAACGTCGCCGGCGCAACCGTATCCCACGCGGATGGGCCGGCACTGTCGGTCGACGGGCCGGTTTTGCCTGTCTGCGAGTCGGAATCGGCCGCGCATGAAGCGGCGCCGACGGAGACGACGGATGACGAGCCCCTCACGCAAGGTCCCGTGTTGGTTGCACCGAACGACGTCTACGCGTCCGAAGTAGCCAATTCGACATTTCTCGGGCTCGACTCGCCATGGAACGATGAAGAAGCAGCCGTAACGCAGGAACCGTTTCCGGTCGGAATGGAGCAAGCCGCCGGCGAAGCGGCCGACGCCGCGACGACAAGCGAAGGGGGGAACCCGGAAAACGACCCGGACGGCAGCGAGGCCGCCGATTCCGCCAAGGAGAAGAAACCCAAGCGGGAATTGAGTGAGGGCATGGCCGCCCTGAGAGATCGCGTCCGCAAGACGCTCGCCATGTATCGCCGCCCCATCCTCAGCACCCGCCAAAACCTCCCCACCGAGATCATGTACGGCTGCCTTCCCTTCGGGTGTAAGACCCAGGTGATGCTGGACGGCAAACGTCTCAACGGCATTACCTGCCTGTGCTGGGGCTATCCGTGTGCGGGGTACCAGCCGATGACGATCTGCGAGGACCGCATTGCGGCACGCATCGGCTATGGATACCAGGAGCATCCCTCGCAAATGCTTGCCATGTTGGCAATTGCCCGCGTCGGGTCGGACTACTTCCTTCGCGCCGGCAAGGTTGTCCGCACCATCGACGATCTGATCGAATATGAGAAGCTCAGTTGCCGTTCGGATGCCGACATGTCGCTGAAACTGGTCGGGCTGTCTTACTACGTCAAGGAACCGACGTGGAAAAACGACCTGGGCGAAGTGTGGTCGGTCGACGCCGTCCTCCGCCGGGAACTCGCCCAACCGGTCATCCGAGAACCCCACGGCGGCATGAACCGGCTCTTCGGCGTCAGCTACGCGCTCGTTCAGCGAAGGAAACGGGGCCTGCCGATCGACGGGCAATACGCCAGGGCCGAGATATTCATCGACAGGTTCCACAAATATGCCATCGGCACGCAAAACGCCGACGGCAGTTGGGGGCCCTACTACATCGCCGCCAGGGTATCGAGCAAGAGTCCGGTCACCCAGTTGAGGACCACCGGCCGCATCCTCGAATGGTATATCCTTTCGCTCCCGGATCACGAGCTGGACGATTTCCGCATTGTCCGCGCGGTCAACCTCGTCAACAACATCCTGAACACGAGCCGCTACCGATCCGGCGTGACCCAATTGAGCACGCAGGAGATCGGCTCGATGATGCACGCCCTGCACGCCCTGGCGATGTACGACGACCGCTACTTCAAGCCGACCGACCCCGACCCGGCCGAAAAGGAAAAACCGGCCGAGGACAAGAAACCGGCTGAGGGAAAGAAACCGGCCGAGGGAAAGAAACTGGCCGAGGGCGCCAAAAAAACAACGACGGTCAAGCAAACGGGCATGGCCAAACAAACGGCCACGGCCAAGAAAACAACCTTACCCAAGAAAACGACCTCCGCCAAACATTCGAGCACGTCCCATCGGCATTCGTCGACTGCATCGCGAAGTTCGTCGAAAAAGAAGCACGGTGGAACGTCGCGCAAGCGGAAACGCTAAGCCCGGATCATTCATGACTCCCGGGGGCTTCTGCGCGGTTCCGGCCGTCTACGCCATTTCGGCGTCAATCTACGAGAATCCATCGCTGTCCCGGCGTCGTTCGTGACGATCGATGGCGGCTTTGTATGCCCCGCTTGCAATTGCCGCCCGGATAGCGTATTCTGATTCTATCTCCAAAGCCCGAAGTGCCGTGAAGTCGCGTGGAGCGTCGTCTTCAAAAAGGCCGCGCTGGCGGCTTCTTCGGAAGAGAACACTGTGGAGAAAGAAAGCGGTGACAAGTCACCGCACGCCAAAACTCGTTGACCAGGAGATATGCAGATGAGAACGATTGCACTGCTACTGACTGCTGCGTTGGTTGTAGCTTCGTCGGCCGCATTTGCTGCCGAACCGGCACTGCGGGCGACGAAGGACAACACAACCGTTTCCGTCTTCGTCGGTGAGACGCCGCGATTGACCTACCGCTTTGCGGATGTGCCGTACAAGCCGTGCGTCAAGACGTTCTGCACGCCAAGCGGAATCAACATCCTCCGCGACAGCCCGCACGACCACGTACACCACCACGCACTGATGTTTGCCATCTCGGCCGAGGGCGTCAGCTTCTGGGTCGAACGGGGCAAAGTGGGCTCGCAGGTCAATCGCGAAATCAAGGAAACGGCCAAGACCCTGCCGGGCGGGGTTAGCGCCGCGGTGATCGACGAGAAGCTTGATTGGATGCTGCCCGACAAAAAACCGGCGATGAGCGAGCGACGCGCTATTACAACGTACGCTGCGAAGGACCTCAAGCCGTCGCTCTTGACCTGGCAAACGGAACTGACGCCGGCCGAGGGCAAGCCGTCGGTCAAGCTCGGCGGCTCGCACTACTACGGCCTGGGCATGCGGTTCGTCCAGTCGATGGACACCGGCGGCCGATTCTTCAGTGCAAGCGGCAAGAAAGGGCCAACTGTCCGGGGCAAGGAACGCCTGACACCGGCCAAATGGATGGCCTACACCGCCGCGGCCGATGGCAAGAAGGTGACGGTTGCGATGTTCGACCATCCCGACAATCCCCGCCACCCGGCGAAGATGTTTACGATGTCGGCACCGTTTGCCTACATCTCCGCGACGCTGAACCTCTGGAAGGAGCCGATGACGATCGAGGCCGGCAAGCCGCTCGTGCTACGCTACGGCGTAGCCCTCTGGGACGGCGAGGTCACCGCGGAAAAAGTGGAAAAAGTGTATCAGAAGTGGGTCGCATTCGAGTAGGAGAGATGGCTTCAAGAAAAGTAGCAGGCACACTCCGTGTGCCGTCCGCGGCGGAGTGGAAGGCCGTGTTTCGCCGCCAATCTATCTCAACCCGACCCTTTCATGTCTGCAATAAGAATAGAAGGAGAACCCCATGTGCCGATGCCATCAACATCATTCGTGTCACGGTTGTCACCACGCCGTTGATCGGCGGCGATTCCTGCAGGGCTTTGGCGCGGCCGCGGCCGCAACGGCCGGCGGGTTGAGATCGCTTTCCGGTATGGCGGCCGACGACCCCGGCAAGAAGGCCCGCGTCGCAGCGGTCTTCCTGGACAGCATGAACACCCGCGAAATCTGGCCCTACCCCAATTTCGATACCAAGAAGCGCCGGCAAGAGGTCCTCGCGGCGCTCGCGAAGGGCTGTCCCCAAGTCGAGTTCATCCCCGTCGACGCGAAGCAGGCCGTCGCCATGAAGGACAAAGTCGACGGCTACCTGGTCTACACGATGACGCTGGTGTGGGGCCAGGGCAGACAGATGACCCAGATTGCTCAGTTGGGTAAACCGACGCTCGTGGCCGACGAGTTCCTGGGCGGCTCCGGCGTATTCCTGACCGCCTACAGCGGGTTGTGCAGCCGGAAGATTCCCGCGGCCGCGGTGAGCAGCACCCGGCTCGAGGATCTGGCCACCGTTGCCCGGCAGTTCGCCAAAGTCGACAAGGACACGACGCCCGCTTCGTTTGCGAAGCAGTGCGAGGGGGTCTACCGCAAGACCTTCGGCGCCCGGGGCGACATGAAATGTACCGAGGACAAGGTAACGCTGACCGATATCGGCGAGTGTGTCAAGCGGTTTCGCGATTCGCGTTTCCTGATTATCGGCCGCGGCAGGGCCGGGCAGGAACACGATTTCCTCGGTGCCAAGGGGCGATACCTCGACTTCAGCGAGTTGACGGCCTTCTACGAGAAGGCCGACCAAGACAAAGCGGCCGAGTGGGCCAAGCGCTGGTCCGACCAGGGCAAGAAACTCCCGGCGGGAGAGTATGTCGACCCCCGGGTGCCGACGGCCGATGCCGTCCAAAAGGCAGGCGGCGTCTACCTCGCGTTGCTTGAACTGCTCAAAAAGTACGACACCGACAACGTGACGATGAACTGCCTGGGTGGGTTTTCCTCCGGCAAGCTCCCGTCGTATCCGTGCCTCGGCTTCATGCAACTTCTCAACGACGGCGGCCAGGGCGTCTGCGAGGCCATGCCCGACGACACGCTCAGCATGATGATGGCCCGAATCCTGACGGGCCGCCCTGGCTTTGTTTCCGACCCGGCGCTCGATACGTCGAAGAACCAGATTGTCTACGCCCACTGCGTGGGGACGACTAAACCATTCGGGCCGAAAAGCGAGGCAAACGATTACCGCATCCGCACGCTCCACAACCGCGACCCGCGCGGCGCGTGTACCGAATCGATGTTCCCCGCCGGATACATGACCACCTCGTTCCGCACCAACGCCGGGCGGAAGCAGATGATCATCCACCAGGCCAAGGCCCTCGGCCCGCTCGACACCGAACGCGGCTGCCGGACCAAGCTCATCGGCGAGCCGACCGGCGACATCGGCAAACTCTTCGACCAGTGGGACCAGTTCGGATGGCATCGCGTGACCGTCTACGGCGACGTCAAGGAACCCCTTACCGAATTCGGCAAGGCGCTGGGACTGAAGATTGTTGAAGAGGCATAAGAGAAGTGCGAGAATACGCTCAATAGCCGGGACGCAACGCGTCGCGGAGAAGTGCGCGAAGTAGGGTGGAACAAGCGCAGATAGTAGGGTGGGACAAGCGTAGCGCCGGCCCACCAATCGAGGCGGCTCTCTGTGGTGGGCCGGCGCTACGCTTGTCCCACCCTACAATACTATTGATAATCGCTCCGTATTGATAAACATCAAACATCATAACAAACATCCGACAACCATTACCACACACTCACCCCATATCCCCGGAGACCGAACCATGCCACCCACAAGCAAAGAAACCACGCGTCGGAGTTTTCTGCGCACAACGGCCGCGGCCGGAGCTGCGGCGGCTGCGATCCCTGAGTTCTCGATCCTCGCCCAAGAGGCCAAAGGGGCAAACGACCGAATCGGCGTCGGGTTTATCGGTACCGGCGGCCGGGCCGGGGCCCACATGAATATCGTCAATGGCTTCAAGAAACAGGGCATCGCCGAACCGGTTGCCGTCTGCGACGTCTACCGCCCGCGGCTGGAAGCGGCCGCCAAGAAAACCGGCGCGTCGAAAAAGTACATGGAGCACGAGGCCCTGCTGGCCGACAAGGATGTCGACGTGGTCTGCGTCGCCACGCCCGACCGGCTGCACGCCCCGCACACGATCGACGCCCTCAGCGCCGGCAAGGACGTCTACTGCGAAAAGCCGCTGACCCACTGGATCCAGTTCGAAGCGGCCAAGAAGATCGAGGAGGCGGCCGAGAAAAACAAGAAGCTCGTTCAGGTCGGCACGCAGTACATGGCCGATGAAAACCTGCCGGTCGTCAAGAAGATGATCGAGGACGGGATCATCGGCAAACCGGTCCACGTACAGTGCGCGTTCACGCGCCGCGGCGACTGGGGCGAGCGGATGAAGATTCCCGACGCCAACGCGAAACCCGGCCCCGACCTGCTGTGGGAGCGGTTCCTCGGCGACGCCCCGAAGGTACCCTTCAGCGTCTCGCGGTTCTTTCAGTGGCGGATGTACTGGGACTACGCCGGCGGGCCGGCCACCGATCTGTTGGTCCACACGTTCACACCGGTCTTCTGCATCCTCGGGCTCGATTATCCCGAGCGGGTCTTCGGCGGCGGCGGCACGTTCCAGTACAACCGCGAGGTGCCCGACCAGTGCAACATCATCGCCGATTACCCCGACGGACCGTCGGTCGTGATGATGAACACGCTGTCGAACCACGTGCCGACCGACACGATGGTCCGCGGCACCGACGGGGTTATCATCTGGAAGAGTTTCCAGGCACGCGACGGCAAGGGCATTCGGATCGTCCCGTTTGCCAAGGGTGCGAAAGAGCAGTTCCTGCCCTGGAAGGGGCTGGGCGACACGGGCAAGCTCTGGGCCAACCTGCTCGAGTGCGTCAAGACCCGCCAGCAGCCGGCCTGCTCGATCGCCATGTCCGTCCGCGTCCAGGCGCCGCTCTCGATGGGCATCCTCTCCCACCGCCAGAGCAAGGTGGCCAAGTTCGATTTCGACAAGCAGAGCATCGTCATGTCGTAGCCGGCCCGGCCGGTTGGCTTCTTCGTAAGCGATCTGCTAGAATGCAAACCCGCGTTGGGTGCCATGGTCCACGCTTGCGTG
>CAZJRB010000139.1:0-17802 GCA_964547995.1 uncultured Planctomycetaceae bacterium | reverse complement strand
CCTCGTCGAACTGCTGCACCATTTTCTGTTGATCGGCGGGCAACGGGACGGCGAGCTTCTTCATAGTAGGACGGGACTCCGTCCCGTCATCCGCGGCGTCGTCCACACCGTCGTTCACGCCCTTATCCACGACACGGAGTGTCGTGCCACTCTCTGCAACCGTCGTCTCGCCGGGCGGTTTCTCCTCCGGCGGGACTTCGGAAGGCGGCTTTTGATCGGGGGGCTCGGGTTTTGCTTCCTTGCCAGAGTCGTCGTCGGGCTTCTTGAGCGTTTCATCCGGGGCAGGTTTTGGCGGTGGGGTGGCACGGGCATTTTGCCCGTGTGTTGGCGAGACGCCAGTGCCACCCGCCGAATCCGGTGGGCCGGCGCTCCGCTGGTCCCACCCTACGGGCTGCGGTTTTTCCTCCGGCCCGCCGCCGAGTTTCACCGCGAGAACAACGATCACCAAAAGCAACAGCACACCACCCCCAATAGCCGCACCGATCATGAGCGTCCGTTCACGGGGTGCCATGCCCACGCTTGTCGTGGGCATGTCGCGCGCCTGCGAAGCATGTCCACGCGAGCGTGGACATGGCACCGGCTTGGCCCTCTGCTTCGCCTCCTCCGCAGCCTCCTTCAGCTTCGCAAGTTCGATTGCCTCCAGAAATCCAACCAGCGTGGTCGAGATTTCTTCATGCCGGGAGGCAGATTCGTCGTCCAAGAACGAACCGGACGCTTCCAGCTTCATCCGCTCCCGCAGCAGCTTGTCGTACTCTTCCTTCTTTGCGGGGTTCAGTAACGTGACTCTCGCGGAAGAAACCTGGTTGAGGAGCTTTTGCGATTCCGCGGAGCGCTTGCCCGACTGAAATGTGCGGAGGTGGGCCATCTGCCGGTCGGCGGCGCTTTCGATGACGCTTGGCTTGTCTTCAAATGTCCGGACGCCCAAAAGGCGGTACAACGTCGGCGGCTGATCCTCCGGGGCGATGGCCAACCATTCATAATAGGGATCGAACTTGTCGGGGTTTTCAGGCATTTTGGTCTCCCTCGTCAGTACAGTGGAGGAGGAGAACCATCCATCCGGCAGATAGTGTCAGGTGTGCGTCAACTATATTATTGCGGGTGGGTGGGGACGTTGCAAGGGAGGGGGTCTGCCATTTCTTTGGGGATCTTCCGGGGAAAGGGCGTAAGTAAGCGTCGGGAGTATTTGCCGGAAAGGAGTGCTACGCGGCGGTGGGATTGCGTTGCCCATTCACCTTCGTGGCGGCCACGACTCGCTGATTGACTTCATGCCAGTCAGCAAAGGCAATGCCGAGATCGTTCTGCCCGTGGGCAATCGGCGGGTGAGCTTCAATATGCAGAATGATTGTCAGGGCCCCCCCCCAAACGGCACTCGCGTGAACCTGCCGATGCCGGTTGGGGGACCTCCGTACGCGACCTCCCAGTTCTGGGCCGCTGGACTCAAGTTCTATCGCGTGTTGGTCCGGCCCGTTTCAGGGACTGCACAGCGCCGGGCGAACCGACATTGCGGTGCCCGGTCCCTTGACACGCGGCCGCCGGTGGCCGTACTTTATTGTGATCGTCCAGTGTTCCCGAAACCAAGCCCCTGCCAGGAGGTCCAAGAGCCATGGCCGTCATCTACCGAGTCAACATGTCGGATTTGTCCGTCCGCAGCGAGGAAGCGAGCAAATCATACGCGGAATTGGGCGGGCGGGGGTTGACCTCGGCCATTGTGGGCGCGGAGGTCCCGGCGACCTGCCATCCCCTTTCGGCCGAGAACAAGCTGGTGTTGGCCCCGGGCATTTTGAGTGGTACGGGTGCCCCCTGTAGCGGCCGGATTTCGGCCGGGGCCAAGAGCCCGTTGACCGGCACGATCAAGGAAGCCAACGCCGGCGGACAGGGGGCCATTGCCCTGGCCACCGCCGGGGTCGCCGCCCTGGTGCTCGAAGGAAAACCGGCCGAGGTCGTCGAGGAGGGAAAACCGGCACATCGAAAGCTCTACCGCTTGATCGTCAACCACGAGGGCGTGAAGATCGAGCCGGCCGACGAACTGGCGGGGCTGGGTAACTACGCCTTGGTCGCCAAACTCTTTGAGGAGTTCGGGGATAAGGTCTGCTGCATTTCAATCGGCCAGGCGGGCGAGATGCAATGCGCCGCGGCGAGTATCGCCGTGACCGATCCCGAGGGGCGGCCCACCCGCCACTGCGGGCGCGGCGGGCTCGGGGCCGTGATGGGCTCCAAGGGCGTCAAGGCAATCATCGTTGATCCGACCGGCGGCGAGCGACCCAAACCGGCCGACCCCGAGAAGTTCAAGGCCGGGGTGAAAAAGTTCAACGATGCGCTCAAGAACCATGAGACTACAAACGAGGGGCTGCCCACGTTTGGCACCAATGTGCTCGCAAACGTCATCAACGCGGCCGGGGCTTATCCCACCCGGAATTTCGCGAAAGGCACGTTCGAGGGAACCGAGGCCATTAGCGGCGAACGCCAACACGACCTGATCGAGGAGCGGGGCGGCGAGATCGCCCACGCCTGCCACAAGGGATGCACCATCAAGTGCTCGCGGATATACCTCGACAAAGACGGCAACTACATCACGAAGGGGCCCGAGTACGAAACCGTCTGGGCCCACGGTGCCCACTGCGAAATCGACGACCTCGACGCCATCGCCAGGATGGACTATCTCGACGACGACTTCGGGCTCGACACCATTGAAACGGGCGTGACGATCGGCGTTGCGATGGATGCGGGGATCATCCCGTTCGGCGACGCGGAAGCGGCGATCGGTCTGCTCGAAGAAGTGGGCAAGGGAACGCCGCTGGGTCGGCTGGTTGGGTCGGGCGCGGAGGTGCTCGGCAAGACTTACGGCGTCTCGCGGATCCCGACGGTCAAGGGCCAGGCGATGCCCGCCTACGACCCGCGGGCCATCAAGGGAATCGGCGTGACCTACGCCACCTCGACGATGGGTGCCGACCACACGGCCGGATACGCGGTCGCCTCGAACGTGCTGGGGTGCGGCGAGGAGGTTGATCCGCTGAAGGCCGAGGGTCAGGTCGACCTGAGCCGGGACTTTCAAATTGCAACCACATCGCTTGATGTAGTCGGGTTGTGCATTTTTGTCGCTTTCCCGCTGTTGGACGACCCGACCACTTTGGAGGGTGTCTGCGAGATGCTCAGCGGTTTCTACGGCCGGGAAATCACGCAGGACGAGTATCTCGGGATCGGGAAGCACACACTCGGCGTGGAGCGGAAATTCAACAGCGAGGCCGGATTCACGGCCCTCGACGACAGGCTGCCCGATTACTTTAAGAACGAAAAGCTCCCGCCCCACAGCGCCACGTTCGACGTATCCGACGAAGAGTTGGATACGCTCTATAATTTTGTGGAATAACGGAGCGCAAGAGTTACCGGGGTTGAGAAAGGTATGCCGCAGGTACACGTCAACTTGTTCGCCGTGTTGCGCAAACACATCGACGGCGCGGCGTCGGTCGAGATCGAGATCGATTCCGGGCAGACGATCTCTCAGGTGCTTGACGAGCTTGGCATTTCGGCGGACCACACCCGCACGGTCTTTCTCAACAATCGCTTTGCAGGCCCGGACCATACGCTGGAAGGTGGGGAACAGCTTGACGTCTTCCCTGCGTTGGGTGGGGGGTAATACGGGCGGTTAACCTTTGTGGGGGGCGACTTGTCGACCCGTCCCGGCGGTTCCCGCGTAAGAAATGATCCCAGGTTGCACATCGCTCGCCGTCTTGGTACAATCCGCTTTTCTCCGATTGTCGGCAGATAGAGGCTGATGTAGGAGCAGAATCATGTCCATACCCGTAACGTGCCCGAACGGGCATAGCCACAGGGTCAAGAATAGCTTTGCGGGAAAGGTCGGGTTGTGTCCCGACTGCAATGCACCCATTCACGTTCCTGAACGCGAGGCCGACGATGCGATTATGGACATTCTGAAACCGGACGAATCGGGGCTCTCGGGAACCACGCTACCGACGCCGGATTCTGACGGCGATTCCGATGAGTTATGGCCGCGCGAGGGGGCGCAGTCGGTCGTGAAGGTGTGTCCGAAGTGCCATAGCGAAATTCCGGGCGAGGCCAACGTCTGCTCGAATTGCCGGACCTACGTCGCCAGTCTGATGTAGGGCGTTGCACCCCGGCTACAGTGAAAAGGCTCACAGCTTCTTGGTGCGCCCGTTGCTTCCTTGCCCAGCCGCGTTTGTGCCTCGTTACAAACTCGTTACGCGCGGTCGGCGGGATTTCTCCTATAATGGACGGAGTTTCGCACCCCGGCTGCTGAGAGCGAGAGCGGCCGGGGTGCTTGCGGGACGGAAACCGGGGAACTTTTTGGTTCCTCAATCACTCCAACAATTAAACTGTGCCCTTGACCGCCTATCTCGACAGCTTGATCTGTCTTGAACATCACAGGAGCAACACCATGCAAAAGCTGATAACACCGATCCTCTCCGCGGCAATCATGGCCGCCGCGTCCCTCGCGTTGGCCCAGGCCGACGCCCGAGAGGCCTACCAGAAGGCCAAAACGGCGTACGCCTCCGGCAAGTTCTCGCTGGCCGCCGAGCTGGCCGAAGATGCCTCGAAAATCGACAACCGAAACCCCGAGGTCTTCCTCCTGCTGGGCAAGGCCCGCTACCAGCTCGGCCAGTTGGACAAGGCCATCGCCGCCTGGAAAACGACCTTGACCCTGGCGCCCGAAGAGCCCTTTGCCGCGGGCATGCTCAACTCGCTCCGCAAGGAGAAAGTCGGCGTCGACGCCAGGATCAAGCTCGTCGAAATCCTGATCCGGGAAAAACTCTTCTCCCAGGCCCTCCGGGAATCGACCAAGCTGTTGACCGAAAAGGCCGTCTCCGAGGCCCAGCGTGCGAAAATCCTCCTGTTGCAGGCCGAAATCGCCTTGAAACTCGGACAGTGCCCGGAAGCCCTCGCCAAGCTCAGCCAACTCGAAATCCTCTATCCCAAGCAGTACGACGCCGTGCAGTGGGCGCTGCTCGAAGGGCAAGCCAAGTTGCACAGCGGCGGCCAGTCCACCGCCGAGGGAATCAAACGGCTGCGCAAGCTCGTCGCCGACCATGCCGGCACCCCGGCCGCCGCAACCGCCCGGTATGAACTGATCGCGTGGGAGTTGAAGCAGGGCGTCAATCCCGCCCGGGTCCGCGCGCTGGCCAAATGGCTCGCCGAAACGCCCGAGCATCCCCAGGTCAACGAGGCCCGCATGGCCCTGATCGAGGCCTATCTGAGTGTCACTCGCCAGGGAGAGAAGCCGAAGCCCGAGACCGGCTTGACCAAGTGGGACGTCGACGCCCTGGCTCTGGCCGATGTGATCTACAAGCAGACGCCCAGAGCCAAAGAAGCGGAACAACTCACGGAGCTTCTGCTAAAACACCTCGACGAACATTACGCCAAGCACGGTGCCTACGCGGCAGCGGTCAAGGGCGCCGAAGCCCAACAGGGGGTACCGCTGCCGCGGAAGAGCCGGCTGTTGATCCTTCGGGCGCTGGTCCGCTACAAGACGGCGATCGCCGTCCGCGACCTCGACGACCAGGCCCGGATCGGCAAGCTGCCGCCGGCGGCCGGGCTCGGCGCGCTGCCGAAGCCGCTGGCCGAAGTCGTTGCGCTCTACGGAGCGATTACCACCGAGTCGGCGGCCGACCCGCCCTGGGCCGATCAAGCGAAGCTGGCCGCCACGGTGCGCGGCTTTGCCGCCAAGGTGCAGCCGCCGGTCAAGATCGTCCGCTTCAAGGGCCCCGACGCCTGGGCAATCGACATTGCCCGCCCGGTCGTCAAGGCCGACGGAAACGAAGCCGCTGTGAAATCGGCCGCCGAACTGATCGAAGCGATCCTGAAGGACTACGAAAACATCGACAATGCGGAAGCCCGCACCCTTGTGCTCGGCACGAGCCACGAACTGACCGGGTTGCTTTCGCCGGAACATCCATCGTGGCCCGCCGTGGTCGCCCGCCATGCCGGGCGGCTTGACGCGTTTGCCAAGTACCAGTTCAACGAAAACGTCAAGGCGGGCGACGACGCCGCGAACGCCAAACTCTCGGACGTGCAGAAGGAATTGCTGGCGGTGCTTGCCAAGCTCGTTGCCCGCGACGTCGCCCAGGCCCCCGCGGCCGTCGCGCAGGTCGGCAACAACGTTCAGCCGTGGATCGCCCAGGGGCATTGGGCCGTCGCCGAAGAGATGTACGCGACGCTGGCGAAATCGCTGCCCGAGAAAGAGCAACGCCAAACCGAACTCGCGGAGATCAACCTTTGGCTCCAACAAGTCAGCCGGCGCAACCGGCGGTTGTTGGACGCGGGGTTGACCGTGTCGCGCGTGCTCGATCCGCTGCACCAGAAGGCGCTGATCCGCTGCTACGAACTCCAGGAATGCCTGCTGGCCGAGAGCCCCGAGTTGCAGCCGATCCGGCAGTGTTGGAACTCGGTCGTCGACATCTACAAGATATTGAAGTACTACGACATCGCGGAAGCCGCGGTCAAAGTGAAGCCGGAGAAGGCGGTCGCGGTGGCCGACGAGTATGCGGCGTTTCAGCTCGTGCAACTTTCGGACGAAGCCGCCCGGCGGAAGTTCGCAAGATTTCTCAAGCAGTACGGCGCGGCCGAGAAGATCACGCTGACGCCCGAACTGAAGACAGCGATTAACGGCTGGACGAAGTTCATCGAGGACCACCCGGCCAGCCCGATGGTTCCGCAGGCCACGCAGAAGGTGCTGGCCATCGGCGGGCTCTTGCAGCAGCACAACGCGTACGACGTGGCGGTCGGCGTCTATCGCGATTTTGCGAAGTTCGCGGCGGGTGTGAAGGTTCTTGCCCAATCGTCGCCCGGCGTGCCGAGCACGGCCGAACAAGCGGAGTTCACGGCCGCCGGGGCGTTGGACGCCCACGCCCGAAAACTGCTGGCCAAGGCCGCCGCCGACCGCCAGCCGGACGACCCGCCGCCGGCGAAGCTGAGCGGGGAATCGACGGCCGCGATTGCCGCCTACCGGCAGTTTATCGCCGATCATCCGGAAAGCCCCCTGGTCGGCGAAGCGCTCCGCAAGGTCATGTCGATCGCGTACGAATACGCCAAGGTCGACGCGTGGGACGTGGCCGGCGGGGTCTACGCCGATCTGCTGAAGTCGGATCTGAAGATCAGCCGCCCCGAGCGGCTCACCTTCGCACGCGGCCTGTGCCAACTGGGCCGGGCGATGCCCAGCCACGCCAAGGAAATGCTCCAGGCCTTGACCAGCGCCGGGCTTCGGGATTCGGGCGAATCATCGAGCGGCGAGATGCTGGCGGTTGCCGCAGGCAGCAGCAGCCGGGGGGATCGACCGCGTGCCGGCGGGCGCGCTGCTGTGCCAAGCGAGGAACCGCAACCCGTCGCCCCGTCGCCAGCCGCAGACGCTTTACAACTCCTTCCCGGCCCGGCCGACGAAGCCCAGCGCGATACGCAACTGCTGGCGATGATCCGCCGCCAGGAATCGAACCGCGCCCGGCAGGTCGCCCAGCTTCGCGAGCGGGTCGCGTTCAATCAACCCGAACAGCAGAACGAACGGGCTCAAGGCCAACAGGGCGGGCAACAACAGGCGATGCAACAAGTTGACCAACAGGCGCCGGCCGCCCCGGTCCTTTCGAAGGCCGAGATCGCCCGCCAGGCGAAGGCCATCGACGCCGCCTACGCCATCTTCCAGTCGATCCGCAAGGACTATCCCAACAAGCCGACGGCCGAACAGGCTCGCGGCGAGATACTCGTGATGGTCGGCCACTGGCGTTCGCTGATGCAGTGGCAACGCGCGGCGGCCCTGGCCGGACGGTTCCTGGCCGACAATCCGACGGACGGCCAATTGCCCAAACTCCGACTGGAGATCGCCCGCGACCGCCTCGCCTGGGCGTCGAAACCGATGGAAGGCAAGGCGACCAAACAGCAGCGGCTCGACGAGGTGGCCAAGCGGTTCGACGCCGCCCGGGCGGAACTGACCAAGGTCGTCGCCGATTTCCCGAAACAACGCTCCTACCAGGAACAGGCACAATGGGACATAGCCAACAGCTTCCTGAAGCAGGCCCGCGTCGTCGCCGCCTTCAGCTCGACGCTTGCCCGGGGGCAGTTCGTCCGCGCGGCCAAGGAAATCCAACATGTCGCACGCACCTACCCCAAGCATCCCAACATCGGCTCGGTGCCGCAGATGCTCTGGAACATCTCGCAAGAGTTGGAGAGCAGGGCGTTTAACGAGGAGGCGATCACCGTCTGGAACGAGCTGACGCTCTACGACCCGGTCGGTCCGCTCGCGCAGCAGGCGGCAATGAAGATCGCCCAAACGTATCAAACGAAGCTCAAGCGGCCGCTGCTGGCCGCCCAGGCGTACCAGGAATTGAACTTTGCCCGGGGCGGAAACGATCAGGACCTGCAAAACGCCATCTTCCAGATCGGCTCCGACCTGAAGAAGGACCAGCGCTGGGTCGAGGCGCTTCACGTGCTCGAGACGTTCGTCGACAGCTTCCCGCGGCATCCCCAAGCCGGGCAGGCGCTGACGATGGTCGGGCAGATCCACCAGACGAACGAGGCGTGGGAAGACGCCATTGCCGCCTACCGGCGCGTGATGGGCGAATTCGAGAACGGCCAGTTCGTCCAGGAGGCCAAGTGGTCGATCGCCGAGTGCCGCATCAATCTTAGCCAGTGGAAAGAGGCCACCGATGCCTACCGCGAGTATGTCAAGGCCTATCCCAAGGACGCGAAGGTCAAGGAGGCCAACCGGCGAATCGACGTCCTGAAGAGCCTGGTCCGCTACCAGGGCCTAGTCGACGAGAAGGGCCAGCGAAAGGCCTTCGACGCCCAGTTCCAGATCGCTGTGATTGTCGGTGCCCAACTCAGCAACCCGGTCAAGGCCATTATCGAATACCGCAAGGTCGTCAAAAACTGGCCGGAGAGTCACCTGGCCGACGACGCGCTGTATGCCGTGGGCACGACGTACATCTCGCTCGGCGAGACGGAGAAGGCCCGCGAGGCCCTGCTCGATGTGGCCAAGAAATACCCGGCTAGCCCGTTGGCCGACGATGCACTCTACATGGTCGGCAAGAGCTACGAGGACGAAGCCACGAAGCTGGCCACCGTGACCCGCGATACGACCTTTGCGGAGAACAAGGACATCGCCCAACGCAGGGCATATCAGATGGCCCAGGACTACCGCTATCGAAACGTGAAGGGGCGAGGAAGCCGCATTGCCCAACTCAAGAAGGCCGGCAAGGGAAAACAGGCCGAGCTGGAAGAGGCCGCCACGGCCGGAAACTACGGCCAGTTCAACGATGCCAACGTCATGCTCTTCGCCCAGAAAGCCGTCCAGGAGGTGGAGGAACTCACGGCTTCCCAACTGGCCGACCGCCAGGACAAGATCAACGCCGCGTTGCGCGAGGCGGTCACGGCCTACACGTCCGCCTCCGAGGTTCCCGGCGGTGATAAGGCCGACGAGGCACTGCTGCAAATGGCCACCATCTACGACCAGCGGCTGAAGGACTCGCAGGCGGCCATGAAGACATGGCTCGAGATCGTCCGCCAGTTCAGCGGCACCGCCGTGGCCGAGGACGCCAGTTGGCGGATCGCCCAATACTACGAGCGGGAGGGCAAGTACGCCGAGGCGATCGAGGCCTACAAGGCATTCCTGCGGAACTACCGCCGAAGCCCCAAGGCCGGCGGCGCACAGTTCGCCGTCGCCGAAAACTACGAAAACCTCAACCAGTGGGTCAGCGCGATGGACTCGTACACCAACTACGTGACCAACTTCCCCGACGGCCCGCTGGTTTCAAAGGCCAAGGAACAAATCAACTGGATCAAGACCTACAGGCTCTAACTGCCAAAGCCGCTTGCGGCTTCGCAACAAACGACGAACCCAACCCGGAGATAAACCCATGCGAAAACACAGTAAACTCACCTTCCCGGTCCTCGGATTGTCGCTGGCACTGTTCTGCACAACCGTATTGGCCGCCGAACCCAAAGCGGACGCCGCGAAGCAACCAGACGCCGCGAAGCCCGATGTGGCAAAGGCAGAACCGGTGAAACCCGATCCAGCCAAGGCAGATGCCGCCAAGGAAGACGCTCCGAAACCGGAAAAACCGAAACCCGAAGACATCTTCACCGAAGGCCGCGACGCCCTGTTCAAGGGCAAGTACGCCGAGGCGATCAAGCTGCTCCGGCAGGCCGTCAAGGCCGACCCCGACAAGAGCGGATACCGCCTCCACCTGGCCAAGGCCTACTGGTATGCCGGCAACGTCGACGAGGCCGCCGAGCAGCTCGAACAGATCCTCAAAAAATCGCCCGACCACGTCGAGGCCGGCCAAATGCTCGGCGAAATCTACACCGCCGAACAAAAGTGGAAGGACGTCGTCCGGGTGGTCGAGCCGCTGCTGAAATACCGCCACGACTACCCGACCTACCACATGCTGGCCGAGGCCCAATACAACCTCGACGACCACGAAAAGGCCCGCAAGAACTACGAGGAAGCCGTTAAGCTCAACCCCAAGAGCGCTTCGGACCACTACGCCCTGGGCAATATCTACCTGGCCGGAAACTTCTTCGCCCTGGCCGCCGAGTCGTATCAATCGGCCCTGCGGCTCGGGCTCGACAGCCCCGTGCTGCGGTACAAGCTCGGCTCGGCCTATTTCAATCTGCGGAACTACTTCGGCCGGATCGGCGTCCGGGCGGTCAAGTCGGGCAAGCCGGGCGACATCAACGAAGGGTGGTACCTGATCGAGCCGGTGCCCGGCAGCAAGGACGTTTTTCGATGCGCCCCGGAGGCCTCGGCCATCTACCAGATCGCCCGGGCCGTGGCCGACGGAATCGAGGACCGGCCCGACATCCAGGTCCTCCGGGCGACGATTTATCTCAACGCCCGCCGCTACGCGAAGGCCTACGACATGTTCAAGGAGATCGGCCCGAAGGTGCCGAAGGAGGACAAGGCCCTGTTCACCTACTACTTCGCCCAGGCCGCGTTCGGCACGGGACGCTACGACCAGTACCTGTCGCTCCTACAAGAGGCGATCGAACTCGACCCGAAGGCGTACGAGTCGACGCTTGTGGACGCCTACCTGAAGGTTGCCGACCAGGCGAACCAGTCGGGCGAACTGCCTAAGTACATCGAATATCTGGCCGCCGCCGTGGCGGAAAGCCCGCAGACCGCCTCGTTGCACCTGAAACTCGGCAACGCCTACGAAGAGGCCCAAGACCACAACAAGGCCATGGCCCAATGGCGCATGGTCCTCGATCTCGAACCCGACCATCCGCAGCGGATGAAGCTGCTGAACCTGATCGAGAAATACCGCTCCAGCAAACCCCGTCCCGTCAAGCCGGCCGGTGTGCAAGACGCGCCCAAGGCCGACAAGGCCCGAATCGGGCGCGACCAGGCCATGAACATCGGATTGCAGGCATTTCGCCTGAAAGCGGGAGGCGACAACTGGGTTCGGGCGGAACACCTGACCGTGATGTTGATGACCCACAACGGCCGGCCGGCCTGGTCCGTTTCCTGTTCGGGCAGTCCCATCGCCGGCGGCGGCGGCACGGCCCTGGTCGACGCCCAAAGCGGCGACGTCCTGAGCGTCCACATACCGACCGGCCTCCGGTAGACACCGGACTCTATCCACAACGCATTGCGTCCCGGCTACTGTCGTGCGACGTGGCATTCTCGTCGCCGAGCAATCCGTTCAACGGGCGGCCAACAACGTGGAAAGCCGCGCTGCGAGGAAAGCACCGCTCGGGTCGAGACACGCAATAGTTTTGCCCAGCCCCCTCAGGCTCTCCAAATTTAGTGACTGTCACCTTTTTCACCTCTTTTTGGCTCACCGGGCGCGGTGAACGAAAAGCAGTAGTTCCGTTGACTATTTCAATGGCAGGAATTCCACTCGATTGGCGAGATCCTCGGGCTCGCTGACTTTGGCGATCAACTCAAGATCTTCAATGCACTGACCGATGGATATGCGGAGTTGATGCGCATAGACGACCCCGGTAAAGCGTTCACCCGCTTCTTGGCGCCGCGTTGCTTCCTTCAGCAGATCTTGGTCCTGACTGAAGAGCACGCGCCCCAAACTCGTTGCGCGATCCAAGAGTTCCGGGTCAGCAATCCGATCGGCGCCATCCTCTTGTGCCGTTACGACATCCACATCCCGCAATCGTAATCCCACAGTGATCGCGCGACGCACATGAACATCCATGTAGAGTGAAATACTCACGGCAGTTTCCCGGCTTGGCGCAAACGCTTCCGCACTGGCGAATCATCCGTCTGTGCCGCCAGTGCGTCGACCTCGTTCAGTTTCCGCCGGATTTCCGTGTCGAGCGTCTCTTGGTGGTCGTGGTAGTAGGACAAGGCGGCGTAAATCTGCGCCAACGAAAGGTGCGGATATTGGAAGTGCATTTCTTCGGGGCTCGACCCGTGCGCGAGTTTGTCGAGGATCACCTCGATCACTTTTACATTTGTGTCGTCGATCCACGCCACGCCCGCGTCGTCGAGAAAAATGTGTGCCGGTGTTGCCACGTCCATCGCATTGGCCCTCTATTTGTACTCTGTGCTCTTATATTTAACATAACACGAATCCTACCGTGCTGAAAGCCCGCATCCGCGTATCTCCCCGGAATGAGGGGCTGTTCTATTGGTTAAACGGGAACATACCGTCGGGGGCGCAGCAGCCTGAAGTTATCCACCTTCCTGTTTCCTTGCCCCCGCACGGCCGGCCGTGATACAATCCGGGTATGAGCGAATCGCCCCAACCCGCGCCGAAACCCGAACGCTGGTGGTATCAGTACCATCTGTGGCACTTGTTGGTGCTGGTGACTGTCGCTGCAATTCCCTGTAGTTGGTACGCGTGCAAGATCCGATGGTTCTCTCCCCCCATGATCCTTCCGCCGCGGATCGACCCGTTCGCGGCAGGGGCGGCTGCGATGAAGCAATACGATACCAACGGCGACGGAACCATCAGCGGCGATGAGTTGGAGAAGGCGCCCTCCTTGAAGAAATCGCTCGCCCGAATCGACCGCAACGAGGATGCTGCTGTTACGGCCGCGGAGACAACCGGACGGATCAGGCAGTGGCAGGACTCGAAGCTCGGACGCTGTTCGTTACTCTGCGAAGTCAACAAGGGTGGCAAACCGCTTGTGGGTGCTACCGTCAAGTTCGTGCCTGAGAAATTCCTGGGTGATCAGATGCAGACGGCAACCGGCGTGACCGACGAGGATGGATTGGCTGATGTATCGGTCCCCATCTCGTCCGACGAACCGTCGGGATTGGCTCCGGGATTGTATCTGGTTGAGATCACGAAGAAAGGCGAGGATATCCCCGCGAAGTATAACACGAAGACGATCCTTGGCGAGGAAATTGCCATCGACGTCGACGAACTTGGAATCCTCCGGTTCGATCTTGATTAGCTGTCAGCGGGCTCGAAGATCAGCGGGTGCTCCGACTTCGGGTCCTCGATCCGGATCGACTTCTTTCCGGCGAGCAGATCGTCGAACAAGTGGCCGATGAACTCGGCGCGCCAGCCTTGGGCGAGTCTGGGAACGCGTTCTCTCTTGCTGCCGCCGGTGCGATAGACGATCAGGTCGCGGATGTCGTTGGGGGTGCCGACGAGGTTGGGGGCGAGCTGGGACCGGCGGCAAACGCTTCCCAACGCGGAAAAGAGGAACTGGCCGAGGACCGATATTCTGGGCGTCCGCTCGCGGTGAATAATTGCCGGGCGGTCGTCGTCGGGCAAGTCGAGTGTGTGGCGGATGCGGGCGGCGATTTCGGGCATTCGGGATCGCAGGTCGCGGCGGCCGAGTCCGCGGATCGCGAGGATCCGCTTCTGGTCGGCCGTTTTGCGTCGGGCGAGTTCGACGATCAGATCGTCGCGCAACACCCGTCGGACCGGCCTGTTGCGCCGCTCGGCTTCCCCTTCACGCCAATAGAACAACTCGCGGACAATGGCCAGGCTTTGCCGGTCGAGCCCCGAGATGCCCGGAATCCGGCGCCACCGGTCTTTCGAACAGGCGCATTCCACTTCTTCCCGCCACGCGGCCATCTCTTCGTCGAGCCATGCCAGCCGGCCGAGTTGCTCGAGTTTTGCGTGAAGAGTATCGCGGAGCGCCGGCAGGTAGCGGGCGTCGTCGATGGCGTATTCGATCTGGCGCTTCGAGAGAGGGCGGCGGCGCCAGTCGGTTCGCGTTTCGTGCTTTCGCGGTTTCTCTCCGAGTAGTTGGGCCAGCAGGTTGTTGTATCCGGCCGGATATTCGCCCCCGGCGAGCCCCGCGGCAAGCTGCACATCGAACGGCCGCTCCGGCCAACGACCCGTTGCCTCCAAGCAGAACTCCATCTCGCTGCGCCCGGCGTGGACGACCGTCTCGTGCCCTTCGGCGGTGACGGCTTCCCAGAAAGGCGTCACGTCTTCGACGGCCATCGCGTCGATCACGGCAATCTCTCCGCTGGCGGCCACCTGGACGAGGCACAGGACGGGCCGAAACGTGTGCTCGGAGACGAACTCGGTATCCAACGCGATCGAGTCGGCCTGCGCAAGCTGCCGGCAATACTCCGCAAGTTGGCGATCGGTGGTGATACTACGATGTTGCATGTCGGCCGCTATAACCGTCACAGGAAGATCAAGGTGGTAACGACGAACAGCGGCAGTAGAATACAGCAACTGTAGAGCATATATCCGAAGAAGCTGGGCATCTTGATTCCGGACCTCTCGGCGATGGCCCTGACCATGAAATTCGGGCCGTTACCGATGTAGGTCATCGCGCCCATGAAGACGGCGCCGAGACTGATCGCCGTTAGCAGCGGTTCCATGACGCCCGCGACTACCGTGGTGCCTTCCGGGGCGGTGAGGCTCCGGGCCGTCTCGAAGAAGACCACGTAGGTCGGGGCGTTATCCAGGACCGAGGAAAGGCTGCCGGTGATCCAGAAGAACTGCGTCGGCTGGTTCAGCCCCAGACTCGGTCCCTTGATGTGGAGGATTTCCAACGGGGGCTGCATGCAGATGAATATCCCGAAGAAGAGCGCCGCTACCTCGAGGATGGCGTGATAGTTGAAGTTGTTGGCGCGGCGCACTTCGGAATTCCCGAACAACAGCGACAGGCAAACCATTGCCAGTTGGGCGATCTCGCGCAGGTACATCCAGGGATGCCAGTCGGTGCCCGGAAAGGTCTTGCTCGGATCGAGCAGCGCAACGGAGAAGACGACGCCGGCCAGGAGGAGAACGTTTGGCCATATCCCGGAGAATTTCAGCCCTCGCGTGCGCATTTCATCGATGGCAATGTCGATGGGTGCTTCGTGCGGATAATAGAAGAAATGATCCCACAAGTAGTAGACGGTAATAATCGTTACGTTGACGAACAGCCAGGCCGGCCAGAGCGTGAAGGTCCAGAGGAAATCGACGCCGCGCAGATAACCGAGGAACAGCGGGGGATCGCCGATCGGCAACAGGCACCCGCCGCAATTGCACACGACGAAGATGAAAAAGATGACGGTGTGTTTGACGTGCCTCCGCTCGCTGTTGGTTTCCAACAACGGTCGGATCAGGACCATGGCGGCGCCGGTGGTGCCGATAAAACTGGCGAGGATGCCTCCAGCGGCGATGAACACCGAGTTGGTCAAGGGGTGTGCCCTCAGATCGCCCTCGATGCGAATCCCGCCACTGATCGTGTAGAGGCTGAACAGCAGCATGATGAACGGGATGTACTCGCCCAGGACGGCGTTGGCCAGGACGGTCCCGCTGAGCAGGAAGTTGAGGCCCTCTTCGCTCGGCTGGGCAACGTGGTGGGCCGGCCAGTGGCCGTAGATCGGGTGTTCGTGCAGGATCAGGTAATACAGCAGCGTCAGTGCCCCCAGGACCAGCGCCACGATAAACCGGTTGAGGTTGCTCTCCCACCAGTGTTCGGTGGCCGGCACCAGCGGGAGCACGGCAATCGCACCCAGCAGCAGGGCAAACGGGACGATCATCCAGATGTCGGGATGGCGTTCTACTTCGGCAGCCGTGTGTTCCGGGACCTCGGGATGCGCAACATCGGGGCTTTCGGTCGGGCGTCCTTCCTCGTGGCCTCCGTGCGATGCCTTGGCAATCATCTCGGCGCCCTGCTGGGGCAAGTCGAACAGTGCCGAGATGAAATACGCTGCCAAAATAACAGCGGAGACAACGAGGAGGGGTCTGCTTGACGACGTTGCAGAATCGTGTGCGTCATCCATGCCGGTGGGATTGCCTTTTAGGGCGGTTGAACACTGTACAATGCATCAAGAGACTGGATTTGGCAGCGGAAATCAACCCCCTCAAATGAAGGGAAAGCAATCTGTTCCCGGGACTGCGTTACGAAGCAGGCGCAGATTCCTTGACATTTTTGGAGAAAAGCCATCTAATCATCTACTTAGAGGAGTAGTGGAAGAGGCGAATTCGCAGCGTATCATCGGGGTGGTCGGCCTCGTGGGCTGGGTGACGGTCCCGAGACCGAGAAGAAGGGCCTCTTTCGAGAAGGAGCGTAGCCGTGCCGAAGTCCGTGCTAGAAGCAATCAAAATGGGGATTTGGGACTTTGAACCGCTAGAGGTGGAGAATAGTGAGTTCGATGCCTCCGACGCGATGCCGGGAACGAAGGAGAAACTGCGGATCATGGCAGAACGGGTCCGGTGTGGTCTGCCCTTGTGGCATGAAGCCGACCGAAACGACATGGAGACCCCCTCGCCGATTCCGAGAAGGCCGCGCTGACCTCCGTCTTCACACCTTATTGGGCCACAGGGGACAACTCGCCGAGGCTCCGCATCAGCCAGCGGGCTTGTACCGCTTGTACGAATCGGTCAATCTGCTGCCGGCGGGCCGGGTTTGCCCGGCCATCATATTCGTCTGCTCGGTTCAACAGCGTTGCCGGCAGTCCGCCGACGCGCGTGTTTGATTCGCGATTGGCGTTGTTCGCACTTGGATCGGGGCGAAACGATTCGACCCCGCGCCACATGGCTATTGAGTCAACTGTTTCGTCGAGGAAGGCCGTGCGTTCCGTTTCCGGCAAGGCAAAGTACCGGTCCGTTTTTTGCTTCAACCAGGGTCCCATGAGCAGAAGGACGTTCTCGCAGACGCGTTTTCGCTGGTCGCCGTCCAATCGTTTGCCCGTTGCCTCCCAATCGATTCCCGAGCGGAATTCCTCATCGAGCCGGCATACGAGCACCTCGCGGGTGGCCGGCGACTCGCCGCCGAGATCCCGTGCGACCAGCCATTGGAGCAGTCCGTCGCGGTCGGCGACTGCGGGATCGGGCAGTCGCGGGAGAAACGCGAAAACGGCAATCGTAATCCCCGTCGTCAGTAGCGCTACCGCCAGCAGGATGGTCAGTATTCCACGATGGTTCCGCACGCTCGGTCCCCTTTTTCAGTAGATCCTTCTTCTATTGTAGCTTGCAGAAACTTCTATTCAGTAGTTTCTAGGATTTTGTGAGGCTGATTTGGCACGTGTATGCAGCGTTTTGGGGGTGCTAGCACAGGTTTTTCGAAGTCTGGTCGACGCTCCCTGAAATGCGAAAACCGGTGCTAGCATCGCGAAACCCGGTAGATTTGCTGTTCGGCGTTTCAAAAGTCCTAGAAAGTACTGTCTATTGTAGCTTGCAGAAACTTCGAACTCGAGACAAGCGGGGGCTCCCATTTGGGCGGGGCATGTGCCGGCATGGATTGACGCGGAGGCCCTGAAATGTCACCTTGTAAAAGTCGGGGTTCCATCTGCGGAAGCGGGTGTTTTGCCCCGTTCCCCCCTGCCGGGGGTAATGTCAAACCATACTCGTGTAGTTCCTGCTAGATGTCCGTTTCGTAAGTTCCTGGCCAGTTAGGCCGCGATTCGGGTGTAAG
>CAZJRB010000138.1:0-17890 GCA_964547995.1 uncultured Planctomycetaceae bacterium | reverse complement strand
ATAGCCCTTGGCCCGCCGCAAACGACCGCGTGAAATGTGCAAAACCCGAACTAAGAACAAGGCCGCCAAGAGCGGCTTACACGCAAGGGCATTCATGGAGTTGCGAAACATTGAGGATCTCCTGTGTTGGGAAAACGCGTTCGGCGGACGGTACACGGAATGTGGCACGACACTCCGTGTCGTGAAAATGCGACTCGGAGAGTCGCTCCACAAGCAATCTCATTTTAGCGGAACGGAATCGCCATGGCAAAGAGTCGGCAGACGGGTGGCACGGGCTGCTTGCCAGCCCGTGCTGTCCCGGGGTAGACTATTGGGCGTGAATCCCCAGACTGTTTGGAGCAAAATGCGTCCGGCGTTGCATCGAGCCGGGGCCCGCGCGGCGACCCAGCACGGGCTGACAAGCAGCCCGTGGCACTCGCTTGACCAACCGGGAGCACTTTCGCATAATCAACGGACTACCGAGCAAACCCCCTTGTTCCTTTCTGAAAGAGAAAGACCATGTCCCGCAACTCATGTGTGTTCTCGACGCTATTGTCCGTTTCCATCGTTATCGTCATGGCGAACGTCTCGCCCGCCGCCGCGCCCGATTGGGCACAGTTTCACGGCCCCAACCGGGACGCCAAGTGCATCGAGACCGGCCTGATGCAAAAGTGGCCCGAAGGCGGCCCCGAATTGCTCTGGAAACTCGAAGGGCTCGGCAAGGGCTATTCGACCGTCGCCATCGCCGGCGGCAAGATCTTCACCATGGGCGACCGCGAACTGGGCGGCGCCGAAAAACAGTGCGTCATGGCCTACGACCTGAACACCCGCAAGGAACTCTGGTCGACGCCGATCGGCCCGCCGCACTCGGACGGCCCGCGATGTACGCCGACCGTCGACGGCGATCTGCTCTACGTGATCGGCACCTCCGGCGATCTGGCCTGTGTCGAGACGGCCACCGGCAAGATCGTCTGGCGGAAGAATTTTCCCAAGGACTTCGGCGGCAAGATGATGTCGATGTGGAAGTTCAGCGAATCGCCGCTCGTGGACGGTGAGAAGCTGGTCTGCACGCCCGGCGGCAACGACGCCATGTTCGTCGCGCTGGACAAGAAGACGGGCGAGTTGATCTGGAAGTCGGCCTTGCCCGACATCGGCCGACGCGGCAAGGACGGCGCCGCCTACTCGTCGATGATCGTTGCCGAAATCGACGGCGTGCGGCAGTACATCCAGATCATCGGCCGCGGGGCCGTCGGCATCCGCGCCTCCGACGGGAAATTCCTCTGGGGCTACAACCGCATCGCGAACGGGACCGCCAGCATCCCCACGCCGGTGGCCCGCGGAAACCACGTCTTCGTGACCACCAGTTACAAGACCGGCTGTGCGCTGCTGAAACTAACCCGCGACGGCGACTCGATGAAGGTCGACGAGGTCTATTTCCTAACGCACAAAGACTTCGAGAACCACCACGGCGGCGTGATCCTCGTGGGCGACCACATCTACGGCGGCGACGGCCAGAACAACGGCACGCCCGTCTGCCTGGAGTTTCTGACCGGTAAAATAGCGTGGAAGCCGAAGGCCCCGGCGGGCGGATCAACGGCCGTACTCTACGCCGACGGCAATTTCATCTTCCGCTACGACAAGGGCCCGGTCTTTCTGGTGGAAGCGACGCCCGAGGCTTTCAAGATCAAGGGAAAGCTCGAACCGCCCAAGGGCGGCGGCCCCGCGTGGCCCCATCCGGTCATCCACGACGGCAAGCTGTATCTGCGTCACAAGGATATTCTGCTGTGCTACGACATCCGCGCGAAATAACCCAAGTAGCAGGCATTCACGGAATGGGCGACTTTGCCACCCAAACAAATAGGGAGACCCTCATGAATCGCGTCCACCGCGTCTTGTTTTCGTCTTTGCTCCTTGTGCTCGGTCTATCGGTCGTGGCCCCCGGGGCCGAAGCCGAGAAGGAAAAGGATTGGCAGAATGCCTCGCCGGAGGACATTGCCGCCTGGCGGAAGTTGAAATTCGGTTTGTTCATCCACTGGGGGCCGGTCAGCCTGAAGGGAACGGAGATCGGCTGGTCGCGGGGCGGCGAGCGACGCGGCCGCCGCGGGCGCGGCAACATCCCCGCCGAGGTCTACGATAACTTGTATAAGGAATTCAACCCCGTCAAGTTCGACGCGGAAGAGTGGGTCGACGTCGCCAAGGACGCCGGCATGCGCTACATGGTCTTTACGACCAAGCACCACGACGGCTTCTCGATGTTCGACTCGAAGCTGACCGACTACAAGATCACCAGCCCCGAATCGCCCTACAAGAAGGACGTGGTGAAGCAACTGGCCGATGCCTGCCACGAAGGCGGGATCAAGTGGGGCATCTACTACTCGCCGGTCGATTGGTACCACCCCGATTACCGAAACGGCCAGCGGCACAAGAAGTACATCGAGTTTCTGCACGGCCAGCTCCGCGAGCTTCTCTCGAACTACGGCGAGGTCAGCATGATCTTCTTCGACGGCCTGGGCGGGTCGTCGGCCGATTGGGACTCGCCGCCGCTCATTAAGATGTGCCGCCGGTTGCAGCCGCACATCATCATCAACAACCGGGCCGGGCTGCCCTGCGACAACGACACGCCCGAGCAGCGGATCGGCAAGATGCAGACCGGCCGCCCGTGGGAAACCTGCATGACCATCTGCCGACAGTGGGCCTGGAAGCCAAACGACCAGATGAAATCGCTCAAGCAATGCCTGCACACGCTCGTGCGCGTGGTCGGGGGCGACGGCAATCTGCTGTTCAACGTCGGCCCGATGCCCGACGGGCGGATCGAACCACGCCAGGTCGAACGCCTCAAAGAGATGGGTGCGTGGCTCAAGAAGTATGGCGAGAGCATCTACGACACCCGGGGCGGGCCGTTCCGCCCGGGACCGTGGGGGGCTTCCACGTATCGCGGCGATACCGTTTACGTCCACATCCTTGATCCGGGGCTCGAAACGGTTGTGCTGCCGACGATCGAGAACAAAATCGTCTCTTCGAGCGTGTTGACCGGCGGCAGCGTAAAAGTCGAGCAGACCGGCGAGTCGATCCGTGTCTCCGTGCCCAAGGACAGCCGCCGGGAGATCGACACGATTGTCGTCTTGAAGCTCGACGGGCCGGCGGCGGAAGTCAACCCCGAGCGGCTGAAGTCCGGCAGCGCGGCCTTCGGAAAGAAGTCGGCCGCCTCGAACGTCTACCAGAAGATGGTCGGAGAATATGGCCCGCAAAAGGCCCTCGACGACGATCCCGACACCCGCTGGGCCACCGACACCGGCACCGCCAAGGCCTGGCTCGAGGTCGACCTGGGCGGGCCGAAAACGATCGACCGCGCCCGGATCGCCGAGGCGTACGCCGGCCGCGTCCAGCAGTTCGAACTCCAGAAGCAGCAGGGCGACCAATGGAAAACTTTCGCCACCGGCAAGCGCATCGGCGAGAATCGGGAGATCAAGTTCAAGCCGGTCACCGCGCAGTCGTTCCGCCTGAACATCCTCCAATCGACCGACGGCCCGACGATTTGGGAGTTTCAAATTTTCGAGCCATAAAGCCGCGACCGTTGGTCGCGCCGATCTGACCAGTGGGTACAGCTTGCGACAACGCCGGGCGCGACCAACGGTCGCGGCTTTATGGTTAGATCCTGATCGTCGCCTCGAGCTGCACCGCACCGCCGGAGGCCTTCTTGTCGGGGTCGTAGTATTCGTAGACCCGGGCGTCGGGCACGGCAACCTTCACCGGCATCGTCGCCCGCAGCCGGTAGCGAAGAGCGAGCTTCTCGCCCGGTGAAAGCTGCCGCAGATAGACGATCGCCTGACGGGCGGTGATCTGGTAACGGGCGATCTTCTGCGATCCGACCAGCTCGTCCAGCTCGCCCGGGTCGATCGCAAACCCGCCGGGGATCGGCAGATCGACGATCACCATCGGCGCCGGTTCCGACATGTTGTTGGTGACCGTGGCGACGGCCGTTACCGTGTCGTCCACGTTGAGCCGCTGCCGGTCGTACTCGATGTCGATCGAAAGGGCCTCCTTTTCGACCGGCTCGGGTGCTTCCCCTTCGACGTGATACCGGAAGGTGACCTGGTAGCCGACGGCGGTGTCTGTTTGATCGGTCAGCGTCAACCGGTACTCGTTACCGGCAGTGAGCATGTTCGACAGGTCGATCTGCTGCATCACCTCCGACTGGTCGACCGGGATAACGACCTGGCGGGCTATTTCGTCGTTAAGAGCAATGTCGATCTTCCGCTCTTTCTCGCCGCCGAGCGGCGCCCCGGTCCCCGCCAGCAGGGCCTTCAGCGAAAGGACCGTCGCCTGGGTCGAGTGCCACGTGCCGTTGGGGTCCTTCTGCTCGACGAGCCAGGTGAGCGCCCCGCGGGCGGTGGCGGGATACCGTCCGGCCTCGAGCAGGGCCAATGTGGCCGTGGCGGTCGTGACAATATCGCCGCTGCGGCCGGAGCCGTAGAACGTCGTCTGCGACCCGGCCGGCTGCTCCCACCAGACCTGCTTCCCGTCGTCGCTGGTCTTCTTCATCTCGTCGAGCCGGGCAAGGTAACTGCCGAGCCTCCCGCGGTTCGGGTCGATTCCGGCGATCGCCATCGCGGTGATCGCCAGCAAGTACGGGTCGTTGATCGATTCGGGTCGATGGGCCAAGAGGTAGCCGAGCGTCGGCCCCGCTTCGTTTCGACCGCTGCCGTTGCCAAAGACGGCCCAGGCAATGTAGGCGGTGGCGGCCAAATCGAGGTCGCCGCCGCGGTTGACGTTGCCGGCCAGCCCGTCGTTGAGCATGCCCGACTCGTTTGCCCAGGAGCCGTCGCCCTTGCGCTGGGCCAAGAGCCACTGCCGGGTCCGCTCGACCAATCGCGGATCGACGTCGTAGACCTTCGCCATGTCCTCGAACTCCATCAGGCCGTAGGCGGTCAGTGTCCGGTTGGCCGGGGGGCGGCCGAACCAGTCGAACCCGCCGGCGGCGACCTCGAAGCTCACCAGCCGCTGGTAGCCGGTGTGGATGTACTGCCGGGCCTTGGCCTCGACCTGCGGCACGCTTTTGTTGGTCCGCCGCAGGTAGTCGA
Source organism: uncultured Planctomycetaceae bacterium (assembly GCA_964547995.1). Classification (GTDB taxonomy): domain Bacteria; phylum Planctomycetota; class Planctomycetia; order Pirellulales; family Thermoguttaceae; genus CAZJRB01. The sequence continues at coordinate 12,830 of CAZJRB010000138.1, read as the reverse complement.
GCGCCAGGACGTTCGGGTAGGTGGTCGACGAGGTCTGCTCGAAGCAGCCGCCGGGCATCCGGAAGATGGCGTCGAGCCCTTCGACCAGTTGGCTGAAACTCGACGGGTAGAGCTTCACGATCGCCCGCGTGCTGCCCTCGATGGCGTCTTGCGGGACGCTCAGGGTCATTTCGGCCGGCTGCGAGAGCGTACCGCTGGCCACCTCTTCCACACGGCGGCCGTCGGGCACGACCTCGATCTCGCGGCGGATCGCGTCGGCGATGCCGGAGCCCCGGGCGGTCACCTCCAGCGTGTGCTTGCCGACCTTCAGGACCTTCAGCGGATAGTTGAGCGACCGGACCTCGCCCGGTTTGAGTTCGATGGTCTTCGTTCCAGCCTCCTGGTTCTCGTCGGTGTCGAGCCGCTCGAACCACTCGGCGTCTTTCAATTCCAGCTCGACCGTCTGCGGCTTATCGAGGTAGTTGTAGACCACAACCGGCACGCCGACCTCGTCGTTGCGCGTCAGCGCCACCGGCAGATTGAAATCGACGAAGAACGACTGGAACACGCGGATCAGGAACTCCTGGCCGCCGAGCTGTCCCTCGCCGGAGACGGCGCTGGTGGAGAGCCGCCAAGTGGTGATCGAATCGGCCAGGTCGATTTCCAATTCGGCGACGCCGTCGTCGTCGGTCACCAGTTCCGGCCGCCAGAGCAACGTTTCGGGGAACCACTGCCGCACGCGCGGCGGAGCGTATGCGTCCTCTAATAGGGAATGGACGGCCGGGGGCTTGTCCGAAGGCTTGTCCGCGGCCATCTTCGCTCCACACGACTCTGCTACGGCTTGGGGTTCCCTTGGCGCGGCGCTGCAACCGAGCGATATCAGTATCGCGAACACTATAAGAAGCACAACCAAACCCCAGAAGATGGAGAAGGCCACGCCGAGGGTGATCAGAAATGCCTTGGGTTTCGAGACGGCGAAGCTAACAGCCCCCAGAATCGCGAGCACGCCGAACAGCGAGAACCACGCCGTGGCCACGCCAATCAGGCCCGACTGGCGGCGGGCGTTGACGGCCCTCCACTTCTGCAGGAAGCTCGCGTCCGCCAGCGTAAACGGCGACCCGCTCTGGGCGCGGGGAACCCGATCCGGACGCGGCTCCATGCCAACGTAGCGGCCTCTTCGCATCGACCGCACGAGGTCTCGTCCGGCGAACGCGCCGGGCAGGGCGTTCCGTCCGGACAGGGTCCGGGCCGTTCTCGAAAACAGGGCCTGCTCGAACTCCATCCGCTGGCCGATCGGCAGTTCGGAAAACAACTCGGGCGACCAGCCGGGATAGATCGTGTAAAGCGGTTCGAGCAACTCCTGCTCCAAGAGGAAGAACGTCTGCTCCATGCCCGCCTGCTGGCTGAGGACCGAGAAGACGGCCTCGTCGACGGCCGCGAGGCTGATGGCCCCGGGCGCGGGCGTCCCCTCGTCGTCGGTCAGGGCCAGCTTGAGCTTTGCTCGGCCGCCGGGGCGGTACTCGTCCTTGTCGAAGGTGGCCTTGATCTTCAGCGCCCGGGCCTGGCTGACGTAGATCATCCGCGACTGGCGGACGGCCAGACCGCTCGTGTCGAAGCGGTACGCGCAGAGTTCAATGGTGCCGAACATGTCCGGCGGCAGGTCGAACTCGAACCGGCCCAGGCCGTTTTTCATCTCGATCGACTGGGTCAGGATCGTCTGGCCGTCCTTGATGAAGTCGAGGAAGACCGGCTCGACACCGCCGCCGAGCGTCATGACGCTCATCGTGTCGCCGCCGTCGTAGACGGCCTTGTCGGTCCGGACGATGAAATGGCCGCTCAGACGCCCGCAGGTCAGTTGGACTTGCTTTCGGCCCTCCCGTCCCTCGTCATCGGTCGCCTTGACGGTCAGATAGAGAGGGTCTTCTCGGGGCGTGATCTCAAACGACGCGACGCCCAGCTTGTTGGTTTCGACCTCCGCGTCGGCGTCGAGCATCGCGAGCCGGACCTGGGCGGGCCGCCCGTCGGCGTACGTGGCGAAGACGTAAATCCTGTTCGGCAGCCCGCGCACCAGCGCGCCCGACTCGGGGATGATCTCGAGCTGGATTGGATGTACGGTGACGGTCCGCGAGGCGCCCTTCGAGCCTTTCTGGCCTGCCGAGTCGGTCACCGTGGCGACGAGCATGAACCGTGCGTCGCCGGCGTCTTGGTCGCGTCCGGCGAGCCGGTCGGGCAGGATGAACGTGAACTCGGCCTTGCCGCCGGTGTCGGTCTTCTTGCTGATCGAACAGATCTCGAACGACTCGACGTCGATCCCCCGGACCTCGATCTGGACGTCGCCGCCGGCGACCGGTTTGCCGAAGAAGTAGTCGGCCCGGACCGTACCCGAGACTTGCGAGCCCGGCTTGTAGTACGGCTGGTCGAGTGTGACCGCTACTTTGAACTTCGGCAGGACGTACTTCTTCACCTCGACGGTCGTCCGGCTGGTCGTCTCGCCCGCGCGGCACTCGATCTGGTAGGGCCCTTCGATGATTTCGGTCGCCAGGGGGCAATCGGCTGAGGAGATGCCGAACTTGCTCGTGACTTCCTTCTGTTTGAAGATCACGTTGCCCTTCGGGTCGGTAATGGTGAAGATGACTTCCCGGCCGGCAACCGGTTTCAGATCGGGCCGGCGCAGGGCGAGCGAGCGGACGCGGATCGTCTGTCCCGGCTGGTAGACCGGCTTGTCGCTGCTGAGCATCAGCTTCCATTCGCGGCGCAGCTCGATCGTCTGCGTGAGGACTTCCGGCGGGCCACCGGGCTGGGCAGTCACCCGGAGCCGGTATTGCCCGTCGTCCCAGTCGGGCATGGTCAACCGCGGGCTGCCGGCGCCGCGAGAATCCGTCTCGAAGCTGGCCAGGTGGAGCCAATCTTGGGCCGATTTGTCGTAGACGGCGATTTCGACCGGCACGCCGGCCATCGGTTCGCCTGTCTCGTGGTTCAACATGGCCACGCGCAAGGAGGCCCCGGTGTCGGCCAGCAGATCGTGCTGGCCCAGTATCCGCAGGTCGCAGGGCGAAGGCGCGAGCCGGTAGTAGTAGATGTTCGCCACGCCGATGATCAACACCGAAACGGCGGTGGCCAACAGCACGGCACCCCCGAAGTGCTTGCGGAACTTGCGGCGCCTCTGGATGCACGCAGTGACATTCTCTACCGTTTGCCGGATCAGCCGCTCGGGCGCCTCGGTAGCGGGGATGGTCTTCATGGCCTCGAAGCGTTTTTCCGCTTCTTCCATCGCCGTCTTGCAGATGCGGCACGTCGCGCAGTGGCGCTCGACGACCTGCGCATCCGACGCCGAAAGGGCGCCGTGCAGGTAATCGTCGATGTAGTCCAGGACGTGTTGATTTGGCTTGAGCATTTCTCAAACCCCCATGATTATCGCGTGTAGTAGTTTTCAACGTACGCCGCCGTGCCGGCGGCGGCTAAACGGCCCCACTCTCCCCAACCCCTAGCCCCCAGTCCCTAGTCATGATTTCATTCTCGGTTCCAGATATTTCCGCATCCCGGCCAGCCCGTGGTGCATGTGCGAGCGGACCGTTCCCTCCGTCGTGCCGGTGACTTTGGCGATCTCGGCGTAGGAGAGCCCGTTCCAGTTCCGCAGCACCACGACGGTGCGTTGCTGCGTGGGCAACCCGGCGACGGCTCGGGCAACGAGGTTTGCGGTTTCGGTGGCCACGGCGGCAGCGGCGGGCGAGGGCTCGGCCGAAGCGGGGCTCTCCGGCGAATATTCATTCAGTGGCAGCACCACGTCCGGCGATGCGCGTCGAAACGCCGCCCGGCAACGGTTCGTCGCGATCGCGAAAAGCCACGCGCGAAACGGCTTTGGCAGCTTGTACGTCTTCCGCTTCGCCCAGACCGCCAGAAACACGTCCTGGAAAAGCTCCTCGGCCCGGTGCCGGTCGCCGACCATCCGCTCGATGTAGGTCAAAAGCGGGCTGGCGTAGCGGCGCACGAGCGGGGCCAGGCAGTCCTGCTTGCCCGAGGCCACCTGGCCCATCAGCCATTCGTCCGACTGTTTCGGGTGGTTCGGCTGGTTCATGCTCCGTTCCCCAAGGGTGTTCTACCACCCTATATGCGCCGGCCGGACAATCCGTTGAAGGGAAAATGAAAGGATCGGCGGTCGGCCTCCAGCATCATAGCAGAAAACTCAAACCGCCTCGCTACGGGCGGCGGCCGACGAGTGGCTCGCGCAGGTCAAGAAGCAACTGGCGGGGCGGTGATATCGGGGAGGTCTGGCACACTTTCCTGCAAGCGACCACCCGGCCGGGAAAAGACCGCCGCTTCTCCGTGTGCCGGCCGCCGGTCGAGATTTCCGCGGGGTTTTTGCCTCGCACGCTTGATTCGGTCGCCAAGGTCGGCTAGCCTATCGTGGGGGACAGGGCTGTGGCGCCCGGCAAATGGAGATTTTGGGTAGAATAACAAGTTAGCCATGATCAACAAAGCTGATCCACCTGTGTTCACGCCGGATGACGAGCCTTACCTGGGGCGGCATCCCCTCTATGTCTTCGACACCCTCATCATCTCTTCGCTCGAGATGAACTCTGCGGTCGCGGCATACACACACAGCCATCAGCAGTCGCGCCTCCAGCGAGCTGCAGCCCAAATCATTCCGCAGGGAATCAATCTTGCCCTCAGCATTCGAGAGCTTCTCCGGCAGGGGCACTTGTTCTCCGCGGCGGTTCTCCTGAGGTCCTTGATCGAAAGAGCCGCAATCATATCCTATCTTTGGCGTAATCCAGACGAAATCGCCACGTGGGAGGACGGGTGGCGACATCGAGAGCGCCCGTCGCTCACTAAGATGCTTGCGGACATGCACCCGGACACGGACCTTGAGGGCGCGAAGGCAGTTTGCTCCACGTTCAACCACCTTGTGCATGGTGATCCGATGGGGGCGGAATTCAACCTCGTAGCATTGAGCGAAGATGCCCTTGGATACGGTGTCGGGAGGGTAACCGATAATCCTGAGCTGTGTGACTTCGTCTGCGACCAAGCCATTTGCTGGCTGTCAGTGTTGACATCCATGATGGCCGGTTGCTTTCCAGAAATGAAAGAGGATGGCTAACAATCGCCGGCGCCCGTGATTCGTGGTGAAGACGGGCTCGGGCGCCACTGCTTCGGCAGAGGCAGTGTGGAGTCGGGCGAGGAGTTGTGAGTTTGTACTGTTAGGGAGTGAGTAGCCCGGGAGGGGAACCGGAGTTTGGAGACCACACACTGCGTCAGCACTGCTTCCGGTGAAGCAGTGCCGCAGTTTCAATCACAGGCACCCGTGCGACTCTGGCGTCTTCGCCCGGCAAATGGAGGTTTTGGGTAGAATAGCAGGTTGGACCACAAAAAAATGACGGCACCAAGAAAACTCAGTAGAAAGGCATTCCAAGTGTTCGAGGGCGAGCGTTGGAATGCAATGAACGATCTTCTTGCACTATCGGAGTTGGAGGATCTGACCCCGATACAGCGCAAAGCACATCTTGCGTATTGGTATATGAGTGAAGTCTACAATGGAGGCCATTGGCAGTATTTTTGCAACAAGGTCCACTACGATCACGAAGAAGTCGTTGAGTCGCTGCTCGCAGTTGGTGCGAAAGAGCAGGCAGAGATTCTCGAGAAGGCTTTGGCAGGATTTTCCCAAGATATACGCTACCCCGAAACAGTCGAGGAGTTCATCGCCGGATACGATGAAGTGGATATGCATGACCTTGATACGGCATTTGGCAGCTGTACCAAGAAGATTGAGGATTGTCTGGAAGACTACCTGGACCGTTACGAAAGTGAATTCATTGAGTGGACACCTTGATGTCCTAACAACGCCTTCCAGCCGATCGGCTATCGCCGCCGGCTGAAGGCGAGCGTTCGCCTGAAGCAACGGCGATTTGCGGCAGTTGCGCTAGGGATGGCTCAGACGGCGGGTCCTTTGGGGGCCCGGGTACGTCGACCCACGAAACCGGGAGTGTTAAGATGGCGAACCGAACAACGTATTGTTCGTTTCTGAAGGGCATGGGGCTGGCGGGGGTTGGGCTGCTGTGGGCGGTGAGCGCTTTTGGCCAGGCTCAAGGGCCCCAAGCGGCGGACGGGTTGGTCTACAAGTTTGTCAACAAGACGAACGGCGCGTTTGCGGACGATCAGTGCTTTTGGAGCTTGGACGGCGGCCGGCGGTGGCATTCCTTTGCCGACGAGCCCACGGTCCGCTGTCCGGCCGGCAGCGGGCGGGTGTACTTCCGGCTCGGGGCGGCGCCGAAGAATCTCGACGACCGCGAGGCGTACTGGGATTTCATCGAGTACACCTACAACAAAGGGGTCTGGCACGGCAACACCACGCAGGTGGACGCTTTCTGTATCCCGATCACCATCAAGCTGGGCGACAAGCGGGTGGGTATCCGTGAGTCGCGCCGGAAGCTGTTTGAGGCATTCCGCAAGGAGGCCCCGAAGGAATTCCGGGCGTGTGTGAAGGGCGGTTTCTGGATCCTCTCGCCCTGCCGGGCCGGCTTCGGCAAGATTGGGCCCAACGCCCGGTACTTCGACCGGTACATCGACGAGGTGTGGGCCGCGTACGCCCGGGAGAAGAAGACGCCGAGCGGCCGATGGATCGGCAAGGTGGTCGACGGGGCGTTGACGTTCACGCCCGTCGGCGGTGGCAAGCCGATCCGTTGCGCCGGCAAGCCGACTACCCAGGACGTCTTCCTGGGCACGGGAGTCCTCGCCGCGAATCCGCATTTCTGCGCGGCTGCGAACCGTCACGTGCTGGCCGACCCGGCCGACTGGGACAACCCGGCGGCGTTCTACAAGGCGGAGCCCTGCAACTGGTATGCGAAGTTCTTTCACGACCACGCCATCGGCCACAAGGCCTACGGGTTTTGCTACGACGACGCGGGCGACCAGGCGGCGTTCTTTTCCGGCAAGGGCCGGGAGGTGATCGTCACGCTGTACTGGGACTCGGCACCGGAAGCCAAGCCGGAGGGGAAATGAGAGGATAGAGATTTGCCGCGTTTTTCGGGCACTCCCACGCACGCCGTCGTGCCGACGGCGGCTAAACACCGGGGTGCCACGCCCCGATCCCCGATACCCGATCCCCGATCCCCGATTCCCTCTGCCCTCACGCATTCGGGCCCAACCCGGCGATGCACTGGTCCTCGCGGACGACGCGGCGGGGGCCGCCGTCGGGACCGGTTGACCAGTCGTGGACTTCGGCGATCGAGGCGAACTGGTCGAGGATGCCGAGCGCCTTCGCGCGGTCGTAGATCAACTGCCACGCGCAGTCCAACTCGGGGTCGACCTCGCAGCGGCCGTCGCGGGAGCCGCCGCACGGGCCGTTGAAAAGCCGCTTGGCACACCGGGTGATGGGGCAGATGCCGGCGAACTCGCCGAGCCGGCAATTGCCGCAGCCGGCGCACTTTTCCGTCCAAACGCCCTGCGATTCGAGGATGCCGATGAACTGCGTGTTCAGCCCCGGATAGACCGCCGTACCGGGGAAGCGTTCGGCGAGGGCCTGGACGCCGGCCCCGCAACCGAGCGAGCAGACGGCGTCGTATTCGGCGACCCGGGGGGCCAGGATGTCGATAAAGGCGTCCTCGCACTGGCGTTCGATGGTGCATTCGTCGACCACGACGCCGCCGTGCCCGTCGAGTTTCAAGGCCATGCGGAGTGCAGAGCCGAGGATTCCCACCTCGCGTTCGCCGCCGGCGAGACAGACGGTGACGCAGGTGCCGCATCCGACCAGCAGCACGCGTTTGTGCCCCTTGATCATGTCGCGGATTTCCCGCACGTTTTTTCGGTCGGCAACAATCATTCGGTTTCTCCTGCGACGGCCGCTTCGGCCTGTTGGGTCATTTCGTCAATGCGTCGTTCCACGGTGGTCTTGTCGGGCCGCAAGGGACTCGGGCCGAGCCGGGCGAGCCGCCCGCTCATCTCCGTCACGATTTCGGCGAACCGGGCGCCCTCGGCGGACGAGAGGTTGTACATTTCCAGGCGTTCCGGTTTAAGGCCGATTTCTTCGAGCAACTGTTTGGCCCGTTCGACCCGCTTTCGGGCGCGGAGGTTTCCTTCGAGGAAGTGGCAGCCGCCTTCGAGGCATCCGGCCACGATGACGCCGTCGACACCGCGTTCGAAGGCCGCCAGGATGTAGTCGACTTCGACCTTTCCGGTACACGGGAGCCGAAGAATGCGGACGTTGTCGGGGTACTGCAACCGCATGGCGCCGGCCAGGTCCGCCGCGGCATAGGCGCAGTAGTGGCAGCAGAATGCGAGGATGATCGGTTGGTTGTCCATCATGTTATTCTCCCGCAGGGCGCGACCGGCGGTCGCGGCTTTATAATTCTGCTGCTTGCGGCTTCGCACCCCCCGCATGCAATGCGGGGGCTTTCGGAATATTGACGATCCACTGCGTACTACTCACTACTCGCTACTCGCTACTACTTCCAGCGCGGCTGTGCCACGCCGACGTTTTCGAGATACACAAAATTTACGGGCCGTTCTTGGGCTTCCTCTTCCGTTGTTGTTCCCGAGGCGGTTCCGAGCAGCCTGTCCATTGCCCCGAGGATCTGGGCATCGACATAGTGCCGCAGCGAGATCGCCTTGGCGGGGCATTCGGCCGTGCAGCTTCCGCAACCCATGCACGCGGCGCTTTGCACCTCGGCCTTGTTGTCTTCATTGATTCGCGGCGCCATGTACGGGCAGACGTGGACGCACGTCATGCACGAGATGCACTTGTCCTGATCAACCCAGGCGATCTGCCCGGCGACGGGCAGCTCGTTGCGCGAGAGGATCGAGGCCGCCCGGGCCGCCACCGCGTTGGCCTGGGAGATCGACTCGCTGATGAATTTTGGGGCGTGGGCCGTGCCGCAGAGGAAAAGGCCCTCGCCGGCGAAATCGACCGGCCGCAGCTTCATGTGGGCTTCGAGAAAGAAACCGTCGGCATTCAGCGGCACGCGGAGCAGCTCGGAAAGCTGCTGGCGGTCCGCCCGGGGCGCCATCGGGGCGGCCAGCACGACCATATCCGGTTCGAGTTCGAGGTTTCGTCCCAAGGCCGGCTCGCGGACCTGCACGCGGAGTTCCCCACCCAAGCTCAACTTGGGTGGTTGCTCGGCCTCGTAGCGCACGAACAGGACACCCCGCTCGCGGGCCTCGCGGTACGCCGCCTCGCGAAAGCCGTAGGTCCGCATGTCGCGATAGAGCACAACGATCCGGGCGTCGGGGTATTGCTCCTTCAACAGCAGGGCATTCTTGACCGCCGTCGTGCAGCATACGCGGCTGCAATAGGGCCGCTCGTCGTTGCGCTGCTCGACGCACTGGATCATGACGACGGTGGCGCCTTTGGGCAGAGGGACCTCTTCGCGGCCAAGGCGGTCGGAGAGATCCAACTGCGTGACGATACGCTTGTCTTGTCCGTAGCCGAACGACTCGGGTTTTTGTTCAGTGGCCCCCGTGGCAAGGACGACGACGCCGTGCTCGATTTCGCGCCGGTCTGTGCTGTCGCTGTCTCCATCGCAGAGCGTCGAGGTGAAGTTGCCGATGTGGCCGTCGACCTTGGCAACCCGCGTTTGGAGATGGACTTTGATCTTCGGGTGCGAGGTGACTCGCCGGATGGTCCGGACAAGGAAATCTTGCACGTCGCCCCGCTCGTTCCGCGACCGCTGGTCGCGGCTTTGCACGCCGTCGAGCGTATGATGGATTTGGCGGGCGGTGCCGCCGAGTTGTGGTTCCTTTTCGACCAGATGGACGGGGAAGCCCTGGTCGGCGATCGCCAGCGCGGCGGTCATGCCGGCGATCCCGCCGCCGACCACGAGCGCAGCGTTGTTGACCGGTACGGTTTCTTCCTTTAGCGGCGTCAGCTTCGCGGTGCGCCCGACGGCCATGCGGACCAGGTCGGCGGCCTTATCGGTGGCCTGTTCGGGTGTTTCCGAGTGTACCCACGAGCATTGATCGCGGATGTTGGCCATCTCCAGAAGGTACGGGTTGAGCCCCGCATCGCGGAGCGTATCGCGGAAGATCGGCTCGTGGGTCCGCGGCGTACACGAGGCGACAATCACGCGGTTGAGCCGGTGCTCGGCGATCATCTGCTTGATCCGGTCGTGGCTGTCGTCGGCACAGGCGTAGATGTTCGTTTCGGCGAAGACGACGTTTGGTAGTTTTCGGGTCCGCTCGACGACGCCTTCGACGTCGACGACCGAGGCGATGTTGCTGCCGCAATGGCAGACAAACACGCCGATCCGCGGCGGCTCGTCGGTGATGTCCCGCTCGGGCGGATAAGTTTTCGTCTTCACGCGGGTGCCGCGGGCGGGTGCGAGCAGCGTCATTGCCCGGGCGGCGGCCGCGCTGGCCTGCATCACCGTGTCGGGAATGTCCTTCGGCTCCTGAAACGCCCCGCCGACGAAGACACCCGGCCGTGAGGTATCCAGCGGGCGAAGCTCCGCCGTCTGGGCGAATCCCCACTCGTTCAGCGCGATCTCGAGTCGTTCGGCCTGCTGCCGCAGCGTTGCGCTCGGTTCCAAGCCGAGCGAGAGAACCACCATATCAAATTCCTCTTCGACCTGTTTCATGCCTTCATCGACATGGACCAGCCGAAGGTTCTTCGTGCCCGGCATTTCGTAGGTCCGCGAGATGAACGAACGGACGTAGCGGATGCCCATCGACTCGGCCCGCTCGCAGTAACGGTCGAAATCCTTGCCGAACGCGCGGAGGTCGAGGAAGAAGATCGTGACCTCGACGTCGGGCTCGTGCTCCTTGGCGAGGATGGCTTCCTTGGTGGCGGCCATGCAGCAGACCGACGAGCAGTAGCCGTTGCCGCAGCCGGTGTCGCGGGAGCCGACGCACTGGATGAACGCCAGCCGCCGCGGCTTCCTGCCGTCGGAGGGCCGGACGATGTGCCCTTCGGTCGGGCCGGAGGCCGAGAGGATCCGCTCGAACTGGACGTTGGTGACAACGTTTTGGGCGTGGCCGAAACCGAACTCGCCGCGTCGGGTTGCGTCGAAGGCATCAAAGCCGGGCGCGAGCAGCACGGCGCCGACTTCAATATCGACGAGCTTCTCGATCTGATCGTGCATGATGGCCCCGGCCTGGCACGCCTCGACACACAGCATGCACTCGCAGCAGCCGGCGCAGTTGAGGCATCGCAGGGCTTCCCGCCGGGCCTCCTCCTCGGTGTAGACCTGCTCGACCTCGCGGAAATCGGCGATCCGCTCGCTCGGCGGCAATTGCTGCTGATCGACGCGCCTGGTCCGCGGGACATTCTTCTTTCGTTCGGCGAGTTCCTCTTCGGAAAGCGGATTGGGCCGCTGTGGCGTCTCTTTGATCCCTTGGTCGGCGGGCCGGCCGGCAAGGTAGTTGTCGATGGCCGCTGCCGCCCGTTTGCCGTGGGCGATTGCGTCGATTACGCTCGACGGTCCGGCCACGACGTCGCCGCCGGCGAAAACGCCCTCACGCGACGTGACCATGGTGAGCCGGTCGGCGTCGATGGTTTCCCGGCGCGTTGTTTTCAGCTCGAACAGTTGGGCCAGCTTCTGGTCGGGCGATTGGCTGGCGGCCGGGATCAGCGTGTCGGCCTCGATCGTAAACTCGGAGCCGTCGATCGGCACCGGCCGGCGGCGGCCGCTGTCGTCCGGCTCGCCGAGTTCCATGCGGATGCACTCGATGGCGGTCATCCGGTGGGCGCCGGCAAGGACCCTCACCGGCGCGGCGAGGTAGCGGATCTCGATCCCCTCGGCCAGCGTGGCTTCGATCTCGGCCGGATCGGCCGGCATTTCCTCGCGCGATCGGCGGTAGAGGATGGTCACCTGCCGGGCGCCGAGCCGGACGGCGGTTCGCGCCGCGTCGACCGCCGTGTTTCCGCCCCCGACGACCACGACCCTCCGGCCGATTGAAACCGACTCGCCGAGCGAGAACCTCCGCAGAAAATCGACGCCGTGGATCACGCCTTTGCAGTCCTCGCCGGGGATATCCAGCTTCCGGCTGCGGTGGGCGCCAGTGGCGATGAAGACCGCGTCGAAATCCGCTTGAAGCTGTTGGGCCGATACGTCTTTGCCGACCGAGGCGCTCGTCTTGAACTCGACGCCGAGTGCGCGGATCGCGTCGATGTCGCGAGCGAGAATTTCCGGCGGCAATCGATAATCGGGAATGCCGACCGCGAGCATCCCGCCCAAAACGGGAAGCGACTCGAATACGGCGGCCTTGTGTCCCGCCAGCGACAGCGAATGGGCCGCGGCCAGACCGGCCGGGCCGGAACCAATGATTGCAACCGCCTTGCCGCTTTGAGGAATATTTTCCGGAATGTCGGCCTTGGGAAACTTCTCGATGGCAAAACGCTTCAGGTCGCGGATGTTGACCGGCGCATCAATCTCGGCGCGGTTGCAATGCTCCTCGCAGGGATGGAAACAGACCCGCCCGCAGATCGACGGCAAGGGGTTTTCGCGTCGGATCACGCCGGCTGCCTCCTTGACCTTTCCGGCGCCGATCAGGGCGACGTACGCCTGGACGCTGGAGTCGATCGGACATCCCGAACTGCAAGCGGCCCGGCCGGCCTTCGAGATGACGCAGGCGTTCGGCGCCGCCTGGGCGTAGACCTTGTCGGCCGCTTTGCGCGTGCCGAGGTTTGCATCGAACGGGCTGGGTAATTCGACGGGGCAAACCTTCGTGCAATCGCCGCACGCCGTACACTTGTCGAGGTCGATGAACCGCGGCTGCTGCCGTATGCCCGCCCGGAAGTTGCCCGGCTCGCCCTCGAGCGAGACGACGTCGGAAAGCGTCATCACGTCGATGTTCATGTCCCGCACACACTCGACCAGCTTGGGCGAGATGATGCAGGTGGCGCAGTCGCCGGTGGGGAAGGT
>CAZJRB010000137.1:0-18065 GCA_964547995.1 uncultured Planctomycetaceae bacterium | reverse complement strand
AACCTGCGACCTACGGTTTAGGAAACCGTCGCTCTATCCCCTGAGCTACAGGCGCCTGCTGGTGCGGCGGGCCGCGGCGGACCGTGCCCGAACGCCGCCAAGCCTACCACAAAACCGCCGCCAAACAAGCCCTGCTACCGGCGGCGGCTGGCTAACGCTGAATTCTGCAATTTGGCAACGCCTGCTGGAGTTTCGTGGCACCTTTGTCGGTAACCTGCGTGCTTCTGAGCCACACACATCGAAGGTTGGTGAACCCCTCAAGATGTTCCAGCCCCGCGTCGCTGACTTGCGTGTTGTCGAGAGACAGCCATTCGAGGCTGACCAACCCCTTGAGATGTTCAAGTCCGGCGTCGGTCATCCCCTCACCCCAAAGGTGCAGCACCCTGAGCTTGGTCTCCCCCCTGAATTGAGCCAGCAGTTCGTCTGTGGCGGGAACGAGGAATCGCAACTCCAATAGCCATCCCTCCTCATCAGACTCAAAACGGCAGACGTAGCCCGGCCATTTCGGCAACGCCCGGTGGAGCCTCTCCATACCCTCAGTAGTAACGCGGGTGCCAGTGAGGTACAGTTCTTCGAGGTTGGTCAAGCTGCGGAGGTATTCCAGGCCCGCATCGGTCAGTCTCAGGCAGGTGCCCAGGTTCAACTTCTCCAAGCTCGTGAGGTTGCCGAGATGCTCAAGGCCTGCATCCGTGATCTTCTCACAGCGATAAAGGTTGAGCTGCTCCAAGTTCGTCAAGCCGGTGAGGTGTCCGAGCCCCGCATCGGTGAGTTCCCGGTTACCGCTCAGATCAAGGCTTTCCAGGTTGGGCAGGTTGCTCAGGTGCTCGAGGTTCGTGTCAGTGATACCGGCATTCCAAAGACTGACGAAGACCACCTCGCCGTCGTCATCTTGCTCAACGCGTGCTCCCAGGCCTTCCAACGCCTCAATCACATCACTCGTTGTCGGCTCACCCATACCCGGATGCTACCACAATGGGACGGGCGGGGCAACTCAAAACGCCTCGCGGCCGGCGGCGGCCGGCTCGGCGGCATATCCACATATCGTGCAGTTCGGCAATGCCTGCTGGAGTTGATTGACTCCATCGTCGCTGACTAGCGAGCTGTCGAGCCACAGCACTTCGAGGTTGGTCAACCCCTGAAGGTGTACCAGCCCAGCATCGGTGACTCGCGTGTTGTAGAAATCCAGACGTTCGACCAAGTTGCGAAACCATGCCGGGCCCGGCGGTTGGGGATTTCGTATTGGTATGCCATCGGCATCAAACTCATAATCATACATAACCAACCCATCCAGCTCTTCAATCGCCTCGACCGCTTTCCTCTGCCGGTTAGCTTTGTGGCAAATCCACCCGAGCCAGACGGCAAAGGCCATGGTCACCAGAAACAGCGACCGCAGGCTGTACTGATACCAGCGGAGTCGGCGTTTCGGCTCGGGTTGGGGTGTATCGTCGGCCATGCCTGCTGGAGTTCCTTGACACCATCGTCGGTGACTTGTGTGTTGCTTAGCACTCCAACGATCTCGCATGTACATAATACGGGTGCTTTCGCCGAGTCCTCGGAATATCTAGAGCCTGTTGTAACGGGTGTTGTAACGCGCGGTGCGCGCTCATGGGTTCTCGTGGTCTCTCCTGCCACGAGGCCCCGCTCTTCAGAGGGAGCATTTCTATGGCAAATCAGAGGGCTTTCGGATTACGTTCCCGACAGTGTCGAAAGGGCCCTTGATTTATTTGGAGAAATCATGCATGATCAAATGGCCGAGGCGGGACTTGAACCCGCACGAGCCTAAGCTCACGGGATTTTAAATCCCGAGCGTCTGCCTATTCCGCCACTCGGCCTGGGAGCTTCCTTTCCTATTTCTTCTTGTCTCTGTTGGTTACGGCGGCGATCCGGTTGATGGCGTTTAGGAACGCCTTGGCGCTTGCTTCCACACTGTCGGTGGAAACGCCGTGGCCGCGGTAAAGGCGATCTTGGTACTCGACTTGGACCATGACTTCGCCCTGGGCGTCTTTTCCGACCGTGACGCTGTGAACGCTGAAGTCCTTGCAGACGACGGACAGCCCGGTGACATTCTCAATGGCCAGGAAGATGGCGTCGATCGGTCCGTCGCCGCAGGTCAGTTTGGTCCGGTGCCGGTCGTCGCCGTGGCGCAGCACGAGTTCGACCTCGGGCACCAGGGCGGTGCCGGAGGTGACTTGGTAGGATTCCAGGGTCCAGCGTTCGGCTATGGCGTGCAACCGTTGTTCAATTAGGGCGGCAAGGTCGGCGTCGTAGACTTCCTTTTTCCTGTCGGCCAGGACTTTGAAATCTTCGAAGACCGCGTCGAGCTGCTCACCGGAGAGGCGAAACCCCAGAGCGCGAGCCCGATCGGCCAGGGCGGCCCGGCCGCTGTGTTTGCCGAGCACTAAATCCGTGGTGGAGAGCCCCACGTCCTCAGGGCGCATGATTTCATAGGTGGTACGTTCCTTGAGAATGCCGTCCTGGTGGATGCCGGCCTCATGGGCGAAGGCGTTTTGACCTACGATGGCCTTGTTTCTTTGCACCTGGATCCCCGTCACCGCGGCTACCAGCCGGCTGGTGGGAACCAAACGCCGGGTGTTGATGCGGGTATCGGCGCGGTAGTAGTCGTTTCGAGTTCGCAGGGCCATGACGATTTCTTCGAGCGAGCAGTTCCCCGCCCGTTCTCCGATACCGTTGATTGTGCATTCGATCTGCCCGGCGCCGGCTTCGACCGACGCAAGGCTGTTGGCCACGGCCATCCCGAGGTCGTTGTGGCAGTGAACGCTGATGACGGCCTTGTCGATGTTGGGTACCCGATCGCGGAGCATTCCGATAACATTGCCCATCAGCGCAGGCGTGGCATAGCCGACGGTATCAGGGATGTTGACGGTGGTCGCGCCGGCGTCGATGGCGGCTTCCACAACCTCACAGAGGAAATCCGCTTCGGTCCGGGCGGCGTCTTCAGGCGAGAACTCGACGTCGGAACAGTAGCCGGCGGCTCGTTTCACTCCGGCGACGGCGTGCTCGATGATTTCTTCCTTGCCCATCTTGAGCTTGTGCTCCCGATGGATCGCGCTGGTGGCCAGAAAGACGTGGATTCGGGCCTGCTCGGCATGTTGGATGGCTTCCCACGCCCGGTCGATGTCGGCGTTGCGGCACCGGGCCAGCCCGCAAATGACCGACCCCCGCACATTCTTGGCGATTTCGCAAACGGCTTCGAAGTCGCCCGGAGAAGCGATTGGGAATCCGGCTTCTATGACGTCGACACCCAGCTCTACCAGCGCGTGGGCGACTTCCATTTTTTCGGCAAGGTTCATGCTTGCCCCGGGCGATTGCTCGCCGTCCCGGAGTGTTGTGTCGAAAATGACGATGCGTCGTGGATTCGTGCTGCTCATCGTGGTTGCCTTGCTTGACTGCTCGGTCTCCAAAAGAAAAACCCAAGGCTTGCCGGCCTTGGGTTCCATCTTGCGTCTTATTGAAAAATCGATGTACGAACCCTACGGCTGGCCCTTGACCAGCGACAATAACAACAAAGGTAGCAAAAGGGTCCGTGTGTTCATCGGCGACTATTCGGTCGTAATCTGGCTAAACCTGCCAACCACTCCTAATCTACCTGACACGTTCGGGGGCGTCAAGTTCGAGGGGTATTGCTCAAACCGTCCCGTGATTTGTGCCGAAATGCTGCAACGGAGTTGCAGATTACTGTGGATGTAAATCCGTTTGGGTGCCCCCCATCGTTGTGGGGTTTTGCCGGATGGCCCATCTGCAGTATAGGTTCAGGTCCCCCGTTGGGGCGGCAACGGGGACACGGGGCTCGATCACCGTCTATTGAATTGCATGACCGTTTCGGGTATGGTTCCCACCCGTGAATCCACCCGTGAATCGCCTTCTCCTCCGATTTTAACTCCTCCTTTGCCTTCCGGCACCTCCGAATACTCCGGGCAGTGATGGATTACGAAGTCCAACGTTGTACGCGACACTGCGCGACCAGCGACCGGGAATTGACCCCGGGCGAGAGCTACTATTCGGTCCTCGTGGCGGACGGGGCCGAATTGAAGCGGTATGACTATTCGGAAGAGGCGTGGGAGGGTCCGCCTGATAACGCTCTCGGTTGGTGGAAGGCCCGGATCCCGGACCCCAAGTCGAAGAAGAAGCATTGGGCTCCCAACGACGTGATGTTGCAGTTCTTCGACGAGCTGGCGGAGCAACCCGGCAGACAAGACATGCGTTACGTGCTTTCGTTGCTGTTGGTTCGCCGGCGCGTCATGCGAGTGGAAGATGAAGAGAAAGATGACCGGGGCGGAGAGGTCATGGTGTTGTACTGTCCTCGCCGCGATACCACGTATAAGATTCCGGCGGTGATGCCGGACCAGTCGCAGATCGAGGAGATTCAAGAGGAATTGGCCCGGCTGCTCGAATAGAGGGAACGGGATCCGCTTGCGGTCTTGCACAAACCACCGTTCACGGAAGGTGAAAGTATCCATGGCCCGATACCAAATCTGGCTGTTATTGACGATCATGGTAGGGCTGCTTGGACTCGGCGGCGCGAATTGCCGCGGTCTTGTTGGTCCCCCAACCCCTTTGTCTCGTGCATTACCGCCTTCCCCGACGCTGGAACAGGTTATTCAGGTCGTCAACCACAACAATTCTCAGATCCATTCCTTTTCGGCCAACGAAGCGAAGCTCAGTGGACCCGGTTTTCCAACACTTCGGGCCAATCTTGCGTACCAGCGGCCAAACCGACTGCGGTTGAGGGCCGACCATATCACCGGGCCGGAGCTGGATGTCGGCAGCAACGAGGAGTTGTTCTGGTTTTGGGTAAAACGCAACCAGCCCCCGGCCGTCTATTACTGTCGTCACGACCAATTTGCGACGAGTGCCGCGCGAGGGATGACCCCGATCGAACCCCAATGGCTTATCGAGGCGCTCGGTATCGCCGAATTAGATCCTTCGCTGCCGCACCAGGGTCCTTTCCCGCTTTCCGGCGGCCGCGTTGAGATTCACACGATCCGGGAGACGCCCGGCGGACCGGCTACGAAGGTCACCGTCGTCGATAGCGTTCGCGGAGTTGTCGTGGAACAGCGAGTGTTCGATTCTCAGGGCCGACTGATGGCCAGCTCCGTTGCCGGCGGGCATCGCCGGGATGCGGTCACCCAGTTGGTCATGCCACGGATTGTGGAGATCAACTGCCCGGCGGCGCAGATTTCCATGAAAATCGACCTGGGGCGAGTTCTGATCAATCGTCTGACGGGCAACCCGGCCGAACTCTGGGTCATGCCGGCATACCAAGGATCACCTGCCGTGGATATATGTAATCCAGGCTTTCGGCCACCGCCTCAGCAACCCGCTTCTTTTCCGCGTTCTCGAATGGCAGGGCGAGACTCGAATCGGCGCTAATCCTATTCTCTCTTCACGCCCCGGCGTCGCAGGAACAGGTCTGTCTCATCTTCGAACTTCATGTCCCCCGGGTTGTATTGGAACCGGTTGGGGTCGATGGGCACATTGGTGGTAACGTGGGATAGATGAATGGTAACCAGCGGCTTTGTTCCCCCTTTTCCGTCCGCCCGACGGTATTCGATCCGGTATGGGAACAGATCAACCTGCCCCAGCGTCAATAGGACATGGTCGGGCAGATGTCGAGGCAATTTGCTCAGGTCGGCCGGTTTGCCCGATTCGATGGTTTCTTTTTGCTCCGGCAGCACCTTGGCAACGTAGCCGGGCTTCCATCGTCCGCGGAGTTGCCAAACGGGCAGTTGGCCTGATTGCATCTTCAGAAGCCCCGGTTGAACCGAGGTAAAGACGAACGTATCGTGAAGTCGCTGCATCAGTTTGCACAGCCCCCCCAAGCTGTGCAATATTCCCGCGCTTCCTTGCGGTGGCATCCGCTTGGCCTTCTCAAGGGCCTTGGTTGCAGAAATGACATCTATGCGGCGGAGTTGTTCGCTGTCGAAGGATTTTGTACGGGTCCACAGGAAACGACCGTCACAGACCTGTAGCAGAGAACTGCAATCATCACCAAGCTGAATTGTCAGCGAGAGCCACATAAGGCGAATATCGCCCATCTGCTGCTCGAGATAGCCACCCGAACCGATCAATTTCTTGCCAAACAGGTTGATTTCTTGGGAAATCTTGGCGGAAACGGAATTCTGGCTTTCGAGGGCGCGAACCGCGTCCTTCACAATCTCTTGGGGGGAACGCTGTGTGCCAGACCCATCAACGACCCCCGCTTGGTTCGGGGGATCGATCCCGTCGAGTGTAGGGGGTGTGGCACGGGTGGATTCTGCTTCCCACGCCAAAGCGATGATTCCCATCAATGGCAGAATGGATAATTTGGCCATTATCTTATCGGTTTTAACGAATTTGCCAAAGATTCGGGTTGTAACAGGCCGAACATTAGACCGCAGAAGGGCATCCTGCGCGAGCGGATTCTGCGCAGGGTCATACCTTCATCCCCGGGCAACGTTGCCCAAGCGGTATTGGCTGCCATCAGCGGCAAGGTCGTTATTGTAGGACGCCATGAAGGTGGGGTCCACGTCAATTGGACACGTCAATTGGACACCAGGTAATCGTCTCATGCTCACATCCAGCCGCGAGATTGTCTCGGTTTTGGATTACATCACCAAAGAATAGGGGGACATGATGAGGTTTTGTGTCGCAGTTCTGTTAATCGGGCTAATGGCCATTGTGGGTTGTCACGGCCTGGGACGGCATAACTTGCCGCCCGCTCAACGGCTAATGGAACCAGGGCCAGGCGTTGGAGGCCCCGGTCCGGGGATCATGCTGCCCCAACTCCAGTGCGGATACGCGCCGGGAAAGACATCGCAAATTGCATTCGTGGGACCCGAGGGAATGGCAGTTACCTGGGACGTCAGCATGCCGGGACAGTTCGACTCGGAACCGCTGATCTGTCCGGGGCGATACAACTTCCCGCAGGGCGCCATTTACCGCTTGAAAATGACGAACATTCCCGGCCGACTCGGGGTCGAGTTGTATCCCACATTGGAGGTCGGTCCGGCCGTTCCGCGAACCGAGGCATTCCTGGCCCATAACGCGATTCCCATTCAGTTTGCGGAGGAAGACTTCGACCAGGTGCTGACGGGCAACTTCGTGACGAAAGTGATCTATCTGCCCGATCCCGAGTTCCAGGAGCTGGCTCTGGCCGGTGTGGAGACCCTGGTGAGCACCCGGCTCGATCCGGGCGTTGATCCGGTGGTTGAGGCCGACCGCCGCGGGGCCATCCTGGCCATCATCCGCATCGGCAACATCGATCCCCAACTCCCCAGCGACCTGATCGAGACCGAGGAGGGGGTGATGCGGGCAAGCTACCTGCAAGGGCAACCGGTGGCGGGGCCGAGTCCGATGGGAACGCCCGTCGGCAGCCCCGGCATGGTACCCGTACCCTACATTTCCGGAGCGAATGCTCCGCAGTACGGGATGACAATGTGCGGCACCCCCATTGGTTTACCCGGTCCGCCGCACGTGCCGCTGGGAGGTCCTGCGGGCCTGCGAAAACACGTTATCGCGAACCACACGCACCAGCACATGCCGAAGCGCAACTGCCACGTGCGGGTCGACGTGAGACAGGTTCCGGGATTCAGCTATCCCAAACCGGCGAATCACGTCCGGATTGTCGAGCGGGCCCGTACCGGTCGTGCCTGTAACACCCAACCGTTAGGGAATCGCCGCGAGGTAATCTATCCCGCGGCTGACGGCACTTATCCTTGTCCAGAATAAACGAATCCCGGCCGGAAGGTCGTTGGTCATATCCCCTATCCTTTTCAATCCGTGACAATGGTCCAGAAGCTTCGCGATAATGGCACTATGAAGTTGCAAAGTCGGAAGCGAGTTGCCTGCAACTGGGCAATAGCGGCGCTCCTGGCCCTGATCGCAACCACCTCGGTTGCGCAGGAAGGGCGCGTCCACTATTGGCACCAAGGCGTCATGCCACCGGGAGCGATTGGCGGCCGGCAACTGCTGCGGGGCGGACCATTGCCCGGCTTCTTCCAGCCAGTCGAGATCAAGGCCCCCAAAGGGGTCTTGATCTCGCTGGCATCGGAGGGCCGGTTCGACGAGCCCCAGCCGGCGCCCATACGCGCGGGGATGTTGATCGGCCAGGTGTATCGTTTCAAGGTGATGAACATCCGGCTGCACAGCGGCATGGAAGTCTTTCCCACGATCGAGGTGATCGACCGGCTTTATTCCCCGGCCGATCAGAAACAACGCTTCGCCATCCCGATCGAATTGACGGAAACCGACCTGGTCCATGCGCTGCAAGGAAAACTCGTTACGCGGGTAATCTATCTGGAAGACCCGCAGAACGCGTTTCCGGTGGCCGAGCATAGGGATCCCCGCGAGCAGGAGTGGTTTGAAGTGGGGCCGGGCCGCGATCCTCTGGCGGTGGCCGATTTATTGGGACGCCCGGTGGCGATCTTGCGAATGGGCGCGCGGCTGCCCGACAGTGCCGGCCCCGACGTGCAATTCCTCTTTGGGTGTCCGCCGCTTGTGAAATATCCGCCTCGGGTAAGGCGGCCGAAGCCGCGGCCCAAGCCGGCGCCCGCCGAACCGGCGCCTGCGGAACCGGTCCCCGCACCTCCGGCACCGGCCCCCGCACCTCCGGCGCCTGCGCCTGTGCCTGTGCCTGGGGGGCCGTAACCCATGTCGCGAGTCACGCTGATCGAATCAAGCCGGGCAACATGGTATCCGGACCCGTGGCGGATGGTGCTGATCGCCCTGTGTACGCTGATTCTTTGTTCCTGCCGCGGGCCGGTCCGGCGATCGTGCGATTTCTCGAACGCGCCCGCTCAACCCTATCCGACGCTTCCGCCGGAGGCCTACAGCGGTCCGATGTTGGCGGAACCGCCGGCCCCCGTAGGTTTTCCCGGTATGGAGAACGGGGTGCCGTTGCCGTACATGCCCGGCGGCCCTTGGGCCCCGCCGCATTTCCGGCAACCGTGGCCGCAGGACGAATATCTTCGCGACGGCGGCGATCGGGGTCTTTCCGCCAAAGTGGGCAATGAGTGGCGAGTCGAAGGCATGGATCCGGAGGACACGATTGCCCATTTCGAGACCGTCGACGGCCGGACCCTCGTCGAGCCGAGCAATCGGGTCTATCTCTATGCTCCCCGATTCGGCGCAGTCCGCCAGATAACGAACCTCATTGCGAGGGACCTCTACGTGAAGGCCGCCGGTTTTCAGTCGCCGGTCAAGCTCTCCGGCCCCAGCGAAACCCGGATGGTCGCCACCAGCAAGCAACACATCCAGACCGACCGGCAGATTGGCCGCAAGCTGGCGGGCGTCTACCGGACCCGGCAGGGCGATGGGGCCATGTCGACGGCGAGCAAGGCTCGCGGCTTCATCCAGGACATGCTCCTTCCGTACGAGAACATGCGGGCGATCCGCGAGGGGCAACTCGAAATGGCCGAAATGCCGCAGCTCGCCAAGGGCGTCGCCGCGGCGCTCGCCTGGTCCGGCGATCAGGTGCCGCAGATCATTATCGACGAGCAGGCCGCCATGGCCGACACGGCCGATCAGGCCTCGCAGTCGGTCTTTACGATCAAGAAACCGCCGGCCAATCCGAGGTTGCGGGTGATCAAGGTCGCTTCGACGCCGTTTGCCGAGCCGGGCGACGAGGTGGCGTTCACGATCCGCTTCGACAACGTCGGCAACCAGGTGATCGGCAACGTGACGATCATCGACAGCCTGACCACGCGGCTGGAGTACATTCCCGACAGCGCCCAGTGCAGCGTCGACGCCCAATTCTCGACCCAGCCGAACAACGACGAATCGCTGGTGATCCGGTGCGAGATCACCAACCCGCTCGAGCCGGAGCAGGGCGGCATCATCCGCTTCCGCTGCGTCGTGCGATAGCCGATCCCTCTTTCGGGTGCAACCCTTTTGGGCTCATTTTCGGCCGCCCTCGCACGCTACCCGCTACGTAAATGGATTCACGAGGCGAATACTGCCGCAGGTAGTGGGCGCACCCATATCCTCGGTGTAGAGCGTGTCGACGCCCGCGTCCAGGCAGGCACCCAGGAGCATGCTGTCCCAATGGGAAAGACTGTATTTTCCCATCAATTCGAGGGCGCGATCCAGGACAGTCGCAGTGGGCATCACAACCGGGAAGAGCCTTCGCAGCGCGGCCACGTAGCGGAGCAATGCGTCACGAGTCACTTGGTTCTGGTCCTGCCAGCGGCGCAGTTGGCAAACCAGTTCCCCAAGGACTTGCCAGGGAAGAACGGTGGGCTCGGTGTTCTCGGCAAGCTGCCGCAATAGATCGCGGGCTTTGGCCTGTTTGACGGGGTCACTCCGATCCAAGCGGTAGATGAGCACGTTGGTGTCAACGGCGTTCATGGAGTTGGTCCCGTGTCAGCTTGGTTCCGCCGGAGTCGAGTGGGAACTGGTCGCAAAGGTGATCCAACTGGTCGCAGGCCTGCTCTGCCTGGGCCACTGCCTCGTCGCACAACTCGACCGTGAGTCGTACTTTTGTTCCGGACGACAAGCCGATCTTCCCATCGGGCTTCAAAACGCCGTTTTCGACGGTTGCGAAAATGACCTGGCTCATAAGACCAAACTCCTTAATCGGAACTAACCTCAGTTGACTATATCATACCCAATGCCAGAGCTGTTCATCAAGGGTGCTCGGATGCACACGTCGGCTAACTGCTGCGAACCTTGATCCTGCGGTGAAGGGGTCAGTGCGGGCGGCCGTCGAGGATCAAGAAAAGCCGTGATGGGTTATCATTCAAAGACACCTTTCCGGTGGCCACCCAAGACACCTTTCCGGCAGCCACACTGGGGGGTGGGCACCCCGCAAATTTCTTGACAGGTCCGTTGGATGGCATTAAAATCCGGTTAGCCTTATCCCGCTTATCAATTTCGTTACCGCAAGGAAGAATCCCATGAACAAGGTCTTCGCCTCTTCTAACGAGGACTACCGGCTGCCGGTTTCCAACTACGATCGGGTCTCCAGCATGATCCTTTCGATGGTGATTCTGCTGGGTATCTTCGTGTTCATTCTGTTCGTCATCTGGTTGACGAGCCAGGTTTTCCTGCGTCGCGAGGTGCCGCCGGTCGAACGATTGGAGCTGGGCGTCAGTGTTGTGCCCCCCGGCGGCGGATTCGAACGTTTCGACCAGGAGAGCAACCTGCCCGAGAGGCTGGCCTCGATCGCCGATGCGGCCGGGCCGCGGCTGATGGGCACCGAAGTGGGCGGTAAGGGGAAGGGTAAGGGCAAGGGTCCCCAGCCCCCTTCTGACGACTTCGGTCCCGGAACGGGGCGGCGATGGGAATTCCGCTTTCCCCGCGGGCAATCCCTGGACCAATATGCCAAGACGCTCGACTTCTTCGGCATCGTGTTGGGGGTCGTCCAGAAGGGAGGAAAAGTCGAGTATGCCTACGGCCTGAGCGCTTCGACGCCCAATACGAAGGTGGGGCCGTCGAAGGCCGAAAAGCGATACTACATGACTTGGAGCGGGGGCACCTTGAGAAAGGCCGACGAGCAGTTGCTCGCCCGCGCCAAGATCAAGTCGCAGGGCCGCCCCATCCTGAAGTTCCTCTCGCCGGAACTTGAGAGTAAGCTGCAGGGGCTCGTCGAGCGAAAGCAACAAATCGACCAGCGCCAGGCCGATACCGTGCGCCGCACGGAATTCGGTATTCGAGAAGAGGGAACGGACACGTTCGAGTTCTATATTATCGAGCAGACCTACAAGTAAGAGCACCGCCGGGGCGGTAGCTGCCCGTAAAGGGGGGACAGTCAACCTGTCCAACCTGTCCCGTTTATTTCTCCGTTTATTTTTCAGGCGTCGCCCAGCCGTAACCTTTGGGCTGGTTCCCGCCGCTTGAGTTCACGGTGCCCATCGGCCCCAAGGTGGCGCGCCAAGCTTCCCAGCGCCGCTCCATGTCCTGAACGATTTCGGGATTCGCCGCCGCAAGGTTGTGCTCCTCCCTTGGATCGGCCTGGATGTCAAAGAGATGCCACTGGTTCTGGTAGCCGGCCAGCCGCCATTGCTTCCAACGCATCGCCTTGAAAGAAGGCGTGGTCTTTTTCGGGCTCATCTGGCACCAGTACAACGCTTCGTGGGCATCGCCCTGCTTCTTCCCGGTCAAATACGGTATGAGGTTGACGCCGTCGCAGCGTTCGGGAGACACTTTGCCCGCCACCGCCGCGGCGGTCGCATAGAAATCAAAGCTTGCTATGATCCCGTCGTATGTTTTCCCCTTCGGGAGAACCGATGGCCAGGAAGCAATAGCCGGCTCACGGACATAACCCTCATAGCGGGAGCCCGAGCGCTTGCCGCCGCGATAGGGATCCGCCCGCGCATTGACGATTGGATTCCCTCCGTTATCGCCCGTCAGCAGAATCAAGGTGTTCTCGGTCAGGCCGCGCTTCTTCAACGCGGCCAACAGCCGTCCGACGGCGTCATCCAGCGCCACCAGGTTCCCCGCCAACTCACGCCGCTTGCCCGTGGCCGTGGAACGCGCGCGATAATGCTCCGGGGATTCATGGCTCGGCTCATGAAGCGCCCTGGGCGAATAGTAGAGGAAAAACGGCTTGTCGTGGTTCTTCTCCACGAACTCGACCAGATAATCGCCGTCCTGGTCGATCTGGAAGCCTACGGTCCCGTCCTTCTTGACATACCAATAATGCTTGCCTTCTGCGTGTGGGGCGGTCCGCGCCACCTGCATGAACCCTCGCTCAAGCGGCCCCTGGTCTTTTGAACCAATGTCCCATTTTCCGATTTGACCCGTCACGTAACCCGCGTCTCGCATGAACTCAGCGATGGTGGGGTGGTCCTCGGGAATGGCCAGGCCGCGCATTTGCGAGTATTTGCCAAAGCGCTGCGCGTACATGCCCGTTATCAGGCTGCAGCGGCTCGGGCTACATGCCACGTTGGTAACGTAACAACTGGTGCATCTTACGCCATTGGCCGCCAGAGAATCAATGTTCGGCGTCGGAATATCCGGACAGCCGAAACAACCCAATTCCCCGTAACCGAGGTCATCGATGAATATGATGACAACGTTGGGCCTTGGCTGATCGCGACCAAGGGCAGGGTTTTGCACGATCCACCCTAACGTCATCCCAACTACCGCGGCCTGCAAGAAACCTCGTCTGTTCATAGTAAAAAGATCTCTTGTGTCTGTCCAAGATCGTCAACTTTTGTACAAAGTCAGCGACGAGAGCGGGCTAAGGAGGAAAACTTTGTGGAAAACTTTGAAACTTTGGGGTCAGGTCGGGAAAACTTTGGGGGTGAAACTTTGGGGTGAAACTTTGGGGTGAAACTTTGGGGTCAGGTCGTGATTAGGGATTAGCGGGGGTTCTTTCGATATCCTTCCTTTCGAGCCTTGTTTCCTGTCGCGGTCCGGACGGTCATAGCCATATTCTATCAGAAGGGGTAATTGCCGTCAAGAAAACAGACCTGACGCCTTTGCGTCCTGAGGGGTTGCCAAATCGTGTCTGATGCCCGATAATAGCGGGTGTTCTTCTCCGCATCTCAGGATCGATCCGATGCTCTCCGACACCCACCCCGAGGCAGAGAATGTCCAGATCGAGTGGCGCAAACTCTCCAAAAGACAAACCGACCAACTCTCCGCCCGCTGAGCCATATTACTGCTCTCGACTCTCCACAGGGCTGGGTTCGGCCCAATTTGCAATTTGCAGTTTTCAATTTTCAATCCCCCATTCCCCATTCTTCATCCGCTATTCGCTATTCTTAACTCGCCATTCTCCCCCCATTCGTCATTCAACATTCATCACTCGATATTCAATATTCCTCGTTCCCCGGCGGCGCCTTGTACGTCAGAATGTTCCGCCGCATCAGGTACCCCATCACCAGATACTCCGCCCCGGCCGAAACAACCGGAAGTCCGGGCCGGCGCGAAAAAGCCCCAACGGGGCGGCTCCAAAATAGCCCAGGGCGCAGCCCTGGGGCGTTGGTGCAAGAGACACCAAAAAAGCCCCAACGGGGCGACCCTACAACTCGATCCCAAACGTTCCCCGATCCGATAGGGCCGCCCCGTCGGGGCTGGTCCGGTTCCAACGCCGCCCGCAATCCAGGGCTCACGCCCTGGGCTCTCCTAGGATCGCCCCGTCGGGGCTGTTCGTAGTGACCGCATTCATGCGGGCCTTCCCGCCGACCCGCCATCCCCGCCATCCACCTTCCAAGCCAACCGCCCCCCAACCCGGCGTAAACGCCGGGCCTAAGAACGCCTACGGCGGAAAGCCCGATGAATCGGGCTAACGACCAACCCCATTCGTCATTCAACATTCATCACTCGATATTCGAAATTCCCACTGCCCTCTGCCCTCTGCCCTCCTTCTTCATTCGCTATTCGCTATTCTTAATTCGCTATTCGAAATTCCCACTGCCCTCTGCCCTCCTTCGAAATTCGCTATTCTTCATTCGCTATTCGCCCTTCTCCCCCCATTCTTCATTCGCTATTCGCCATTCTCCCTCCCATTCGTCATTCAACATTCATCACCCGATATTCAATATTCCTCGTTCCCCGGCGGCGCCTTGTACGTCAGAATGTTCCGCCGCATCAGGTACCCCATCACCAGATACTCCGCCCCGGCCGAAACAACCGGAAGTCCGGGCCGGCGCGAAAAAGCCCCAACGGGGCGGCTCCAAAATAGCCCAGGGCGCAGCCCTGGGGCGTTGGTGCAAGAGACACCAAAAAAGCCCCAACGGGGCGACCCTACGACCCGATCCCAAACGTTCCTCGATCCGATAGCGCCGCCCCGTCGGGGCTGGTCCGGTTTTAACGCCACCCGCAACCCAGGGCTCACGCCCCGGGCTGTCCTAGGATCGCCCCCTCGGGGCTGTTCGTAGTGACCGCATTCATGCGGTCCTCGCGGCCATCCCGCCCCCTCCGACCCGATGAATCGGGTCACTACGAACGGACCATCGCAGGATCAAGACAATTTACAATTTGCATTTTACAATTTGCAATTTACAATTCCCCCACTGCCGCATCAGGTAGCCCATCACCAGATACTCCGCCCCCGACGAAACCACCGGAAGCCGAAGCCATTGTTGCTCGGACATCGGTTATGCTCCTCCGCAGCGTATAAGTTCAATGTCAGTCGCGGTTGTTGGGGATCATGTGAGTCGATTTGGGTGGTTGAGCTAAAGCGTCAACCTCGACCTCGTAGTCCGCAGGGATCTCTCCCTTATCATAGGCAACAGTAAGCCTGCCGATATAAGTTTGCCCCACTCGATCTGGCCAAACAAGTGATATCTCCAAAGCAGTCCAGCCTCTTGCTCCGGTTTCGACATGCTTTTCGACGGTGAAAACAAATCCTTGCTTGTCATCAACGAAATCCTTTGCTGTAAGTGGGATTGGTAGGACAGTTATTGCTCCAATCCCACCTGGCCGTGTCGGAGTTTTTACCCATCGCCCATCATGAAGACGCACCTGCATAATCAACACACTCATCCCGCCGGGGTTTCTCACCAGTACCACAGTTGGCGTTCCTGCTCTAGCGGGTTCCCAACGCTTCCCGCGAGGCGCCGGAGTCAATTCTTCTACGTCCCTTCGGGCCGCTGGCGCTTCTCGACGTTCCCTCAGTACGGGCGCAGGCGATTCTCGATCTTCTGTAAGTACGGGCGCAGACCGTGGCGATTCTCGATGTTCCTGCAGTACGGGCGGAGACGGTGCCGGAGGCGGCGGGGGGGGGAACTCAAGTCTCGGCCGATCCCTCCAGCATCCGTGAACGCGGAGGCTGATCGCGACACCGGCCGCAACGATTAACCCGAGAATTCCAACGATAATAGTCGGACTTCTCCATCCTTCGTTAGCCATGACTCACCTCGAATTCAATTCTGACCGCGATAGCGATTCACTGGGCCACGTCCGCATATTTGTTTTCGATGAGTGCACTTTTTGACATCACGACTTCTCGGTCTTGCCGCGCTCCAGATTCAACGCCAGCAGCTTCTCCAACAACTCCTCGGCCGACATGCCGGGGTCCCAGTTGTAGGCGGCGAAGACGGCTTCGTCTAGCTTCTTGTGGGCCAGGTCCAGCCAGGTGGGGCGCTCGTTGTAGAGGTTCGTTAGCGTGCGTTTCTTGAGCTTCTTCGCGCATTCCTCGTCGCGGGGAACCGTCCGGGGGTAGCGGACCGTGCCGATCGCCCCGTACGGCCCCGTACGACGGGCTTCCAAGCCCGTCGATTCCCCGCCGTACGACGGGCTTCCAAGCCCGTCGGCCGACTCGTACGATGGGCTTCCAAGCCCGTCGGCCGCCGACTCAGTTTCTTTTCGACGGGCTTGGAAGCCCGTCGTACATTCCACCGTCGCCGGGTCGATGTACCGGGTCCAGGGGCCGTCGGCCGTGCCGGGAAACTCCAGCACCTCCTCCCGAGTCCACTCCGGCGGGTTCAGCCACGCGCTCCGCAACCCGTCCAACTCCCTCGCCGCCGCCGATATCGCCGCCGTTTGGTCGTCGGTCGGTTCGGGGAAAGGGAAGGTTTCGAACGAAGTTCGTGATGTGTACCGTGGTCGGGTCTCCAGTTGGGTGCCCAATCGCAGAGCCCATACTTCATGGATACGCGAGTGCAGGACACCAAAGAACCAATCTTCGCCTCTGGCAAATGCGAAGAGCTGATGGTCGGGCAACGTTGGTTGCTGAATCCAGACGAACAACCGATGCTTGCCCAAGCTAATGGTTGAGGGAAAGCGCTCCAAAGCATGGAGTGCCGCACGCATTGCCGGCCGTGGCTCCACGTGAATCCACCACCGGTCTCGATATGCCTTACGCTTATTCTTCTCGCGCGCCGGACGCACGTGAGTATCAACATGGCGAAACGGCGCTTCGTACCGCGCAGCTTCGTCAACGGGCATATCCACGCCGAAATCAATGATCCACATCCCTCGCGGCCGTCGCGTTACGTCCAATCCGTTCACCCACGGGAAAACAACGTCGGAATTCGGGCGCCCGTGTGGGTTCGGGCTTCGGAGCATTTCCAAAGCTGCGGCTTCGGTAATATCGAAAGCACCTCCCTTGGTGTCTGCCATGTAGCAGATGTTCAGGTTCGGTGCCAGACGCTGGGCAGTTGTGGTGTCAGCCGTGCTCCGAAGGTTTGCGTTGATGTGTGGCGCCGGAATTCCATCGAGTACCCGGCTGGTCTCGCATGCGTCGTCGAATCCGACCATCGAAACGTGAACGGCCGCACCCTCAAGAATCCACTGGCGGTCGCTTTCCGCAAAAAAGATGTCGCCCGATTGCTTGATTCGTTCGAGTACTTTCCGGTTCGCTCCGCCGCGAATCCCTTGCGTTGCCAAGAGCCCCGCCCGTCGGCACTTCTTCTGCCGGATTTGTTCGCGGCCCTTCTCGAACCAGTAGCAGCAGAGGTCCGCTTCATGCGGCACGCGGTCTTTCCAGAGGGCAAACATCTGATCGACGTACTGATCGCCGAGATGCGTCCGCAACAACTTCCCACCCAAAAACGGCGGGTTGCCCACAATGAAATCGGCTTCGGGCCACTCCGGCTCTTTGGGGTGCTCCGGGTCGGTCAGGTCGAGGATCGCGTCCTTCCGGTGGATCGTCTCAATCGGCTCGAGCACCGGGTCGGTTGGGGCACGGAAGCCGTTGTGGTGCATCCATTGTAGGTAGCCGATCCAGATCACCACCTGGGCAAGCTGCTGGGCGTACGGGTTGATCTCGATCCCGTGGAGCTGCGTGGGCCGGACGTGCGGCAACATGCTCACGCCCCGCGCCGCGCCGTACGCGATCACCTCCTTCTCCAGGTCCAACAGCAGGTTGATCGCCACATACAAGAAGTTGCCCGAGCCGCACGCCGGGTCGAGAATGCGGACGTGGGCAAGCCGCTCGACGAAGTCCAGCAGCTTCCGCTCCATGAGCTTGACGTGCCTGTCGCGTGTCTTGCGGGCGAGCTTCTTGCCGCTGGCCTTCTCCCAGTGCCCGTCGCAGGCCGCCCGGACTTCGGTCCACTCGCGCCGCAGCGGGGTCATGACGACCGGCTCGACGATCGTGACAATGTCGGTCCGGCTGGTGTAGTGGGCCCCGATCTGGGAGCGCTTGGCCGGGTCGAGCGTCCGCTCGAAGAGCG
>CAZJRB010000136.1:0-18299 GCA_964547995.1 uncultured Planctomycetaceae bacterium | reverse complement strand
GGCAAATACAGAAATGTAGCCAACTTGTCAACCCAGATTTGAAGAGGCACTAGGCTTTGTTTTGAAACTGGTATTGTCCGATTTCACGGTTTCGAGCATCATTCGCGTCTTTCCGGTTACAAGGAGGCGAAACGATGCCGCGACATGGATTGTCCGACGAAGAATGGGCTGTCATCGAGGAACTGTTTCCCCCACCGAAGCGCACTGGCCGTCCGCCAATGCCAGCCCGGCAGGCCTTCGACGGGGTCTGCTGGATATTGCGGTCGGGCGCCCCGTGGCGCGACTTGCCCGAGGAACTGGGACCCTGGGAGACCGTGTATGCGCATTTCAATCGCTGGTCATCGGACGGCACGTTAGCGCGGGTGCTTGCGCGTTTGAAAGAACGCTTCGCCGGCGACGAGCGGTTCGACCATACCGCTTGGTGCATCGACGGCACAATCGTCCGCGCCCATCGCGCGGGTGCCACTGCTGGCTTGCCCAGCAGTGCCTCAAGGTCGCTCGAACAACACTGCTGGACGAGCCAGCAGTGCCACCCGCCGGAGTGGGGCTTCGGAAGCTTGAGGTTCTAGGGACTGGTAAGGCGCTTCGGGGACGTCCCCCAGCGAGATAGCCTCGCAACCTGAAATGCCCTCGGTCGATCCTACGTCGATCCTACCGAAGCAGATTAGGCGACAGTAGGACCTTCGGCTCTGAGTGCTACGGAAGGCGTGGTCGGAAGGCGGAGGTGGAAGCCAGCAAGAGGAACCAAACAATGAATGACTTGCCGGGCGTTTGAACGTCGGCAGACGAGCTACTCTTTGAAGTCTACTGTGCTGCGATGGTCCGGTTGAAGCGCAAACCACGCCTTGTTCACATAGCTGCACCCGCAGCCCGCCGTGGCGTCGGGCACGAGGACGAGCCCTCCGGCGGCAATCGCATTGATCCAGCAGCCGGGCCGAGCCCCGCCGAAGTTTTCCGTACGTTTCGCCCCGGAAAGGTCGTAGTACCCGAGGGTGGCCGAGCGGAAAAGCAACATGTGGGTGCCGCTAGCGAGAATGCCGCAGCCATACGAACGGCGGAAGTCGAACGGCACCGCCTTGCCCGTCAGCAATTTCCACGCGCCGCCTTGGGCGTAGATGGTTTGGCCGTTGATAATCGGCCGCGACTGGTAATCGGCCCGGATGTCCCAAAGGCGGCGGCCGTCGCCCGTTGAAAACGCCGCCATGCGGCCGCCCAGTTCCGAATCGAGGCGAAAACGCGTCGGCTGGTAACTCATCAGAAGTACGTTGTGCTTTTCGCCGGCGGCCAACATTGTGCCATAGATTTCCTCGTCCTGCTGCCAGAGCACTTTGCCCGTGGCGGCGTCGAGCGCCGCAAGGATCCCCGGCGGATGGTCCCTGGTCTTCGAACGCTTCACGCGGTCGAACATTGCCGCCGGCCGGTCGATCAGAAACAGCTTTCCGCCGGCCAGGGCGATGGCGTTGTGGCGGATCGAGTTCTTTGCCTTGTAGTGCCATTTCAGTTTGCCGGTTCGGGCGTCCATCGCGAACAGGCTATTCGATTCGGTCAGCAATCGTTTCATATCCCCGCCGCGATTGACGAAGCGGTAGGTGACCACGTGCTCGGGGTTGGCCGCCGACCCGAAGAGCGTTTTCCCGTTGCAGGCAATGTAGCCCCAGGTTCCCGGCTTGTCGTCGGTTTGCCCCGGCACGGCGAACTCGGCCAGCCGTCGGCCGGTGGCGGCGTCGAGTCGAAGACAGCGGCCTTCGTGGCGGACGTACACGCTGCCGTCGGCCGTGCAGAAACTGCTTCCCGTGCCCGCGGTGCCCATCAACTCGTCGCCGTTGTACGGCTTCAATAGGCCCTTGATCTCGTACTTCCACAGCACGTGGCCGTTGTAGGCATCGACCGCGACAACGCCGTCGATGCCCTCTTGAAACAGGCGCCCCTGATCGAACAACGGCGAGGGAGCGCGGCCGTGGCGGCTGGGCACGTCGAAATCGACGTCGCGAAACCAGAGCATGCTCAGGCGGCCCCGCACGATCTGATCGCCGCTGCAGACCGTATTGGCCAGGTCGCCGTACTGATGGGTCCAACGGCCGGCCCCCGCAAGCGGACCGCGACGTGATTGGGTCATCGAACCCGGCTTGCCCGTGCAGATCACTCCGCCGCAAGGACGCTGAAGTCGCTTGGCCTCTTCGGTTGCCACGACTTGGGCACCTTCCTCGACCGATCGGCCGGAGACGACCAGGTTGGCGAAATAGTCGGGCAGTCCGGTGGCGGTCAAGTCGCGCTGGTGAACCGTCACGCGAGAACCGTACAGACCGGCGGCGGTCAGCTTCTTTCGGGCGGTTGCCACGCGGCCGGGGTCGTCGTCCACCGCACAAATGAAAAGCTTTGTCCGGCGGGCCAGGTGATAAGCCAATTCCCCGTCGCCGCAACCGAGATCGACGCAGTAGCCTTCCTTGATGCGGCTTTGGGCGACGATTTCATCGGCCGCTTTTGCCGCCGGTGATGAATCGGAATAAGGTACTGCTGCGGGAGGCGGTGGGGGCTGTTGCTGCGAGGACTTCCCGGCACCAAAGGAGTAAATCCTCCCCTGATCGGTGCTGGCGAAAAGCCCCCGGTCGGTCGCCGCCAGACCGTAGGCCACTCCTTTTACGTCAGCCGACCAGACGGCTTTGCCCGTTTTCAGATCGAGCACGCTGACCTTCTCGATGCCTCCCGCCAGGACGTGCTCGCCCGCAACAATCAACGAGGCGCACGGAGTCGCAATCGGCGTGGTCCAGAGCTTCTTGGGCACGATCGCCGGCGCAGACTTTCCACGGCGGTCGGGCTTTGTGGCCGGTGTCAGTGCATAGGCCGTCACGGTCTTGCCGCTTGCGCGGACGAGTCCGTCCGGGGCGGCGGCCAAAGGACCAGCACCGATGTTGAAGAGTTTTCTTCCGCTGGCAGCGTCATAGACGACTCCAGCGTTGAAGAACACCGACCCGGTGGCGATGGTGGACGATCCGCCGTTGTGCCCGTATTTCTGTAGATGAAAGTATTGGAACTTGCCGCTCCCGCGGTCGAACGACGCAGGCACGGCCCGCCCGGTCGGCACCAACAACCGGTCGCCCGTCGCGACGAGGTATCCCTGTGCCGACACGCCACTCTTGGCGTTGGCCCCGCCGTGTGGCTGGGGCATGTCGATTCCGCCCGAGTCCGTATTGGTCCAAACCACTTTTCCACTGGCGGCGTCGAGTGCATACAAATAGATCCCGTCGGACGGCCAGATTCCGGCGGCGAAATAGACAACGTCGCCGACGACGACCGGGCCGCCGCGGGCAGGCCATTTCGATATGATCCGGCCGTTACCCAAGACCGACCGGTCGTCCGGCCCGCCGCACCGCCTCCACAAGAGTTTCCCGTCATCGGCGGAAAGTGCATACAGATTTCCGTCGTCGCTGGCCACGAAGATGCGATCCTTCCATGCGGCTGGTGCGAAACGGACCGGGGCCTCGGTCGCGAAGGTCCACTTCAGTCGCCCGGTTGCCGCGTCCAGTGCATACACCTTGCCGTCGGCGGAACTGCCGAAAAACACCGCACCGCCGGCAACCGCCATTTGAGACGCCTTATCCTCCACCATCCGGCTGCTTCGCGGCCAGGCGGGCTCCGGAACCTGTGGCAAACAAAACGACCAGCGAAGTGAAAGCTCCGCCGGCAGCGACTCGGCCGTATACCCCGTCCGACCTGCGTCGCCTCGATACATGGGCCAATCGGCCGCGTCGGCGATATGGCCGAGCAGCATCAGGCATGAGAGCACACAGAGCAGGTGCCTTCTTCCAATGGTCCATGGCATGGTGACAGTCCTCCTCTGGGGGTCGGTTGCTCACTGGCGCTGATGATTATCCTACTACGTACGCGGGCGGATCGCCAGCACCTTGTTGAAATGGGAAAATGTGCTTCCCTGGCCGGGGCCGGTTAGCCGCTTCGGCTGGTCGGGCGCGGTGAAATGCTTGCGGTCGATCCTACGTCGATCCTACCGAAGCGAGTTTTGCCGGTGACGTTGGTCGTAAGGCAAATTCGGGTCCGAAGAGGGCCAGATAGCCACCAACGCCACCGCCATCCCGCCCACGTGTGCCGGACGCTGGTGAGGCAACGTGAGTTCGGATGCGAAGCGGGGCGAATGCTTGGGAAGCTGTGGGAAGTTGTAGAATCCTTTGCCTCCATCCCGGGTTCCTGCTATCATGCAGGTACGGTCGCCGACGATCCCAAGAGCAAGCCGAGACTTGGACGCTGGTGGTATCAGTTTAGGCCAACGTCGCTGTTTGCCGGCTGGCAACACCGAGGAAACGATTGGATAATGGAATAGTTCACTGCAATGACTCAAGGGGAGTAGCCATGAAAGCAGCAAGTATCGCGTTGGCCTTATTGTGTTACACGACATCCCTCCTCGCCGCCGAAGGTGAGGGGAAAGACAAAACGCTCGTCGCTTGGGTCTACCTCGCCAATCTGACCCAGCAGGGCGGCAGCGCGCTGACGATCCAAAGCGGCGATCGGTTCGACGCCATTGTGTTTGGCGAGCGGGCGCGCGCCAGGTGGATGGCCGGCAGCAACTTCTTCCGCCGCACCCAGGCCAACCAGGGCGGCTGGCCCGCCGAGACGGCCGACGAGAAGACGATGGTACAGATTGCGATCGTCTACGATGGCGGCGAGATCCGGATCTACCGCAACGGCGAGCCGTACGCCGCATACAAGACGAAGAACATCGACCTGCTGAGCACCGACCACCAAATCGCGGTGTTCGGCCTGCGCCACCTCGGCGGCGGGTCATCCTTCGGCGATGTGCTGGCCGGTGAGATCGAGGACGCGCGGATCTACGCCCGGGCACTGGCGCAGGACCAGATAGCCGCGCTGAAGCCGAACGTCAAGTCGAAGATCGATCCGCTGGCATGGTGGGACTTCGAGGGCGACAAGGTGACCGACCGCGCCGGGCGCTTCGGCCACAGCGCGATGACCGGCGGCGTGAAACTCGCCGGCGGCCGGCTTGTGCTCAACGGCAAGGGCTACCTGGTCGCCGCGCGCAGCGAGGCTGATGCAAACAAGGCGATCCGCGGACGCGTCCCGCGTGCTCCGGGGCCGCCCTATGTGCCCGAGACGCCCGCCTGGCCGAAAGACCCTCCGGCCAACTGGCTAACCTTCCACCTGGCACATCCCGGGCCGGGAAACGCCTATCCCGGCGACCCCAAC
This sequence comes from uncultured Planctomycetaceae bacterium, assembly GCA_964547995.1. GTDB lineage: Bacteria > Planctomycetota > Planctomycetia > Pirellulales > Thermoguttaceae > CAZJRB01. The sequence continues at coordinate 13,088 of CAZJRB010000136.1, read as the reverse complement.
TGCGTGTTCGATTACAAGGGCCGCTACCACCTGCACTACATCTATCGCAATCAGACCGGCTTCGTCTTCGCCCACGTCTCCAGCGACGACCTGGTGCGGTGGAAGTGGCATCCGACGATTCTAGCCCCCCCGACGACCGGTCACGGCATGTTCAGCGGCACCGGGTTCTACACAACCGACGGCAAGCCGGCAATCATCTACCACGGCCAGGGCTCCGGGCGCAACTGGATTCAGCATCCACTCGACGACCAGTTCAACAGTTGGTCGGAACCCGAGCCCGTGCTGCCGAAAACCGTCGACGGCAAGAACCCCAAGATGCGGCACTGGGACCCTGACTGCTGGCTCAACGGCAAGACCTACTATGCCCTGTCCGGCGGGGGGAACCCGCAGTTAATGAAGTCGGCGGACCTGAAGAACTGGACCTACCTGGGCGACGTGCTGCACAAGGACTACCCGGAGAAGAAGCTCGGCGTGGCCAAGGGCGAGGACATTTCCTGCGCCAACATGTTCAAGATCGGCGACAAGTGGATGCTGCTTTGCATCAGCCATCGACTCGGCTGCCGGTACTACCTCGGCGATTTCAAGGACGAGAAGTATCTGCCCGAATCTCACGCGATGATGAGTTTCGGCAACAACATGTTCTTCGCGCCGGAGTCGATGCTGACGCGGGACGGCCGCCGGGTGATGTGGGCATGGCTGCTGAAGGTGCCGGCGGCGCCGACGGGCGTGCAGTGCCTGCCGCGCGAACTGGAGTTGCCGGCCGACGGCGTGCTGCGCATCCGCCCGCTCCGCGAGCTGGCGTCGCTGCGCCACGGCGAGAAGACCTGGAGCGACATAACGGTCAAGGACGGCGCCGAATACGCGCTTGAGGGGCCCACCGGAGACGCCGTCGAACTGGAGGCAACGTTCGCTTCACCCCTGGCAAAGGAGTGTGGACTGCACTTGCTTGCCGACGATAGCGGCCAAGGCGGCATCCGCATCATCGCCGGCGCCGACCGCAAGTCGCTTCGGGTCGGTACGATCGAGGCCCCGTTCCAACTCAAGCCGGGCGAGGATCTGACCCTGCGCGTGTTCGTCGACAAGAACCTGGTCGAGGTCTTTGTCAACGATCGCCAGGCCGCGGTGTTCGCCCACCGTCACCTCCGCGAGAATCCGAACATCCGCCTGTTAGCCAAGGGCGGCGACGCGACAGTGAAGTCGGTCAAGGCGTGGAAGATGACGACGATTTACCAACAGCCGACAACTGTCAAGGCATCAGGACAATGAATCGTCGCCCGCCCGGATGTGCCAAATGCTGGTGAGGGGTGGTTTCGTTCCCGTAAGGGCAAAAAACGTAGCCCAACCATAAATCATTGCCCCGAACCACGTTCGTCCACATCATTTCCTCGAATCTCAGCCGAATCCGGGCGGTGCCATGGTGCCAGGCGCACGCCGATGCCCATCCACACCACCCTCAAACCCGCCGATCCCACTCACGCCGCTTCGCGATAATAGTACCGCAGCATCCCGCCGAGTCGCTCACGGCAGGCGACCTTACCGCTTTCACGACCAACTTCATCACCGGGCTCGATCAACCTATTGTCCAGCCCTTGATGGTTTCGTTCCTGATGATAATGAGCGAGGAAGATTTTGATGGCCTTCCGTAGCGAATCCTCGCCGAAGAATATCATCCTCTCCAACGCTTCCTGCTTGATCGTTCGCATGAATCTTTCGATATGTGGCGTCAGGTTTGGCGATCTCGCCGGCAGACGCACACAATCGACACCATTGTTCAGCAGAAACTCACGGAACTTTGGACAGAACTTGCCGTCCCGGTCCATCAGCAGATAACGAGTATCCAGCAGGAAACCATCATATGGATCGGTCAGGTTCTTCGCCATCTGTTTCATCCACGGTTCCGCAGGATTCGGTGTGCAACCGGCGAAGTGGACACGGCGTGTCGCTACTTCCATCACGAACAGCAGATAGTACGTGACCAGGCCGCCCTTGGTCCACACTTCGATCGTCGTGAAATCGATCGCTCCGAGGCATTCCCAGTGGGCTTTCAGGAACGTCTTCCAAGTGGTTTTACGCTTCCGGTCGGGCGCCGGTTCGATGCCGTGCTCCTTGAGGATATTGCCCACGCTCGTGTCGGAGATGTTGTGTTTGAGGTTCTCCAGTGCGCCCATGATTCTGTCGTAGCCCCAGGTCGGGTTTTCCCGGGCCAAACGCACAACGAGTTTCATGATCTTCTTTGGTATTGGTTTCCGTCCCGGTTTCTTCTTCCGCCGATGGCTGTAGTTCCATTTCTTCGCGACAAGACGATGGTGCCAGCGTAGGATCGTGTCGGGAGTTACGATGGTGGTGATTTGGTGTAGCAGTTTTCGGCCCAGGATCTTACCCTTAACTGCCAATCGCCGGCGCTGGTTGTCATTCAGGAGAATACGCTTCTTACCGAGCTTCTCCTTGAGTACCTGATTCTCCGTGACGAGATACTCAATGACTTGCTGCTGGTGTCGGTTGATCCAACCGGCAAGGATAATGAGGGTGAGTTGCCAGGGTTGGAAGATGAAGCTCATGGCTCACCAGATGCTGGATTCGAGGCTTGAAAGTGAAGAACCACAGCATCTGGCCGATGAGGCCCCCTGTCAAGGGGCTCGAAGTTTGTGCAAAATTTGCACAAACTCGGGTCTTCTGGAATTGGATAGGCTGAAATCGCCGGTTGGCGAGGCGTTGTAAGTTCGCCGGAGGCAACGATTTGTGGTTGGGCTATGTTTTTTGACCTTACGGGGTCGGATGCTTATCTGCGAAACGGCGTATTCCATCACCGTGGATGGCGCCCGCACTTCCGCTTGGGAAGCCGTACTCATCGTAAATGCACATCGTCATCCCCAACTCCTCGGCTTTCTTCAATGCCGTTGCGTAGGCCTCGAAGTACTCCTCGGAAAGGTACTTCGGCCAGAACCCCCCGCCGAACGGCAAAATGCCGAAACCACCGTAACCGCATTTGTCTCGTGCCTGTTGCATCTGTTCGGCGATCCCTACATCGGTAACAGCGGTATTGTTCCAGAACCAGAGGGGGCGGGTCGCGTATTTCAGCGGAGGCGCAACAAAGTCTTGCCTCAGATCCGCACCCAATGCAGCAGCGGAAGCGAACGAGAGTGCCGCAAGAACGAATAGAATTACGAGGGTTGAGAGTTTTCTCATTGGTTGGTTCGTTCTTTTTATCGTTATTGCTGTTGCGCCGTGATTTGCACAGGACCAAGAAGTCCTGAAGCAAGAAGCCGCGAAGTTTTCCTGAACGGCTGGTATTCCTTCTCTTTCCGTTTTTTCACGGTGACGAAACAAATTCATACGCCCCGGATTGTACGTTGAATACAAGATAACCCTTCTCTGCGCGAATAAACCGTATTCCTTTAGATTGTCTTGCAGGCTTGCCGCCTTCCTTCACCTTCTCTATGTCCAGGCCGGGGACATAAACGGTCGCCGTCGAGTTGGGCGGAACCTCGATGTGGAGCGTTACTTTGCCGTTCTTCTTTGTCCAGTTGCTGACAATTTTTCCGTACAGGGACTCGACCGTCGCGCCGGCAAACGTCAAGTCGCCGACGAGGTGCGGCTTGATCACGAAGGATTTATAACCGAACTGCTTCGGGTCGTTGCGGATGCCGCCGATCCCCTTGATGAACCAGGATGCAACACCGGTGAAGCAGGTGTGGATTTTGCTCGGGACGTTCACCTCCCAGTACTCGGGCCACGTCGTCTCATCCTTCTCAATGAAATAGCCGAAACTCGGCAGCGTCGTCTTGCTCAGGTGCGTGTAAAGAATGTCGTTCTGCTCAACGTCCTCAATCAGGTAGTGCAGGAGGACAGGCAATCCGGAGCTGCCCATATCGAGGTAGGGCCGTGTCTCCGTGATTTCCTTTTCAAGATTGGCAAGTACGGCGGGCTTCACGTCCTCCGGAGTTACGCCGACGTAGAGCGGAAATGCGAGGTTCACCTGCCGGCCGGCGAGGTAAATGTTCTTTTCGGGGTCGAAGAATCTCTTGTGGATGTTTTTACGCAGATCTTCGAGACGCTTGGAGTAAAGGGCGACCTCCTCCTTCTTGTTCAGCGCGGCGGCAATGTCGATCATCATCTTCAGGTCCAACGCGTAAACGCAGTTGTTGAACAGGAGCGCCTCCGGCGAATTGCCCCACTCTTTTCTTCCGCCGGGGGCCGCCCAGTCGCCGAGGAACTTGCCGCGGTGCGTGATGTACTGTGTGAGGACCCCGTTGGAGACTCTTGAATGGAGGAATTCCATCCATTTTTTGTACGTCGGGTAGGCGTTTTCCAGCAGCCGCCGGTCGCCGTAGGTGCGGTAGGTTTCCCAGCCGACGGTCAGCGGGGCGCTGCTCCAGAGCGTGCCGCCCCAGGGAGATTGTAAAATCTGCGGCGCGACGTGCGGAATCCAGCCGTTCTCATGCTGGACGTCGCACCAATTGCGCACCATCTGCGTGTAGAACGCGCCTGCATTGTAATTCGGCAGTCCGCACCCCCATGCAGTTGCGAACGAGACCTCGCCGTATCCGAGCCGTTCGCGGTGCGGGCAATCTACCGTCACGCCGCTGAGCATGGTCGCGCGAAAGGTCCACAGATCGGTCTCGTAAATTTTGTTGAGAAGCTCGCTGGAACACTTGAAATGCCCTGTCCGCTCCAAGTCGGTGCTGAGGGCGTAGCCCCGGAAATCCGCCGGCGCGGGCGTGTAGGAAAGCCCGCTAACCGTAACGTAGCGGCCTCCTTGATAATTGAGCCGGTTGCAGAAGGTGCCGGGGTCGTCTCCACAGACAAAGGCGTTTCTCTGCCCGAAGTCCTGAGGGTTGCCGGGGTCGTCGGCAACGCAGATGGTAATCGTGCTGCCGGGCTTGCCGTGCAGGTTCTTGATTTCAAACCATCCGGTGAAGTTCTTGCCGAAATCGACCTTGCACGCATCTTTGCCGAACTCGGTTATTTTCACCGGCTTGATGGTTTCGATGATTCGATCCGGCTCGGCAATCTGTGCCGAGAGCTGAACCTTCCGTTCGGTCGTTACGGCGTTTTCCCAGTTTTTGTCGTCGAACGCAACCTTGTTCCAGCCGGGGTTCAGCTTTCTCGCGTCGATCAACTCGCCGCCGAATCCGCGGAAGTAATTTTCGCTCGAACTTTCAGAGCATTTCCAGGTTGCGTCGGTGGCGACGGAGATTTTCTCGCCCTTCTTCGTAAGAATGTCCGCCTCGACAAGCAACGCGGGCGGTGTTTTGTAGGAAGGGAAACCTGCCCAACCGGGACCGTGCCAGAGCGCCAGTACGTTCCCGCCGGTGCGAAGCAGGTCGGTTACGTCGTACGTTACGTAATGCACCCGCTTGTCGAGACGCGAGACCGCCGGCGCGAGAACGCGGTCGTCCGCCTTCTTGCCGTTCACATAGAGTTCGTGGTAGCCGAGTGAGGCAACGTAAACGAACGCTCTGGCGGCAGGTCCGCTGAGCGTGAACTTTTTCCGGAACCAGAGGTGCTTGTTCGCCGGGGCGGCAGGGTGCTTGATCCACTTCCCTTTCCAGTCACTCGCGTTGAGCAGTCCGACGGAAAATCTGGCTGGGAGGCTCCACGCCGTTGCCTTTCCATCCTTGTCCCAGACCTTCACCTTCCAGTAGCAATCCGCCCCAGAGGTGAGCGGTTTCCCGGCGTAGGGAACGAGGACGGACTGGCCGGAGACGACTTTTCCGCCGTCCCACAGGTCGCCGGTGTTCGCCGCGAGCTTTTCCGGGGAACTGGCAACGAGGAGCTGGTACGCCGTTTGTTTTTGCCCTCGGATTTCTGATTGGAGCTTCCAACTGAAGCGAGGGGCGGTGGCGTCTATCCCCAGCGGGTTCGTCCTGTACTCGACAGTCAAGCCGCTGACCGCCGTCCCCGGCTTCGATTCGCCCGCGGACAATTCCGCCAGCACGACTGAGAACACAAGCAGGACAGAAAGTAGCACCAGTGATTTGCGGATCGCTGTCTTAATACTCATAGCTGTTCTCCATACGGGGTCAGGCTTTCAAATTGAAGATCGGCGGAATCCCGGCTGGAAATCGGCTTCCAGCGGGGTCGATCCGCAGCCAAATGCGGCAAAACCACCGACCAGACGCAAGCTCGAACCAATTTGCAGTTTGCACTTTTCAATTTTCAATTTGCAATCTCTTTGGTTGCGGCCTCAGGCCGCCTTAGGCCATAACCGATTTGGCTTTCCTGATTAACCATGACCCCGGTAATAACCCCATCGTCACTGGCCACAATATTATACCAAGAAGGTGACGGCAAGCAGTGGCGGGTTGTTCGTCCTCCCCCAGGCTCACCGTCCCCCAAACGGCGTAACCCGGCTAGCTCTCTTCTACTGCACAATCACTTGTTGCCCGCTTGTTGCCGATCAGAGTGGCATACCCGGTCGAGAACTGCTACACTAAGAGTAGCTAAGGGGTGTGCAGACATCGCCTTCCCGCCAAAACCTCTTTCCCCAGGAGGACCCGGTCATGAAGAGGCACCGAGACCGTGGGCTTGTGTTGCTGCTGTTTATCGGCGGCTTGCTTTCCGCCTTCCCCGCCACGCTTTTGGCGGCAGATGTCTATGTCAAGAAGGCGACGTGGCCGGAAACGATGATCGCGACGCGCGCGAAGTTGATCGAAGACCGGGCAAAGCAATCGCCGGTCGAATTGGGGCCGTGGTTCACGACCGGCCCGCTTCCCGCGAAGGAGTTCAAAGAAGCCTTGTTTCCCGAAAAGGGAATCGACCTGAAGGCAAAGGGCCCCGACGGCAAGCCGCTTTGGCAGGAAAAACCGGAGTGGACCGACGGCCGGCGGCACGATCTGAAAAACACCAACCGCGTAACGACCTACCTTACACGCACGATCAAGACAACAGAAGCGACCGCCTTGCCCGTCGGCTTCGGAAGCGACGACGGCATCGAGGTCTGGCTGAACCGCAAGAAGATACTCTCGGTCGACCGGGGTGTCGGCGACAACCAGGAGAAGCGAAATCTGGAACTGAAGCCCGGCGACAATCAATTGCTTCTGAAGGTCTTCAACAGCGGTGGCGGCCACTCGTTCTACTTCGGAGTCGGTGAACAGAAAGAAGAGGACACCGTCGCGGAAATCTGGAAGCAGATGGAAAAGGATTTCCCCGTCGGGGCCCGGTGGATGCGCGAGCGGCTCGGCGGCAACCGGTATCTCGGGTGGTTCGAAAAGGCCGGCGAGGTTGCGATGGAGAAGGAAATCATCGCACACGCCATTCGCGACCTCGGCCGCGACGGGGGACGTTTCCAGGCACGGCTCGATGCACTCGTGAAAGAAGAGGCCCCGGCCGACGATCCCCGGTGGCTGGCACTGTGTGAGAAAGCGCGTCTCTACCGCATGCTCCCCAACGAAATCCGCCAGGTCAACGTCCCCGCGCTCCGCATGGCCGTCGAGGACCTGATCGAGACCTACGGCGACAAGTACCGGAACGGAGAAGCTTACCTCAAGGAGATCGAGAATTTCGAGAACCGCGTGGCCGACATCACAACGGCCATCGCCGCGGGCGACAACAACGCCAAGGGGGCCATACCCGGGCTGATCGAAAGGTTCAAACACCTGCAGCAGGAAGCCCTGCTGGCCAACCCGTTGCTCGACTTCGAGGGCCTGCTGCTGGTCAAGCGGAGCGTGAAATCGCGGAAGCTCGGGTTGCCGCAGAACTGGCAAGGGAACTGTGCCGTCGGCAAGAACGGTTACGACAACGAGATCGACGTCCTTTCGCCGATTAACCCGAAAGGGGAACTGCACACGCTGTACCGTCCGGAAAAAGGGAGCAACTTTGTCGGCGACGTCGATTTGCACTTCGACGCCGACCGGATGCTCTTCTCCATGCCCGGCTCGAACAACCGCTGGCAGATCTGGGAAGTCGGCATAAACGGCAAGAACCTCCGCCAGGTCACCAAGGGGGAATACGCCGACGTGGACAACTACGATGCGTGCTACCTGCCCGACGGCCGGATCATCTTCGCCTCGACCCGCTGCTTCCACGGCATTCCGTGCGTCGGCGGCGGAAACACCGTGGCCAACCTGTGCCTGATGGACAACCGTGGCGAAAACATCCGGCAACTCTGTTTTGACCAGGACCACAACTGGTGCCCGACCGTCCTGAACAACGGCCAAATCCTTTACTCGCGGTGGGAGTACAGCGACACGCCGCACTACTTCTCGCGGTTGTTGTTCCGGATGAATCCCGACGGCACGGGACAGATGGAATATTACGGGAGCAACTCGTTCTGGCCGAACTCCACGTTTTACGCCCGACCGATCCCCGGTCACCCGACCCAGGTGATCGGCGTCATTTCCGGCCACCACGGCGTGCCGCGGATGGGCGAGCTGATCCTGTTCGACCCGGCCGAGGGACGACAGGAAGCCGACGGCGCCGTGCAGCGTATCCCCGGCCATGGGCAGAAGGTCGATCCGCGCATCCAGGACGGGCTGGTCAACGGTTCCTGGCCGAAGTTCCTCCACCCCTTCCCGCTCAGCGGCAAATACTTCCTTGTGTCGATGCAGCCGACGAACAGTTCGCTCTGGGGTATCTACTTGGTCGACGTCTTCGACAACATGGTGCTGGTCCGCGAGGAGCCGGGCTATGCGTTGTTCGAGCCGGTTCCGCTGCGGGAGACAAAGCGCCCGCCCATCATCCCCGACAAGGTCAATCTCAACACCAAGGAGGCGGTGGTCTACATGACCGACGTCTACTTCGGCCCGGGGCTTGCCGGCGTGCCGCGCGGGACTGTCAAGAAGCTCCGCGTCTACGAGCCGCACTATGCCTATCCCCGGATGGGCGGGCACATCAACATCGGGATCGACGGGCCGTGGGACGCCAAACGCATCCTGGGCACCGTGCCGGTCGAGCCCGACGGATCGGCCAGTTTCCGGGTGCCGGCCAACACGCCGCTGGCGGTGCAACCGCTCGACGCCGACGGCAAGGCCCTGCAAATCATGCGGAGCTGGTTCACGGCCATGCCGGGCGAAGTGCTTTCGTGTATCGGTTGCCATGAGAAGCAGAACAGCGTGCCGCCGAGCCGGGCGACGTTGGCGGCGACGCGCCCCCCCTCGCGGATCGAACCCTGGTACGGGCCGGTCCGAGGGTTCAGCTTTACCCGTGAGCTGCAACCCGTGCTGGACCGGTACTGTGTCGGCTGCCATGACGGGAAGGAGAACGGCCGCCCGAACTTCGCCCGCGACCGCAAGTCCAACTTCCGCAACTTCACGCCGTCTTATATCGCCTTGCACCCCTACGTCCGCCGCCCCGGCCCCGAGAGCGATTACCACCTGCAAGTGCCGCTCGAGTTCCATGCCGGCACCAGCGAGTTGATCCAGATGCTCGAAAAGGGGCACCATAACGTCAAGCTCGACCGCGAGGCGTGGGACCGGTTGATTACGTGGATCGACCTGAACGTGCCCGACAAGGGCACCTGGCACGAGCACCGCAGCATCGCCAACGAATATGACAAGCGGCGAGCGGAGATGCGGAAACGCTACGCCGGCATCGACATCATGCCCGAGGAAATCGAGCCGGTCGATGAAAAACCGGCCGAGTTCGTCCAGCCGGAACCGCTCCCCGAACGGAAACGCCCGGACCTGAAAGTGACCGGGTGGCCGTTCGACGCCGGCGAAGCCAGGCGGCGGCAGATGGAAGCCGGCGGGCTCGAGCCCGAACGGAAAATCGAGTTCGGCGAAGACGCCGCGATGGAACTGATGCTCATCCCGGCGGGCGAGTTCGTCATGGGCGGTCACAACGGTGTGGCTGACGAGCATCCCGTTGCCAAGGTCCGCATCGAAAAACCCTTCTACATGGGCACCTTCGAGGTGACCAACCAGCAGTATGCCCTGTTCGATCCGTCGCACAACAGCGAGTATATCAGCGTGCTGAACAAGGACCAGGGCAACCGGGGCGAGGCCGCCAATCGCGAGCAGCAGCCGGTCATCCGCGTCTCGTGGAACCGGGCCATGGCCTTCTGCGACTGGCTCTCGAAGCGGACCGGGCGGAAGTTCACGCTGCCCACCGAGGCCCAATGGGAATATGCCTGCCGCGCCGGAACGAACTCGCCGCTGTATTTCGGCGACTGCAATACCGACTTCGGCAAATTTGCCAACTTGGCCGACCAGCGGGTACACAACCTCTGCCGACGCGACTCGCCCAAGTGGATCCCCAACGTCCCCAAGGTGAACGACGGCTCGATCATCAGCGACCACGTCGGCAAGTACGAGCCCAACGCCTGGGGGCTGCGCGACATGCACGGCAACGTCGCCGAGTGGACCCGCACCGCCTACCGACCCTATCCCTACGACCCCGGCGACGGCCGCGAAGACCCCAAGGCTTCGGGCGCCAGGTCGGTCCGCGGCGGATCGTGGTACGACCGTCCCAAGCGGGCGCGATCGGCCTTCCGGATGCACTACCCGCCCTGGCAGCGAGTCTACAACGTCGGCTTCCGCGTCGTGATGGAAGCCGAGTAGCACTGCACGCGCAAACCGTTCGTAGTAACCGCATTCATGCGGTCCTTCCCGCCATTGAGCCGGCTGGGCCCGATGAATCGGGTTGCTGCAAACGGACCATCGCAGGATCACCATACCGGGCCGGGTTCCTGGACACGTGTAGATTCTACCGCGTATAATTGCAGGTCCGTGTGGCGTCCTGCCCCGAGACCCTGCCGCGTTTTCTCCCCCCAGGTACAAAGAAAAGGTTGATTCGATGAAAATGAGCAGACTGTACCGTTCGTTGAGCGTCGCCGCGGTGTCGTTGGTGTTGTTCTCGGGGGCCGACTGGACCCGGTTGCGCGGTCCGGACGCGACGGGTATTTCCGATGATAAGGGGCTGCCGATTCACTGGAGTGCTACGGAGAACGTCGTCTGGAAGACCGCCCTGCCCGGCAAGGGTGGCTCCAGCCCGATCACCCTGAAAGGGAAAATCTTTCTGACCGCCTATACCGGCTACGGTCTGGACCGCAGCAATCCGGGCGACCAGAAAGACCTCGCTCATCACGTGCTGTGCTTCAACCGGGCCGACGGGAAGCTCATTTGGGAGAAAAAGAGCAAGGCCCTGCTCCCCGAGCAGGAGTACGACAAAGGGCACATCGACCTGCACGGCTACGCTTCCGCCACGCCGGTTACCGACGGCCAGAGCCTGTTTGTCTTCTTCGGCCGCTCGGGAGTGCGGGCGCTAAGCCTCGACGGCAAGCTGCTATGGCACGTCGAGGTCGGGACGAACCTCAATGGCTGGGGGTCCGCCGCCTCGCCGATTCTGTTTGGCGACCTCGTGATCGTCAATGCCAGTATCGAAAGCGAGTCGCTGGTGGCGTTGAACAAGAAGACCGGCAAGGAAGTATGGCAAGCGACCGGGATCCGCGAGTCGTGGAGCACGCCGGCGGTCGTCGAGTTGCCCAATGGAAAGAAGGAACTCGTGCTGGCCATGCACAGCAAGGTGCTCGGCTTCGATCCCGCCACGGGCGAGCGACTCTGGCAGTGTGACGGAGTGCCCGACTATGTCGTCCCGATGACGGTCGCCGACAAGGGGGTGGTGTACATCACCGGCGGGCGGAGTTCCTCCACGCTGGCCGTTCGCGCCGGCGGGCGGGGAGACGTGACCGAAACACACCGGCTTTGGACGCTGAACAAGGGCTGCAAGGTACCTTCGCCGCTGGTCCACGGCGGGCTGCTCTACTGGGTCAGCAACCTGGATACGGCCGCCTGCATCAAGGCCGACACCGGAGAGGTGCTCTACCACCGGCGGCTCCCGAAGCGCGGGGCGTTCTACGGCTCGGCGGTGATGGCCGAAGGCAAGATTTACGCCGTCAGCAAGATGCGGGGTACGGTCGTGCTGGCCGCCGGCCCGCAGTTCAAGCAGTTGGCCCGAAACGACCCCCTCGACGAAAGCCTCTTCAACGCCACCCCGGTAATCACCAACGGCCAGTTGTTGCTGCGGTCCGACCGGTTTCTCTACTGCATCGGCAAGCAAGACGAAGCCCGCAGTGCGAGTGAAACACACGCCGCCGATGGCGAAACGTGGGTTCCCAGCATAAAATGAATCCAGACCCAATCCAGACCCAATCCAGATTCCGGTTGTGGGACGTGCCATGAAAGACGTTCAAATCCTGTCCGCGTGTGTGGCAGTACTGTTGATGACCTGTGCGGCCATTGCAGATGCGGGCGAAACATCCGCCCTACAGGCGTCTCCGCCGTACAAGCTGGAGGAGGTGCGGCGAATCGACGGATTCGCGGGGTCCGATCGTGCGCGGGAGATGCTGTCGAAACAGGGTTTCGTAGTCACAGACCAGCAGTATCGGCAGATTTTTGAGGCGTACTTGTCGTTGGGGGCCGGACAGCCGCTGCCGAAGTTCATTACCGTCGATAGCGCGTGGCACACATACCACGTACTGCTGGAAGACGGGGTGCGACGGGTAGAACTGAACCAGGCGCGAGGCTCTGATGGGAGCACGGTGGTTCAGAACCGTGCGAACAACGCGTCAATCTCCGCCACACCCGGCTCGCGGCGAAGGCCGGTTTCCAACGTCCCGCTCATCAAGCTGCCGATCGACGGGTCGACGTCCGGAAGGCCCAGCGTGTGGCCCAATTCGTGCGAAACCACCGTCAGCAGGTCCATCCGGTCGACCGCCCGGGGATCGACGGCCCGCAGGCCGCCGTCCTTGGTGAGCTGGAACTCCTCGTTCACGCCGGGCGTCGGGTCGATAAACCAGCCGTGGCCCGCCGCGTTGACGTCGAGATAGATCGCGTCGAGTGTGGCCAGCCCCAACATCGCTCCCGGCAAGTCGGTGATGATGAAATCGACCGCCAGCAGGGCTTCAAGCTGATCGGCCGCAAGCCCCGCACCGGCCCAATCGGCAATCGCGTCGGTGACGATCGGTTGCAGGTCGGCCCCGGTCAGGGCGGCCAACTCGCCGGCCGGAGAGACTTCGCCGCCGGCCGCCAGCAACGGCGATCCCACCTGCTCGATCCGCACAGCGTCGGCAATCAACAAGCCGTTCGCAGCGTCGGAAAGCTCCACCCGCAGCGTGTCGCCCGTGATCGTGTAGGTGCCGAGCGTTTCCC
>CAZJRB010000135.1:0-18453 GCA_964547995.1 uncultured Planctomycetaceae bacterium | reverse complement strand
TTTTTCGATGCGGAGGGCAAGGGAGTCGAACCCTCAACCGACAAGTCGGCACCTGATTTCGAGTCAGGCTGCTAGCCAATTCGCGTACCCTCCGGCCGCTGTATGATATCGTAGTCTTCCGGTGTGTCTGTGACAAGGTGTAACGTTGCAAGTTCCTGTCATTTGTCATAGCCGCACTGCTTGGCCCTGCTCGACCGATTGGGTCTGCTTCTGGCAGAGGATCACGGCGTCGCGGGCCAGCTCGCCGGTGAGAATCGGCGACGGCGTGCCTGCTTCTACGGCACTGACGACCTCTTCCAGCTCGGCCTCAAAGGCGTCGACCGAACTGAGTTCCGGACGGTCGACCTTGCCATCTTCGGTTAAGACGGTCAGCGGAGTGACGATGTCGTCGGTCTCGGCGAGCCCCGCATATTCGAAGAACATCGTCGCCTTCTCGAGGTAGATTTCGTACGCGTGCGTAAAGGGCCGCCCTTGTTGATCGATCACACCGCTGGCGGCCGTGACCACCAACTCGGGATCGGCGAAGCGGAACTGGGTGGTGAAGCGCTCGACCACCTCGCCGCGCATGCTGCCGACGCTTTGCACCGACGCCGGCATTCCGCAGACCAGGCGGATGAAATGGGCGTCGTGGACGTGCAGGTCGAGCATCGGGCCTCCGGTGGTCGCCGGGTTGTAGAAGTCGGGCAACCACGTGGGATCGGAGATCACCCGCTTGAAATGGCCCCCCAGCAGCTTGCCAAACTCGCCGCCGGTGATCGCCTTGTACGCGAAGTTGTACTCGGGGAAGAACGGCAGCACGTGGCCGATCATGAGCATCTTTCCGGCACGCTCGGCCGCGGCGACCATCCGCTCGGCATCGGCCGGGTTCAAGGCGATCGGTTTCTCGCAGAAGACGTGCTTGCCGGCCTCCAGCGCCGCGATCGCAGTCGGGGCGTGCAGCGACGGCGGCAAGCAGATGTCGACCATCTCGACGTTCGAATCGGCGAGCATCCCTTCGACTTCGGGATACTTCGCGATGCCGGTCAGGTCCATCATTTCACCCTGCGGGCCGAAATTGCCCTTGATCGACGTCCAATCGCCGGCCAGGCGCTTCTCATCCGTTTCACAAAGGGCGGCGACTTTCGCCCCGCCGAGCTTCTGATATGCCAGGTAATGGATCATCCCCATAAACCCGGCGCCGATGATGCCGATATTCGTCATGGTTTTCTCCTGCCGCTGTATTCGTGAATCAAGTCAGACGGATGTAACCCTCTTGAACGTTTCGTACGCGTCGTCCCACGCGGCGGTATCCTGCGGTTCGTACTCGTCCATCTCGAAGCTTTGGGCGATGACCTCGCGGGCCTGGGCCAGATCGGCGACGTCGCCGTCGGCGACCGCTTGGACCATCACGTTGCCGATGGCGGTAGCTTCGATGGGGCCTGCCAAGACCGGCCGCCCACAAGCGTCCGCCGTAAGCTGGCAGAGCTGGCGGTTCCGGGTCCCTCCGCCGACGATATGGATGGTTTCGATCCGGCGTCCGGCCAGTTCCTCGCACATCGCCAGCACCTGGCGAAACCGCATCGCAAGGCTGTCGAGCGCGCAGCGGAGAACGGCCCCGTCGCCGGCCGGCGCCGTCTGAGAGGTCTTCTCGCAGAACTCGCAGATCGACTCGGGCATGCTGGCCGGGGCCATGAATTCGGGGGCGTCGGGATCGATGAACGAGACCAACGGCTTCGCCGCGGCCGACATCTTGTTCATGTCTTCCCAGTCGAGGTCTTTGCCCGCGAGGTTCCAAATCCGCCGGCACTCCTGCAACAGCCACATCCCGGTGATGTTCTTCAAGACGCGGCTGGTGCGGTTCACCCCGCCCTCGTTCGTGAAATTGAGCTTCAGCACGGTGTCGTTGATAACCGGCTCGGGCGATTCGATCCCCATCAGCGCCCAGGTGCCCAGGCTGATGTAGCACCAGTCGGGCTGCCCTCCGGCGGCGCCCTTGGCCGGCACGGCCGCCACGGCGCTACCCGTGTCGTGCGACGCGGGCAAGACGACGCCGGCGGCAGAAAGCCCGGTCTCGTCAATCAACACCTTGCGGAGCGGGCCCAGGTTGGCGCCGGGTTGCTCGATCTTGCCGAGGATGTCGGTCCGCAGATCGAACTTCTCCAGCAGCTCGACGGCCCAATCGCCGGTTGCCGGATTGTAGAACTGGGAGGTGCTGGCCTCGGTCATCTCGTTGCACTTCACACCGGTCAGGAGCCAGTGGAACAGGTCGGGCACCATCAGCAGCGTCTCGGCCACTTCGAGAAGCGGCGAGTTCGCCCACTTCAGCGCCAGGAACTGGTAGAGCGAATTGAGTTGCATGAACTGCAATCCGGTGTGCCGGAAGATTTCCTCGCGGGACACGATCTCAAAGGCCTTTTCCATCGCGCCGTTGGTCCGGCTGTCGCGGTAATGGTAGGGGTTGCCCAGCAGTACGTCGCCGCGGCCGAGCAGCCCGAAATCGACGCCCCAGGTATCGACGCCGACGCTGGCGATTTCGGCGCCCCATCGGTTTCCGGCGGCGCGGAGCCCGGCGCGGACTTGTGTCCAGAGCCCGAGAAGATCCCAGTAGAGGCTGCCGTGAACCTCGACGGCCCCGTTCTCGAAGCGGTAAATCTCCTCCAGTCGCAGCCGCTCGCCGTCAAACAGCCCCGCCAGGTGCCGGCCGCTGGAGGCGCCCATGTCAATCGCCAGATAAGCCTTTTCCACCATGACTTGCTTGCCTTTCCGATGGGTGAATCGCCCCGTTGTCACGAAATGCCCACAAAATGGTTGGACGGTCTCCGACCGACATAGTGCCGCCTCAAAGGCCGGTGGTCAAGTGCCCGACTATTCCTATCGTTACGTTACCGAGCGAGAAATCACCCCGTCCCTGCCGGGGCGAAATGCCACAGATGGGCCGTTCGATATAAATCTGCAAGGGGGTTTTATCGCCCATAATGGTGATCGCAGTGTTTGTAGTTGACTTCATTACCAAACGTTATGTAGGATTGGGTCAGCATTATTTAGTATTTAGCCAGTTTTATTAGGAATAAATCAGTCCACCGCAGAAAAACCCACCGGATTGCCCATGAAAATATCTGCAAAAATGGAATATGCTTGCGTCGCAATGCTCGAGTTGGCGCTGCAATACGGCTCGGGGAAGCCGGTGCGCATTCGCTGGATTGCCGACCGCCACGATGTGCCGTCGAGGTTCTTGGTTCAGATCCTGTTGGAGCTGAAAGAGGCGGGGTTGGTAACGAGCGTCCGCGGCGCGGCAGGTGGATACCAACTAAGGCACCCGCCCGGCAACATCTCCTTGGGCCAGGTCGTCGACGTGATCAAGGGAGCCTCCCGCAAAGACGGCCAAACCACGAACGCCTCACCCGATTCAAACATCGTCCAGGTGTTGCAGCAGATATGGAACCAAGTAGAAGCCGCCGAACGGCAAATGCTCAACGACATCACCCTGGCCGATCTGTCCCAGCGTGCCAGGGGACAGGATGAGCAAATGGATGATATCTGAGGTAACATGCAGCTCGGCTTCTTTTCCTATCTCCTTGGTTGGATATCAGCCTTGCTGGTCGGGCTTTCGAAGACGGGGCTGCCGGGCGTTTCGATCCCGGCGATCCTGTTGATGACGGAAGCGTTTCGCGACGACGCCCGGCTGGGGATCGGGGCCATCCTGCCGGTATTGCTGGTCGGCGACGTCTTCGCAGTCGCCTGGTACCGTCATCACGCCCAATGGGACCGGCTCTGGAAACTCTTTCCCTATGTAGTCCTTGGAATGATCCCCGGCGGGCTGCTGCTGCACTTCCTGAGAGAAGGGAATCAGCTCCGTCCGATCATCGGCGTGTTCGTGCTCGGATTGGTGGCGTTGGAGATCTGCCGTCGCCGGTACGATTGGCAGGACATGCCGCACCAGTGGTGGTTTGTCCTGATGATCGGCATACTGGCCGGTTTCTCGACGATCATCGCCCATGCGGCCTTTCCGGTGATGGTGATTTACCTGCTCAGCCAGAAGATGGTCAAGCAGGAGTTCATTGGGACGGCTGCCTGGTTCTTCTTCATCGTCAACCTGAGCAAGGTGCCTTTCTACTGGAAGGCCGGCATGATCACACCGGTCACACTCGAGTTCGATATGGTCGTGGCGCCGGCGGCAATCGTGGGCGGGCTCTTGGGTGTCTACGTGCTGAAGAAGATTCCGCAAAGGTTCTTTGAAGCGATTGCGTTAACCCTTGCCGGCGCGGCGGCCGTGCGAATGATTGTGGTGTGGTAGTGCGGCCGGCGTTTCCCCGACTTTGTCGCAGAGAATGTGCGGCGCCGGGATACCGCCACCGGCAGTCGCGACCGGCATTTCCGCCGGCCGATGCTCGCTCTGGGGAACTTCTTTCTTTTTGCGATTTGTCCGCGGTTCAAAGAACCGGTAAATTGCCGGCACGACGAGCAACGTCAGCAGCGTGGAAATCACCAATCCTCCAATGACCACGGTTGCCAGGGGCCGCCGGACCTCGGCGCCGGCACTGGTGGATATTGCCATCGGGATGAACCCGAAGATTGTTGTCAGTGCCGTCATGAGCACGGGGCGCATCCGCGTCATGGCACCCTGAAAGGCCGCGTCGTTCGAAGGCGTACCGGAGCGGCGCAACTCCACGATGTAGTTGATCAGCACCACACCGTTGAGAACCGCGATGCCGAACAGGGCGATGAACCCGACGCCCGCCGAAATCGAGAAGGGCAACCCGCGGAGCCACAGCGCGATGATTCCGCCGGTGGCCGCCATCGGCACGTTCAGAAAGACCAACACCGCAAGGCGTGTCGAACGGAAGGTGAGATACAGCAAGGCGAAGATCAGCAACAGTGCGACGGGTACGGCAATTGCCAACCGCGTGGTGGCTTCCCGAAGATTCTCGAATTGACCACCCCAGGTGATTTCGTATCCACAGGGGAGCGCGACCTTTTCATCGACAGCGGCTTGGGCCTCGCCCACGAAGCCTGCCAGATCGCGGCCTCGCACGTTGCACTGGATGAGCGTGCGCCGCCGGACGGAATCTCGGCTGATCTGCGCGGGGCCGTCCTCCACGATCAGGTCGGCCAACTCTTCCAGCGGGATCTGGCGTCCTCGCCGGTCCGCAATCTTGATCTGCCGGATCTGTTCGAGGTTTTCACGACACTCGGGCGCAATCCGCACTTGCAGAGGGAATCGCCGCTGCCCCTCGAAGATTTGACCCACGACGGTCCCGCCAACCGCTTCCACAACATCGAGGACCTCTTTCGCGTTGATCCCATAGCGGGCAAGCTGGGCCCGCTTGATGCGGACCTTCAGGTACGACAGCCCGGCCGCGCGTTCCGTGCCGACGTCGGCAGCGCCGGGGATCGTCTCCAGGACAGCGGCAATTTCTTCCGCCTTGGCGGCCAAGGTTCCCAGATCGTCTCCATAAAGGCTTATCCCGATGTCGGCCCGCACGCCGGCGATCAATTCCTGAACGCGGAGCTCGATGGGTTGCGAGAAGCTATAGGCATTGCCCGATGTATTGGCATCCAGGGCTTCCTGCATCGCGTCGACCAGATCTTCCTTGGAAGAGAAACCGATCCACTCGTTGCGCGGTTTGAGATTGATGATGATATCCGTCAGGTTGACGGTCATCGGGTCGGTGGCGATTTCCGGGCGTCCGGTCTTGGAAATCACCGAATCGACCGGCTGAAACTGCTGCAACGTCTCCTCGATTTCTCTCGTCATTTCCACCGAGGATTCCAGCGACACGCTCGGCAGTCGAATCGCTTGAATGGCCAGTGCTCCTTCGTCGAGCTTGGGAACGAAGACCGCGCCCAGATTCCGGGCGATCAACAGGCTTGCGGCGAACAGGACCCCCGCTGCCACGAGAACGGCCGCGGGGTGTGCCATGACCACGCGGAGCGACGGCTCGTAGATTCTCTTCGCCCATCGGATCAGCAGCGTTTCTCGCTCGCGAACGCCTCGCCGCAGCAGGAGCGACGCCAGAACCGGCATCAGGATCAATGCGAGAATCAGCGCCGTCCCCAGGGCAAAAATCGCAGTCCACGCCATCGGCCGGAACATCTTGCCTTCAATACCGCACAGCGAAAGGACGGGAAGATAGACCAGCATGACGATACCGACACCGAACAGAACCGGGCGCGCCATCTGGTGGCATGCCGAGCGAAGCAACTGCATCGGAACGGCGACGCCACGGCCGTGCCGTTTCGTGAATTCCGACAGACGCCGCACCTGGTTCTCGACCATGACGACGGACCCGTCGACGACCAGCCCGAAATCGATCGCTCCGAGGCTCATCAGGTTTCCGGTCAGCCCGGCGAACAGCAGTCCTACAAATGCCCCGAGCATCGACAGCGGCACGGCCAGGGCGACAATCAGCCCGGCGCGAAAGTTGCCCAAAAGCAGCAAAAGAACGACGATAACGAGGATACCGCCTTGAAGCAGATTCATGCCGGCGGTGCGGATCGTGCGGCGCACCAGGTCCGTTCGATCGTAGAAGGGGTCGATGACGATCCCTTCGGGAAGGGTTTTCTGGATGACGTCGATTTTCTCTTTCACCCGATCGACGACCACCCGGGCGTTTTCGCCCATCAGCAGCATGACGATGCCGATCACGCATTCTCCTTGCCGGTCCCGCGTGACGGCCCCTTGACGCAACAGGGGTGCGAACTGGACGGTTCCGATGTCTCGCACGAAGACGGGCGTTCCGTTTTCGCTGGTCCGGAGGATGACGTTTTCGATATCGCTGATGCAAGTAATCAGCCCCTCGCCGCGAACGATCCGCTGCTCGTCGAAATGGACGAGGTAGCCGCCGCCGGCATTCGAGTTGTTCTCCCGCAGGGCTTCCAGCACGCGGCTCAGCGGGACGTTGAAACTCTGGAGCTTTTGCGGGTCGATCCGGACCTCGTAGGTCTTCAGCTCGCCGCCGAAGGTGTTGACCTCGACGACGCCGGGGACGCCGCGAAGCTGGCAGGCGATTTGCCAGTCGAGGATCTCCCGCAGTTGCATGGGCGAATAGTCGTAGCCCGGCTCGGCGCGGACCTCGAATTGATAGATCTCTCCCAGCCCGGTGCTGATCGGGCCGATTTCCGGCGATCCCATTCCTTCCGGGATGTTTCCGCGGGCTTCACCCAGCCGTTCGCTGATCATCTGCCGCGCCCAGTAGATGTCCGTTCCTTCCTCGAAGACAACCGTGACCGCCGATAGGCCGAATTGCGAGACGGAGCGGATTTCCTCGACCCGGGGAATACCGTTCATCGCCGCTTCGACGGGATAGGTAATGAATCGCTCGATTTCCTCCGCTCCCAGCGCGGGTGATTTCGTCAAGATTTGCACCTGGACGTTCGTTACGTCGGGTACCGCGTCGATCGGCAGGCGAGTCATCGACCACAGCCCGATGCCGACCAGGATCGCCGTGAGCAAAATGACGGCGAAGCGATTGTCCAGGGCCAGATCAATAAGGGACCGAATCATTTCATTCCTCAACCATCAGTTCGCTCAGCATCTCCGATTTCAGGGCGAATCCGCCGCGGACTACGAGCGGCTCGCCGACATCCAGGCCGGCCTTGACTTCGACCGAATCGGCGGTCGCCCGGCCAACGTCGACGTCCCGGCGCTCGAACGTCGTGTCACCGCAAGGCACAAAGACGAACGCCGCCCCCTCATGGTGCTGAACCGCCGACGCCGGGATTTGCGCGACGCTGTCGTCGCAGCCCCCGCTGAGTTCGATCGCGACGAACATGCCGGGCTTCAAAAGCCGCTCGGGGTTGTCGGCCACCGCCAGCAGGCGGACGGCACGCGTCTTCTCCTCGACAATATCTCCCAACGAGAAGACCTCGGCCGAGAATTCCCGACCCGGATAACTCGTCGTCCGAAACGTAATCGACTTGCCTTTCAGACCGCGAACGGCCCCGAGATCCTTTTCGAACACATCGGCCCGCAGCCATACCGAAGACAGATCGGCCACGGTCATGAATTCGGAGTTGGCCTCGACGCAATCCGAGCGGACAACGTGTCTTGCGATGACCGTTCCGTCCAACGGCGAACGTACAGGGTAGTAGGCCACCCGTTGTCCCTCGGCGATCGGGTCCATCCCCTCGATGTCCCCGGCGCGGTAGCCGAGGATGAGCAACTGCGAACGGCTGATGGCGTGTGCCGTTTCTGCCGCCTTGAGCGCTTGTTGCGCAAGGAGAACCTGCCGCTGGGAGGAAAACCGTATCTGCTCGTGGAGGGCCTGATAGGTGGCGGTCGCAGATTCATACTCCGCTTTGGTGAGGATTCGTTGCTTTTCGGGTATGACGCCGCTGGTTCCGAGGGCCTGGACGCGCCGGTGGTCGGCCGTGGTGTGTTCGAGGCGAGCGAGTGCGGAAACAAGCTGTTCTCGGTAGGCGCCGATCGGCCGATTGCGAAACTCCTCCTCGATCATCGAGATCGACTGCCCGTCCTCAAGGGCGGCTAACAGGTCACACGTGTTCTCGTGGATGGTTTCGTACCAATCGCAGTTTTTCCTGGCGGCCTGGAGGTCCAGTCGGCTCTTCGTGAATTTCAATTTGGCCTCGCCGACTTCGCGGCTGTCGATGTACGCGAGAATCATACCCGCCTTGACTTCTTGCCCCAGTTCCACGCAAATCTCGCGGACAACGCCGTTGACAAGCGGGCTGACGCGAGCCAGCCTGCTGCTGTTCAGCTCGAGTTGGCCGGTGACCTTCAGCCGCCGGGGCCAATCGCCACGGCAAACCGGTTGGATCTCCAAGCCGAGCGCGACGAGCTTGCTCTTGCTGATACTGAACACGGAGTTTTCTCGCCCTGACACGGGCTTCGGCGCAGTCGGCGTCGCCGAATTGTCGCGATAGGATCCTCTGATTGCCGAAGTGCTTTCTGACACGGCCGGTGAGCGACTACCCTGTAGAAGCAGCAGGAAAACAAGGACCGAGGCCGACGTAGCGGCCACAGCCACGGAACCGGTACGTCCAAAGCTTGAAGGGATAAACCTCTTGATTCCGTCCGTAGTTTTCATAGCGCAATAAGACTCCTGAGCCTTTGTAAGACGATGCCCGAGGTCTGCACAATGCAGCACGATTCAACCGCGCTGGAAGGCAGGTGCTTGACGCACCGCGAGAGGGCCGGGGGGCGCGCGATCGCCCGTCAAGCCGCGCAGTGTCATTGCCGCAAGATCTGCATCTCGAAGATGTCAGGCGGCACCGTGTTGTCCGGGTGCGGCGCGGGGAGACGATACAGAATTCCCTTTTCGGCAACGGTACCCGTTACATGCCCCAATAGCGCCGGCATTTTGTCCCGGGAAGGATTCCGGCGGACACGCTGAGGCCAAAAGACCGTCCTGCTTGCTGCACACAGTGCGCAGGTGGCCTCAGGCGCGTGGGTAGCACCGGATTCCGAAGGTGCAACTCGGATGCTTTGAAGGTCGTGACCGTTTGCCAACTGACACGGGCACGGGAGCACCTGTCCGGCTGGCCCCAAAAGGCAGAAGACCAGCCCGATTCTTGTGAAGGCCGTGCCGAACATCGACGGAGTTCTCTTTGCAGGGGGAGATTCGTATTGTCTAGTCGTATCGGTTGTTTCTCGCGGCGAACTCCAGCCAAACAACCCGGCGTCGGATCGATTTCTGCGGGTTGTACCCGTTCTGCGGGGAGTTCGGTCAAGGCGGCAAGCCGGCCGCTGCCGCGCAAGCCGCTTTGCGATTCTTGTCAACGGTTCTCTGCGCCGCTAGACTGCCCACATGCCCGAGTACGCCGAGAAACCGTTGACGATCGTTGAGCGCCGCCGCGCCCGGCGGTTGGCCTATTGGAACGGGGCCGTCTGGTCGATCGGCAACGGCCTGGCCAGCACGACGCTGGTGGTCTACCTGGCCGGCGAACTCGGTGCCGAGAAAATCGGATTGGGCATCGGCTTGATCCTTGCGGCAAGACATCTGGTGGGCGTGTTGCGGCTGGGGGCGCCCGTGGTAATCGGCCGCTGGGTCGATCGCAAGTGGTTTTGCATCGCGTCATTCTTTCTCAGCACGCTGTTGCTAATGGCACTGCCGCTTGTCGCCGCGCCCGGGCGTTTGCCGTCGGCCGAAGCGTCGCTGGCCGCGCTGGTCGTGCTCTGGTGTCTGTACCACCTGATGCAGTATCTTGCCACGGTTGCCCTGTGGTCGTGGCTGGCCGACCTGGTGCCGCTGAGGATTCGCGGTTGTTTCCTGGGGCATCGCGAGCGGTGGATGGTCGCCGGCGGGGCGTGTGCCATGGTTGCCAGCGGGCTGTTCACGTACTGGTGGCAGGAAACCCGTGCATCCCCGGACCGCTGGATCGGCTACGCGATTTCGGCCGGCGTCGGAACACTTTTCATGCTCGCGGCGCTGGTCCCGTTGTGCAAGATACCCCGGGTGGCCACGAGCTGGATTGCCCGGCACGGGGCGTCGCTGTCGAACGTGCTGGCCCCGTTCTTCGATCGCCGGTTCCTTTCGCTGCTGATGTTCGGCTGCTGGTTTTCGTTTTTCAACGGCGTGACGCAATCGGTGCAGTTCATCTATCCGAAGGAAATGCTGGGCATCAGCCTGTTGGCCATGCTGGCACTGCAAACCGGCATGCGCCTCGGGCAGTTGTCCGTCAGCCCGTCCTTGGGGCGACTGGCCGACCGCGTCGGCAACCGGCCGGTGATGATGTTCAGTCTGCTGCTGGTTGCCCAGGGGCCGTTGTTCTATTTCTTTTCCACACCCGGGCAGCCGTGGTGGTTTGCCGGGGCATGGGTCGTCTGGATCGCCTACGCCGGGTTGAACGTCTGCCTGCCGAATTTGATGTTGAAAAACTCGCCGGCCCAAACGAACACGCCGTTTATCGCCACGTATTTTACCGTCACCGGGCTCTGCTACGCCGCCGGCACCATCCTCGGCGGGGCCATGCTCGATCGGCTCGGCGACGAGACGTTCACCTGGCTCGGCCACGCGAGACTGGACTTCTATCAGTACAGTTTCCTCTTCGGCTGGATCACCAGGAGTCTCGGCGTGTTGGTGTTGCTGCTGGTGATCGAAGGGCGAGAGAATGCCGGCAAGCGTGCCGGCAACTGACGACCGACATAGGGGCCGCTCGGAAATAACTTCGCCATTGGCCTATAAAGCCGCGACCGTTGAGGCTGTGACTTTTTGGCGTTTGACACGTTCAGTCTGTAGGGAACGCCCTCTGTGGCGTTCCGGGAAGCAGCAACGAGCGTGTTTTCCGGGTTTCGGAACGCCACAGAGGGCATTCCCTACAAAAAGTCACAGCCTCGTTGGTCGCGCCAAACGTTGCCCAACACCACCGCCACCGGTGTTCGGCGCGACCAACGGTTACGGCCTTACGTTCCGATGGATTGCTTCCCGTCGATCCATACAGTACAATACACAAGGTTGCGTGTCCTCATGGATTTTCTCCCGACGGGAAAGACCGAATGCTTTGCAGAAGAACGGCACTCCGCACGCGGGACGCGGTGCTCCTGAGCTTCGCCCTGCTGGCCTGCGCCGGATGTACCGACCGGGGTATCCCATTGAAGCGGAACATCCCGGCAAACACGACGGCCGGGCCGCCGGCCGCTTCGTGCCCGGAGGAACCGGCGGCCGAATCCGTGCTGCCCGGGCTCGAACACTCGCAAGGTCCCAGGCAGTCTCGAGAGCCGCAGGAGCCCGACTCCTGGTCGCAGATCCCCGACGACCCGGCCGAGACACTGGACCAGGCCCGCCGTGCCGGATGGACTTTCGCCTCGATCGTGCTCGACAACCTCGCCAAGTCCAACAACCGGCCCTTTCCCGGCATCGAGGAATTTCTCAAGAACACCCGCACGCTGCGCGACTGTGTCAATCTCGAGGAACCGACTGCGCTCTGGCTGGCGTTCGACGTCGATGCACTGGTCGAGCACAATCCGTATTTCTGGCAAGCGACCTACGAGGTTGCGCCGGGCGATCCGGGCATGACCATCATCCATGTCGGCTTTCTTCTCAGCGCGGGTGAAGCCCAGCGCGCGGCCATCCTGCTGGCCCTGACGCGACAGTGCCCCGATCCCGGCGAGCAGATCCGCGGCGTCTTCGCCGGAATGCACGGCCAGGCCAGCGCCGTCATCAAGCAAGGCGGGCAAAGCGTCGCCCGGGGCGTTGAACTGTTCGATCAGGGCGATCGTGATGCCGCGATGAAGCAATACGAAGAGGCCGTGGCCGTCTGGCCGCAAAACGCCTGGGCACACTACGAAATCGGCTTTGCGTTCCTGGCCCGCGAAATGGAGGCCGACGGCGAGAAGATCGAACTCGGCACCGTCAGCGTCAACCGTAATCCTCGCTGGTCCGAGAAGCCCGCACCCCATTTCGCCGAGGCCCGCCGGCACGATCCCTTCCGGTGGCGGGCGTATCAGGGGACCGATCAACGGGTCATCGCCGCATTTCTCACGCTCACCGAGCGCGTCTTGCCCGCGTGGGAAAAGATACTCCAAGGCCGGGTCTCGGACGACGTGCTCGCGGAGTTCGCCTCCGGCTGCCAGGCGGCGGGGCTCGACGAATTGGCCCTGGTCGCCCGCCAGGTGCTCGTGGCCCGGCGCGGCCGTTTCGACCCGAGCGATCACCCGTTCATCGCCAAGAGCCTTCGCCGGTTGGCCCCCGGCGAGGTCACCGAAGTCACCTTGGAGCGCCTCGCCAGCGAGCGGCTGCCCTTCCGCCAGTTGATCAAGCCGGAGGAAGAAGATTCGCAGTAGTCACTCACATCTGATCACTTTGACGGACGCTGGACCAGTCCGTTGAAGACTATCCAGCATCTTTTGTATCTGCTCGACTCGACGTGCGATTCCGATTTCTGCAAGCAAGTCGCGAGCTTTCGTCCATAGCTCCGTCGCTCGCGAAATCTCGCCCCGTTTTTCCGCTATTATTCCCAAATTCTGACAATTCCCGGCCACATGTTCCTTGAAACCAAGTTGTTTGTTAATCTCCAGAGATTTGCGGTGCATCTCTTCGGCCTGATCCAGGTCACCACGAGTTTGATAGACCACCCCCAGATTGCTGTAGTTGTTAGCCATGCCTTCCTTCGCACCGAGTTGTTTGTTAATCTCCAGGGATTTGCGGCACATTTGTTCGGTTCGGTCGAGGTCGCCACGAGTCTCATAAATCATACTGAGGTTGGAATAATCGATCGCCATCCTCTCCTTCCGGCCGAGTTGTTCGTGCATTTCGAGGGCCTTGAGTAGAGTTTCTTCCGCCTGATCAGGGTTACCCTGATTCAGATAGACCGTGGCAAGATTGTGGTAATCATCGGCGATGTCCACCTTCCGGCCAAGTCGTTTGCTAATCTCCAGGGCTTTACGGCACATCTCTTCGGCCCGGTTGAGGTCACCACGAGTTGCATAGACTGCCCCGAGATTGCAGTAGTTACCGGCCATACCTTCCTGCCGACCGAGTCGTTCGTTAATCTGCAAGGCGTCGCGGTGCATCTGTTCAGCCTCGTCAAGGTCGCCACGGCCGTAATAGACTGCCCCGAGATTGCCGTAATTCCTGGCCATACCTTCCTCCTGGCCGAATCGTTCTTCAATCTCGAGCGCCCTGCGGAACATCTGTTCGGCTCTATCGAGGTCACCAACGAACCTGTAGAGCAAGCCTAGTTCCCTAAGCCAGACTGCCGTGTGAATGGCAAGGTTCTTCGGCGGGTCCTCTCCGACGTCCTCGATCCGCTGTTCGAGTTCCGCAATCCGAAACTGCTTCTCTTCAGCAGAAAGTTCTGTGGCCAATCCGATATTGTCCGATGAGCGATCGTTCAGTCCGGCCGCGGCACTCGCTTGTTCGGAGACGAACTCGAAGCGGTGGCTGCGGTATCGCCAGAAATCGCGGGCGTGTATCGATAGGAGCGTCGCAGCATACTCGGGGAGCCAGAACACGACGGGGCAACGGAACGTCCGTTCCCAAAGTTCCCGCGACGCGTTGAGCGACCGGATGGTCGGGTGGTCTTCCTCAGTAGAGTGGATAGATGCTTCAAGGTTGACTACGAAAAGACCTGCAAGTGCAGAATCGTCGACTTCCTCTACAACGTGCCCGAAGACATCCACGGTTTCTGCCGGGACCGTAACGGTCCGAACGGCGGGAAACGACTTGCACAGATCCCCTATCAGATAGTCCCGCAGTGCGGGGCTGTTGCACACGGCGACGCTCAACGAGAAACAATCGCGCGAGGCGTCGATCATCCGTTGCATCGCCGCAAGTTCAGCCGCCTGCCGCTGAGTCTCGCCAGACTCAACCCCAACGGACGTAGATGGGTTCGGAGGCGTCATGGAAGAGCAATGTCCTTGTCCGGGGGCGTCAGTTTGGCAACCATTGGGTTCAGCCCGTACCAAATGCCATCGTTGACGTATTGGAGTATCGCCCGGCTGTTGAGCAGTTCACGAAACACCGGTTCGGTTTGGCTCGTTCGAATGTAGTTGCCGTCTTTGCGGATTTGATTGATGATGGGCCAATGATCCGCTCGCAGTTGCCGGGCATACTCGCGGCAGCCTTCGACGACCGCTCGTTTGAGAGTCTCTTTCGTGATGGGCAAATCATCGGTAATGATTGCCTCGCGCACCAGTGTCATCAACTCTGTAGGCTGACCGCCGCTGAGAGAAATCAACTCGTTACGCACGTCGTCATTTTCGAAAACTTCGTCTTTCGTTGTTTGTGCCTTCTTCAGGCGGAGTTCAATAATCTCTGCGAACTTGCCCATCCCGGATTCGTCCGGCCCGGATTCTGGCGGGCGTTTTGCAACTTTAGTCATGGGAACGACGGGAACATCACCGCCGTAGTTGCTGCTGATCATCGATTCGTGATGCGAGTAGGCAAGCGAAATGGGTATCGTATAGACAACGTGGCACCGAAACGCCGTCAATTGCGCCGCACGGTTCACGAAAAGGTATTCATCAGTACCACAACCGGTGCTATGCTGCCGCACAACCATCTTGTCGAGGTCGTCCATCAGAATGACAATCCCCTTCTTGCCTTTCTTGTTTAACTTTGCAACAGCTTCACCGATGACATCATTGGCCGCGTTCAGTAAGTTGCCTGTGTCGGGTTCCAAGAGTTCCCGGATGCGTGAGCGCGCGTTTGGGCTCCCCTTGATCTCGCCCCCAATCTTCCCCAAGTCGCTCGCTAACTCAAAACTGTTGAAGTTGATTTCAGACGTAAGTATTTCCTTGAGACGCTCGAGCCGTTTCCCAAAGTAGCCGGGAGCCAAGGTGATTCCCGCGTCTTCCTTGAGTTGTGCGGCCATTTGCTGGACGAGAAGAATGAGAAGGTCGGGAAAATCGATGTCGTTCAGGTCCCCCTTCTTTGCTGTCACATAGACGACGAAGAGCGGCGAATCGTTTGTTTCGAGTTGTCTCTTCAGGCGAAAAAGTTCTGTCGATTTCCCGCTTCCATTGTGCCCCGCAAGCACTTGACAGGTTGGTGCACCTTCGGCATAGCGAATCCTTTTTGCCAACCGTCGAACCGCGTCCATGTCGCCACGTACGGCGGCTAGATCGACGTACAGGTCTTCCTGGTCCGAGGACAATGGCCCCGGGCCAAATTCACGATAAACTCGCTGGGTGAGATCGGCATCGCTCATGGAACATGCTCCGGCCGGTCGCGCCTGTGCTTTCACTGAAACAACAGTATTCTACCACCCGAAAGAGGTGAGGGCAATGGCGCGCCCCAGTCCAGGTTTTACGGCTCCCCGTACTCCGAAAACCGGTCCTGCACCGCCTACGCAGTCATTCCTTCTTCGCGCATGGCTTTCATGGCGCGCACCGCGGCGTCGGCCGCCGCACGGATCCGGCATTCGTCGATACGTGGTATCCTCTGAGAGTACGATCCTTCCGCCCAGAGTGGGTAGAAAAACAGGTCAGGTACAAAGCCGCGAAGTGGTCGCGGAAACCCTGTGAAAACGTGCCGCTTCATTAGGGCTTGCATCGGGTGCCGGTGTCGAACACCATGGGGCACAGCATCTTTCCTGACTCTGCGCGGCCACCGGTCGCGGCTTTACAAGGAAAATGCCGAAGTTGTTTCCGAGCGGCCCCTTGGACAATCCAGCCCCAACGGAGTCTTCCCATGCCACGCCTTGGCCGCCTGTTGATCTGCTTGTTTACAACTTCACTGGTCTTTTCCTTTCTCGCGGTCGCGCACGGGGAGAACTGGCCCTGTTGGCGTGGGCCGCGGGGCGACGGGACGAGCCTGGAGAAAAATATCCCGACTCAATGGGACGGGCCGGAAAAGAAGAACATCGCATGGAAAGTCGAAGTGCCCGGTGTCGGCCACGCCTCGCCGATCGTCTGGGACGACCGGATATTTACAATCTCCTGCCGCGAAGACAAGGGCGATCGGATCCTGCTGTGTCTCGACCGCAAGACCGGCCGCACCTTGTGGGAGAAAACGGTCCTTCGCTCGCCGCTTGAAAAGCACCACCGCCTGAACAACCACGCATCGAGCACTCCCGCAACCGACGGCAAGCTGGTCTACGCGACGTTTCTCGAACCGGACTACAGCGAAAAAGACATACCCGAGCCGAAAAACTGGAGGTCGCCGACCCCGGGCAACATGGTGGTCGCGGCGTACGACTTCGAGGGGAATCGGAAATGGCTGGTCCGCCCCGGGCGGTTTTCGAGCGTACACGGCTTCAGCAGCTCGCCCGTGCTGTTCGAGGACATGGTCATCGTAAACGGCGACCACGACGGCGATTCCTACCTCATCGCGCTAAAAAAAGAAGACGGCAAGACGGTGTGGAAGACGCCGCGCGAGAACAAGACGCGGAGTTACTGCACGCCGATCATTCGCGAGATCGGCGGCCGCACGCAGATGGTCCTTTCGGGCAGCTTGTGCGTGGCCAGCTACGATCCCAACAACGGCCGCCGTCACTGGATCATCGACGGCCCGACCGAGCAGTACGTCGCCTCGCTGGTCTACAACGGCAAGCTGTTGTTCATGACGGCCGGATTTCCCGAGTTCCACATCATGGGAATCCGACCCGACGGCAGCGGCAATGTGACCGAAACCCACGTCGCGTGGCACACGACCAAGGGCTGTTCGTACGTGCCTTCGCCGATCATCGGCGGCGGGGGAAAATACTTCCTCGTCGTTTCCGACGGCGGGATCGCAAGCTGCTTTGAAGCGGCGACCGGCAAACGTCACTGGATGGAGCGGATCGGCCCGCATTACAGCGCTTCGGCGGTCGAGGCCGACGGCCTGGTCCATTTCCTCTCCGACGAAGGGATCACCACGGTTATACGTCCCGGCGAGACGTTCGACGTGGTCGCCAAGAACCCGTTGGGCGAGGAGTGCTACGCGTCGCCGGCGATCAGCCACGGGCGAATTTACATCCGGGCGGAAAACCATCTCTATTGCATTGCGAAGCCCTGAATGCGATGCCCCGGCAAGCCGAGCCATTTAGATAACATCTTATGTGGCAAAGGGTTGGGGCACAAGAAGGCCGATAACGGCCTAAAGGCCCCCCCCCAGAAAGGCTAAGTTTCGGGGTGACGGTCAGCACGCCGATCCACCCCATGCCACGTAAATATGGAGACTTTGCTTGATCTTTTCCGGCCGACGAATTACGATCAGTCTTAGCGCCTATCATAGTGGGGGCGCACGGTAACGCATTCTGTGGGGGGAATCTGTGCATAAACCGCACACCATTCCCGCCCTATTCGCAAGAGAAGGAGCCTAATCTCATGTCTCGGAGTATTGCCCTGCTCGTCGGAGGGGCGGTGGTGGCCTTGGCTGTATCAGCCCACGCCCAAAACCCCCTGTTGGGACAAATGTACGGAACCGGAGTCCATGCGTACTTCGCGGGAGACTACGTCAAGGCGCATGAGTACCTGACAAACGCCATTGAAGGCGGGTCGAACGATCCGCGATGTTACTACTTCCGCGGATTGACTTTCCTCAAGCTGGGGCGTGAAACGGAAGCGGGACAGGATTTCGAGAAGGGGTCCAATCTCGAAAGTTCCGATCTGAACAAGATCTACAGCGTCGCCAAGTCGCTCGAACGAGTCCAAGGCGGTAATCGCCTGATCCTGGAGGAACACCGCGTGAAAGCGCGCATGGCTGCGTTGAAAGATGCCGAGAAACGCCACCGCAAGCGCTACGAACAGGTCCGGCAGGAACAAGATCAGGTAACGATAGAACAATCTAAAGGCGCACCGGACGAACCGGTTGAAATGGATACGCCCGCGCCGGATGCCGATCCCTTTGCTGCTCCCGGCGCCCCGCCTACGGAGCCTCCCACCACCGCGCCTGGTGGTGAACCCGCGGTAGGCGCGCCTGCCGCAGAACCCGCTGCCACAGAACCCGCTGCCGCTGAGCCCGATCCGTTTGCCGTCCCAGGAGCGCCTGCCGGTGCCCCGGCCGCACCCGGCGAACCTGCCGCTCCGGCGGCCGAGCCCGATCCGTTTGCGGTTCCCGGCGGCGGTGCTGCTCCTGCCGCCCCGGCTGGTGA
>CAZJRB010000134.1:0-18551 GCA_964547995.1 uncultured Planctomycetaceae bacterium | reverse complement strand
GGCAAATACAGAAATGTAGCCAACTTGTCAACCCAGATTTGAAGAGGCACTAGGCCGGCGCATCGGACATCAAGGCGACCCATATCCCCTATTTTGCCGAGTCAGCCCGAGAAAATTCGGTGGTTTTGCCTCCAGCCCCTTGTAAATCCGGGTATCCACTGCTATCTTCTGAGGTAGGTAGGGGGGCGCATTTGTGGCTGCGCTCCTCTCGACGCCGGCGATCCTTCACGACGTCGGATTTCTCCCCTCAGGAGAGCATGATGCTCGTTTTATCGCGAAAGGTCGGCGAGAAGATCCTTATTGGCGATGAGGTTGCCGTGACGGTCGTTCGCGTTGCCCAGGGGATCGTCCGCATCGGGGTGGAAGCTCCCAAGGAGATGGCCATCGTTCGCGAGGAGATCAAGGAGCAGGCCGAAGGAAACGGTCAGGGAAAGAAGCAGGAAAAGAAAACGACCGCTCGGTGATCGCCCGTCTTTCCTCGTCTTCGCGCCTTTGTGTCTTGGCGTGGTGTTTCCCGCTCGAGTTGGATCAATCCTCGGGTCGAGACGAAACTCGCAGCGGCCGCAGCTTGTAGACGTCCAATTCCTGCGGGGCGTCACGACCTTCCAGGGTGCCGTATTGCCTGATGTATTGTTGGAGGCGGGCGAGCTTGTCGGCGACGGTGAGTTCGCCGTGGACCTTGCTGCCGGGGGCCAGCCCCCACCGGATCCGCGTTCCGCCGCGTGTGAGAATGGTGTAGTTGGATTCATCTTCAATCCCCGACGCCGAGCCGACGATCTGCCACAGCCGCCACGGTTTCCAGACATCGCGAAGCGCATCGGCGATCTCGGCCCCGCCGACAACCCGGGCGTCACCCCAACTCTCCCCGGGCAGACCGACCGGCACGGTGTCGACGCCGAGGAGCCGGGGAAAACGGCTCGCTTCGACCGGCGAGAAGTCGGCGGCCGGCAGCAACACGCCGTCGGCATCGACCGGCAACAACCCGGTGGCGATGTCAACCATGCAAACCGGCCGGCGGTAGTCCAGATCGACTTTCACCCTTGCCGGATGGTGCTTGGTGACCTGCCGGACCTTGGCCACCCACGGGTGCAGCGAGAACGCATCCTTGATTCGTTCGGTCAGGTCGTCGTCCATGATCGACAGGGGGCGGTCGAGCCAGGCGCCGCGGAACACTTCCGCCCGAATGTCCGTGTGGATCCAGTCGGGCAACGACGTGATCTCCACTTTCTCCGGCGTGACCAGGTACTCGTCGGACGAGAGAACCTGGTGCTGAACCGTATTCCAAACGAGGTACCACGCGCCGAACAACGCACCGACCAGCACGGCGACGATGACAAGCGGCCGAGCGGGGCCCGACAGGACCTCTGCCAGCTTCGTCGACCTCGCAGGCGACCTGGAGGATTTCCGTCTCCTTTTCTTGGCACACATGAGCAAGGTTCCGTCCTAATGGTTTGAAGGTCCCATCCTAATCGCTTTGCGCTGAACCCCGGCACGCAGTGCCGGGGCTTTTGTCCTATCACCACTCACTACTCACCATATTTCCAACTCGCGTTCCAGCTCGATTCCCAGCCGGTCGTGGACCTGTCCGCGAACCAAGTCGATCAGCCGCAAGACATCCTGGCTGGTACACTCGGGCTCGGCGACGATGAAGTTGGCGTGTCGATCGCTTACGACGGCGCCGCCGATTCGGGTGCCTTTCAGCCCGGCCTCTTCGATCATCTCACCGGCACTGGCGCCGCGGGGGTTTTTGAACACGCACCCGGCGCACTGGTGTCCCATGGGTTGATTGGCCTTCTTGACGATCCAGTATTTCTGCATCCGCCGGGCGAGTTCGGCGGGGTCGTCCTCTTCGAGCTGGAAGGCGGCGTCCAGGATCACCAGCTCGTCGAGGTTGCTTTGCCGGTAGGCGAATTCGAGTTCGTCGTGCTCTCGGCCGTAGACTTCGCCGGTTTGGGAGATGACGGTAACGCGGCCGACCCATTGTCCGATATCGCCGGCATGGGACCCGGCGTTTCCGAACAGGGCCCCGCCTACGGTTCCCGGGATACCGATCAGGGCCTCCAACCCGGCCAGCCCCTGGTGGACGGCGGTGGTGATGGTGCGTCCCAGTGCCGCTCCGCCGCCGGCGGTGACCGCTTGGCCGTCGATTCCGATCTTGCTGAACTCGGGTGAGGAGAGCCGGACGACGACGCCGGGCACCCCTTCGTCGCGAACCAGCACATTCGACCCCCGGCCCAGCAACCGGACCGGGATTTCTTCCTCGTGGCAGCGCTTGATCAGTACAATCAGTTCGTCGGGATTGGCCGGTTCGGCGAAGTATTCGGCCGATCCGCCCAATTGGAACCAGGTGTGCATTGCCAGCGGCTCGTCCCGCCGTACGATCTTTTCAAAGCCGGTAGTCAAATCCATCGCAGTCTGAAATCCCTTCATTGAGGACGGTGGTCGCAAAAGCTCCTCGGCATTCATGCCGCCTTGAGTCCTCCGTGAATCGACCGGACAAGCCGGCCGCAAATCGCTCCCACGTTGCCGGCCCCCATCGTCAACAATACATCGTCCGGCATCAAGCGGTCTTTCAGCACGTTGATAATCTCTTGCATTACGTGAATCCCGGAGACACTTGCACCGCGGCGGCGTACGGCCGCAGCCAGGTCGGCGGCGGTCACCTCCCCTTCTTTGGGGGCCCCGTCGCGCGCCCGGAATATCTCCGCCACGAACACCTCCTCGGCATTTTGCAGGCTTTCGGCCAACTCGTCCAGTAATCTTTCGGTGCGGGAAACCTGGTGTGGTTGGAACACACACCAGAGCCGGCGGCCGGGATACATCCGGCGGACGGTACAAAGCGCGGCCGACACTTCGGTTGGGTGGTGGGCGTAGTCGTCGAGCAAGACGGTCCCGTGGGACATGCCACGATACTCCAATCGGCGGTGCAGACCGCGAAATTCGCTCAGTGCGTACTTGACAATCTCGGGTGCGACGCCATTTTCGCATGCCAAGGCGGCTGCCGCCAGGGCATTTAGCATGTTATGGCGGCCCGGCACCCGGAGCTTGATCTCGCACGGGCGGAATCGACGGTGGCGGATCTCAAAGGCATATCGACCTTGTTGAGACTTCATTGCCCGGACCGCCCAATCGCCCCCGCCGATGCCGAACGTCTCGACTCGACACGGAAGATCGTTGGCAACCCGCCGGGAAACAGGGCAGTCTGCCCGCACAAGAACCCGCCCATCGGGGGGCACTGATTGAGCGAATTGCCTAAATGCGTTCACCAATTGCCCGTCGGTCCGGTAGTAGTCGAAATGGTCGGGTTCGATGCCCAGCAGCACCACCTGGCGGGGGTGCAACTTCAGGAAATTCGCCCGGTATTCGCAGGCTTCCACCAGAACCAAGTCTCCGCTGCCGGCTCGACCGCCCGACGATCGGCCCAACGGCGACGCCCCGCACAATACTGTCGGATCACGGCCGGCCCGGATAAAGATGTGTGCCGCCATGGCGGTGGTAGTCGATTTGCCGTGTGTTCCGGCGACAGCCAGTGCCTCTTTGCGATGGGTGAGCCGCCCTGCCATCTCGAAATAGCTGATGGCAGGAATGCCGAGTTTTGCCGCCCGCCGAAGTTCGGGATTGTCGGCTTCGACCGCATCGGTGTAGATGACCAGGTCTGTTTGCCGGGGGAGATTCTCGGCCGCATGGCCGGAGGAGAGGTGAACACCAACCGCAGCTAGTTCCTCGGCCGAATCCAGATTCCGGTCCGAGCCGCTGATGCGCCAGTTCCAGCCCAGCAGCACGTCGGTCAAGGCCCTCATCCCACTGCCGCCGATGCCGACCAGGTGGGCTCGCATCATTATTTCCGCACCAGAAAAGTCCATTTTCTGCAAGGGGGGATGATACGCGGAACACGATCTCGCGTCAATGGAAGCCAGAGCAGGTTATGGGTTTAGCGGGCGGGCTTGCCCGCCGCTGACGTTGTGAGAAATCGGGATGTACAACGGCGGGCAAGCCCACCCGCTAAACGGCATTTGTGCCGCTAATGCAAGTCGCTGCCGAACAATAACTTACATTGCACTGCGGCAGCAACTTGGCGCTGTCGTGCTAATTTGTCAACCCCCCGAACCGGCGGTTTCTGGCCGCGAAACTCTGGATCGCGGCGTACAACTGGGCCTCGTCGAAGTCGGGCCAGCACAAATCCGTCACCCAGATCTCGGCGTAGCTGATTTGCCAGAGGAGGAAATTGCTGATTCGCATCTCGCCGGCCGTGCGGATCAGCAGGTCGGGATCGGCCATCCCCGCTGTGTAGAGGTGGGCGGCAACGGTTTCTTCCGTGACCTCCGACGGGTCGAGGCGGCCGGTACGCACTTCTTCGGCAATGCCTCGCACGGCGTCGGCCAGCTCGGCCCGGCCCCCGTAGTTGATGGCCAGGCAAAGCCGCAAGCCGGTGTTGCCGCGGCTCATCCCGATCGTTTTGTCGATCTCGGCGAGCGATTCTTCGGAGATCCCTCCGCGGCGCCCGATCACGGCTACCCGGATGTTCTGTTGCATGATCGTGGTGCGTTCCTCGATCATGTACTGCTGCAAGAGGTGCATGAGGAAATCGAGTTCCTCGGGCGGGCGTTTCCAGTTCTCGCTGGAGAGGCAGTAGAGGGTGAGCTGCTCGATCCCGAGCCGGGCGCATTCCTCGGTCGTGCGGCGGACGCTGGCCACGCCGTGACGATGCCCCTCGATCCGCGGCAACCCCTGCTGCTGGGCCCAGCGACCGTTCCCGTCCATGATGACGGCGATGTGACGGGGGAGTCGATCTGGCGGGATGTCGAGCAGGTCGGGCATGTTACCCTCGCTAAATGCGTCCACGCAGGAGAGGACGTCTCCCCGCTTCGCCGCGACCAGTGGTCGCGGCTTTGCAACACGAAATCACGCGTCCCAGGAAACTCTGACTTAGCGCTGTGGTATTATTCCGCAAAAATCGTTTGTTCCCGATCGGGCCCCACCGAGGCGATTTCCACCGGGCGGCCGACCAGCTCGCTGATGCGGCCGAGATATGCCTGAGCGTTCGCCGGCAGATCGTCCATGCGGCGAACCTCGCTGATCTCCTGCTGCCAGCCCGGCAAAGTCTCGTAGACGGGGACCACCTTGCGCAAATCGTCCACGTGGCCGGGGAAATCGGTCGTTCGCCGGCCGTCGATCTCGTAGGCCGTACAGATCTTCAGTTCCGGCAACAGGGCGGGAACGTCGAGGAGCATGACCGCCAGGGCGTCCACGCCACTGAGCCGTGCCGTGTATCTGGCGGCAACCGCGTCGAACCAGCCGCAACGCCGCGGTCGCCGGGTGACCGTGCCGTATTCGTTGCCGCGATCGCGGATGTGCTGGCCGGTGTCGTTGTCCTGTTCGGTGGGAAAGGGCCCGCCGCCGACGCGCGTCGTGTAGGCTTTCAGGATGCCGATGACTCTCTCGATATAACGGCCGGGGACACCGGAGCCGGGCGAGACGCCCACACCGGAACTGTTGCTGCTGGTCACAAACGGAAACGTCCCGTGATCGATGTCGAGCAAGGCACCTTGGGCGCCCTCGAAGAGGACCCTCTTGCCGGCTTCCAGTGCGTTTAGCAGATAAGCGGTCGTGTCGGCCACGTGCGGCTTGAGTCTTTCGGCATAACCGGAATAGGTTTCGAAAATCTCTTCCGCATCGAGCTTGACGTCTTCCTCGCTGCCGCCGAGGCCGGCGAGGATCTGTTTTTTGGTTTCGGTGATTTGCCCGATCCGCTCGCGGAAGTTGTCCCGGTACATATCGCCGAGCCGGATGGCGAAGGAGCGGCCGACCTTGTCGCAGTAGCAGGGCCCGATCCCGCGCATCGTGGTGCCGATGGCCTCGCCGCTGGTACACTTCTCGTCGATCAGCCGGTCCTCTTCAAAGTGCCACGGGAGGATGAGGTGGACACGGTCGCTGACCGTCAGGTTTTTGCCGATCTTGATTCCGCGGGCGGTAAGGTGGTCGATCTCTTCGAGGATACCGGCCGGGTTGAGGACCACCCCGCCGGCAATCACGCACTGGACGCCGGGGTGAAAGATCCCGCTGGGGATGAGCGAGAGCTTGTACGTCTCGCCCTTGGCGACGACGGTATGGCCCGCGTTGGCCCCGCCCTGGTAGCGGACGACGATGTCGTGCCGCTCGGTCAGCAAATCGACGATCTTCCCTTTGGCTTCGTCGCCCCACTGCAATCCGATCACACAAGTTCCTGGCACGGTACTACCCTCAATGAACGAGTTTCATCATCCCCAACCGGACATTTCCAAACGCCCTACTAAGGGGCGGCCGATAAATAACTTGCCGGATTCAGGAATAAAGGAGGGGGCACCTGCCCCCGGCCCATAACCGAACGAGCCAGGTGCCGGGGGCGGGTGCCCCCTACTTTCAATCCAAACCGGAAAGTTATTCTTCGGTCGCCCCTAAGCTATCAAACGGGGGCCGTAGCGGTCAAGGGTGGTCGAAACAGGCACGGAACCCCCGCAAATGGCGATTGGCGCAAAAGACGGGGCCAGGATTCTGCTCCCGGTCCTCGAAAACCGGGGCAGCCCTGGCCCCTTGTAGCGAAAAAACGCTACGGTACCTGAGTACACGCGATCACGCGCGTACTAGGATCTCGCCCGACGAATCGGGCAAAAATCTTTCCTTAAAAGGCTGAACTCAGGGTAAAAGACGAGCAATAGGACAATCTGGAGGTTCTATCTGGATCGAGGCGAAATGGACCACCGAAGAATACGGTCGTCAAGTTGTGAAATAGGACCTTTCGCCTCACCCTTCTAGAATTCTACCTTCTTGTTGGGGCTTTGAAAAGCGGGAAATCCTCCGAAGACTCCATTGCCAGCCTGTAATTTTTTCCGGAGCAACGCAGATTAACATGGATGCGCAGTTTGGGTATGATAGGTGTTCGTCCGTCCCGGGAAATTCGTCGAGATGAAAGCAGCCATTCCCTATCTCGTAGCCGCCGCCGCGATTGCGGCGATGATCTGGGCGATGTCGTTCGGCAGTCCGCCCCCGGCCGATTTCACGTTCTGCAACGGGGAAGAAATCAAGACGGTTGCCCCTGCCCGTGTTACCGGAGCGCCGGAAGGACGCATCATCCGGTCCTTGTTCGAAGGTCTGACACGCTGGAACGCCGAGACGCTCAAACCCGAGCCGGGCATGGCCGAGTCGTGGGACATCTCCGAGGACAAGCGGACCTATACATTTCATATCCGCCGCGGCGCCGTCTGGTCCGACGGCACGCCGGTGACTGCCCACGACTTCGTCTGGTCGTGGCGGCGTTTCCTTCATCCCGAAATCGGTGCCGAGTACGCCAACGAAATGTGGTATATCGTCGGCTCCAAGAAGTTCACATCGGGAAAGGTCGAGGTCGGCGATCCGGTCGAGGTCGAATTGAAGGAGAAGGCGGAAGGCGGCCCCGAGCACGCCGCCGGCATTATCGCCAGCGGCAAACTCGTGGCAATCGAAGACCATGAAGACGGGACTATCTACACGGTCGAGATTGACGGGCGAGCGCGCCGCTTCCAAGAGAACGCTGCCGTCGAGGGCACCGAGGCCTACAACTGGTTGATCTATGATTTCCGCCAAGTGGGAATCCATGCGCTGGACGAGCGAACGCTCGAGGTGACGCTGAAACACCCGGTCCCGTATTTCTTGAACCTTGTCGGGTTCTACCCGATGTCGCCGGTCAACCGCGCGTGCGTCGAGCGGCACGGCTATCCGGCGTGGACGAAGCCGGAGAACATCGTCTGCAACGGGGCGTTTCAACTCGAGTTCCGGCGGATTCGCGACCGGATCCGGCTGCGGAAAAACCCGCTCTACTGGGATGCCCGGAACGTCAAGCTCGAAACGGTCGACGCCTTGGCCATCAAATCCGACACGACGATGTTGAACCTCTACATGACCGGCGAGGCCGATTGGATCACGACGGTTCCCAACACGGTCATATCGAAGCTGGCGAAGCGGCCGCAAGGCGATTTCGCGCCGGCCCCGTATCTGGCAACCTACCACTACATCATCAACGTCACGCGACCGCCCCTGGACGATGCCCGGGTTCGCCGGGCGCTGACGCTGGCACTCGACCGTGAACAGATCGTCCGCGACGTGACCCAGGCGGGGCAAATCCCCGGCCGCAGCATGACCCCGCTGGAGATCCGCAAATACATCGACTACGATCCCCCACAGTGCGGCAAGCGAAACGTCAAAGAAGCCAAGCGGTTGTTGGCCGAAGCGGGCTATCCCGAAGGCCGGGGGCTGGGGAAAGTCGAAATTCTCTACAACACCAGCGAAGGTCACCAAACGATTGCCGAGGTGATCCAGGCCCAGTGGAAGGATGCCCTGGGCATCAACGTCGGGCTGCGGAACCAGGAATGGACGGCCTATCTCGACAGCCGCCAGAAGAAGCAATACCAGGTCTGCCGGGCCGGGTGGATCGGCGATTACGTCGACCCCAACACCTTCCTGAATCTCTTCGTCAGCGACGGCCCGCAAAACCACACCGGCTGGAGCAACCAAGAGTACGACGAACTGGTGAAGAAGGCCCGGGGGGAACCGGACGACAAAAAGCGGCTCGATTATTTCCGGCGTGCCGAGCGAATTCTCATGGACGAGTTGCCGGTCATCCCGATATACTTCTACGTTTCCACCTCGATGGTCCGGCCGTACGTCAAAGGATGGTATCCGAACATTCAGGACGTACACCCGCTTCGGGCGATCTGGATCGACCGGCAGCAGAAGGCCCGCGTCTTCAAGGAGGAGGGCCTGCGATGACCGGCTTCATCTTAAAACGGCTTCTGTGGATGGTGCTCACGCTGTGGGTGGTGTTCACCCTCAGTTTCGTCCTGATGAAGATCGTGCCGGGCGGCCCGTTCGACCGTGAACGGTCGCTGGCCCCGGAGATCAAGCGGAACATCGAGCGGCGCTACTATCTCGACGAACCGCTCTGGAAGCAGTACGTCCGCGAGCTGGGTAACGTTGCCCGGCTGGACCTCGGCGTCAGCTTCCGACTGGGCGACTTCCGTGTCAGCGAGGTGTTGGCCCAGGGATTTCCCATTTCTGCTTCTCTGGGGATCGTGGCGATGGCCTTCGCGCTGTCGCTGGGGTTGACGGCCGGAATTGTCTCGGCCGTGCGGCGGCAGACACTGACCGATTTCTCGCTGATGCTGGTCGCCACGATCGGTATTGCGCTGCCGAACTTTGTCATAGCCGGGATCATGATTATGTTGTTCGTCTTCCTTCTGCCGATTTTTCCCGCGGCGGGCTGGGGGACGCTCGGGCACTTGATCCTGCCGGCCTTCTGTCTCGGGGCCCCGTACGCGGCATACATCGCCCGGCTGGCGCGGACCGGGATGCTCGACGTCCTTTCCCGGGACTACATCCGCACGGCCTACGCCAAGGGGCTTTCGTCGCGCGCGGTGATCCTGCGGCACGCGCTGAAGGGGGCCATGCTCCCAGTCGTGTCGTTTCTCGGACCCGCTATCGCCGGCATACTGACCGGCTCGCTGGTAATCGAAAAGATTTTCGGCATCCCCGGCTTGGGGATCCACTTCATCGAAGCCGCCATGCAGCACGACTACACGCTCGCCATGGGGCTCGTGCTGGTCTACACGACGCTGCTGTACACGATGAACCTGATTGTCGATATTTCGTACGCTTATCTCGATCCCCGGGTGAAACTGGAGTAACACCGAGCAAGTGAACACCGCCGCGAAGAACCGGTCCGAACTCGAGCGCTACGCCGCGCTCTTGGAAGAAGCCCGTGCGATCAAGGGGATTTCGCTCGGCAGGGACGCGTGGCGGCGGCTGCGCCGTATTCCGTCGGCGATGTTCTCGCTTGGTTTTTTGATTGCGCTGGGGTTGCTGGCCGTGTTGACACCCCTTCTGCCGCTTCAGGCACCGCGCCAGATGGGGACCCGGGAGCGAGAAACGGGGACGGGCATTCGGATAAACAAGTTTGCTCAGCCCACCTTCTGGCCGCTTTTCATCGAGGTTCCCAACCTGACCCAAAACGAGAAAGAGCAGCCGGACGGTGCCGCAGAAACGGGCGAGACCGCCACGAGAGATCCCTTCGATCGGCACTTCGGCAAACTCGACCCGTTTAGCCGCATGTTGCTCGCGCTGCGGTTGAAGATTTTCGGCACCTGGTCGCTCAACTCGATCTGCGGCACCGACCTGCTGGGACGCGACATCCTCTCACGGCTCTTCTGGGGCGCACGGGTGTCGCTGGCGGTCGGGCTGGTGGCCACGTTCGTCTCGCTGGTGATCGGCGTTTCCTACGGGGCCGTCTCGGGATACCTGGGCGGCCGCGCCGACAACATCAT
Organism: uncultured Planctomycetaceae bacterium; assembly: GCA_964547995.1. Taxonomy (GTDB): domain Bacteria; phylum Planctomycetota; class Planctomycetia; order Pirellulales; family Thermoguttaceae; genus CAZJRB01. Next base: position 8,220 of record CAZJRB010000134.1, on the reverse strand, counting down.
GATGCGGCTGGTCGACATCATGTACTCGATACCCTTCATCGTCGTCGTTATCTTCCTGATCACCGTCCTCAGCGCGGAAACGGAAAAGGAAATCAAGCGATTTGTTCTGGCGCCAACCACAGAGATGTCCGAGAAGAAAGGTTTGGTGCCGGAAGATTTGCGCACGGAGTTCAAGGAACACAAGGTCGAGCTTTCCGACAAGGCGGCCGTCAAGTGGGACAAACCGGAGGATCGCTGGGAGATTACCGACGGCAATCGGACATACGTGATTCGAAATCTCCGAAAGGGCCTTACCGTCTTCGCGGTCCGAACCGGGAGATTCCTCGAGGCAAGCCGCATCGTGATATTCTTCGTGCTGGTCGGGGCCATCTACTGGCTCACCATGGCCCGGGTGGTCCGCGGCCAGGTGATTTCGCTCAAAAACGACCAGTTTGTCGAGGCCGCCCGCACCATCGGCGCCGGCCGCTCGCGGATCATCTTCCTGCACCTGGTGCCCAACTTGTTGAGCGTCGTGATCGTTTACCTGACGCTGACGATTCCCCGCGTGATGCTCTTTGAGGCATTTTTGTCGTTCTTGGGCCTCGGCGTCGAGCCCCCCGACGTCTCGTGGGGACTGTTGGCCAACCAAGGCGTTCAGGCGATCACCGCCGTGCGGATCTACTGGTGGCTGGTCGTCTTTCCGGGCCTGGCGCTGGGGCTGACCCTTTGGGCGCTGAACTTCCTCGGCGACGGGTTGCGCGACGCGTTGGATCCCAGATTGAAGAACCGGTAGACACGAGCCGAGAGCCAGGATCGAGAGTCGAGGATCGAGAGTCGAGCATCGAGAATCGAGAGCAAAAGCCCTGGCACTGCGTGCCGGGGTTGGTACGTTATTCCCCGACGTAGGGCATCAGGGCCATGAATCGGGCACGCTTGATGGCCTTGGTCACGGCGTGTTGACTGACGGCGGAGCATCCGGTCTTGCGTCGCCCGATGATTTTGCCCTGACGATTGGTGAGTCTCTTCAGGAGTTCCAAGTCCTTGTAATCGACATACATGGGGCGAGGTCGCCGCCCTTCGATGTAGAGGGGGTCTTTCTTCTTGCCCCGGACCTTCGCCTTGGCCCGCCGCTTGCTGGGGCGGTTGAATTGCATTCGCCGTGCCATCGAGTGATTTCCCGCTTTCGAGTTTCGTACCGTTTGGCCGCCCACCCTGGCGGGCGGGAAACTGCCTGAACCCTAAATGTACCAGAAACCGCGCCTGAGGCAACCGGGGCGTAGACGACTAGCGTGGATCGAACCGCGAAAGTCCCTCCTGCTCCGCGATTTCCACGGCTTCCAGGTATTCCGAGGTGGCAAGTCCCCTGTTGATTTGGGGGTGTGCCGCTGCGTAATGCTCCGGGTGATACTGGGCCATGATGTTGACGAACGTGTCGGGTGAGACCTCCCGGGCAAGAAACCGCATGACTTGTTGGGTCCCGGCTTGATCGTTGGGCATCACCAGGTGGCGGATCAACAGTCCGCGCCGGGCGATGCCCCGCTCGTCCATGACCAAATCGCCCACTTGGCGGTGCATCTCCTTCAGCGCCCGGCACGCCACCTCGCAGTAGTCCTCGGCCGCGGTCAGCTCTTTTGAGACCTCCGGTTCCCAGAACTTGAAGTCGGGCATGTAGATGTCGACCACGCCATCGAGCAGTTGCAGGGTCTCCAGCCGATCGTAGCCGCCCGTGTTGTAGACAATCGGCAGCGAAAGGCCGTCTTCGACGGCCGGCACCAGGGCTTCGAGAATCTGCGGAACCACGTGCGACGGGGTGACGAAGTTGATGTTGTGGCATCCATGGCGCTGAAGTGCGATCATCATTCGGGCGAGTTCCTCGGGCCCGACCGTCCGGCCCTGCCCCAGCCAACTGATCTCGTAGTTCTGGCAAAAGACACATCGCAGATTGCAGAAGCTGAAGAAGATTGTGCCCGAGCCGTTGCGGCCCCGCAGACAGGGCTCTTCGCCGTGGTGCGGAAACGCGCTGCTGACCCGGGCGTGGCGTCCGGTGCGGCAGAACGATTTTTCCGGCGTTTCCCGCGACCGGTCGGCATGGCACTCCCGGGCGCACATGACACAATCGGCGAGCGACTCGACCGCCCGTTCCGCCCGGCGGGCCAATTCGCCGCTTTCATGCAGTGACAGGTAACTGGGGTAGTCGGATGGCATGGCAAGCGGTTCCTTTCGCGGACAAGTCCAGTGTGGTACGGCACTCCGTGCCGTGCTTCACGATACGGAGTATCGTGCCACTCTGCGTCTGTCGGCACCGTATTGCAGCAACCATTTCAATTCTACCATTGGCCGGAGATCTCCGCACCGGTGTCCCGCTCTCTTGGGGGTGCTCCTTGTCCTCCACAGTCGTCAACGTATACTTTCGGAGAGTTTTTGGCTCAGTAGCAGGAAATCGCTTGTCTCGTTGGGAACCGAACATGATCGACACGGAAACGGCACTCGCCCAGTTGGAATCCGCGGTCGCCGAGGAGAGGTTGTCTGCCTCGGCTGCCGAACACATTCGCACCTGGCTCACCGAGCCCTACCTGGCAGAATATGCCCCGCAGGTGGCCGAGCATCTCGCCCAGGGGAAATTCAAGGAGCTGGACGACGCCTTCTGGACGATCATTCCATTCGGCACCGGGGGCCGCCGCGGCCGGCTCTACCCGATCGGGTGCAACGCGATCAACGACCGCACGATCGGCGAGAGCGCCCAGGGATTGGCCGACTATATTCGGGAACTCCATCCAGACAAACTGCTACGTTGTGCCGTCGCATACGACCCCCGGCACCGGTCGCGAGAGTTTGCCGAGTTGTGCAGCGAGATCATGGCGGCGGCCGGGTTCACCGTCTATTTCCTCGACGGCTACCGCAGCACGCCGGAGCTGTCGTTCGCGGTCCGCTACAAGCAGTGCGATTGCGGGATCATCATCACCGCCAGCCACAACCCGCCGACCGACAACGCGGTGAAGGTCTACGGCCCCTCCGGCGGACAGTTCGTTCCGCCGCACGACAAGCGGTCGATCGAGCGGATGCAGAGCGTGACCGAGATCAAGCGGATGCCGTTTCAAAAGGCCATGGACGAGGGCCGGGTGGTCTACTGCCAGGAAGAGGTGGACCCGGCGTTCATCGCGGCGGTCACCTCGCAAAGCCTGGCTGGCCCGCGAGCGTTGAAGATCATCTATTCGCCGCTGCACGGCGTCGGCGGCTCGGCCGTCCCGCCGGTGCTCGCGGCGGTCGGGTTCGACGACGTCGAAGTGTTCGGCCCCCACGCCACGCCCGATCCCGATTTCACCAACGTGCCCCACCACATTTCCAACCCGGAAAACGCCGAAGTCTTCGACGCCATGATCGAACGGGCGAAGGAAACCGGGGCCGAATTGATCCTGGCCACCGATCCCGACGCCGACCGCCTGGGGGCCGCGGCGCCCGTGTCCCGCGAACCGGGCGCCGAGTGGAAGACCCTGACCGGCAATCAGATCGGCTCACTGTTGACCGACTACCTGCTGAGCGTCCGCAAGTCGCAGGGCACGCTGACGCCGGAACACTACGTCTGCAAGACGCTGGTCACGACCGAATTGATTCGCCGCATCGCCGACCATTACGGCGTGCAGACTTCCGGGAATCTGTTGGTCGGTTTCAAGTGGATCGGCGACGACATGGACCGCCGCGGGCCGGAGCGGTTCGTCTTCGGGGCCGAGGAATCGTACGGCTTTTTGGCCGGCGACCATGTCCGCGACAAGGACGGCGCGGTCGCCGCCATGCTCTTGGCCGAGTACGCCGCCCGCCTGAAGGCCGACGGCCTGACGCTCCATGAAAAGCTCGACGACCTCTTCCGGCAGCACGGCGGCTTCGCCGAAAGCCAGTTCTCCGTCTACATGCGCGGCGAGCAGGGCATGGAGGAGATGAAGGCCCTGATGACCCGGCTTCACGCGACCCCGCCGGAGCAGATCGCCGGCATGAAGGTTCGTGCCGCCCGCGACTATCTCTCCGGCACCGTCACCGAACCGGGCGGCGAGCCGCGGCCGCTAGACGGCCCGACCGGCGACATGGTCATCTTCGATCTCGAGCGGCCGGGCAACTACGTGGCCGTCCGCCCCTCCGGCACGGAGCCCAAGGTGAAATTCTACATGTTCGCCCACGAACCGCCCGAAAAGACCACCGATCTGGCCGCGACGAAGCAAGCCCTGGCCGATCGCATGGAGGCGATGCAGAAGGACCTGGAAGCGATGAAAGGGTGAGCTTTTCGGGCTACAAAGCCGCGGCCGTTGGTCGCGCCCGGCTGCACAAAATAACCCCCCGGGCGCAAAGCGCCTCCTCCGGCCGGCAGATCACGCGAAAATCGAGTACGCAGTTACCGTTCTCGCGCCCGATTGCCCCGTTTCAGCTCGAACAACCCGGGCTCGCTGCGCCATGGGTGTTGGGAGTCTTTGCCGGCGACGCCCTCGACGGTGAACCGCCAGGGGCCTTCGGCCATCTTTGCGGAAGGGATGTCCGCGGAGATCATACCCGAGTAGGCGTGCCAGCCTTTTGTCCAGATGTCTTTGGGGTAATCGACCGGTAGGGGCATTGTCTTTCGCTCGGCGATTTTGCCGTCCGCTGCGAGCCGTTCGAGAATCAGGGTCGGCTGGCGTTGGATGGTGTTGATCGATCCACCCACGCCGGGCATGAGCATCGAGAAATGGATCTTCTCGCGGCCGTAGTTGTTGTTCAGGGAGAAGCTGTAGAGGATGACCAGCATCCCGCCGGGATTGCCGGAGACGTCTTTCCACCGCTTCTCGCCGCCGAGATCGCGAATGGCTTCGGCCAGCTTGTTGCGAGTGTTGCCGGGCGGTTCTTTGCCGTAGGCGGCGATCAACGCCGGCAGCGCGGCCTGCGTGGTGCGATCGCTCAAGGCGCCGTCGCGGGGGTCGCTCACGTTATCCAACGCCCGGGTGGCAAGACCGCGCATTTCGGCGTCCTTGTCTTTGAGTAAGGGGCTCACGCGGTTGATCATCTCGGTCTGTTCCTCCGGCGAGACGTTGGCCAAGCCGGGGTATTTCGGGTAGTGGTGCCTCGGCCAAAACGAACTCATCAGGTGGTACAGCGCCATCCTGCGATCTTCGATCGGCTGCTTCGGGTCGGTGGCAACCGCAAGGAGCAACCGGCGGCCGCCGGGGAATTCAAACGTCGGCTCGTTGCCGCCGGGTCCGTAGCCGGGATATTGGGCGATCTGCCGGTAGAGCTTCAGCGCCTTCCATCCGTCTTCCGCCCGGCAGGTTTCGAGAATCCAACAGAAGACTCTCCGCTCTAACGATCCCCAGCCGGGGTTGGCTCGATCCCACGGCGAGTTGGTGAATTCGCCGTGGTGCTCGTCAATCCACTTGAAGATGGCCTGGTTCCGCTTTGCGGGGTCTTTGATCTTGCGGAGGGAAAGGACCTTGTCGATGATTGGAATGTCCTTGGTGACCTGAGCGATCAATTGGTCCCACTTGACGTTCGTCTCCGGTTTCTCCGGGGACAGGTAGTAATTGCCCGGGTTCATCCACTGGCGCGGGCATAGGACTTTTCCGTCGGCGGTCCGGCAACGAATGCCGGAGATTTCCAGGGCGAAGGTGTCGTTGTTTCCGTTCGACTGGTTCGTGCGGGCGAGAAACAACAGTGCTTCGACAACCTGCGGTGGCTTGGCCGGCTTGTCCTTGCCCCACTGCGGCTCGCCGACATGGTAGAGGTCCATCCGGCGGACGGTGATCGTCTCGCCCGGCTTGGTGCGGCTGCCCTTGAGGACCCGGTCGACCTGAAACCGCCACGACTTTCCTTGGCACTCGCCGACAGGTTTGGCGACAACGATGTCGGGGCAACGAATGACGAGTTCCCGTATTGGGAAGGTGGGTAGATCTTCGGCCTGGGCGAACTGCGGCAGCAGACAGGCCGCCGCGAGGGCAAACGAGATCGTCAACGGCATCCGTCTACGAAACAATTCTGTTGGGATCATTGCCTCGGTTTCCTTTCCTGCGCGTTGGCGTTGGCTACAGCGGCTCGCGGCGTTTGTAGCTGTTCAGCTCGGGGCCGACCTTGCGGCGCTTGTAGGTTACCGAGTAGGTGACGAACCGCTTCTGGCCGGGCTCCAGGTCGAGGAAGTACTTGACGTGGTTTTGGTCGACCCGTTCGACGCGGCCGTCGATGTTGTGCAGGTCGACGTACGCCCCCGCCTCGTCGCTGTTCCAGTCCTTCGGCTGGCCCTCGCTTCCCCAGAGGACCACGTTGTTGGCGTCGAAGCGGCGTTCCAACTCGGTCTTGGCGACGACCGGTTTGCCCGAGACGATCTCTTCCTCGTAGAAGAACGTCTCGTCGTAGTCGATCAGATCGTAGTAGAGAACGAACGTGTTATCGAGCCGCCGCTTGTACTGCCGGGCGACGACATTCCTGACGTGCTGGTCTTTGAGCCGTCGCTTGATGGTGATATCCGGGTCGCGGCCGACGTTCACCTCGACGCGGTCGCCGATCGGGACGTACTTGGTCTGCGTACCGCCGACGTACGCAAGGTCCTTGGTTTTGTACTCGAAGAAGAGCCGGACGTTTCCATCGGGCAGCGGCGACTCACCGAGGTTCTCCATCGCTGGCAGATCCTTTTCCTTGCCGGCATCGTCCAACAGCTTCTTGTTTTTGAAGCGGTAGTATTTCGTGAATTGCGTGCCGCCGTCGCGGTCGGTCAGCTTGTAGAAGCACTCCAACGGCACCTCAGCCACGTCCATCGACACCAACCGCTTGGGCTCTTTGTCCTTGATGTCCTCGCGGCCCTCGATCGTGAAAAGGAAGTACTCCGAAAGGCCCTGCTTCTTGACGTCCTTTCGCTGTTCCTTCAGCAGTCCGGATACGTCGAGCCGGCCGTCGCGGGCATGAAGCTTGTAGTCGGCGACGACCTTGTCCAATTCCTTGCCGAGCGCCAGTCTTGACACTTCTCCGGTAGGTTTGGGCCCGGATGTCGGCGCCGGGCGGGTGGCCAGGTCGGCGATCCGCTCGACCAGGTTGATCGTGCCGACGACCAGCCGGACCTGGGCGTTGTCGTACAACTCGCCCGAGTTGTTGAACACGCGGACGTAGCCGGTAAGCCCCAGCTTTGTTTCGTCCTCGTCGGCGATGCCCACGTAGTCGGCCTTCCAGGTGATGCCGCTGGTGAAGTAGCGGATTTCGACCGGGATTTTCCCGGCCATTTGACTCTGGATGTTCCACTGCAACGCGTCGTTGCGGCCGCTTGGGAACGTCGTGTCGATCAGGTCGACCTTGTCCGCGTGGTCGAGAATCCGAAAATCGATGCTCGTCGGGTCGATCAGCGTGTTGGCCCAGGTGAATTGGATGCGGTTGACGCCCTGCTTGACGGTCAGCAGCCGGTTCTCGCGGACCATTGTGATGTCTTCGGAGTTGTAGATCGTAAGCTGGACGCCCTCGCGCCGGGGAGTCGTGACGAGGTTGACGTCGGCGAATATGTTGCCGACAAGGGGGCCGAAGAGCAAGAAAAGTAGCAGGCACACTCCGTGTGCCGTCCGCCGCGGAATAGTCGATCTTCCCATCGTTTTTTCCCTTCCCCAACCCCGGGTGCCTCATGAATACAATCCTACACTCAATCAGACGCCCAAGGGGGCGAAAAAGTTTCGGTACCGGCGAGAATTCGCGGTTGACCGCCCAGCCATAAGAGGGGGCCGGTCCCTCGATTTCCGCTGCCGTGAGCGGACGGCACACGGAGTGTGCATGCTACTTTTCTTGAGGTGCCGCCGCCAAGAAATTCAACCGCTCCGGCCGTCTTGCGATCGGTCGGAGCATTTCGTGTTTCGGTGGCCGAGTCTCATCCAATCTGTACGAGTTCCAGAATGCAGACCCATCCCCCGCAAAGCGGCTCAACTGTCTGGCCTACGATTTCGTAGGGGCCAAACTGGGCCGCCTTCTCGTAGGCATCGGCAATCGCCTGCTGGGCCGTTGCCCCGTTGCCGGTTACGACGATCACGAAGTCTTCCTGGGCATCGGCCGGCGTCGCCGCACAGGAGAAGATTGCCATCGCCATCAGAATCGCAGTCAGTGGAAGAATGAAGTTTCGCATGGTTTTGTTCCTTTCTACTGAGTTCATGGTAAAGCGCGGGAGAATGCGACATTTTTTCTGGAAAATGCGGAATGAGAGTAAAAATAAGGTTCTTCTCCCTTTTCCGGGGTGAATTGAGCCAACGGTAGCCCTATTGTAAC
>CAZJRB010000133.1:0-18758 GCA_964547995.1 uncultured Planctomycetaceae bacterium | reverse complement strand
TTTCTGAGCCAGGGGCGCATTTTCCGCAAAGTTTTTCGCTATCCGGGGGTGGGGGTTAGGGGTTGGGGATGAGGGGATGAGGAAGCCGGCCCCCCAATTTACAATTTTCAATTTCCATTTTACAATTTCCAATTTCCCACTCCCCAGATTGTAGGGAGGGACCAGCGGCCGCCGGGCCACGCCCGGGTGCCACTGCTGGCTTGCCCAGCAGTGCCTCAAGGTCGCTCGAACAACACTGCTGGACGAGCCAGCAGTGCCACCCGCCCGAAAACCCGGTCCCAAGAAGCGGCCACGGAAATAATTATGTACGGTGTCCCCGGAACTTACCCGCCAGAAGCGTTTCGAGAGGAAGCTAGGCCGAGTCCTCAGACGCCGAAAACCCGGTCCCAAGAAGCGGCCACGGAAATAATTATGTATGGTGTCCCCGGAACTTATACCGGATTTCGCTCCCGTCTTCAAGGGGATGCGAGATTCGCGGGTCTATCATAGGACCTACTGGTCATATCGTCAGTAGACGATCACTTCAATCGAATAGAAGGATTAGCGCGCACTGATCCTCCGTCAGATGTTCTGTTAGGAATGTGTGTATCCGTTCCTTTTCAGAGTCCGTGAACCCTACAAGGTCGATATTGACAAACGTGCCATCTTGCACGAGCGTATCCTCGTGTTTTTGTACTGCTTCAACAACCTCGTTAAGGAACTCTTCAAAATTGAACCCCTCTGCCTCACGTACTTTGATCGCTTCTCTTTCCATTTCCGCACGCTTTTCTCTCGCTGCAACTGCCCGTGGATCGTGGTAGTGAGATAAGATCGCCTCGAGCCGGCATTCACATTTCTCCTGTGAGAGTCCCGAAGTCTCGCACAGCAACCGCAAGGACCTGCCCGTCAGCATCTCGCCTTGCTCCAGTCGTTGCACCTGATCGGGCGAGAGTGCTTCGAGCACCTGGAGGTGCTCTTTCGTCTGTTCAAACACTTCCTTCGACAGCCCTTTGCCTCCACCTTCCACAATCGGCTTCAGTAGCTCAATGTCGTCTGTTATTGGCATAAAGTTTGCCCTCACAGTCCAAGCTTCTCAAAATATTGGAACGTACTCCATCTTTGTGTGAATTCTCTTTCGACTGCTTCTAAACTCATTTCGCTCCATCGGAGTATTGTATTATAGTCAAACCTCAGATGCAACGGGGTACCATACCCCACCGGGCGTCCGACTATTTCCAGGTAGCCGCCCGGATCGCTACGGCGCCACGGAAATTCCGGGGACACCATACATAACTATTGACTTGGGCGGGCGGTTTTGCTAGATTCGTGCCGAGCGAATATCGTTGGAGCAGTGCCCGGGCGCACATCAAGCGAAAGGATGATTGTCTTGTGAAGGTCGGGCCGCTGTTGGCGTTGGCCGGCGGTTGGCGTCGACTGCTCAACCGTGCGGCGACGGAAGAGCAGATCAAGGCGTTTGGCGAGCACGAAAGGACCGGCCGCCCGCTGGGCGACGACAAATTCCAGAAGCGTTTAGAGAGGAAGCTAGGCCGAGTCCTCAGACGCCGAAAACCCGGTCCCAAGAAGCGGCCACGGAAATAATTATGTATGGTGTCCCCGGAACTCGCCCCCCCGGAACTCGCCGGAACTACCCGGAACTACCCAGTTGTGCCTGGCCATCGACCAATCGATCGCCACCGCCGGCCGGCCGGTGAGATTGCCGCTGGGGTAGCGAGTGGAGTCGAACGGACAACCCCGTGTTGTGCATGGCCTTCTCCCACATTGTGTAATGATCCTGCCGTTAGTATCTGGTGGTTGGGGGCGGGGGTGTCAAGAAGTCATGGACGGCGGCCGGACGACACGGTAGGATATTGAGTCTCAGAGCAATACCCCCGTCCCTTAATGCCGAGGCCGCCGCCATGAAGAACATTCGTCGAGTCACGATCGGTTTGTTGCCGCTTCTGTTTCTGTTGTCCCCCAGTTTTTCAGAGGTTTTCGGGCAACCGACGGCAGCGAAGACCTTGCCGCAGAACCTGCTTTGGTATCGACAGCCCGCGTCGAAATGGGAGCAATCCTTGCCGTTGGGCAACGGCCGCCTGGGGGCGATGATCTTTGGTGGCGTCGACAAGGAGCGGATCATCTTCAACGAAGACAGCCTCTGGAGCGGTTGGCCCGAGCCCGCCAACGACAGAGAAGGAGCCTCCGAAGCGCTCCGGAAGATCCGGAAGCTCTTGAAGGAAAAGGGCGACCTGAAACAGGTCAACGAAATTGCGATGAAGGAATTCTGCAGCCTGTACGGCTACGGGAAACCCGACTTCGGTGCCTACCAATCATTTTGCGAAGCTCAACTGGAGTTCGAGCACGGACCGGGAGAAGTTGCAAACTACCATCGCAGCCTCGATCTGAACCGCGCCACGGCAACCGTAAGCTACACGCGAGGCGGAGCGGAGTATACGCGCGAGTACTTCTGTAGCCATCCCGGCCAGGTGATGGCAATGCGATTCTCTTGCAGCAAGCCCGGAGCGATCAACCTGGCCCTGGGCGCTACCAGCCTTCACAAGAACACCACCCTCACGGCGGGCGGCAACGAACTCGCGCTCCGCGGGCAGGTCGAGACCGGCAACGACGACCATGAGGGAACGCGGTTCGAGGCAAAATGGATGGTGGCGGCGGAGGGTGGAGAGGTTCTCGCGGGTAAGGACGGCCGGCGGATCCTGGTCCGCAACGCCAATACGGTCACGATACTGATGGCCGGGGCCACGGATTACGAATTGAAGTACCCCCGCTACAAGGGAGATCCACCGGAACAGCGCAATCGACGGATTCTCGACGGCGCGGGTGCCAAGTCATTCGACCAACTCCGCGCGGCGCACATCCGCGACTATCAAGAGTTGTTCGACCGGGTGGAGCTGGACCTGGGCGAACCCTCCCGCACGGCCTTGCCGACGGATGAACGCCTTCGGGCATACAAGAAGAAACGGGACGACCGGGGGCTGGAAGCTTTGCTCTTCCAGTACGGCCGCTACCTGATGATCGCCTCGTCGCGGTCGCCGGGCCTGCCCGCCAACCTGCAAGGTTTGTGGAACAACAGCAACCGGCCGCCCTGGAACTGTGACTACCACCTGGACATCAACCTGCAGATGAACTACTGGCCGGTCGACAGTTGCAACCTCTCCGAATGTGCCGAGCCGCTCGTGCGGTGGGTGAGCGACTTGGCCAAACCGGGAGCGAAGACGGCCAAGGTCCATTACGATTCGCGGGGATGGGTCGCGCACATCGTCAGTAACGTGTGGGGGTTCACGCCACCGGGCCCCGCCCGCGGCATCCACATGCTCGAGCCGGTGGGCGGCGCCTTCATTTGCCAGAACATCTGGGACCATTACGCGTTTACTCGGGACCGGGAGTATCTGGAGAAAACGGCCTGGCCCATCATCAAGGGTGCGGCCGAGTTCTGGGTGGATAACCTTCAGGAAGTGGAGGGCGGCTACCTGGCCGTTTCGCCCAGCTACTCGCCCGAACACGGTCCCCTGAGCGATGGCGCTTACTACCAGACGATGATCGTCTGGGACTTGTTCTCCAACTGCATCGAGGCCGCGGAGATCCTCAACACGGACACCGAGTTCGCGCGCAAGCTGAAGACCCTGCGCGACCGTATCCAGCCGCCGAAGATCGGCCAGTACGGCCAGCTCCAGGAATGGCGCGATCCGAAACTCGAAAAAAACGCCAAGAACGACCGGCACCGGCATGTTTCCCACATGTATGCCGTCTATCCCGGCAAGCAGATCGTCCCCGGCCGCGACGATGCGCTGACCCTGGCGGCGATCCAATCGATGAAGTACCGGGGCGACGGGGCGACCGGCTGGAGCATGGGGTGGAAAATCAACCTCTGGGCACGACTGCTCGACGGCGATCACGCCTTGCTCATGATACAGAACCTCATCGCCGGGAAACTTTACGACAACCTGTGGGATGCACATCCGCCTTTCCAAATCGACGGGAATTTCGGATACACGGCCGGCGTGGCCGAAATGCTGCTGCAAAGCCACGACGGGCAAATCCGGCTCCTCCCGGCGTTGCCCAAGGCATGGCCCACCGGCAGCGTCACCGGGTTGCGGGCCCGGGGTGGTTTCGAAGTCGACGTGGAGTGGAAGGAGGGGAAACTGGCCGCCGCCACGATTCGCAATATCAACGGCAAACGGTGCAAAATCCGCTACGGCGAGAAGGCCGTCGAGTTGAATCTCAAACCGGGCGAAACAGCACGGCTGGACGGGAATCTTCAGGAAGCCACGGAGTGAGTTTCGCGCCGCCTGATCTTGAGAAATGTGTTAGGAGGAAGGTTCGGGCACTTCCAGTGTCGGAGCCCCCCTCCGTTCGTTATTCAAGCCCGAAATCCGCCCCGGTCGGCGGTTTGCAGTATCGCTTACACTGTTACACGTTGGGGCCTTGAGGACAACATTTGATTTTCTCGTTTCACAACTCGTACCCCGCTTCTCCGCGACCACTGGTCGCACCTTTGCATTACAACGCGATCCACTACCCACTACACACTATCCACTATCCACTATCCACTACTTACGAGACACCCATCATCCGCAACAGGATCCAGTCGCGGATGCGGTCGGGGATGCTTTTCAATCAAATAAATCAAATAGGGGACAGTCACCTATTTAATGTTGACAGCACGTGGTGAAGAGCGGAGAATGTGGGCATGCCAAGGGTTGCTCGAATCGTTATACCGAACTGTCCGCCGGGTGCCACTGCTGGCTTGCCCAGCAGTGCCTCAAGGTCGCTCGAACAATACTGCTGGACGAGCCAGCAGTGCCACCCGCCCGCTGGCTTGTCCAGCAGTGTTGTCCAAGCGACGCCGGCGGGCACTGCTGGACAAGCCAGCAGTGGCACCAGGCGACGCCGCTTGGGTAAAACGATTGTCAAAACGTCTCCATCTCGACCTAACCATACGCCCCCGCGGTCGACCGAGAAAGCAAACCCAACAAACGCAAGACGTTAAATAGTTCTGCCCCCTTTTTTCGTTCCCGTCAGGAAATCGCGGAGTGCTTCGGCGACCGCGTCGGCGGATTGGTAGCGGTCGTTGGGTTTTTTGGCCATTAGCTTGTCGCACATTTCCACGAGCGGGTCGGCCACGTCTTTGCGGAGGTTCTTGATCGATTTGGGCTGGGCCGACTGGTGCATGGCGAGTTTTTCGTAGAGCGGGCCTTCGGGGAACGGGGGCCCGCCGGTCAGCAGGAAGTAGAAGGTGCAACCGAGCGAGTAGAGATCGGCACGGTGGTCGATATCGGTGCTTCCCAGGGCGTGTTCCGGGGCGAGATAGTCGATGGAGTTGAGCAAGTTTGCGCTCTGGGAGCCGTTGCTACTGAGGCTGTTGTGCTGTTGGAGTCCGCCGAGCCCGAGGTCGAGGATCTTGACGGTGTTTTCGCGATCGACGAGGAAGTTGGAGGGTTTGATATTTCCGTGTATGAACCCGTTTACGTGGGCGTGGCGCAAACCTTCGGCGGCCTGGCGGATGAAGTCTGCGGCGGTGCAGGGTTCTAGCGGGCCGCGTTTGCCGACGATCTGCTTGAAGTTGGCGCCGTCGACGTACTCCATGATGAGGTAATAATGCTGGTCCTTTCCGTCGACGCTGTAGGCTTGAATGATGTTCGGGTGGTTGAGTTCGGCGAGAGTTCGGGCCTCGGCGAGGAATCGTTCCAAGACAGCCTTGTTCCGGCTGATTTGTCGGGAGAGGACCCTGACGGCGACGCGGCGATTGAGGGTCACGTGGTCGCAGAGGAAGACGTCGCCCATATCGCCGCGTCCGAGGAGCCGGAGGAGTTTGTACTTGTCGAGCAGGAAGGGGCTCCGGCCGGCGACCAACTGGGCCGCCTGCCACTCGGTCAACAACTTGGCGGCGATCAGTTTCCTGGCGAACGCCTTGACGTCGTTTGCCAGGTTACGGGCGGCCCGGAGTTGCTTGGGGTTGAGCGTCTCGGTTGTGTCGAGCAACTGGAGGAAGTCTTCCATCGTGGCGGGCGGGGTGTGCCGGCCGGGCGTGCCGTTGCCACCCGGGGCATCGGATTCCAGGACCTCGATGCGATGGCGGATGATCTCCAACTCCTGGTGGAGTTTTTCGAGTTCGGCTTCCCGGTCGAGGGGGGCGTTTCCGGAGGCGTCGTGGATATCCGTGTCGCCCAAAACGGAGAGGCTATTGGACTTTCGCGGTTGGCCGCCGAAGATGCTGTCGTCGTCGGACTCGGTTTTGCGAGGGGAGAAAGCCGTGTCGTTTTCCGTGCGCATGGTGCGCGTGGAACCCACACCGAAACCGACATCATCCAAGACGTTGAATCCGGACTCGCCGGGGGTAACCTTGGGCGCGGTTGAGAGGACCCATCCCTCGCCGTTGCAGACGTCGCACGGCTGGCCGTCCGCATCGCCGGAACCCCAGCAATTGTCGCAGAGTACACGGTTTTTGTCAGTGGTGTCTGCCATTGGATCGGCCTATGGCACCCAAACCGTCCGCAGCAGTCTACAGCCCCACTTATTTGGAATCGTTATGACGAGGATGAAGAACTCAAAGTACGGCAAGGGCTTCTCTAACCGAGTTAGAAAACGCGCTCAACCTTCCAACGGAGAGCACAAAGAAGAGCCCTCCACACTCCCTTTCGAACGGGTGTATTTTACGGTAAACGACATCCGTATCCAAGCATTACCCTCGGGGTTCTGGAAGAATTTCGGAATTTGCCGTACGAGGTGAATTTTTTATGACCCGGATGGGGATTGAGCACAAACCGTTTAGGGTCAAAAATGCAGCCGAAAGTGCGGGCTGTTCCACCCGATGGTGTTATCGCTCTCCCGGCAAACGCAAACGTTCGTTTTCGTTTGTTTTGCAGTCTTTGGAATTCGGATACGGGTTTCTCGTCGATGTGTGGGAGCCGGTGCCTTGCGGTTTCGGGGGGAGCGGGGTAAGCTGCGTCCGTTGTGAACCCCCGATGCAATCGGGGGCTTTTGACGCTGTGAGGCGACGTTGTTCGTTCATGCTCACGCAAGCGTGAGCAGGGCACCCGTGCTAAACGGAAACCGTCCGCTGTTCACTGTCCTCTGTTCTCTACAAACCATGAACTACCGCCGACTTGCCGATACCGACATTCTGATTTCCGAGGTTTCGCTGGGCTGCTGGCCGATCGCCGGGATCGCCAGCCCCGGGACGACGACCGACGAGAGCAGCATCGCCACGATCCGGGCGTGTTTCGATCTGGGGATCAACCATGTTGACACGGCGTACATCTATGGCCGCAACGGCGAGAGCGAGAAGCTGATCGGGCGGGCGCTGGGCGAGCTGCGCGACGAGATGATCATCGCCACGAAGGGCGGCCTGCACTGGAACGAAGAGGGCAAGCAGGTCCATGACGCCCGGCCCGGGCGGCTGCGAGGGGAATTCGAGGAGAGCCTGCGGCGGCTGGGCACCGATCGCGTCGAGCTGTACTACCTGCACGCGCCGGACGAGAAGGTGCCGCTGGGTGAATCGGCCGGGGAGCTGCGGCGGCTGATGGACGAGGGAAAGGCCCGGGCGATCGGTGTCTCGAACATGGACGTGGCTCAGCTCGAGGAGTTTTCGGCGGAGTGCCCGATCGCGGCGTTCCAGCCACCCTATAACATGCTCCAGCGTCAGATCGAGGCGGACACGCTGCCCTGGTGTCGCGAGCGGGGGATCTCCGTGATCGTCTATTGGTCGTTGATGAAGGGCCTGTTGGCGGGAAAACTCGCCCGGGACCACGTCTTCGGCCCCAAGGACAGCCGGCGGAAGTACGTCATGTTCCATGGCGAAGAGTGGGAGAAGAACCACGACCTGATCGACCGGCTCCGCGAGATCGCCGCTGAGGCCGGCCACACCGTCGCCGAGCTGGCGATCAACTGGACGATCCGCCAGCCGGGCGTCACCTGTGCGCTGTGCGGGGCGAAACGGCCCGAACAGATCCGGGAGACCGCCGGCGGCTCGGGATGGGCATTGACGGATGAGCAGCTTGCAGCGGTCGATCAGGCGCTCGAGGATCGGGGGACGCCGAAGGTCGACGTGCCGGTGTAGAGGCCGGGGGGTGCGGCCTGCAACCCTTGTTCACGTCTTTGCGCTGTTGCGACGTGAAACGCAGACTACGAATGGCACGGCTCGCGCGTTAGGTCGGATTATCCACGGATGTGCCGTTGCTTGCCAATCGTCCGGCTCGCACGTTGGCATCGAATCGCGTGGAACGATCGTTGGGATTGTCCGGCAGCAACGCGCGGTGCTGTTTGGAAGTGATGCTCACGGTTCGCTACCGACTACTCACGATTCGCCGTTCACGATTCACTATTCACTATTCACAACTCACTTACTATTTTCTTCGCACTTTTTCCATCAAACTTTACCCAACCGCTTTCGCCCTTCGGAAGTTGCTCCTTATTTTTTCTATTCGCTCGCATCTTTCCTTGCTTGCCAATTCGCGGCGTGTATGATTGAAGGACATCCTTCAACACGGGGCGCGGATCGGGAGAAGGCCATGGGAAGGATTGCTGCGAACGTCTCGGCGTTCGTAATAATCGCAGGCTCAATCGGCTTCAATATCTGGCGATACCCTACCGTTCGGCACATGGTGGGCGAGTGCCCTCATCTTTCACGTCCCACGGAAGCCGTAGAATCCGCATCGGAGCAGCAAGCGTCAGCCGTTTTACAATCGGATTCCCCGGACGCACCCACGATGTCGATCCAGACGGCGCCGGACGAAACATCCTTCGAGACCTCATACGACACATCACGCGACACATCACGCGAAACGCCGTGCGAAACACCGTGCGACGGCGAGTCGCCCGACGATGACCACAACCCGTACGATCCCTACGGCTATGGGGAAACCGGCTATGGGGAAACCGGCTATGGGGAAACCGGCTACGGGGAAACGCCGGACGATCCCGAGTCGGCGGCCGAGGAAGAATCGGTGCAACACGAAGAAACCGCCTCCTCCGACAAGCGGGAGCCGTCCGGCGACCAAACCCAGCCGAACGACGACGTGCAGGACGAATTGAGCTATGCCGACCGTGACGGCCCGCCCCATGCCGAATGGAAGGACCGGGACTATTCCGGGCATTCCGGACATGCCGGGCAGGATGACCAACAAACGGACGACGATCAACAAACGGACGACGACCACCGAACGGTGAGCCAACCGGGTGACGACTCATCCGAATCGCACAGCGACAAGCGCATGGTTGAGGTGGTTCGGCAGGAAAGGAAACCGCGTCCGACCGATTCGTCCGCTCCGGATTCCGCATGGCTTCGTCTGCCTCCGGTCGATCAGGAGGCCCCCGTCACCGAAACGGGGTTTCCCCACCAGTTTCCGCCCGGAGTGACCCCGATCTATCCGAATACGGGGATGGAGTGAGTAGTGGGTGGTGTGTGGTGAGTGGTGGGTGGTGAGTTGCAATTTTGTCAAAAAGCCCTCGGATTGCATCCGGGGGTTCTCTTATTCGGCAAGAAACGCCCGGCCCTTGGCCGCGTCTTGTTGGTCGGGTAAACTAGGCTTTGTCTCAAAACGTGTCCGAACGGGTTGCACAACGGGCTTCCAAGCCCGTCGCTTCCACCGAAACGGAACTTCTCGACGGGCTTGGAAGCCCGTCGTACGGGTTTTGAGACAAAAGTAGTACCTTGTGACAACTGAGATTGTGGGTTGTCGGGTGCCATGCCCACGCTTGTCGTGGGCATGTTTGCGGGCGTTGCAGAACATGCCCACGGCAAGCGTGGGCATGGCACCCACAGTTTCAATGGTCATACGGTTAGTGCTTTGTCAGATTTTGAAATTGGGGTAGTGCGAACCGAGTGGGAAAGCCGAATGAAGATCGCCATCGCCTCCGACCACGCGGGTTACGATTACAAGGAGAAGATCAAGGAGCACCTGATCGGTCTTGGGCACGAGCCGCACGATTTCGGCACGCTGGCCCCCGACCCGCTGGACGACTATCCCGACTACGTTCGCCCCGCGGCTGAGGCGGTTGCCCGGGGCCAGTACGAGCGCGGCATCGTGCTGGGTGGCTCCGGCAACGGCGAAGCCATGACGGCCAATCGCGTCGCGGGCGTCCGCTGCACGCTCTGCTGGGATCTCAAGTCGGCCCGGTTTGCCCGGAGCCACAACGACGCCAACATGCTCTCGCTGGGCCAGCGGACGATCGACCTGGAAACGGCCCTGGCGATCGTCGACTGCTGGCTCGAAACCCCGTTCGACGGCGGCCGGCACTTGCGAAGGATTCGGAAGATCGACGGAAATTGACCGCCGAGGGCCGGCACGCTACCCGGCCGGCTGCGATGCCGCGGCTTCCTGCCGTTCGAGCACCTTGCGGACGCTCAGCAGCGCCCTTTGGGCCTTCAGGCAGGTCTGGCGGAAGACCTCCGGACGGGCAACGCCCGGAAGCCGCAAGACTTCGCTGCCCGATTGCTTGAAGACCAGGTCCCCGGCATGGAACCACTGCTGGCCCGGCAGGACCGCCACCTCGATCGCGTCGAACGCGTCGAGATCGACCGATTCGGCGTCGACCGCCCGGATGCCCTTTTGGATGATTACCCGGCGGTCGGTCAGGGTGTAGCGGCGGCAGACACAGGGCAACAGTTGCCAGGCAAAGACGGCCAGACTGACCGGGATGGTCGCGACCGCCATGAGCTTACCCAGCGTGAAGAAGCGGCCGGCCCCCGCACGAATCGCGGCCATCCGCCCGACAAGCCGCCCGGGTGCGGTAGCAGCAATCGAGGGCCAGACGGTCATCGCCTTTGTCTCGGCGGGCTCGGGCGGTATGTCATTCGGCTGGGTCATGGGAATGGCACGAAAACACCGAAGGAGGGGGCACCTGCCCCCGGCTAATACCGAAGGAGGGAGCACCTGCCCCCGGCCACCGAGGCACGATCAGGCCGGGGCAAGCACCTTCGGCCGATCCTCGAGAATAGTCCAAACCGGTGCGGCGGTCAACCACCTCAATCCAATGGCTGGCCGGGCGGGACACCTGGGGGAAGGCCGGCGCCATCGCCCCCGGTTTCGGTTCAGTTTCGGTCGAGCATCGCCAGCCAGGCCTCCGGATGGATCTCCTTGTGCGGCACTTGCGACCGCCGGAACTTGGCCATCAGTTTTCGAATGCCCGTATGCTTCTGCTGGAAAACATAGTAGGGGATCAACCTGCTGACACGGCGGTACAGGTCCAACTTTTGCCGGCGATACCCCCCGGCCTCGGCCGGATCACAGAAGTATTGTGCCCAGCCGATGCTGCCGACCAGCCCGCAAGGTCCGAAGTGGTCGGAAAGCAGGATGTCTTCGCAGAAGACCCGGATGCTGCCGTCGTACTGGTGCAAGACGTCGTGCAGGGCAATAATGCCGCGGTCGGAAAGATGGGGAGAGAAATTATCGAAGTCGGCCTTGGTTCCCGCGTACGTATGATCGCCGTCGATCCATAACAACCGCAACGGGCGGTCCCACGTCTTCGCGACTTCCTCCGAAACGGTGCGATGAAAATCGACGTAATCGACCACGCCCGCCTTCGTGAGATTGGCCCGGAAATCATCCCATCCGTTGTCTTTTCCCTTCAGATCGGGATCGGTCACGGATGGTGAGGTTAACGGATCGATGGCGGAAATCCGGGGATCGCCGGCAAGCCCGGCGCCCCGCGACAGAATTACGGTCGATTTGCCCTTGAAGCTCCCGATTTCGAGAACCCGGCCTTCCGCGGTCGGACAGGCGCCCAACAAGGCCAGGAATCGCATTTCCTTTTCCGTGAGACAGCCCTCGACATCTCGGGCCATCTCGATGATTTCATCTACACAGACGGCGTAGTCCTCAGGCAACGAGAGCATCGACTGGCCTCCTTCGCGTATGGTTCCCCGGCCGGTGACGTTGGGATCGGGCGTTCTCCCTCGCACACGGCCCGCTGATCGGTTGCCCGGAAAGCATACTGGTGTTGGCCATTTCCGCCAATACCAGTTGTCCAAGGGGGCGGCCGATAAACAACTTGCCGGATTCAAAAATAAAGGAGGGGGCACCCGCCCCCGGTCCATAACCGAAGAAGCCAAGTGCCGGGGGCGGGTGCCCCCTCCTTTGATTGCGCTGCACACGATTGCTCCACGTCACGGCATCCTGTCGAATTCCGGAAACAATTTGTTCGCGAGTCCTTAGGGAGGGATTTGCCGGTTGTGTCCCGGGCAACTACGACCCGCTCTACTGACTGGATTGGAGCGTAACGGGGATTTCGACCTTTTGCCTCTTGCGGATGACGGTGATGACGATTTTTTCGCCGGGCTTCTTGCTTTCGACGATCATCAACAGGTCGTCGCCGGTGCGGACCTGCTGCCCGTCGGCGGCGACGATCAGGTCGGCGGCGGTCCGGTCGATGGTCTGATACTCGTAGACGAACGGTCCTTGTCGCCGTCTTCGCCGGATGATCTGCGGCCCCTGTAATCCGGCCTTTTCCGCCGCGCCGCCGGGCTCCAGCGTGGCGATCAAGAGCCCGTACTCGGTCTCGTACACGCGGGCAACGCCGATGTCGGGGCGAATCACCCGCCCCTTGTCGATCAACTGGGGCACCACGCGTGCAATCGTGTTCACCGGAATCGCGAATCCGACGCCGACGCTTTCGCCCGTCTTGCTGGCAATGGCCGTGTTCATGCCGATCATTCTGCCGTGCGTATCCAGGAGCGGTCCGCCGGAGCTTCCGGGGTTGATGGCGGCATCGACCTGAATGAGCGACTTCAGCATGCGCCGGCTGCGCCGTCCCGGGATCGAGCGGTTGAGGCTGGAGATGACGCCGGTCGTGAGGGTCCGTTCCAGGCCGAACGGATTGCCGATGGCGAAGACGCGCTGCCCGACCAGCAGGCCGCTGGAACTGCCGAAAGTGACCGGATAGAGGGACTCGGCCGGGGCGTCGATCTTCAGCACCGCCACGTCGGTGGCCGGATCGACGCCGATCTGTCGGGCCGTGTAGGTCTTGCCGTCGTACAGGGTAACCTGGATTTCCCGGGCGTCGCCGATGACGTGGAAGTTTGTCAGCACGTGGCCCTGCCGGTCGATAACCGTGCCGCTTCCCTCGCCCTCCGAGGCGATCTCCCGCATGAAAAGGAGACTGGTCTGCACGGTCCGGGTGTCGATGTTGACGACGCTCCGGTTGGCGTTCTGGTAGACGCTGACATTGACTCGCTCCTCCGCCGTAAGGTTCTCGTATTGTGTCGGCAGCGCGGGCGGAGGCCTCAGCGGGCGGTCCACTCGCGACACAACGCGATCGGACGGTTGCCGCGGGCGCAGCTCCTGGGCAACGCTCTCTTGCTCGGCGTCGGGCGGATCGTACAAGGCGATCGCCGCCAATGACCCCAGCAGGGCCGACACACCGCAGAGAATAACCGTTTTCCTCATGTTCCACTCCTCACCCGCATCAATAGGCAAAACCAAGCCCCCCCCTATCTATCTGAGGCCGTCCGGGAATTCGACCCTGTAGGGAACGCCCTCTGTGGCGTTCCGCAGATGGATCGTTGCCCAAAAGGAACGGCACAGAGGCCGTTCCCCTACAGTGATTTCGGTCTGCAATTCCCGGACACCTTCATCTATCTATAATGATACCAAATTCCCGCGGGCAAGGCGAGTTCACAATAGAAACGGCTGGATAAAGAGGGAGCTGTGTCAAGGCATTCCCATCAGCAAGGCCAACGGCTAACCGGCACGGAGACAACGAAATGAATCCCGGCGGCTTGCCCGGCGGATCGTTCGGCTTTTCGCTACAAATGCCAAATGCCAATTTAATTAGTTTCTGTTGCGGAAAGTTGGGTGCCATGCCCACGCTTACGTGGGCATGTCGTGAATCCCGCAAGAAACCGCTACATGCCCACGCGAGCGTGGGCATGGCTCCTAGCAGGCAGTGTGATGGTGGGCGGCGCTTTACATGCCCACGCGAGCGTGGGCATGGCAAAGAGGGGAAACTCCAGAGTATGGGAGTTTCCTACATGCCCACGCGAGCGTGGGCATGGCACCCGAAAATCCGGCTTTCCGCAACAGGTAGCCCGCCTGTAGCAAGAAACCGAACAATCCGCCGGACAAGCCGGCGGGATTCACTTTTGCGGACCTGTGTCCGGCAGGGTTATTACTGGAAAAGCTCCATTAAGCTTCCCATGTTGCCAGGAGTCGCCCGAAAAATCGCCCAATCTTATCAAGAGGAGGTTGAGAATAGCCGCTACTTTCGTGACACGTAATATTTTACACATGCCCCCGGGATTCGCCAGAGTCGCATCCTTTCCATGCATTCCTATATTCTATTGATGACCTAATGAACCTAAATCCCCAGTTCCGATACGCTTAGAGAACACACTCGTCCAATTCTGCAACGGGCGAGGTACGGTACCGTTACTAATCGTCTCACTCTCAGGCCGGGAAACATCCCGAAGGACATTGGAAACATGAAGTGTACTCGCATTTTGTTGCCACTGCTTGTTGCCTTCGCGTGCGCGGCAGCGGCACTCGCATCGAGCAAAGAGCTCGAAGATGACCAAGCTGACGTTGTCATGGATTGGTCGGAAGACACCGTCATCGACGACACGGAGTGGACCGACGAGGACGGGTCGGTCGGCGATCACGGAGTAGAACTGCAAGAGGATTTCCAGCGCGGATACGAAGAAGAGACTCAATACGCCACCGACGAGGAATACATCGATGATTACTATGACTACGAATTCGATTACTGCCGGGACGCTTATGAGGACGAAGAGCCGGTAGAGGACTACACCTACGACTCCGAGGACTACGACTCTGAGGACTACAGCTCTGAGGACTACGACTCTGAAGACTACAGCTCTGAGGACTACGACTCTGAGGATTACGGCTCTGAGGATTACGACTATGAGGATTACGGCTATGAGGACTACGACTATGAGAATTACGGCTATGAGGACTACGACTATGAGAATTACGGCTATGAGGACTACGGCTCTGAGGATTATGGCTGTGAATACGCCGAGCAAGAAGACGGGCAATCCGACGAAAGCGGCGACTACGGCGAATATCAATACGCGGAAAACGAAGAGACATACGGCGAGTACGATTACGAAGCAGCGTACGGCAACTGGGAGTACGAGGAGGAGAACTACTGCGAAGGCGCCGACGGGGACGTCTTCGAGTATGAAACGGACTCGTACGATGTAGAAAGCGACTGCAAATTGTCTGCCTGGTTGCCGAGCGAGCTGCTCACTTGGGACGACGAGAATATCGTGCGGACGTTGCACCGTCTCGCTGAGGAGCCGTGGGACGTGCGACGAGCCGTCTTGAGCGAGTACGTTGAGTCCCAAGGCTGGGAAGCCATCGAGTTCCTAAGCCGATTCGCGGACATCGCCGGTATCGATGCCTTCGGCCTGGCCGATGATGTCGTATCCGCCAGCGCGATGTTGGGCGCCTTCCGCCTGGTCGAGTTGGGTGAATTCGACGTCGACGACGGGGCGACCATGCTGGTGGGGGCCCTGGAGGATCTCTCCGAGGCATGGATCGACGAGGTCACCGAGATTACCTGCGAAGACGCCGAAGAGTTGGACGGGTCGGCGTCGGGCTGGAAGGTCGTCAACGTGGTTCTGGACTTGACAGCCGATTCGTTGAACGGGGTAGGCGAGGCGTTTTGCGGGATGTCGCGTCGCATCTCCTCGTTGAAACATTGAATTCTTCACGGCGTTGGAATCCCTGGTATTTCCCGTACCAGCCAAGCCGTCAGGGGCACATGGCGTAAGTACCTATTAGGGAAAGGGTTACGGCCCAGACATCCGCGAGATTGTCTGGGCCGTTTTCATTCCCCTTAGCGGTGGGGGTGGCAGACAGGCCGGGCACAAGACCGATCTCCCGAAATCGTAAGGACTTAGGGTTTTTCGTTGGCATATCTGCCGGAGTTCGACTAAAATAGTGAGGTACACTTAGTCCGTTTCTAGGAAAATCTCTGCGTCCCCAGCGGTCGCTGCGGAACACGGCCTGCTGTGGGGTTCGCATTTCTCTGTTTTGCACGTGGGAGATTACAGACATGTCGAAACATCCCGTATACCTCTCGGTGGCTCTCCTCCTTATGGGTAGCCTTTTTACAAACGCGGTGGCCTTGGATTTGGGTACCAAGACCAATGACAAGACGACTAGCAAGGCGGCCCCAAGCAAGGCGGCCCCAAGCAAGGCCCCAAGCAAGGCGGCCCCAAGCACGGTGGCTACGAAGGGCAAAGTAACTCAACTCGAAACGTTCTCGCACCCCGACGGCGAGAATTACTTCGCACTGGGCTTGCAGGCCCCCGCAACCCCGCCATCGGCCAATCCCCGCGACGTCGTGCTCCTGTTCGACACGTCGGCGAGCCAGGCGGGTAATTTCCGCAGCGACGGGCTTGGTACGTTGCAAAACGCGCTATCGAAGTTGGCGCCCGGCGATCGCGCAAAGCTGGTGGCGGTCGACTTGCACGCCATCCCCTTGACCAAGGACTTCGTGGCGCCCGGCAGCCCGGAAATGGCCGAGGCACTCAAAAAGCTCGACCGGCGGGTCCCGCTGGGGTCGACCGACATGGAGAAGGCCCTGACCGCGGCTGCGGACAGCTACTCCAGCAAAACGGCCGATTCGAAGCACGGCCGGGCGGTGGTCTATATCGGCGACGGGATGAGCGCGGCCAATCTGCTGGGGACCGCGAAGTTCGAAAAGCTGATCGATAGACTGGCCAGCGAGCGGATTCCCGTTAGCAGTTGTCCGGTAGGGCCGCGAGTCGATCTCCAGTTGCTCGGGGCGTTGGCGGGCCATACAGGCGGAAGAATCGTTCAAATGAGCCCCCAAGCCGGGGGCGAGTTGGCCGAAGCGGCCGACGATCCCGTCATCTGGCCGCCGGACGACGTGAAGTGGCCGGAAGGAATGGAAGTCTATCCCACACGGATGCCCCCGCTGCGAACCGACCGCGACACGGTGGTAATCGGCACGTATTCCGGGAAGGGCCCGTTTGACATCGATATGACGGCCGGCGGCCCGGACGGACCCGAGAAACTCTCGTGGAAGGTGCAGCCGACGAAATCGGCGGAAATCAACAACTACCTGGCCGAACTGGTCGACCGGGCGAAGGTGGACGGCGGCGTGAGCCTGCCGCTGATCGGCTCGAAGAGCCTGGAGGAGGCGCGCCAGGCGGTCAATGTCGGTGTCCGCGGCGCGGCCCATCTTGCCCGGCAGGCACTGAGGTCCGGCAAGGACGACGATGCCGAACGCCTTGCCAATGAAGCGTTGCGCCGGGATCCGGGCAATCCGGAAGCCTTGGCGATCAAGGGCGCGCTGGCGAAGAAGGGCGGCGGAGGCGCAGCGGGCGCAGCAGGCGGCGAAATGCCGGCGGGCAGGGGACGCGCCACCGTGGGCGACGAGTTCATCGGCGGCGACATGAACATGATTGGCGGAGTGCCCGACGGC
Source organism: uncultured Planctomycetaceae bacterium (assembly GCA_964547995.1). Classification (GTDB taxonomy): domain Bacteria; phylum Planctomycetota; class Planctomycetia; order Pirellulales; family Thermoguttaceae; genus CAZJRB01. The sequence goes on along the minus strand of CAZJRB010000133.1, from coordinate 1,349 downwards.
GCCTTCACCGGCAACTTCAGCCAGAGTGAAAACGTGGTCAAACAAGTCCTCCAGACCCAGGTGCAAAACGCCGTGAACAAGGCCCGCGGCCAGATGGACACGGATCCCGAAGGCGCCAAGCAGAGCCTGAAACTCACCCTGGAAATGGTTCGCCAGACTCCCGACCTCAAGCCGGAGGTCCGCGACCAATTGATCGACGTCATCGAGGCCGCGTTGCGGGCGGCCAACCGGCGGCAGGTCGAACTCGAACAACGCCGGCAACAAATCCAGGAAAACCTCGCTATCGCCAAGGAGCGGATGCTTATCAATGAAAACCTGTTGAGAAAACAGCTCAAGGTCCGACAATTGATGGAACGGTTCAACTCCTTGATGGACGAGGGCAGGTATCGCCTGGCGGAAGAAGGGGCGGCCGCCGAAGCAGCGGCGGAGGTCCCGGAAAATCCCGTACCCGTCTTGGCCACGCTCCATGCGCGTCAGAGCGGCTACCTCCACGATGCGATGGTGCTCCGGGTTGCCCGGCAGAAGGGCGTCGTCGACACGCTCTACCAGGTAGAGAGGTCGCACGTACCGATGTCCGACGAACCGCCGATTGTGTACCCGGAATCCGGCGTCTGGCGGGAGTTGTCGGCGCGGCGCAAGGAAAAATACAGCTCCATGGACCTCGCCAGCCGGGGCAAGGCCGAAAAGAAGATCGCCGATGCGCTGAAGTCGCCGACACAACTCGAATTCATCGAGACGCCGTTGTCCGACGTGGTTGACTACCTGAAGGACTACCACGACATCGAAATCCAGATCGACAAGAAGGCGCTCGACGACGTGGGCGTCGGTACCGACACGCCGATCACGAAGGACCTCAAAGGTATTTCGTTGCGGTCGGCGTTGCGGCTGACGCTTCGCGAGCTGGATCTGACATACGTAATCCAGGACGAAGTGCTGCTGATCACGACGCCGGAGGAGGCAGACTCGCGATTGACAACGAAGGTCTACCCGGTGGCCGACCTGGTGCTCCCGATCAGGGATGCCGGCTTCTCCGGCGGCTTTGGAAGCTTGGGAGGCATGGGCGGTTTCGGCGCCTCGAGCGGCATGGGAATGGGCGGTATGGGCGGGGGCGCCTTTGGCGGCCAGCAGGCCGGCGGTGGAATGGGCGGCGGCCTGGGTATGGGTGGTATGGGTGGCGGTATGGGTGGCATGGGCGGCGGTATGGGGATGTTTAATATCCCCACCCAGAGAAACGGGTTCCGCGCCTTTGCCGTCAAAGACGACCTTTCCAAGCCCGCTCCTGCAACGACGCCGCAACCGGCCAAGAAAGTCGAAAAGAATATCCCCATTGAAAAGCTGCCCGAGAACGC
>CAZJRB010000132.1:0-18846 GCA_964547995.1 uncultured Planctomycetaceae bacterium | reverse complement strand
TCATCGCGGGCGCTGCCCAAATCACGGCGGGGGAAGAGTCAAATGTTGGGAGGGCGCAGAGCGTGACACCAACTTTTCTGAATCCGGAGATGGTTCACGCAGTCGTGGAGAACAGCCGGCCAGGAGAGTACATCCCCATCTGTCCGAGCCTCTGCGAACTGTCCGATGAGCGCCTTCTCATCGTCTACCACCGCACCACCAAAGTCGATTGGTATGGTGGTTACAGCACTTGGTCAAGGATCTCCAGCGACGGCGGCAAGACGTGGTCTGAGCCTCGGCTCATCGCCGAGAAAATGCAGGCTCCGGGACTGGTCAGACTCGGGTCAGGTGATCTGCTGTTATGCGGCGCTGAGGCACTGGGTAAGCAGAGCACCACGATGAAGCTCTTCCGCTCCAACGACGATGGCAAGACGTGGAAGCCGCAGCGGCACATCTGGGAGCGATCCAGCGGTATGCGGCTTCAGGGCGGCTGCGGCTCGCTGATCGAGCTGAAGTCGGGCCGGATTCTCTGCCCTTGTCACGGGGGGGCCGGAGGGAACTACAACTCCAGGTTCGAGGCGTGGTGCTACTACTCCGATGACCGAGGTAAGACCTGGGCCGAGTCGGAGCGGAAGGTGAAGCTGCCAAAGCGCGGCGCCATGGAGCCTTCCATCGCACAACTGAGGGACGGAACGCTCCTCATGGCGATGAGAACACAACTCGGTGCGATTTACCTTTCCCTGTCCACTGACGACGGGGCAACATGGGGCGAGGCGTGGTCCTCCGGCTTGGAGGCTCCGGAGGCGCCGTTTGCGATGGCAGCGTTTCCCAAGGGTGAAGGCCTGTTGATGGTGTACTGCTCCGGCAAGTTCAACCCTAAGCACCATCACTCGGGTGAACGGACCCCAATGACGGCTGCCGTCTCAACGGACGGGGGCAAGAAATGGAAGAAGGTATGCGATATCGCCGGAGGCGACGGGCAAGGAATGGGCGCCGCCGGGACGAGCAGCATCTGTTTCACTGCCGACGGCAAAGCTGTGATCGCCTACAATTGGAACAAGAAGGCATGGGATCGACGGCAGGGAGCGGCGGGAGGAACGCGTGTCGCGATAGCTGACACGACTTGGTTCATCAGCCAGCTGCGCGAACGAGAGAAGCAAGCCATCATTGACCGGCCAACTGGAGAATGACACCGAACAACCACATCCACAGGTATTCGTCAACCCGCGCCCGGGTTGACGAAACCGTGATGTGAAGCGTTCGTCGCGACACGAGGTCGCGTTTATTGATTGTCCGACAGTTCCTCGTGAGACTGATCGGACCCGGCGTTTCCCCGCCGGTACTCTACGGTGGCGTGCTGCCGTCGCGCTGACGACGGGGTGCGAAGCCCACCGGAGAATGTACCGAAGCCGCAGAGAGCCTATTGGCTCACGGCGGGGTGAGATCCGTGAGGGGATCACCCTCCTGGCACCCACCAGCGCCTGGGCAATCATCGATCCGGACTGCCGGTCGACAGCAGCAAGTACTGAAAGCCGTCCGTACGAATTGTTACAGTGAATAGGCTTGCCGTTCTTCTGGGGTGCTTGGCGCGCCTCAGGCCCGTGAACGGCTACGAAACGGAAGAGCCACAATAACAGTAGAATAGTCGCGTGCGGCACCGTTTCCCGCACGCAACCGATACCATCCTCAATCCAAGGAGTACGTCATGCAACGCAACGATCCACTTGTCCCCCGTTCGCGCCGGTCCGTTTCGCGCCGGCGGTTTCTGAAGGTTTCCGCGGGCGTGGCGCTGGCCGCTCCGGTGGTGGTTCCCGCCTCGGCCTTGGGCGCCGCGGGCAAGGCGGCGCCGAGCGAGCGCATCGGTATCGGCATGATCGGCCTCGGACGCGAGGCGCTCCACAAAAACCTGCCGGTATTCCTGCGCCACCCCCTCAGCCAAGTGGTGGCCCTGTGCGACGTCGACCGCTGGCGGCTGGAGCAACAGCACCAACGCGAGGAACTGAAGGGGTGTTTCGGCACGACCGACTTCCGCGAGCTGCTCGCCCGCCCGGACGTCGACGGCGTGATGATCACCACGCCGGATCATTGGCACGTGCCCAACGCCCTGGCGGCCATTCGCGCGGGCAAGGATGTGTGCTGCGAGAAGCCGATTGGGCTGTGCATCGAGCACGGGCGCATCCTGGCCGACGCCGCGGCGAAGGCCGGCTGCGTGTTCCGCACCGATAGCGAGTTCCGGTCCATCCCCCTGTGGTTCCGCGCGGTGAGCCTGGTGCGCACGGGCAAGATCGGACAAATCCGCACAATTCGCATGGCGGTGCCGCTGTTTCCGAACCGGGCCCTGCCCATGCAGCCCGAAATGCCCGTCCCCGAGGAACTCGACTACGACCTGTGGCTGGGGCCGGCGCCGGAGGCCCCGTACACGGTCAAGCGGGTGCATCCGCGCCACAGTCACGCCTGGCCGGGCTGGTTCGGCAACCAGGCGTACTGCGACGGCGTGATTTCCAATTGGGGCTACCATCCGGCCGACGTCGCCCAATGGGGCAACGACACCGAACGGACCGGCCCGGTGGAAATCGAGGGGCGCGGCGAATTCCCGCCCGCCGACGGACTTTGGAACGCCATGCAGGGCTTCGACGTCCGCTACCGCTACGCGAACGGGGTGGAGTTATTCTACACGGCGCTGAGCGACCGCTCGAAGGGCGTGTCGTACGTTCGGTTCGAGGGAACGGAAGGCTGGGTGTGCGCCCGGTACGGGCCTGACCGGCTGGAGGCCGAGCCGGCGTCGATCCTCGACGCCGAAGTCAGCTCCGACGACTTCCCCTTCGTGCGCAAGAACGAGAAGCACGACTTCCTCGATTGCGTGAAGGCCCGATCGCAAACGCTTCAAGACGCCGAGGTGGGCCACCGCTCCAGCAGCATCGGGCAGCTCGGCTACATCGCGTGCCAGGTGGAGCGGAAGCTCACCTGGGACCCGGCGGCCGAACGGTTCGCCGGCGACGACGAGGCCAACGGCCTGCTGCGACTACCCCCCGGCCGCGCGCCGTGGAACGTCGGGTAGCGGCAAAGGCGAAATCGTATGTGCGGCTTTGGGCCGGGTGGCCCCGGGTCATTACTCACCCGGGGCTCCCACAGACCCGTGCAGGATTACCGCATACGGTTCCTCAAGTGACATCTTCGCTTCGCTTTCGGCACACGGAGTGTATGGCCACCGCGTAAGGCAGTCGGTACCGTTCTTGGACTCTGGCGAACCAGCTCCAAGGCGGACGGTTCTTCCGCCGGCGTCGGCTGAGCCACTTCCGCCAGACACGACGCACCTCGTCCCGGAAGCAGGTCAGCGCAACGCTGTTGCCCGTGATTCCGTAGTAGTTCACCCAGCCGCGCACTGAAGGATTGACGAACTTCGCGATCTCTTCCAGGCTCTGGTTGTTGCGGGTCGCTCCCAGACGCCACGAACGCGATCAGTCAGTGTACTTGCCCGCCGGCATCGAGCGTCTGGTTGGCTACATGACCCGCTGCCCCTTCAGTCTCTCGCGCCTGGTCAAGGTGACCGAGACCGGGCAAGTCGTCTACAAGGCCGAGAAGGACACCTGCCGGGCGTTTCCCGAGGCAGAGGGCAACGGGCTGCGGCCCGGCCGGGCACCGACGCGCAGCGTTGGTCGACGGAATTTCCAGGTCCTTGATCCGCTGGATTTCCTGGCCGAGTTCACGCAGCACATCCCGCCGAAGGGCTCGCATCTCGTCCGCTATTACGGTTTCTACTCGAACAAGACCCGCGGGATGCGCCGCAAGGCGGCGGAGGCCGAGGCAGCGAAGCAGGCGGGCGGTGAGGCTCCCGAGGCTCCCACGTCGAGCCGCTCGAGCCAGACCTGGGCCATGCTCATCAAGCGCGTCTACGAAGTCGACCCGCTCTGCTGCCCAAAATGCCAGGGCGAAATGAGGGTCGTCGCTTTCATCGAGCCGCCGCAGGGCGACGTGATCGAAAAGATCTTGCGGCACTGCGGGCTGTGGCACTCCTCACGGGCACCGCCGGCCGACGGCAATTTCGTCCACGACGGGGACGGCCAAGGGGACCGCGACGAGCCGCGGGAGTTGGTGTACGTCGCGGAAGATGGGACCTGGGCCGAGGCCGACGCCTTCGCCCGCGACGCGGCCGACCGGTGGTATCGCCAGCCGCCCGAGGACGGCCCCCGGGAACTCACCTACGTGGACGAAGACACGTTCTGGCGCGAGTTCTGATTTTGCCGTCTCGACGAGTCGACCCGCGCCGGTGCGCGCCGACTGCGACACACCCCCACATAAGCTGTTTTGATGGCGTAGCTACGCGGGATCGCTCTGCGCCCGATTCTCCACAAATCCCTTCCATCGAGTGGATCGAAGGGGTTGCGGGCGGGGAGGGCGGCCACGGCTGCCCTCCCCGCCCGCAACCCCTTGACAACCAAAACCCCCTCGATCAGACTCAAGCCTTGTGGGAAATCAAAATGCCTATCCCTTACCCTGTTCGATCAGCCCGCATGTTCGCTTCCGGCTTCCTTCAACCCGCCTTTCGGACGAATCTCTGCCTTCCGCTACACTTCGGCGTTATCCACCTGTGGCTGGACTTACCCCTTGATCGTACCGAACCCACATGAGATGCTTGGCGCACGTTTGAGGTTTGGTACGCTCGCGGAGCGCACCAGCAAGCAGCCGGGCAAGCCCGGCACACAACAAGACGAGTCCACCGTACCATCGAAAGCCGCGCCGAGCGCATCTTCCGATGTTCGGTGACTCGCGACGTTGGGCCAAGAAAGGAGATACACCAATGAAGTATACGAACATAACAGTCATCTGCCTTGCGCTGTCCCTATCTCTGGTGCAACAGGTCTGCGCTGATGAAGCGACGCTGAGCCTTGTCGAACTGACCGATAAGCCCGTCATTCAGAAAGGATCGCCGGGAACCGAGGACAACAAGTACGGTTTCGAGGGTGGTTCGGTTATCAAGCTCGATGGGACCTATCATCTTTTCACCGCTGAGATGGTCGGCGATCCTTTCTGGATCAAGATGAAGTTGGCGCACTGGACGAGTTCGGATGGCTTTGTCTGGACACGGCAGGGCACCATTAACGAGGGCAGCGGCGATCGCACAGGCAAAGATCCCCGCTCCAACCTCTGGGCGCCGATGCCGATATTCAATGAAGCGAAAGACCGCTGGGAGCTATTCTACGTGGCCTACCATTCGGGGGGCAAAGGGAGCTTTTGGGACGGTCGAATCTGGCGCGCTGAGTCTGTCCAGCCGGGCCGAAAGGGCATCAGCGGGCCATGGAAAGATCGTGGTATCGCCTTGGAACCAGGACCCAACAGCCAACCGTGGGAAGGTTCGCAGGGCACGGATTCATTCTATCCTTTTCACAATGGCGAAAAGTGGATTGGTTTCTACGGCAGTTCACCGCAGGGGTTTCCATGGCAAGTCGGTTTGGCAGAAGCGGACAAACTGGAAGGGCCATGGAAGCGACGTTCGGGAAATCCGGCGCTGAGCGGACATCCCGACATAGAGAACCCCATTGTCACCAAGATTGCAGATGGATTATACATTGCCGTCTTCGATCAGATCAGACCAAGCAACGTGATTGGCTACGTCGTTTCCAAAGACGGGATCACGTGGTCGAAACCCAAGCAGTTGCGGATCGAATCCAAGACGTGCGGGGACATCCGTACTCCCTTGGGCTTGGTCCATGAACGTGACGGAACATTCACGGTCTTCTTCACCGGCAGAGCCGCCAATGATAAGTACTGGTGCCTTTGGAGAATGCGTGTCAAAGCGAATCCGGGATCTGCATCAGGCAAGAACTGAGAGGGAAAACGAACGCCCAACCACCATAAGCGCGCCGGGATCGAGACGGGGATCGAGACGGGGACGCAGCTAGTATTGACAAGATGGGATGGCAAGATCGGCAGGCGAAGCGGTTGGGTTTGGAGCACACATTGCGTCGCGAAGGTCGACCCAGGACCGTGAAGGCAATAAACTAGCTGCGTCCCCGTTTCGATTCCGTTTCGATTCCCTTGTCTCCTGAAGACGCTCCTTCTCCTCGGTGTCGGCAACCCGGAATGAATAGAGCTTGGCCTTGGTCAGTTCAAATCGCAGTGCCACGGGTGAGGCTCCGATGCGTTTGCCGGCCTGCCAGGTGACCGGGGCGTCGGTGACGCTGTTGGTGACCGGCACGCAGGCGGCAAGAGTGTTGGTGGGATCGCCTTCAACGCTGACCCGAACGGAGCCGCCGGGGGCAACATCGGCGGTGAGGCGGACGGTGGCGCCGTTGGGAACGACCCGCTTGGTCAGGATGGTCGCGGGCTGGGCCAAGTCAGCCGGTTCATAGCCGGCCCAGCCGTCCGGCCGCAGCGTCGCCAGGCAGAGAAAACCGTCGCGCCAGCTTGTGTGCTTGCCGTTCGACCCGCTGTAGTAAATGCGGATCTCGTCGTCAAGCACCACCGGCGCGTCCGCGGCATAGACGCAACCCCAGTCGTAATCCCCCTCGGTCGGTGCGTTGCCGATGAAGGGTGTTCCCGGCTGGATGCGATGCCAGGTAATGGTATCCGGACTCCACGCCAGTTCGGTGTGGACGCGGTCCTCTCGTGTGCGAAAGACCGCCACCAACCCGAGATAGATGTCCGCGTAACGAAATACGGGCATCGAGTAGGCTTGGTTCTGCGCGTCGCAACGCAGCACCTCGACTGCCTTGGCCCACTGCTTGAGATCGGCGCTTTCGGTGCGGCCGACCAACCGCTGGCTGCCATCTCGCAAGCGCACGAAGCCAACGTAGCGATCAAGTTCGGGCGCCCAGAGCAGGTTGTTATGGGCGTCGCCCTTGGACTCGATGCCGGGGCATGGCAGCGGTTCACTCCAATGCACACCGTCGCCGGAGAAGCGCAGGGCTTCGCTGGCGTGGAGGCGTTCGCTGGCGTGAATCATCTTGTAGCGCCGCGCCGGATCGGGATCCTCCTGATCCTTGAAAACCCCGGTGCCATGTGGGCCGCGCAACACCAGATTGTTCGCCTTGCTTCCCTCGAACTCAACGAGGTTCAGCTCGGGCTTCTCCCATTTCAGCCCGTCGCGCGATACGGCGTAGCCGACGGCCATCTCGCGATTGCGCGGGGGCCGATACGGCGTGCTGTTCCGCTGCGCCGGCGTCATGCCTTTCGACAAATAGTCAACAATAAAGGGGCTATACCAGCACTTGTAGAGCTTGTCCTCATGGTCGTGGATGACATTGGCATACAGGTTGTCGAAACGTTTCTCCCAGGGCTTATCCTCGCCGAAGAGCGGATTGCCGGGATGTTTCGTGACCGTGCCGACGGTGAGTTTCGCATTCTCCGTATTCGCGACGATGCGGGAATCGAGTAACAGGTATCTCGTGCGTTTGGCGGAAGCTTTCGCGGCGGCATCGACTGCTAATGCGCTGCTGCCAACACCCATTGCTACCATCAGGCCCGCGATGGCTGTGATCCCGGTTGGTCGCAAGATGATGTTATCTTTCTTTTCATTCATAATTAAAGTCCTCTTAACCTGCTTCTCTCTCATCAGTTCCCTGGATCAGCCACCGGCAGTTGATCGGATCGTACTCCATCTGCTGGTCGTATCCGCTTCGGATCGCCACGCCGCGGGAGACCATAGTAGGTGTTCTACTCCAGCACGGCTGCGGTTGGCTTCTCGCCGAGCTGCAGCTTGTAGCCTCGCTCGAAAACGGTCACCGGCTCCTTATCCTGCGGATTGCCGATCACCCGCACCGTCACGTGCAGCTCCGGCAGGGTCTCGGGCAGCCCCTTCACCTCGGCGGCGATTTTCCACTGCTTGACCCTTGTCTCCGCCACGCGCTTCTTGAGTACCTTGACGTTCTTGGCCTCCGGGATGCGCTCCCGGAAGGTCAGGTCCGCGCCGATCGGGGGATAATTGATCACATCGAACAGCTTGCCTTGGAATCGGTCGCCGTTCGTGTAACCGACGATCTCCTCGGCAACGATATCGATCGAGTTGTTGACGTCCAGGATCTGCTCGGAGGGGGAGGTGCCGATCAGGAGTCGCATGCGGATGCGCCGATTATAACCGTTCAGGTCGATAGTTTCGTTTTCCCAAGCCTTGTTGCCCGCCAGCCCCGCCGCGACGTCTACGTCGATGTCCTCGCATCCCTCCATCGCCAGCGCGCTGAAGTCGTAACCCATAGAGCCGACGAAGGGCACGTGAACGTTTTTAGCATCGATCAGCCAGATTCCGTCGCACCATGGCGACATCGTGGGGCCGCTGGAGAACACCAGTCCGCCGTCGATGCCGATCTCACCGTCGCTCTGGCCATTGAACACGATGCAATTCTTAAACACTTTACGGTCGCCCCGATTGCGGCCGGCACGGATTGCCCCGAAGTTGACGATGGCGACGTTGTCGTTGCCGCGGTTATGAATCACTGTGCGCAAGTGGTCGTCCTTGGCAGTCCGGCCCGGCACGGCCGTGAGTTGAGCGTCCTCGGCGGCCTCCAGCGTCGCGTCCGGCGCGATAACCAGCGAGACGCCCGGACGCGGAATCGTCACGCTGCGTTTCACGGTGAACTGTCCCCCCGAGAGGACGGCGATGCGGCTGTGCTCTAAGGCCCACTCGATCGCCCGCGAGGGCTCGGCGTGCTTGAAAAGCACTTTCTCCGTCCCCTCATGCCGCACCACACACGTGCCGTCCTGCATGAGGACCGTTGCGAACCCGGCGGCTTCCGCCGCCGAGACGGCCGCGGCGCAGACCAGCGTAAGAGCCGCGACTACTATACGAGCAGACATGCTATGACCTCCCTTTGTTAACAGTTCTCTCTCACTTCCCGCCGCCTGCCGCGCCAACCGCCGGCAGGATGCCGGGATTCCGTCGCCCTGTGACAACAGGGGACCGTATGCTATTCGCCCCCTCCCAGATTCAAGGGAATCGTCTCGTCGAAGACGACTTCCCGGGAACCATCTTCAAACACAGCGATAAGTTTGGCCTTTACCGCGAACCGTGGGAGAGACTCCGGCAGCGGGGGCACTTCGACAGTTCTTTCCCACTGTTTGACCTCTTTGTTTACCACGTCCTTGCGCTTGACCACCACGCTGTTTGCGGAATTGCCGATGTACTTCTTCAAGGTCATGCAAGACGAGCGAGGGTAGGTCGTCAAGCCAACAAGGTTCATCTTCTTCGCGTCTCCGTACCCAACAACCCTCTCTACCGTGACGTTCGGCGAATTGTTGATGTCGAGAATCTCTTCGGAAGGAGCGGATCCTATTACCGTTCCTATGCGAATGTTCTTGTTGAAGTAGTTAAGGTCAATCGTTTCATTTTCCTCGGCCTTTTCGCCCGCCAGGCCGGCAAGTATGCCGATATCGAGATCTTCGCAGCCTTCGGCCGCGACAACGCCGTTGCCGTAATGTTCCGCGCACATCAGCGGTATCCGTGTATTCTTGCAGTCGAGGATCCACAGAGCGGCGCCTCGGCAGCCCGTAAGGACTCCTGAGGAGAATATCGTCCCCCCGACGATCCCGCATGTTTTTCCCCACTTTCGTCCATCGTAAATGATACACCCACCTCCGCCCCATCGTCCTGTCGCCTTTTTGTCCGTCTTTCCACACGCTTTCAAGGTTCCAAAATTAATGACATTTACATTCTCCAGGATGCAGTTTCTGGAGAACACGTCCTTTGGAGCAACATAGACAAGGGGATAGTAGTCGGCTCCCTCTTCTGAGATGTAGCTCGAGTTAAACCCCGGTGGCATCTGGAGCGTAGCGTTCTCCTTGATAATCAGGCTTGTACCCGATCTGGAGATTCGCACGGCCTCGTTGACCGTGTAGGTTCCCGGCTCCAGGATTGTGACGTCCGCGTTATTCACGGCCCAATCGATGACCTTCTTCGCGTCGGAGTTTTCGGACAGTGTCTCTTTTGTCTTTGCCGACACCGCGCGGACAACGTCGCCGTCGCGCGAGACAAGCACGCACGCCTCGGATGCTTCCGCCCCCCGCACCGTTGACACACCTGCGCATCCCACCAGGATAGAAGCCACAAAGAGGTAGCTCAAAGACGACCGCACATACAGCCCGGGCTCAACAAGATTCATTTCTGTTTCTCCTTCAAATGATGCGTGCGGCAACCGTTGCCGGCACAGGTTCCGATAATCATGATGGCGAAAGCATGGACTTTCGACACCATCCTGCAAAACTTGATCTTCCTCAATCGTCCTAGTGGGGATAGACCTCGGCGATGTCGTCCCACGTGCGAACCTTAAACACCTTTTTCTCGCTTTCGTTCAGCGGAAAATCGGGATGCGGCGTATATTCGTCATTCAAAATACCAGTGAGCTTCCGACAGATTTCCGGATACGTTTTGGCCACGTTGTTGCGCTCGCCGGGATCTTTATCAAGGTTATAAAGTTCGAGGTGAGCGGGCGGTGGGCAGTCCTTCGGCTGCTTCGCGGTTGCAAGGCCATAGCTGCGTCCCAAGGCACTAAAACGCATCAGTTTCCAAGGGCCGAGCCGAACCACCTGACGGAACCCGGGCCCGAAAAGATACCCGTTCCAATACATGGGGCGAGGATCAAGCCGCTCACGGTTGCCTTGCAGCACAGGCCAGACACTGCGGCCGTCATGTTGTTTTGGCAAAAACTGCTCGGCGCCCGCGATGTCCGCGAATGTCGCCATGGCATCCGGGAAATACCAGGGCTGATCGGACACCACACCCTGAGGAATCGTCCCCGGGCAGGAAACGATCATGGGAACACGAATCCCCCCCTCGTACAACGCCGACTTTCCCCGGCGGAGTCCACCGTTGATTGGTTGTTCATCGCAAAGCTTTCGGTAATCCGCGCTGCCGAGGTTGCCCCAATTGATACCGCCGTTGTCGGAGGTGAAAAAGACGACCGTATTCAGGGGTTTTTTGCCTTCACGATTCTTCGCCTCAGCCAATGCAAACACGGTCGAGGTCATGGCTGCTGTTCCGGCCGCTGCGGCAGTTGCGATCTTCACGAATGCGCGTCTTTTCATCGTGCTGAGTTCCTTTCTCTCCTTCAGGGATCGTTCTCATCGTGTTGACCTCACAACATTCTGAAGCATGGACTTTCGACACCATCCTGCCAACTTAGTCTGAGTCTCTTTGGCTCATTGAATCCGGGGGCATGGGGACACCGCCGCTTGTGCCTCGGACTTTCGCGAGATGGTTCTTTCGGGCTTCAATGACCCAAGGGACTCCGCCGCCGCATTCCAGAACCGGTTGCCAGCCGTAGACGTTCTCATTTGGGCGCCTGACGATACACCGATCGACCAGCTCGACCATCCTCTTGAACTTCGGATCTTGCTTGCTCGAGAAACCTTCAATCTGCCCCCAGACGCCGGCTTCTGCGGCCAGCGGAGCCATCAGGATTCGGCTCTCCTCCGGTTGCGCGGGATTGACGAGCGCTCGCTCGGGTTGCCGGGCCAGTTCTTCGCCAAAGAGTTCCTTGACGAAGGCACGCAGTTCGCTCAGCGCAGCCGGGTCGACGCCTCGCTGTACTATCTTGTTCGTGTTGGGGAACAGGTCGCCAAAACACTGACCGTTGAGGTCCAACCATTCGATGACTCGCATGTAACTATCACGGTCACTATCAATAAGCTTCTTATGGTTCTTATCACCCTTGGCCAGTATATGCGAGACCTTGTTCCCATGCGCATAGAACCGGTAAGGGCGGCTGATGTTGTACTCGATACTACCCATCGTCACCCTGGCCCCGTCCCATGGATGGCCTCCCATGAAAGCTCTCCGGCCGACTCGGTGCTCACCTTGCGCCAGTAACGCCAAATAAGCGCCCGGTGAGGGTAACGGCCAGGGCTGCCCGTACTCGGTTTGCCCGTCGTCGACGAGGTTGATACCTTTCTCCTTCTTCTCGAGTCCGTGGCACTGGATGCAGTACCGGTCCATTACCGGCTGGACCGTGCGGCGATAGCTCATGCCGCCAGGGTAGTCAGGCCCGGCCGGGGGCGTAAGATCGGCCGGTTTCATGCGCGCGATCTTGGCCATCGCAGCCGTATCGGGGCTGGTTCCGCTCGGTTCGTGGCAGCCGACGCAGCCGCGGTTCTCGCCCGGTTGCAGATAGAAGAAACTCTTCTCGGTCAAGATAGCCATGCCGTTCTTGTCGAGAATCTGGAGTTGTACGGAGGTGCGCGCGGGAATCTTGAAATAGGCCGAGCCGTTTTCGTCGACGGGAACCGTGCCCAGCACTTTCTTGGGTATGTCGTTCGGACTTACCGGGTTGCACTGAGCCTGGATGCCCTGCGGTTTCACGCCCAACGCATTGACGCGAATCGCCTTGATCGAGCCGGGCTGAATCTTGCCTTCCGGATCGTTGCGGGTCAGGTAGGCGTTCTGGACGTAAACGGTGCCATAGTCGGGCGATTCGTCCGGAAGAACGGAAGGCAGCACGGGCGGGCGCCGGCGTTTACGGATCGGAATGGGCGAGAAGGACGCAACGCTGGGGTCTTCGTAGATCAATTCGCGTCCGCCCATCGTGTCGATCAGGTAAATCGCCCGACCGGCCGGTGGGACCGCGCTCCGCTGCCTCGGAATGCGATAGGCGCCTCGCGACACCAGGAACAAATCTTCGGTGATCGGATACGGATGGCTGTAATGCACCGAGGGCCATCCGTGCGTCTCCGGATAGGGCGTTTCCGGCGTGACGTGCGTGACCGGCTCCTCGCCGTTCTCGCCCAGGTTGGTATCCAGGACCACCGTGGTACCCGTGCTGTAGCTATGGTGCGCCATGGCCGTTGCCACAATTTTGTGCGTACCGGGTATGGCCTGCGCTTCGACCACCATCATCGGATGGAACGTGTCGGCGCCGTAGAGATTAGAGGCCTCCGTGCCGTCCGGACGACACCACCAAAGCATGTGAAAGAGCATTTCGTGGCGGTTAGTGTATTCCCAGCGGGTATACACGATGCGACCGTCGTTCAACACCGAGGGCTCGTACTCGTTCTCGTTGTTATACGACAACCGGCGGATCTTGTCGCCGTTGCCGTCGCAGCGGTAGAGTACGAACGCGGGATTGTAGCGAGTTCCGTGACATCGACCGAACGTTTGCGAGCGAGTCGAGACGAACAGGATATCGCCGTCGGGAAGATAACACGGATCGTTGTCCTCGATCAACACGGTCGCACGGCCATTGGCAGTCTCCAGGTCGTCTCGCTTCGTTCCCGTCAACTGGCGGACCCAGGAACCATCTACGGTCGCTTCATACAGGAAGTAGCGCCGCAGATTAGCTGTTTTCTCCGTATGATCACAAAACGAGAATACCACCCGCTTCCCATCGTAGCTCAAGTCGGGATTCCGAACGGCGCCGATCGGAATCTTGCTTTGGAGGATGGTTGTCACACGCGGATTGCCACTCTTCCAATCGGAAAGAATCGTCAAACCGGGCCCCGGTCGGCTGTGGCGCCCCAGATGCTGGTCGCCGTTATGGCTGTATGTGGTGGGCGGATTGCGGTTGATCAGGATCCTCTCGAAATCGAGCGCCGGATGTAAAAAGAGGATCTCGCGACGGATCGCGAGAATCCGTTTAGAAATGTTGCCATCACCCGGGTTCGCTTCGAGTTCCTTTTCAAGCCGTTTCAGCTCGCTGCGAAGGCCCTCGCCGACCGGCTTGACCTTGCCGACAAACTCGATCGTGTCGCGGGCCAACTTGACCACCTGCGGCAACTGCTTGGCGGTTTCATGTTCCTCCTGCTTCGGCCCGGCAAACGCACGCGTTGAGGCCGAGAACACAAGACTTACCACTGCCGCAGCCACCACAATCGAGGTCGGACCGATGCCGCCAACGACGCGATTAAATGTTCTTCTGCTGATACGCTTGTTCATTTCATTGTTCCTTGTCATTTGGTGCATTTTTATCCGACCGAAACGACAAATCAAGCAGATAGCCCTCGGTTTGATGAATGACGTCGTTAACCTTCACCCGGCCATTCTTATCCCTCTCGATCATGGGGCAATGCCGCCAGTTATAAATGGTCCCACCCCGCATATAAGGATAATCGAGCAGCAGGTGCGGCATGAACAAAGGGACGCCGTTGTTGTGCTTGCCGTTCCAGTCGTTCGCGTAGAAATTCAGCTTCTCGTTTCAGTTTGACAGAAACGTCATGAATGTCATGGCTGTGTACCGGTCGATCTCCTCGGAGCGGTAGCTCGGCAGACGCTTCCAAAGCATGTCGTGGCGGGCAAGGAAGCCGGACCAGTCGATCCGCGCTTCCACCGCGCCCGAATCGACCGCCGGCAGCCACCCGGCAAAATGATTCATCGCGACCGCAACAAACACGACTGCAACAACCCGTAATCCAATGCCTCTGCTTCCCATCTCACTCCTCCTCGGCTGAGGGGCTGTCGAGAAATAAATGGCTGCGGGGCACCATGATCAACAGCAACCGGTCCAGGCTCACCGCGTCGGCCGTCTCGCACGTCACGTCCAACCGGCGAACAAACCGCTCCTCCGGCGCCGCGCAGGCCACCAGCGCCTTCCCGCCGGGCTCCAGCGTCACCCGGTACTCCCCGGTTTCCCGATCGTGCCAGGTGTCGTGGAATGTAGCCCTCACGGTAACCTCCGCCGGCTTCGCCCCGCGATTGGCCAGCAACAGGCCGGCCCGGTGCAGAACGTCCTTAAAACCCCCGTACCTGGACGTGTTCGGCTCCTGGTGTTTGCCGGAAAACTTCCGCCGGTAGGGACCGTTCAGCGGCTTCACTTCTTCCAGCGTCGGGATCTTGGAAATGAAATCCGAGGCGATCAATTCAAGCCGCCCCACCCGCAATCCGCCGGAGGAACAAAAAGCCTCTTGGCGCCGGGAAAGAAACAGCCGGCGCCGGCGGTCCTCGCCGTAAGCCAGCGCAACGCTCGCGGCCGCCTTGCTCAACGCCGTGCAGTCCCACGTTCCGCCGCGGTCCTCAACCACCGCCCGCTCGAACTCCGCCTGCCAATCCGCAACGGGCATCCCCGAAACCGGCGCCCCGCCGGACGCCCGCGCTTCGCTGCTTGTCGCGCCGGCCGCCGGGTGCCTCGCCGCTTCGTCCAAATGGCCCAGCCGCCGCTCCAGCTCCAGCAGATCGAGCATCCAGGCATCCGTCGACTTGCCCGTCACCCGTTCGATCTCATAAAAATCGTCGTGGCTGGTGATCTTCGGCAAGGGAGAAACCTCGTCGAGAAACAGATCGATGCACAACCGGGCGAAGTGCTCCGCTCGATGCAGGTAGGCCGCGTTGCCCGTCAGGTCATACGCCGCAAACATCAGCTCGATCGCGTCCGACATGTTCGCACCCCATACCGCCCACTGCACCTCCGGGTTGACGCTCATGTAAACCTCGGCCGTGTCGAGCACCGCCCGGTGGTAACGCTCACGCAAACCCGCCAAGTCGCTGCGGCGAGCCCGCTCGTACAGCAAAAGAGCCTTCTCGGCGTAATGCTTCCGATCCTGCCACGGACCGCCCAGGATGTCCGGTCGGCTCTTGTCGTACTCGCCGTTGTCCCGGCGGTAGCTCATCACCAACCCGGTGCCCTTCACGTCCAGCCGCTGTTCCAATCGCTCTAAAAAATCGGCGTCGTTCTGGCGGCCGTAGTCGCGCATCTTCTCCGCCAGCTCGGGCGCTTGCTCCTCGATCATCTCCGCAGAATCGTCCAGGAGGTTCGCAGCGTAGGCGTAACCCTCGTACCAGACCCACTCCGGATAATTGCTGCACGGCGCCAGCCGCCCGGTCTCGGGATCGCGCAGGCTTTCCCAGCGATCCAGGATCGTCTCGATCGCCCGCCGGTACTCGGGGTCCGGATTCGCCAGATAGGCCTCCGTCCACGTCGCGATCATCGACGCGCCCGGCCAGGGGAATTCCATGCCCTTGCCGGGCCCGTGCCGGTCCGAGTGGGCGTGCCGGTTGAAGTTCCCCGTCTCCTTGTCGGCGATGTAATGGTCCCAAAGCCCCTTGGCGTACTTCTGCAACGCTGGAGGGTCCAGCTCCCAGTACGGCCAGGGGCGGTTGAACTCAAACGTTCCGCCCCCTCCGTCCTTCGTCACGTTCCAGTACGTGTGGGTGCCCCAGGGATACAGGCCGATCCCCGTCTGCGTGTTGGTCATCCACCATGCAGCGGTCTTCTCGGCCTCGTCCGCGTAACGCTCCTCACCGGTAACTTCACTTAAGCGGTGCAGCAGCTTCAACAGAATCAACTGGTCCAGCGGGTCGGCCTGGCCGTGGTTCCGATCGTGCGGTCGGCACTCGCGGTCCCGCTCCAGCCCCGCAGTGAAAGGCCTGCGCTTGACATGGGGAAACGGCGGCGAGATCAACTTGCCCGTCTGCCGATCCATACCGGTCACAAAAAGCGGCGAAGGCTTGCCGTACACGTCGCGGCCGTGGGCGATCATGTAGTCGGCGTAGGCCCGCGCGATCGCCAGGTAGTCATAGCTCCCCTGCATCTGGCGGAGCTCCTGGCGCCGCCCCTCGCCCTCCGGCTCGCCCGGCTCCGCCCGAACAGCAAAGATCGCTTGCAGAGAAAGGATGACGATCGCTACCAACAGTCGTTTCATGGCCTGTCTTCTCCTCCGGGTGATATGGCTGCATCGATCTTCAATCGCTTCAAACCTCCTCCTCTTTGGGCACAATAAAAGGCGCCCGGTAATCGCGAGTGAGCATCCCGTTGGCCTCCTCGTTGCCCTTGAACCGTTCTTTGTCGGGATCGAACTCCAACCACGGCCCCAGCGTCAGCCGGGTCTTTTCGATATCCACCCCGTTTTCGGCCAGATGCGCCCGCGTTCGCTCAAAGGTGTCGCCCCAGTCGTCCCGCAGTTTCCGCGACTCCAATTCCGCGAGAATTTCCTTCGCCGAGGCCTCCTCGCCCAGACAGTACGAAATGTTGCCCAAATGGCACAACCCGGCCGCGGGAAGCTTCTCCACGCCCAGCCCGAACCGCACCAGGTCCGCCCGGTGCCCTCCGTCAATTTCCGCAGCTTGGCGAATCCGCGTGACGCAGCTTCCTCCACGAGCGTCTTGCCGTGTTGTGGATTCATACAGGAGTTCCTTTTTACGCCTTACCTCGTTCATTTGACACTCGTTCACCCTTGTGCAGCACCGCGTCAGTCATCGCCGATGGTCTTGGATTTCGCGACGCTGGTCAGCCATTCAAGATTGAATCGTGCGAAGACGACGTGGTCGGGAAGCTGACGGTGGGGACTTTTGCCCTTGCCGTAGAGCAGGCCGATGGTGCGGTCCGGCAGGACGATGATGTCCGAGTAGAAGCTTGGCCCCTCGTGGACGAGCTTGTGCTTTGACCAGGTTTCCCCTTCGTCGGCGCTCAGGCTCACCGTCATGCGGGCGCGCTGCTGCGGATCTGCCGGCCGGCTGAACAGAAGGATGCTCTGCCCGTGCTGCGCCGTTGTGGCGTAACGCTGGATCGAAGAATCGCAGCCATTTGCGCTGTATGCAAACTCGGTGCGGACCACCGGTTTCCCAAAGGTCTCGCCCGCATCCTCGCTCCAGGCATAGACGCGGTGCTTCTGAGTGTTGATCTTCTCCGCCGCGCCGCCGCGCGCGTTCAGCAGAATGCGGCCATCCTCCAGTTCCACGATGCGGCCCTCGCCCATGCCGTGGCCGATACCGGCGTCACCTGCTCGCCGCCACGTTTGGCCGTGATCGTCGCTGACGAGCATCGAAACACCGTAGAGACGCGGGCTGGCCGTCACCGCGCGGCGATGCCACACCGCGAGCACCAGCCGCCCGTTCCTGTCTGCATGTTTTCCTTGCTGGTGGCGGAGTTGGATGCCGTGGCCGGGGCCGGGCATGTGGAACGTCCAACCGTGGGGATTATCCGTGAACAGGTTCGTCACTTCGACGCGGCCGCCATCTTGAGGCGACGGCTGCCAAGTCAGACCGTCGTCATCACTGTAGCGGTAGAACACGCGGGTCCAGTTTTGGTGTCGCGTGCCCTCGTTCAGCGCGTAGAAGAAGAAAACGCGGCCCGTTTTCTCATCGACGACCGGTGCGGTATTCGTCCAGCATTCCAGCTTGCCCGGCTGGCCGTTGGCGGCCCAGAAAGCGCCATCCGCCCTTTCGACATAGATGTTTCGAGACCAGCTGCGACCGCCGTCGGTGCTGCGTTTCACGACCAGATGATGCGGGTCGGCATCGCCTCCTTTTCCTTGACGCCCTTCGGCAAAGGCAAGCAGCGTGCCCTTTGCGGACTGGACGAGGCCATAGACGTGATAGGGCCACGCATTGTCTTCCTTGTTCTGCCAGAGGATGTGTTCCTCGAAGAAGGCGGCCCGCCCTGAGTCAGGCTTCGTTGCGGAGTTCTGTGCGAGAGCCGCCAGCGGCGCGAGCAGCAGGACGCTGAGGAGGTTGAGGGTGTGTTTCATGGTTACGGGCAGAGATGCATGATGTCGTTTCATTCCGATAGCTCCGTTGAAAGCGAAAACAGACGGCAGTTGTTCATTTCCAGGTCTTGTCGCCGACATGAACGCAGGTGCTGGAGACACCGAGGATGGCACCCCCGTCGCATGTGCCTGGTGCGCCGCGTGGAATCATGTTCACGCGCGGCACCGTGCGGTGCCACGTACGACCATCATCGCTCGTGGCGAGTTGAACATCAATCGGACCCTCATTCGGACTCTGGCCGCGAGTGACGTCGCTTTTCGGGATACGCTTGATGAGCCGGAACATCGTTGGCAGACCAATGAACCCCGCGGCGTGCGGATAGACCGACATATTGTAGACCTCGGTGCGTTGATTCGGATCGCTGGCCCAAACGGCATCCTTCTCATCGGGTGCGAAGACAAGCTCTGGCTCGCTCCATTCCTGAAATTGATGGCGGTTCATGGTGTTCCAGTGGTGGTTGGCTTGATTTC
>CAZJRB010000131.1:0-19794 GCA_964547995.1 uncultured Planctomycetaceae bacterium | reverse complement strand
AGGGTTTCCCCTTGGGGCCTCGGCCGCGGTTGACGAAGATGCGTCCTTTCGGGCCCTCGAACAAGATGCCGTTGCCCGGGCCGTGGGTGACGATGATCTTGTTGCCGTTGGCGAACTTGCCGGTACACTTGAAGGTCAGGGCCGTGTTGTAGCAGTTGGGCCGCTCGTCGAAGACGCCTTCTCCTTCCATCTCGACCGGACCCGTGGCTTCCGCCCCGAGCCCCCAATGGGCAATGTCCACGTGGTGGGCGCCCCAGTCGGTCAGCTTGCCGCCGGAATACTCCAGCCACCAACGGAACTGGTAGTGGCACCTCTCCTTGATGTAGGGCGTCATCGGGGCCTGGCCGAGCCAGAAGTCCCAGTTGAGTCCCTTGGGTACGGGAGATTCCTTGAAGGGGCCGCCCTTGGGGCCGCTGCCGATGTAGCAGGTGGCCGTCAGCGGCGAGCCGAGCCGCCCGCTTCGGGCGTAGGCCACCGCTTGCTGAAACTGCCCGCCGCTCCGCTGCTGGGTGCCGACCTGGAAGACGGTCTTGTTCTCTTTGACGGCCTTGCAAATGAGCTTGCCTTCGTCGATGGTAAGCGTTAGCGGCTTTTCGCCGTAGATGTCGCGTCCGCTGCGGATCGCCGCAAGATTGACCGCCGTGTGCCAGTGGTCGGTTGTGCCGCAGACGATGATGTCGATGTCCTTGCGGTCGAGCAGCTTACGGTAATCTTCGAAGATCTCCAATTTTCCGCCGGAGAATTTTTCGGCGCGGTTGCGGTCCACGTCGCAGCACGCGACAAGCTGGCCCTGACCGCCGGCACGCCGGGCGTCGCCGGAACCTTGCCCGCCGCAGCCGATCAACGCGATATTCGGTTTGTCGCTTGGCGCCAGGGCCTTGGCCTGGGAGCTGCTCCAAATGTAAGGTATCGCCGCCGCGCCGGCAGCGGCACCGGTCGTCTTCAAGAAATCGCGGCGAGTGGGGTTGGTGTGGCTCATGCTCAGTCTCCTTCGGTGGAAGAAAAAGGCGGGTTGGTTGGAATGACTACCGGGGGCTCGGTCTGCCCGGTGGCTTTATCTTAGCGTCCTGCAAACCGGAATACCAGAGTTCGGCCGTCAAGGTAGTCCAAGTGGGGGGGCAAGGAGAAGCGGCCTCGGCGATTACTATAAGCCGCGACGGTGGTCGCGCCGAATCACCGGCCATAGCGGTTTTGGATGACGCCTGGCGCGACCACCGGTCGCGGCTTTATCAGGAAAATGCCGAAGCTATTTCTGAACGGTCCCTCTTAGCGCGGCCGAGGCCGCAACCAAAGGAGGAAAGTTGACGGCTGAGGGTTCAGGACTCTGAGGACACGTTTGCACGGAAATTCTGAACCCTGAACCCTGCCCTCTAAAGCTTTTGCGAATAACGTGTTACAGTCGATTGGCCAAGAATCTTTGTCAAAAACTCAACGATGTTTGAGGTTAGTAGTACAGGGCGGGTGGCTTGTCGAACTGCCCGACGAGGATGATACTGTGGACAACGATTGTCCGTCGCCACCTATCGTGAGAGAAACCATGTCTCCAGCAACGCGTCCCACGCGTCCTTCGCAGACGAAAATCGTGGCCACGCTCGGCCCGGTCAGTTCGAGCGAAGCGGAAATCACCGAATTGCTCGTCGCCGGGGTCGACGTCTTTCGGCTCAACGGTGCCCACGGCAGTTTCGAGGAGCACGAAGGGCGGCTGGCAGCCGTCCGCGGCGCCTCGGCCAGGTTGAACCATACGGCCGCCGTGCTGGTCGATCTGCCCGGGCCGAAGATCCGGCTCGGGGAATTGCCCGGCGGAGAACTCACGCTCGATGCCGACGCTCGCGTGCGATTTGTGAACGCCGATCCGGCACAGCCGCGAGAAGTGGCCGAAGACGCCCCCGCCGAGTTGACCTCAACGTACGAACCGCTGGTGGAGGAACTCGCCGTCGGCGACCGCGTCATGCTCGCCGACGGCACGGTGAGCCTGAAGGTTACCGCGAAGAGCAATGACTACGCCGAGTGCAAGGTCGTTCAGCAGGGCTTGATCCGCAGCCGCCAGGGGGTCAATCTACCGGGCGTGAAGCTCAGCATCCCCACCCTGGGGCCTCGCGACAAGGAGATCGCCGTTTGGGCAACCAAGAACGACGTCGATTTCATCGGGCTGAGCTTCGTCCGCTCGCCGGACGAGATACGCCAGTTGCAGGCGCTCCTGGAATCCGCCGGCTCCGACGCCCAGGTCATCGCAAAAATCGAGAAGCCGGAAGCACTCGATCAACTCGATGAGATCGTCGAGGCCGCCGACGGCGTGATGGTTGCCCGGGGAGACCTCGGCGTCGAGATCGACATCGCCACGGTGGCGGTCGTGCAGAAGCAGATCATCGCCACCTGCCACCGCCTGCGCAAGCCGGTCATCATCGCCACGCAGATGCTCGACAGCATGCAGCAGTCGCGGCTTCCCACCCGGGCGGAAGTGGCCGACGTGAGCAACGCGATCCTCGACGGGGCCGACGCCACGATGCTCTCGGGCGAGACGGCCATCGGCCGCTATCCGCGGCAGGCGGTCGAGATGATGCACCGGATCGCCCTGGCGACCGAGCCGCGTTGCCGCGAGCAGCCGCGGCAGCCGCTGCCCGATCTTACCGCCGAAGGGGTCAATGCGATCACCGAAGCAACCGTCTACTCGGCCGGCCGCATCGCCGAGAGAATCGAGGCCAAGACGGTGGTGGTCGCCACTGCCAGCGGCGCAACCGCGCTGGCGCTGGCCAAAAACCGCAACTACGTCCCCACGCTCGGCGTGAGCCACTCGCCGCGAACGCTCCGCCGGATGTGTCTCTACTGGGGCGTGATCCCCCTGGCCGGCGCCCCGCTGGGCGACCACGACGAGTTGCTCACCCACATCACCGAACTCGGCCGCAACACCGGCCTGCTCGACCCCGGCGACCGCATCGTCCTGATCGCCGGCACCGGCCTGCCGACCACGGCGCACAACATGATCGTGGTACACGAGTTGGAGTAGGAATCTAGAATCGCTTCAGCAACTTGTCGTATTCCGCGTGCGGGCCGATCCAGAACCACACAATCTCTTCACCATCAACCACGCCGATAGCCCGATAGCCAATGTTGATCCGTGCCGAGTAAATCGGTTCGGTTGTGTGGACTCTCTTGAATCGAAGCCCCGGATGATTCGGATTCTGGTTGAATAGCGTGTAAGCTTCCTTCGCTTGCTGTCGAACGTCTTTGGGTAACCGCATAAGCGCTTGCCGAAACAGTCTGGTCGTCTTGGAAATCATAGCTCGCCGGGGTCAAGCTGTTGCGTCTTGCCGTCGCGGTTTTCGGCCAGGGCTTCGACTGCCAACTTGGCCAACGCGTCCTGCGACCCCGCAAATGCTTTTGCCCACCGATTTTCGGATTCGAGTTCTTTCAGCAGCCAGCCGGCAAATACATCCTGTTCTTGTGGCGGCAGTTTGGATGCTTCGGCGAATGCTTGTTGCAGAAGGTCGGTCATTTTCCATATCCTCCCGGTCTGGGCCGCTACGACGATTCGATCGCATTCAGCAAGAAAACGCAGCTTTGCGATCCTACTACCAGCGTACATCTTGGCGTCAGGTTTGTCAATTGTGCATCCAGGGCCGTGATTCTGCCGTTGACTGGTCCAAAACGGCGAACCCAAGAAGGCAGCCGTGTGTCTCCCAACACGTTGTCAGAAACGCCGATGCCTCTTGCCAATCGTCGCCAATCCCGTCAAAATGGGGCGTTTCCCCCACACAGCGTTTGCCGATCCTCAAACCCGCGAAACGGAACCTCCCCATGCCAAGCACTGTACTTGCCTATTCCGGTGGACTCGATACTTCGGTCATCTTGGGCTGGCTCATGGACGAAGAATACGACGTCCATTGCGTCTACGTCGATCTGGGCCAGCCGTGCGAGGACCGCGATGCGATTCGCGAGAAGGCGACGAACATCGGGGCCAGCTCGGTGCGGTTTGTCGACGCCCAAGAGGAGTTGTGCCGCGATTTCGCGTTCCCCGTGATGCAGTGGCAGGCGAAATACGAGGGCGTCTACCTGCTGGGCACCTCGATCGCCCGGCCGCTGATCTCGAAGGTCTGTCTGCGGGTCGCCTGGGAAGTCGGGGCCGATGCCTATGCACACGGTGCGACGGGTAAAGGGAACGACCAGTGCCGGTTCCAGCTTGCCGCGGAGGCCCTCGATGCCAACGTGAAGATCATCGCCCCGTGGCGGATCGAAAAGTTCCGCGAAAAATTCCCCGGCCGGACCGAGATGATCGAGTACTGCCGCGAGAAGAACATCCCGGTTAAGGCGTCGGCCGAGAAGCCGTACAGCTCCGACGAGAACTGCCTGCACATCAGCTACGAGGCCGGGCAACTCGAAGACCTTGCGGTGGGCGGCGTCGAGCTGGTCGATTTCGGCATGACCGTCTCGCCGCAGGACGCGCCCGACGAGATGGAGCAGGTCACGATTGCGTTCGAGTCGGGCTTACCGGTGGCGGTCAACGGCGAAGACCTCAGCCCCTTCGGCATCGTCGCGAGGCTCAACGAGATCGGCGGCCGCAACGGCATCGGGCGGATCGACATGGTCGAGAACCGCTTCGTCGGGATGAAGAGCCGCGGGGTATACGAAGCCCCGGGCATGACGATCCTTTACGAAGCCCATCGGCTCATCGAGCAGATCACGATGGACCGCGACCTGATGCACCTGCGCGACCGGCTTGCCCCGGAGGTGGCCGAGATGGTTTATTACGGGTTCTGGTACACGGCCAAAATGGACGCCTTGAGAGCATTCATCGGCGAGGCACAACAACCGGTCACCGGCGAGGTCATGTTGAACCTCTACAAGGGCAACATCCAAGTGGCCGGCCGGCACAGCCCCAACAGCCTCTACGACGAAGGCATCGCCACGATGGAAGGCGGCGGCTCCTACAACCAGACCGACGCTGAAGGCTTCCTCCGAATCCAAGGGCTACCGAGCCGCGTCCAGGCAAAGATCCGCCCCCGGGAGTATTGAGCGATGACAGCCCGCAGGTAACAATCAATGTCCCGGCCGGCACGGGGGGAACGGCACAAGGTGGTCATCTGCTTCGATTTACCAAAAGGCCGGGTCGGTTTGACCGTCCAGCCGCTTGCGTTTCGGCCTCGCATCGGCAATAATACGCACTTGGCGCGAGTGACGGGAAGTTCGGATTGGATCGTTCACTTATCCTGCGAGGGATCACTCCATGGCCGGCTTCGATCCGTATTACCGGTGGTTGTCGATTTCGCCGGAGGAGCAGCCGCCGACGCTCTATCGGCTCCTGGGGCTGCGGCCCTTCGAGGACAACCCCGACGTGATCGAAAACGCCGCCGACCGCCAGATGACCCATCTGCGGACGTACCAGTCGGGCAAGCACAGTGAGGCATCGCAGAAGCTGCTCAACGAGATCGCCGCCGCCAAGCTCAATCTCCTGAACCTGGAGAAGAAGGCCCAATACGACAAGCTGCTCCGGCAACAAACGGCTCTGGCGGATGAGGGGTCGGAACCGGACGAGGAACTCTCGACCACCCTGGCCGGGTTCCTCGAAGCGATTGAATTCGTAAAAGAGGAACAGGCCAAGGCCAAGAAGATCAGGGAGAAGGCCAAGCCTGCCGACCCGCGGAAGTCGGAAATCCGACGGAAGCGGAGCAAACGGAGCGAGGCCGCCACAGCCTCCGCGGGGAAGAAGGCCCGGGAGAAAGGCAAATCTGCCGAGTCTCGCGGACCGGATGCGAAACGCACCAAGCGGCGAGATCGCGCAGCAAAACGCACGCCCGGCCAACAGGACGAAACGGCCGCGGAGCCGACCGCCACGGACCAAAAACGCCGAGAGCGTACGATCCTTATTACCTCAACTATCGGCATCGGGGTCCTCGTTTTGCTGGCACTGGGCGCCTGGGCCTTCCTCGCCGGCCGCGGGCCGAAGAAACCTGCCCCTCCGGTCACCGTACTGACGGACGACGGAGGCCAGGCCAAGGCGGGCGCCGCCGAGAAACATTCCCTCGTCTTCGATTTCGAGACGGGTGACTTGCAGGGATGGAAAGTGGTCGAGGGAGAGTTCGACCGCATCATCTGCGATCGCGAGTTCCGCCGTAACAAAAAGGACGAGAAGCACAACAAGCAGGGAGAGTACTATCTTACCACTACCGAGCAGGCCGGCGGCGAGTACGATGACAAGATGACCGGGGTCGTCGAGTCGCCCGTGTTTGTCCTTACCGACCCGGATATCTCCATGCTCGTCGGCGGCGGGTCGGGGTTCGACACCTACGTGGCGATTTGTCTGACCGACGGCAAAGAGGTACTTGCCGCCCGGGGTAAGAAATCCGAGGTGATGCGGCGGATCGACTGGCACATGCCGCAGTTAGTCGGCAAGACGGTCTTTGTCCGAATCGTCGACCGGGCCACTGGCGACTGGGGCCATGTCACCTTCGACGATTTCCGGGCCGGAGGCAAGATCGACGCGGCGGCGACGGAGAAACGGTTTAGCGAGCGACTGGCCATCGCCAAGCCCGCTCCGGCCCGGGAAAAGCCGCCCGTCCCGACGCCCGTTGTCAAGCCTACTCCGGCCCGGGAAAAGCCGCCCATCCCGACGACCGTTGCCAAACCCGATCCGGTTCAGGAAGAGCAGCCTACCCCGACGGTCGTCGACAAACCAAAACCGGTATTGCTGCCCGAACCCGCACTGCCCGAGGAGCCGAAACGGGTTCCTGTTCCACCCCGCGATGAGCAAGAGAAAATGGCCCGGCAGATCGAGGAGTTTTACGAGTTCCCGCAACTCAAGACAGCAGCGGAGAAGCTGAGTCTGGCCGAAAAGCTGTTCGACCTGGGCAAGAAATCGCAGGGCGGGGCGGCCGAAAAGTTCGTGCTCTTGCGGAAGGCAATGGAACTGGCCCAAAGCGGCGGCGACCCGGTGATGACGGTCCGGGCGATCGACGCAATCGGCGAAAGCTTCGCGGTCGATGCGCTGGATGTGAAGCAGAAGGTCCTGAACAAGTTCGTTTCGGATACGCTCGATGCCGAGCAGATCAAGTCATTCATGGAAGCCGTCCGTCCGGCAATCGACGAGGCCCTGGGCGAGGGCCGCCACGGCATTGCGGTAGACCTGGCCGAGACGGCGTGCCGGCTCACCAAGCGCACGGCCGGCAGGGAATTCCGCGGCGAGGCGCATCAGCGCCTCGACCGGGTCCGCGGACTGGCCTCGCGGTTCGAGCAATTGCAAGCTGCCCCCGATGATCCGGCTGCTAATCTCGCGCTGGGGCGGTGGTTCTGTTTCGAGCGTGGCGATTGGAAACAAGGCCTGCCGCACCTGGCCAAGTGTGGCAACCCGACCCTGAAAGACCTCGCCGCGCAGGAACGCACTTTTTCGGGCACACCGGCCGATCAAGTCAAGCTCGCCGACGCCTGGTGGGCCTTGGCCGAAAGGGCCGAAGGCGGGGAAGCGGACGCTCTGATGATCCACGCCGGTGACTGGTACCGCAAGACCCTGCCCGACTTGCCCGAAGGCATCGTCAAGGCCAAAACAGAAAAGCGGCTGGCGGAGATCGCCAAAATCGAACGGCCGGCGGACAAGCCGGGGCGGCCTAATGAGTTGCCCGCCGACGGACTTGTGCTCCATCTCGATGCCGATGCCTTTACCGGCCTTAACGACGGCGACCCGATAGCCCGATGGGACGACCGGTCCGGCGGCGGCAACCACGCCACGCAGAGCGAAAAGTCGCGCCGGCCTGCGTACTGCAGCAGCGGTCTGGGGGATAAGCCCGTCGTGCGGTTCGACGGCGACGACTTCCTTGCGACCTCGACGGCCTTCGCAACGCCGTACACCATCTTCAGCGTTTCACAAATGGAGGGCACGAAGAATGGTCGCCTGATTACTTCCGCAAGTGCCGGTTGGCTCTTGGGGTACGGGGGGGGAAAGAAAGACGTAATGCGTGCAGGAGCGTGGGTCAAAGGGGAAGGCGGTCCCGCCGCCGATACCATCCCTCACCTGTATGCCGCGTCTGGAACACGCGCTAAGACTGTTTTCTACGAAGGCGGCAATTTGCTGGCCAGCAGTAGCTGGGGAGTTTCGGGCATCGGACGGCTGAAATTGGGCGGTGGCACGGCCACAGGAAACAGCGAACTGTCAAAAGGCGACGTCGCTGAAATCATCATCTACAACCGCGCCCTGTCCGTCGAAGAATTGAATGCGGTCGGCTCTTACCTTGCGAACAAATACGGCCTTTCGACAAGCTACGCGGGAACCAGTAGCGCTGTGGCCGATGCGCAAGGGAGGAGCAAAACAGTGCGCGGCGTTTCCGCCAAACTGGCTCCGGGGCTCGTTGGCATTTACTTCGAAGGCAAAAAGTTTGAGAAGATGCTCGAGGTCCGGATCGACCCAACCGTTGGGCTGGGTTGGGCCCGGTCCGAAGGCGCGAAAGTCCCCCCTAGCAATTACTCAATTTCCTGGAGGGGATGGCTCGTTGTACCTTCCGCAGGCCGTTACACTTTCACGATATTCAGCGATGACGGTCACCGCCTGTGGCTCGACGGTGCTCTTCTCGCAGAAAAGTGGAGTTGGAAAGGTAGCAGCAGCAGCACACATCAAGCCAACAAGGCGGCCAACACAACGAGCGTCACGGTGAATCTCAAGCGAAAATCGTATTTGCTGCGATTCGATTTCTACCAGGCGACCGGCGCAACCGCGCTCGACTTCAAATGGCAACGGCAAGGCGGTTTCGCCGAACAAGACGTGCCCGCAGAGGTGCTCTTTCACACGAGGGGGCCTCTGGACAAGTCGAGTGCGGGTGCGAAGAGGTGAAGGTGAACCCCCCTTGCAATATGTCGGGCGGTCGCCCATAATAAGGGCCTGTCGTCACTTCTTGGGGCGACCCCATCAAACCGCCGTTCACCGGTTGTGGGAAGGCCATGCCCGACGATTTCGATCCGTACTACCAGTGGTTGTCGATCGGACCCGAGGAGCAGCCACCAACGCTCTATCGGCTCCTGGGGCTGCGGCCGTTCGAGGACAACCCCAAAGTGATCGAAACTGCCGCCGACCGGCAGGCGGCCTATCTTCGCTCGGTCCGGCCGGGTGAACACCGCGCGGAATCGCAGAGACTTCTCGAAGAAGTTGCCGCCGCCAGAACCACCCTGCTGGAGCCCCGGAAGAAGGCCGAATACGACAAGCTGCTCCGGGAGCAAGAGAACCCGGTAGTCGAGGCGGACACGGATCAGGAACTCTCCGTGACCTTGGCCGGCTTCCTGCAAGGGATCGAGGCCGAGAAAGATCGGGGTCCGCAAACCGGTGGGAAAAAAGCGGAAAAAAAGAAAACGCGTTTCGGGTCCCGCAAACCGGGTACACGAGAGGAAACCGGGGGCAGACCTCCGCCCGACGATTTCGACCCCTATGAGACGTGGCTGGCCATCGAGCCGGAGGAGCAGCCGCCGACGCTCTACCGGCTGTTGGGACTTCGGCCGCTGGAGGACAACCGCGACTTGATCAAGACTGCCGCCGGGCGGCAGTCGGACTACATCCGCAAATTCGTCTCGGGCGAGCACGGCGCCGAGGCACAGAGAATGCTCGGCGAGGTTGCGGCCGCCAGGAGCGCGCTCCTGAGCAAGAGGAAAAAGACCAAGTACGACAAGCTCCTTTCCGGACAAATGAAGAGGCAAAGGATGGGTGAACAGGAAGACGAAGGGCCCGGGGCTGCGCTGGCCGGGTTTCTCCAATCCATCGCGGCCGAGGAAGAGGAGCCGTCGGCAAAGAAAGAGTCAAAACCTGCGGAGAAGGCCGAACGAACGGAGACGCCGAAGCGGGGCGAGCCCGTCATACACGTCCACACCGATCAAGAACACCGGGAAGACCAAGAAGACCCGGAACTCTCCTCCACGTTGATCGGGTTCTTACAAGCGATGGAGACGGAAGGGCAGGTACCGGCCGCCGAACAGAAGCACCCTTGGAAAATCGATCGGCCGGAACGACGTGAAGAAGACGCGAAACGCAAGATCGCCAAGCCGGGCAAGGCTGCACGCACCAATCGAAATAGCCTGGAGCGCAAGCTTATCATCGTTTTGGCAGTGTGCGTTGGCGTCTTGCTCCTGTTGATTCTCGTGGTCTGGGCGATCCGCTCCAGGGGGTGGAAGAAGGGGACGCCGCGGCCGGCCGATATCGGCCGCGGACTCGCGGTTGCGCCGGATGCCTACTTCGATTTCGACCACTACAACGGCTCGACCGTGTACAACCGGGGTACGGCGGCCGGCAAGGACGGAACGCTCTGCGACGGTGCAACGATCACCCCCGGCGGAAAGTTCGGCAAAGGCATGAGCATTGCCGATGACAGCAAGCAGCGCTTGGAGGTCCCCGACGGTGTGGATATCGGCAGCGAGTGGACCATTGCCGCCTGGTTCTACCACCTCCACGACGCCAGCCACTGGCGGACGCTGTCGCGCGGAAAGAGCACCGACCACCACGTCATCGTGGGGCAACAAGGCAGCCACGACCTGGGAATCTACATGTCGGGCGATACCGGCAGCGGATTCTGCGATTGCGGCTATGACCTCAACTACACCACCAACGGCAAGGGCTGGCACCACATCGCCGCCGTCGGTAGCAAGGGAACCACGAAGCTGTACCTCGACGGCGTCTATGTCGGCACGAGCGGCGGCCAAAGCACCAGCGAGGTCACCTGGATCGGCAATCATTCGTCGGGCCAGCCCTTTGCCAGCGTCATCGACGAGTTCGTGGTGTACGGTGTGGCCCTGGACGCGGGGCAAATCGCCACGCTCTACTCCTCGGGAATTTCTCTTCCTGCCCCTTGCACTCCACCCGCCGGTCGGCAATAATGAGTGACTCATATCACTCTCTGGAGGGGTGTCTTTTTGTCGTAGGGTTTGGGGGTAATGGCCGAGAAGTTCGACCCGTACTACACGTGGTTGTCGATCGCTCCCGAGGAGCAGCCGCCGACGCTCTATCGGCTCCTGGGGCTGCGGCCCTTCGAGGACAACCCCGACGTGATCGAAAACGCCGCCGACCGCCAGATGACCCATCTGCGGACGTACCAGTCGGGCAAGCACAGTGAGGCATCGCAGAAGCTGCTCAACGAGATCGCCGCCGCCAAGCTCAATCTCCTGAACCTGGAGAAGAAGGCCCAATACGACAAGCTGCTCCGGCAACAAACGGCTCTGGCGGATGAGGGGTCGGAACCGGACGAGGAACTCTCGACCACCCTGGCCGGGTTCCTCGAAGCAATCGAGGTCGTGAAAGAGGAGCAGGCCAAGGCCAAGAAGTTCCGGGAGAAGGCCAAGCCGGCCGAGCGACGGAAGCCGGGTACAAAGCGCCAACCGTCCGAGCGGGACGAGGCCGCCCCGGATGCCGACGCCGATCAAGATCGGGAACGCAAGCTCATCATCGGCTCGGCGATTGGCATTGGCGTTCTCCTGCTGCTCGTCCTGGTTGTCTTGGTCGTCAGGTCGCGCCGCGGCCGGGAGGACTTGCTGCTTGCAAACCGGAAGCAAGGCGAAACATCGCCGCCCATCGCAGTTATGAAGGATGAGAAGAGATTGACAATCAACCTTGGCGGCGGGGTCAAGATGGAATTCGTGTTGATCCCGGCGGGTGAGTTTGTGATGGGCTCGCCGAAGGCCGAACGGGAACAGGCGCTGAAGGAGGCAAAAGCCCAGTCTCCACAGTATTCCCATGACGATATTCGTAGCGAGATCGAACATCGCGTAAGGATTACCAAGCCGTTTTACCTGGGTAAGTACGAAGTCACCCAGGCCCAATGGCGTGCGGTGATGGGCGACAATCCGGCCAATTCGCTGGGCCCGACGAAGCCGGTTGAAATGGTGAGTTGGGATGACTGCCAGGCTTTTCTCGCCAAACTCAACGACAAGTTCAGCAAGACGGGCGTGAAGTTTGGCTTGCCGACCGAGGCCCAGTGGGAATACGCGTGCAGGGCCGGAACGACAACGCGATACTGTTTCGGCGACGACGCAACAGAACTTGGGGATTTCGCGTGGTTAAGCGGCAATTCCGCGGACAGCACATACCCGGTGGGCCGAAAGAAGCCCAACGCCTGGGGACTGTACGATATGCACGGAAATGTCTGGGAGTGGTGTGCCGATTGGTACGGGAAAGACTACTACAAAAAGTCCGCCCCGACTGATCCGGCTGGTCCGCCTTCCGGCACGCAACGTATACGCCGTGGGGCAAGCATGGGAAACCGGGCTTATCATAGCCGATCCGCGCACCGTAACGGTGCCGGCAAGCCGGAACTCCGTGAGCGGTGGACCGGGCTTCGCGTGGCATGCCTTCGGGACACGCCGGTTGACGTTGTCGTCGAACCAGCCAAGCCGGCCGGGCAGAAGACTCCTGCCAAAGTTCCGCCACCTAAACAACCTGGCGGCGGTACAACCGTTGCCGTAACGAAGCCTCCAGCGGAACCTTCACCGCCAACCCCTAAACCGCCAACCCCCAAACCGCCAACCCCCAAACCGCCACCCGTAACGCCGGCAACCGAGAAAAGTCCCGTCCCCGCTGCCGACGCCCAAAAGGAAATGCGCCAGCAGATTGACGAGGTCTACAAGCTTTCGCAGGCGAGGCCGGCGGCCGAGAAGCTCGGGCTTGCCAAGGAACTGTTCGCGTTGGGTAAGAAATCGGAGGGCGGGCCGGTCGAGCGGTTCGTCCTGATGCAACTGGCCCTGGAACAGGCCAAGGGCGCCGGCGACGCGGCGCTCGTCGGCGAGATTGTCGACGCAATGGGAGCCGAGTTCGATATTGACGCGGCAGCGGTCAAGCAGAAGGCGCTGGCCGGTCTGACTCCCACCCCGCCCGACACCCCGAAGACCGAACCGGGCAGCGACGCACCCGGCACACAACCGGCCCTCAAAACCGGGGGCAATCTCGTGATCCTCCATCTGAACGATGAGTTCGGCAAGCTGGAGGACGAGTCGGGCAACGACCATCACGGAATCGTCCGGGGAAACGTGACTTACAATCAACCGGGCAAGCACCGCGGCGCGGTGCGGTTCGACGGCAGCGGCGGGGACATCATACTCCAAAAATCTCAACTGCTTAGCTTCAACGGCAACTTCACCTGGACGGCATGGATCAAGACACAGCAGGACGGTACGGTCATGGCCTACACTACACCCGACGGCAACCGCCCGTATGGGGCGAAGGCCCTGCATGTCCGCGACGGCAAGCTCGCTTTCGAGGTTGGTGGGACCGGTACGCTCGCCTCCAAAGCCAAGGTAAACGACGATCAGTGGCACCATGTTGCTCTGAGTGTGCAGTCGAACGTCAATGGTGACAAGGATAAAGCCGTACTGTACATCGATGGTAAATCCGCCGGCCAGAAAGCCGACTGGAAAATTGACAAGTATCCGGAACCGAAAGAATTCGTATTGAAAATCGGTCGCTGCAACAAGGATTTCCGTTGGAGCAAGTTCAACGGTCTCATCGACGGCGTAACCGTCTGGAACCGGACGCTGGAGCCGGACGAAATCATCGCCGCCGGTAAACCGCATATTACTGCGTTCGGCAGCTTGGGGAAAACCGGCAATCTCGAACCGCTCGGCGAGAGTTCCAAGCCGGATACGCACGTTCTCGGCGAACTCACCTTGTCGCCGGACTCGAAGGTCGATTTGAAGCTCGTAGGCGGTCGAATTGCCATCCGCCCCCCGCGATATTTTTCCATGGAGTTCGATGCGGACAAGAAGTATTGGCCGATCTATCTCCAACACGAGGTAAGGGGCGGGGGGGCGCCCGGCCAAACGCCCGTCGCCCGCATTGCGATGAAGGATCAAACGCTCTACTTCCAGTGGGCTCAGGGCGTTGTGCCGGAGCAGGCCAACCATCTGCTGAACTGCGGGTTGGTCGTCACGGTCGACGGCAAATCCCGTTGCCTGTCCCTGGGGCGGCCGCAAAAGGTCAGCCCCGTGACGGTGAACCTGGATACGGGGATCAGCCGGAGTGTCCTGCCGGGCGACCGGCTCCCTGCCCGCAATTCGTTGCGTTTGCAGATCGTCCGGCTCGAAGGCGAATTTCCCGAGGCCGAATTCACGCCCGTCGATACGGTCACACTCAGCAGGACAACCGGTATCCGGTTTACGAAGGGAGGACTCCCGAAACTCTGGCTGACCGTGACATTTGGGGCGAAGGCCCGCCCGGTCGTCGACCTGGGTGCGCACATCGACTACGAGCTGCCGGGCATGCCGCCTCGCCTTTTCAGGGCCGCGGATGCCGCCAGGGTCGTGCAAGGCATGGCAGCCGAGCAGCAGCGACTCGAGATCGAGCTGCAAGCAACAACGACGAGCAGTGCTCGAAAGGATGACATCAAGAAGAAACTCCCGCTGCTGAAAAAGAAGATTGCCCAGTTCACGAAGCTGAACGAACTCTACGCGAAGTTGAAGAACAAGCCCGGCAAGGTCCATTTTCGCGTCTATGCGCTGGTTGACGGCGAACACGAGGTCACGTTGGTGCAGTCGTTTTAGGCACCCGCCGGGAATTCACGAGGGAAGGCAAAATGGTCGAGAAGTTCGACCCGTATCATACGTGGTTGGCCATCCCGCCGGAGGAGCAGCCGCCGACCTTATACCGGCTGCTCGGTCTGCGCCCGTTCGAGGACAACTCCGACGTGATCGAGAGTGCCGCTGATCGGCAGACGATCTATCTTCGCGACTTCCGGTCGGGCAAACACGGCGCAGAATCGCAGGAGTTGCTCGACGAAGTCGCCGCCGCCAAGCTTACTTTGTTGAACGAGAAGAGCAAGGCCGATTACGACAAGACGCTCCGGGAGTCAAGGGATCAGCAAGTGCAGGAGGCAGAACCCGGGGAAGAACTCTCCGAGTCCTTGGTCGGGTTCCTGGAACACCTCGAGGCCGAAAGGGAAAAGCAGGCTCCGGGCAAGAAGGCCAGGGAGACGGCCAAGCCTGCCAAGCCACGAAAGCGGGCGACAAAACAGAAACCGCCCGGGCAAAGTGAGCCTCCTCCACAAACCGCTGTCGGCCGGGACCGCCGGGATACGCCTCCACAAAACACGGGCCAACGCAGAAGCGACCGCTCCCATTGGAAGACCGTGAGTTATGACCGCGACTTCAAGACGCCACGGCGACTGTCCTACAACGAGAAATTCGCGGACTTCTTTCAGTTGTGCAACGAGGCGCGGAACACCGGCTGCAAGGTGCTGTTGATACACGCCCCTGAAGTATTGGGAGACACGTATCAAGAACTGGTGAGCAACCTGTATCATTGTGCCTGGGCGGGGCTGGTGGTACAGATTGTTCAGCGGAAGGAAGATCAGACCATCGAAATCCGGGTGAATGAATAGGCGTTGTTGAGGGGGCTTGCCCGAGGCAGTCACTTGGCCGGTCAACCTGTTCCCGCTTTGACAAGCACGATGATTCTCAAGCACGGTTGGCGCCCGGTGCGCTTCTTTTGGGGGGTGCGGCATCTCGCCCGGAAAGTTGCAGTAAATGAGAATTTGGATTAGCATAACGATATCGCGGCGGAACAACTTGATACGGCCAACCAAATCTGCGGGGCCTCTACAATGTCCATCATGGTTGTTTGTCCGAACGGCCACAAGTTGAAGGTCAAGGACAAGTATGCCGGCAAGTCCGGGCGATGCCCGATGTGCAAGTCGCGTATCAGGGTTCCCGTGCCGTTTGAGGAGGTGCCGGGGGGCTTGGTCCGAGGTATTCTCGATCCCGACAAGTCCGGTCTCTCGGGGCTCGCGCTGGCGGTACCGGAATTCATCGATGAACCTACCGATTTCGAGACCGGCGGGGAAGCAGCGACGAAGATCTGCGGCAAGTGCCTGGAGGAGATTCCGACTTCGGCCGAGGTCTGCCCGCACTGTAAGGCATATATCGCCGACTTGGGCGATTCATGAGTCAGCCACGATGCCGCAGACCGGGGAAGAGACAGCCCCTCGCTCAGGTTGGCACCGTTCGAGAAATAACTGTCGCGTTCGTAGGACGGGTCTCCCGTCAGGGGAAGGAGACGGGGCAGCAGCCCTGTTCCACGACAGTTGTTTCTCAACCGATCCTTAGCTGGTATCGGCAACTTGGGTGTCGGCAGGATACGCCCGGCCAACATCTGACAAGAAACCGCCAAAATGGGCGGAAAAGCCCCCCTCGATAGGCCGCCCAATCGCTTGCACAGAATCGCGAAAAGGGCTACCATAAAAGTTAGGAATCCCCAATACGACTGCTCTTCTGAAACGGGGTTTCGCTTCTTGGGCACATCGTGGAAGCCGTGTCTCAAGAAATGGGGGGCGACATTGATGGTCGCAAGCCTCCGTCTTCCGGACATCCCAATCGGGCCTGCCTCAATTTGTGCGCCGATCATTGATGGCAAGCGAAAGAAGAGCTTGAACTCGGGAAACCTCAATCCAATTCTCTATTCCATTCTCTTCTCTAGAGCTAAGGGGGGTTGGACGATGCCTCTTCCCGGCGAAAACGCCCTGCAACACATTCGCAACCCCAATCCCTGCGTGCATCGTCTCGACGTCCCCCGGAAAGGAGCGTATCATGACTGTCTCGTATACGCCTCGTTTGCGCCGGCTCTATGCCGCGACATTGCTCGGTCTGGCGCCCGTCCTGGTGTGGGCCCAAGATCAGTCGCCTCAAACGAGCGTTCAACCCTACGAGCACGTATCGCCCGAATCCTCGAAGGAAGCGGTTGCGATCCTGACCCACTCGACGAAGCCGCGCATGGAGGAGCCTGCGCGGCCAAAGCGGCGACGAATTATGCACGAGTTGGATTCCGTCGCCGGCGCCGATGAGGCCCCTGCCTTTGAAGGCGGTCAAGGCGAACATCCCCTGATGCCCGCACTGCGTCGGGCCCGTGAAGGGATCAAGAGCATCGAGAAGATCCAAGACTATTCGGCCACCGTCGTCAAACGCGAACGGCTCTTCGGCAAAGTCGGCGGTTACCAATACATGTTCATCAAGGTCCGCCACAAGCCGTTTAGCGTGTATACGAGGTTCCTTGCCCCCGACAGGTTCAAGGGCCAGGAGTGCCTCTATGTCGAGGGGCAGAACGGCGGCAAGATGTGGGCTCACGGCACCGGGCTCGAAAAAAAGTTGTTCAAAACGGTCTCGATTGCGCCGGACGGCCCAATCGCCATACGCGGGCAGCGATACCCGTTGACGGAAATCGGCATGTTGAACCTGACGTGCCTGCTCATTCAAGTCGCCGAGCAAGACATCAACTACGGCGAGTGCGATGTGAAGTTCATAGAAGGAGCCAAGATCAACGGCCGGGGTTGCACCGTGATTCAGGTGGTCCATCCCGTGCCGCGGCGCAACTTCTGCTTCCACCTCGCCCGGATATTCATCGACGATGAACGGAACATCCCGATTCGCTACGAGGCCTATGATTGGCCCGAGGCACCCGGAAAACAGCCCCAGTTGATCGAGGAGTACACGTATCTCAACCTGAAACTCAATCAGGGATTTGCCGACAAGGACTTCAGCCGAGATAATCCCAATTACGAATTCCGCTAGTGGTTCGTCAAGTCCTAATTTTCGGGTACACCCGTTTGAGTTTTATGCGGGTATCGGCGGTGGTGAATTGCCAGTCGACGCCGATTTGCTGCTTGTTTCGTTGTTGGGTCCAAGGTGTCGTTCGGTCGTGGACTGCGGATTTGCTTTCTAGACGATCATCCAAGCACGCACGGTGGACGTTGACCAACTCGCCGTCGGGTTCGTGAGTGAAGCGGCCGGTGACGACGTTGCCATCGCCGGGTTGAATTGTCGGACACGGGGCGATTGAGAGAACCTCTGCCGGGCCGGTCGCGCCCATCTCGGGTAAGTCGAGGTCGATTGTGCTGCCGGGTTCTGCCTCGATTGCTTCTAACCAGTCCAACGGACGGAGAAGCTCAATTTGAAGCTCCTTGCCGCTGGGCTTGGTCATCACGAGATTGACCTGCCGCCAGGTTTCCGGCGTCGGCTCGGTGCCTTCGTCAACTTCCTTGCGAAGCGGGTTCTTTCCGGCGGTCCGCTCGCCGAGACGGACCTGCTCGATCGGTTTGGTTCGGGGAGTCAGTGCAGCTTGCGCAGCCGCAAGCTCTTGCGGCGAAAAAGCGTCACTTACCGGCGGGCAGAGTGCGCGATACCCGAAGATCGCACCAAACAGAAGACCAAGTGTCAGAACCGTCCAGCGGAGAATGAGGATGATCAGATGTCTTCGAGATACTCTTGCCATGGAAACACGTGATGTTGTCGGAGAAGCGTTTTCACTCGCGCCACGGGAGGGGAGTTCCAGTTTAGGAAGTCCAGATTCGCAGATGCATCTTCGAAATTCCATAGAAAAAGCTGTTCTTGCCAAGGTTCTATTCGTCCACAATCCTCCGAGTCACAAATCCATTGCTTGAGCGACTTTTTGCCGACAATGGTATTCAAATGTACATGGTTGAGTATGTTGTACCCGAAGAGATTGCGCAACGTCGTCAGGACTCGAACCTGAAACCTTCGGCTCCGGAGGCCGAAGGCCAGATCGCGCAAGGTTAGTCGTGGGTAAGGACTTAGGGAAACAGGAAAGTCGCAAGGTGCTCTCAGTGGTGCTATACAGTTTGCATCGATCTGCACTCTAGATTTCCTACCTCCGTCAGGGTTCGGTATCCGCCGGCCAACGAACAGTACGCTCGAACCGCGAACACGTTGGCCACGCGGTTCGCCTTGTGCGGCGCCGCGTGTGCCGATGAAGGGCAAGCCGGGTGTGCGGCTTGACCTTCAGGTGAGGTTTCACGCGGGACGAAAGCATCTTCCTATCGTCACGCTAAGGCGTGCAGCGTAGGCTGGGTTCTGCGATCGCTGCGCTTACAGTGCGCGCGGATCATCGGAACGGGGCGCTTCCTATCCAACTTGTCAAGGAACAACGCGGTCAATGCCCTCCGGCATCGATCCAATTGTCTTGTTCCTACCGCTTTTTATCGGTTCTCGTCTCCGCCGTCAAGGGGATGTGAGAAACGGTGGTCCACTTCACCAGTGCAGGATTTCCGTGTTCGGCAACGCAGCCTCGAGTTTTTTGGCGCCATTTTCTGTGATCTTCGTCTCAATGACACACAACCGCTCAAGTCGTTTGAGTCCCTTTAGCACCCGTATCGCACCGTCTGTGATGCCTGTTCCCGTCAGATCAAGATCACGGAGATTGGAGAACTTCTCTAAGTGTACGATGCTTGCATCCGTTAACTGGCTATAGCTAAGATCAAGCTCTCTCAGCTTGTCGGGCCGACTGATATGCGTCAGCCCCCTTCCTGTGATGTGCGTCTGGCACACATCCAAGCACTCCAGACTAGGCAATTTCGCGAGGAACTTGAGACCTGCATCTGTGATCCCCTTTCCGCGAACTACGTTTGCGAGAGACAAATCAGTTACGTGCGTCAGTCCTTTCGAATTCACCAAGTCAATCTTCTGCAATACACTATCCGTAATCCTCGTCCCGGTGAAGTTAATTTCGGTTATTCGATTCTTCCCGTCAGTGTCAACTTGCGCCCCCATGCGGTCTAGCACCTCCAAAGGATCGCTCCAATCCACTTGAGCTGTCCACACAGAACGTCCTTCGCGGTTGATAAGACTCTCAATTCCGCCAATTGTCACGGCTGCCAGTCCATCTTTGAACGAGAAGGCCGAATCATACTGGAATGGTATTACCAGCTTGCCACACTTGTCGATAAACCCATACTTGGTTGTGACTTCTTCCCTGCCTTCTTCATCTTCTTCAAATGTTGCAACCCACGCTAAGTTCGGGTTTTGCACATTTCACGCGGTCGTTTGCGGCGGGCCAAGGGCTAT
>CAZJRB010000130.1:0-19826 GCA_964547995.1 uncultured Planctomycetaceae bacterium | reverse complement strand
GGCCCCCTTGGGGGGCCTTCCTAAAGCCTCCCGCTACGCGGGAGGATATTTACTTATTCTTGAATCCGGAATCCGGCAAGTTATTCATCGGCCGCCCCTAAACACATTGAGAGACCAGAGATCGCAAGTCCTGTAGGGAACGCCCTCTGTGGCGTTCCGAGCGCGACGGCCGCCAACGCTGCCTGGCCGATTCGCGGAACGGCTTAGCGCGGCCGAGGCCGCAACCAAAGGAGGAAAGTTGACGGCTGAGGGTTCAGGACTCTGAGGACACGTTTGCACGGAAATTCTGAACCCTGAACCCTGCCCTCTAAAGCTTTTGCGAATAACGTGTTACAGTCGATTGGCCAAGAATCTTTGTCAAAAACTTAACGATGTTTGAGGTTAGTAGTACAGAGGCCGTTCCCTACAGTTCCCCGGGGAAAACCCGCGTCTCGCCATTCGGCTGAAGCGTTACCGAGTATAAGGCGAGCGGCAGGTGAAGTTCTCCCCGTAGCCACCGTCGCCAGACGGTGGAATGCCGCTTGATCCACCGTCTGGCGACGGTGGCTACGGGTAAATTCTTTTCTGCCGCTCGCTTAATATCGAGTGGTGAGTGGTAAGTCGCGCACTACCACCGGAAACTCACGATCCGGTTGACCAAAAAGGTAGAGAGCACAAGGAAGAGCACAGAAGTGGAAATCTCGAATTCTGTTGACCAAAACTGTGTCTGGGGGGATGGCCACCCCCCCCGTCGATCTTCGGCCTACGACCACCGCACCGTTACGACCGATGGCGCCACCGCCAACACGGCCGTCTGGACCGTCGCCGGACTAGCAGCACGCCGCGGGCGACGACGTGCCTTTCAACCTCTACGACGCCTCCACTGCCGGCGCCTTGCTCGACTACCCTGCCTGGCAACTGCTCGGCCTGATCGTTACTTATGGGTCCCGGCCGTGGATCGACTCTTGGCACACTTGGGGTCTGGAGGCCTTTCGTCTTCACACTCGGCGGCGATACCGACGGCACAAGCAAGGTAGAGTGTCGGCGGCGGAAAATCGGAGCCAATCGCCCGGCCGGTGCATTGACAGGGCCATGCGGCCGGGTACAATCTTCACCATTACGGTGTGCTTGTCGCGAACATTCCACAAGATTGACGGAGGTAGAAGACATGTCGGATCGAGTGCTCAAAGTCGGCCTGATTGGCGGCGGTGGCGGGGCGTTTATCGTAAACCCGCACCAGAAGGCAATTCACTTCGACGGAACGCGTCGGGTCGTTTGCGGGGCCCTGCACGAAGACCCCGATCTGGCCATGGAGTACGCCGCCGGCTGGCCGTACGAAATCCAGGGCTACCCGAGCTATGACGCGATGATCGAGGATCAGGCCGCCAAACCGATGGGCGAGCGGATCGACTATGCACTGATCGTCACGCCCAACTTCGTCCACTACGATCCGGCAATGAAACTCATCAAGGCGGGCATCCCCGTCTTCTGCGAGAAGCCGCTGACGGTGACCAGCCAACAATCGGAAGACCTTGCCAAGGCGGTTGCGGCAGCCAAGATCCCCTTCGGAATTGCCCATACCTACCTCGGCCACTGGTCGAGCTGGTTCAGCCGCTGGATCGTCCAAAGCGGCAAACTCGGCGACGTCCGCTGGGTCGACGCGTACTACATTCAGGGCTGGCTGGCGACCAAGCTCGAAGACGAAGGCCAGCAGCAGGCCTCGTGGCGGGTCGATCCGGCCAGGGCCGGCGCAAGCTGCTGCGGCGGCGACATCGGCACCCACGCCTACATGCAACTGCGGTTCGTCACCGGCCTGGAGGTCACTTCCGTCCGCGGCATGATCGAGACGTTCCTGCCGGGCCGGCAACTCGACGACCACTTCACCACCTACTGCGAACTGTCGAACGGCGGCCGGGCGCTCGTGCGGGCGACCCAGATCGCCATCGGGCACCTCAACGACCTGGGCATCGAGGTCAATTGCGACAAGGGTACGCTGATCTGGAGGCAGGAAGAGCCCGAAAAAGTCGTCCTCCGCCTCCCCGGCGAGCCGGATCGCGAGTACTGGCGAGGCGCGCTCGGCCCCAGTGACGGCGCCCTGGGCGAGATCCCGCAGTTCCTGCTCGACGAGCCGACCATCCCGCCCGGCCACGGCGAGGCGTTCCACGACGCCTTTGCCCGGTTGCACCGCGAATTCGAGAAGGACGTCCGCAAGTACAACGCCGGCGAGCCGTTCGAGTGCGACGGCAGCAAGTACGCCAACATCGACGACGGCGTGAAGCACATGAAGTTCGTCGAGGCGGCCGTCGAGAGCGCCAAAAATGACTCCCGGAAGGTCGCTCTCGGCTGAGAAAACCGTCGCGGAAACGATCGCTACCACGAAGAAGACCTCGACCTTCCCGAGGAAACGGCCACCTACCACTTCAGCCGGGTCTCCCCGCCGCCGGATCGATCGAGCCCGCCTTTCAGCGGCTTGGCCGGCTTCTTGCGTTTCGGCTTGGCGGGGGTCTCCGGGGCGGACTCCGGTCCGCCTTCTTTCTTCTCTTCCGGCTCGGGCTCCATGGTCTGCCGCAGCGAAAGGCTCATCCGCTGGGCCTCCGCGTCGACGGAGAGGACCAGCACCTCGATTTCGTCGCCTTCCTGAACGACGTCGCCGGGGCGCCGGACGTGTTTGTGCGAGAGTTCGGAGATATGGACCAGCCCCTCGACGCCCCGCTCGACCTCGACGAACGCCCCGAACTCCATGAGCTTGCTGACCTTGCCCTTGACGACGGCGTTGGGCGGATAGTTCCGCTCGGCCTTGGACCACGGATTTTCGAGCATCTCGCGGTATCCGAGGCTCATCTTGCCGGTCGCATGGTCGATCTTCTCGATCTTGACCTTGATCGTTTGGCCTTCCGTAAGGACCTCGCTCGGATGGTTCACGCGGTACCACGCGAGCTGGCTGACGTGCAACAGGCCGTCGAGGCCGCCGATGTCGACAAACGCCCCGAAGTCGAGGATCTTGCGGACCACGCCCTCGTGGATCTGGCCGGGAGCGAGCGATTCGAGGAACTCCTGCCGTGCCGCTTCCTTCTCGCGCTCCAGAACGGCGCGGCGGCTGAGCACCAGGTTGCGTCGCTGCGGGTTCGCCTCGGTCACCAAGCACGTGAATTTCTCGTCGACGAACTCCGCCAGGTCCTCGACGCGGTAGAGTGAAACCTGGCTAATCGGAATAAACCCGCGGATGTGGTTCACTTCGCACTCGAGCCCGCCGGTGTTGTGACCGGTCACGCGGACCTCGACCAGCATCCCTTCGTGCAGATCGTCCCAGTCGCCCACGCTGGCGGCCGTGTCGGGGACGATCAACTCATAGAGGCCGTCCTCACGGTTGAACCGCTGCACGATGACCTCGAGTTCGGTTCCAATGTCGGGCAACTCTTCAAACTGCTTCGACGAGACGACGCCCTGTTCGCGGCTTCCCAGCTCGACAAACAGGTCGTCGTTGCGGACCGCCACGACCCGCCCGGTGTGCCGCGACTCTTCTTCCAAGGCCGGCTGCTTGGAGATCGCATCATCGTCGCCGGTGATCAATTCCTCGAAGGGGGTGTCGTCGAGCGCCTCGGTGAGTTCGGCTTCGAGATCGGGCGGGAGTTGGTCGCGGACGCTCGGCGGTGGGATCTTGCCGACCGGCGGTCCTTTGGGTGGCCCGTCCAGTTCGGCCACCAACGATTCCGTAGTCACCGGGAGCGGCTTCCGGGGCACTTCCGCCTCGCCGGCAACCGGCTCAGCGGTCTCTTCCGAGGCCTCTTCCTGTTTGGAGTCGGGTTCCACAATCGGCTCCCAATCGCGCTTTCGCCGGGCCTGAGAGGCCGCCGGGTCGCGCTGGGAACCGATCAGAATTTGCCGCCGAGGGCCCTCCTGCTGCGGTGTTTCTCGGGTCGAATCAGCAGCAGGCGTTTCGCCCGAGTTCGCGGCACCGTTGCTCGTCAAGGTCGATCCCCCTTGATTGTCTAGAAAGCCGGTTGTTTCGTGTCTACGCCGAATGTCATTGTCAAAATACGTCCACACAAAACCCATATCTAGTTTAGCAAACCGCCCATACCCGTTCAAAGGGCCGTTTCGCACCGATTTCGACTTCTCAAGGCCATTGGCCCGGGATGTCAGACACCGGCTGGGCTCGAATCCGTTTGCCTTTGGGTCCCCCTTGCAGTGTTATCTGCATGTGCCCATAGTGTGTATCCGTCGAGACAAAATGGATAGACGATCTTCCGTCACCATGGAATAATAGATTTGCTGCTTGTGACCTCCGCCGGGGATCAGCGGAGAGAAGAGAAGAGACGTTATCATGGCTTTTCAATTTTACTGTCCTCACGGCCATTTGCTTCAGGGCGACGAGACACAGATAGGCCAGCCCTGCATGTGCCCCTATTGCCAAACGGAATTCTTGATTCCGGAACCGGCCGGCGACCCGCCCGATCCTCCAGGCTCGCCCGTCGTCCCGGCCCAAGAGCCGTATTACGAGGAAGGGGATTACGTGGAGGCGCAGGATGAAGAGGAGGAGCCGGTGGAAACGCGGGAGGACCGGCCGGGCGCGGCGGCGTTCTTCGGTTTCGCCTCCGACGACGAAGGAGGGGAAGAGCAGGAAATCGCTTCTGCCGGAAGGATCGGCGATCTCATCCCCGATGTCGACGCCCCGGAAAATCTCTTCGAGCAGAGGCAAAGAACCGACCCCAACATCTTCCACATCCCCTGCCCGAGAGGCCACATCCTCGAGACCCCCAAAGAAATGCTCAACCAGGAGGCGATCTGCCCGGTTTGCGAAGCAGAGTTCGTCTTGCGATGGGACCGCAGCATCGAGGGCCGCCG
Source organism: uncultured Planctomycetaceae bacterium (assembly GCA_964547995.1). Classification (GTDB taxonomy): domain Bacteria; phylum Planctomycetota; class Planctomycetia; order Pirellulales; family Thermoguttaceae; genus CAZJRB01. Next base: position 15,002 of record CAZJRB010000130.1, on the reverse strand, counting down.
CGAAAAGGCGTTGAAGGAAGAACGCGAACAGCGGAGACTCGGCAACTTCTGGATGAACTGGGCCATCGCCGCCGCCGTTATCATTCTCTTCGGCGTTCTCGTGATGATTGCAATGATTGCTGCTTCGTCCGGTTAGAAGTGGTAACTTTGGGCCGGGTGGCCCCGGGTGAGCAATCCCCCGGGGCCACCCGGCCCAAAGTTTTCCAAGGGGATAACGGGTGCTGTCTCAAAGCAAACACGGAATGAAACTCGTGCAACAAGTTCGCCCCGGTGTTTGGAGCATCGCAGTTGGTTTGCGTGCAAGATGGTGGCGGCTGAGAGGCAGAGGGCGGCGGTCGCGCCGATTAAGCATCTGAAGAGGCTGACCAACCTCAGAAGGCTGTGGCTCATCAACACACAGGTCACCCACAATGGTGCGGAGAAACTTCGGCAGGCGTTGCCAGAGTGTCGAATTGACTACTACCCATGAGCGAAGCCTCCAAAACCCGTTGGTTCACCCCAACCCCAGCAAAGCTGGTCGCTCTGCTGCTCGCAGTCGAACTATGCTTGCTCCTTCTCAATCGCCACAGCGGGTGGATGTGTCTGGGCGGCGTCGCTGCCTTTCTTGCGACGCTCGCCATTCTGCTCGTTTGGTTCGGTATTGCTCTATTGCTGCGGAGGTGGGACCGTGGCAGCTTTCAGTTTACAGTCATCACGCCGCTGTTGTTGATGGTCTGTGTTGCCGTTGTGGGTGGGTGGTTCGGCTGGAAGATGCAGCAGACGAAGAGGCAGCAGGAAGCGATAGTAGCAATCGAGAGTCTAGGCGGACACGTCGAGTACGCTTACGAATTCAGTGGTGTCTATCATGTATGGGATGCCGAGTCGCCACCTTCCTGGGCTCGACAACTGGTTGGTCTGGACTTCCTATCACCCGTTGTCGATGTAGACCTGCGACGAACTCGCGTCACCGACGACGACTTGAAGCAGCTTAAAAAACATCTTTCAAGGCTACCTCAACTTAAGAACCTGTGTTTGGCTTACACACACATCGGTGATGTCGGCCTAGAGCAACTCAAAGACTTGACGAGCCTTGAGACTCTCTATCTCTTTGGTACAGAAATCTCGGACGATGGTCTTGCACACCTGCAAGGGCTGAAGAACCTCAGAATCTTGGATCCCAGCGGTACGAGAATCACGGATGCTGGGTTGGCTCATCTGAAAGAATTGAACAACCTCACTCACCTTTGGCTCAACTGGACACACGTTACCGATGTCGGATTGGCACACGTAGAATGTTTTCCCCATCTCAGGGAACTCGGTCTCGAAGAAATCCGCATTAGCGATGCTAGTTTGAAACACCTGGAAGAATTGGAGGCCCTTGAGTTTCTCTATCTTAGCAACACAGACGTTACCGCAAGTGGCGTCAAGAAACTTCAGATAGTTCTTCCGAACTGCTTTATCGTCTTCAAGGAGGATGCAACACCGTCGCCTCCAGATACTCCATCTTATCAACGCGTTCGAGGACGTGAAACGAATTTCCAAGCGGTGAGGTGGACCACCGAACCTGACATCCCCAAGAAGGCGGAAACGACAACCGATAAATAGAACTAGCGAGGCTTCGCCTCAGACCAACGAGTTGTATGTCATCGCCATGGGGGGTTGCGAAAGTGGGGGCTCCGATCAAACTGGAGAAACGTGTTTCCCAGTTCATGAAACCGCCTAGCGGTTGGTGGCCTTGTTGGGCCTGATGTCGGAGCCCTCAAATGAGTATACCAAAATCCGTGGCTGATGTCATCAAGGATCATGTCGTCCTGGAAGTCGAAGGAATCGACCGCATGTACTTGAACGTCTATCAACCTCGATTACAGCATGACCGAGGGGCGGCCGCCTTTTTTCGCTTCCACCGGGGCAACACCTTTGCTAGCTCGCAACTGATGGCCCCGATGACTCGTGCGTTCGTCAGCAGCATTGAACGCTTTGCCAAAGACAACGGCATCGAAATCGTCCCCTTTCAGAAGAATCAGCGCAAAGACGACGTGGCCTTGGCTCGCTATGCCAAATTCAAGAAGCGTGAAGGCGTGGTCTTCATCGGCAAGGCCCAGGAAAAGGCCCCCGTCTGGCGCACGGAGAAACGTCGTGACCCCACAACCGGACTGACCTATCCGTGGCTGGTCTACTCGACGGCCATAGTCAATCACTACTATTTCTACTGCATCGACAAAGATTTCGGACCCTTTTTCCTGAAGTTCTGTTCCTATTTTCCATACACCGCCCGGCTTTGCATCAACGGACACGAATACGCCAAGCGGCAACTGGCGCAAAAGGGCATCGACTTCGAAGCGTTGGACAACGGTGTCCTCTCCTGCGACGCCCCGAAGCAGCTTCAGGCTATCTGCGACAGACTCTCCGCGGCAAAGATTGACCGGCTGTTGCGTAAGTGGCTACGACGGCTGCCCCATCCCTTTACGGCCAAAGACCGCAAGGCCGGCTACCGCTACGACGTTTCGATCCTTCAAGCCGAATTTGCGCTGACACAGGTGCTTGACCGGCCCGTCAGTGGTCGCATTTTCTTCGAACAGGTGATTCGAGAAAACCTCGACGCCGGGCGGCCGGAAAAAGTCCAACTGATCTTCAATCGCCGTATCCAGCGGAATACGCCAAGCCGTTTCCGCACGCGGGTGATCACCGAAGGGGTCACACCCACGCTTCACATTGACTACAAACGTTCCCGCATCAAGCAATACCATAAGGAAGGCCGCGCGCTGCGGACCGAAACGACCATCAATAACACTCGCGATTTCGACATCCCTCGCCGGTTACACAATCTGCCTGCACTGCGGGCAGTCGGCTTTCAAGCCAACCGACGTCTTTTGAACATCCAACAGATATCTCACGATCCGGCGATGGGCGAATCGGCCTTTGAGGAGTTGACGCAACCGATGGAGGTTGACGGCCAGCGTGCGAGCGGAATGCGTTTCGGCGACCCGACGGTGTTGGCAGTATTCTTGGCGTTGTTGGTATTTCGTCTGTTGCCGCGTGGCTTTTCCAATCGCGAACTGCGCGACTGTGTCGCGCCCCTGCTGGGCAAAGCCCCGGCTGAATTCACCGCCGGCCAGATGACGTATCAACTACGACGCTTGCGACTCCGCGGTTTGATTCGGCGCATTCCGAAGACACACCGTTACGAGGTCACGGAACACGGGATTCACATCGCGACGTTCTTCACGACCAGCGCATCGTGCGTCATACGCCCGTTGGCCACACAATGTAATCGATCATTTCTCGATGCACCAATGCGCCGCATCCTCCGCGAAGTCTACGACGCCATGCCCCAACTCAACCACGCAGCATAAAACTTGACTCATTTACAACAACTTTCACGAACCAAGTACCCTAGAAAACGACTGACTTGCTTGGCGTTTGAACGCCAGCGAGCAACAAGCTCCTTGACAATTTGACCAAGAAACGTCCCGTAGCGACGATCAACGCGCACGCATAGCGCAGCGATCACAGGACCAAGCCTACGCTGCACGCTTCAGCGTAAGGATCGGCAAATGCCTACGACCCGCGTGATACTCAACGTGAAGCACAAGCCGCACACCCGGCTTGCCCTTCACGGGCACACGCGGCATGGCACAAGGCGAACCCCGTGGCCAACATGCCCGTGCTGAGGAAGAGCCAAGCCTCGTGGCGACTTGATGATACGGTCCATCTCCGTTAATATACGGAGAACCTCGGAACTGTCGCCAACCATGAACCCGTCTCGGCCAACCTGTCTGTCATGCACGTTCTGTTTGTACACAAGAATTTCCCGGCACAATTCGGGCATATTGCCGGCTACCTGGTCGAGCGCGAAGGGTTTCAATGCACTTTCGTTTCGGAACGGGAACCGGGTGTCTCTCGGGGGGTGCGTCGCATTCAGTACGCGATCCGCGGCGGGGCAACGAAGCAGACCCACTACTGTAGCCGCTCTTTCGAGAACTTCACCTGGCACAGCCACGCCGTCTACGAGACGATGAAGGCCCACCCGGAGGTCCGGCCCGATCTGGTCGTCGGGCACAGCGGCTTCGGGTCCACGCTGTTCCTGGCCGACCTGTACGACTGTCCGATCATCAACTACTTCGAGTGGTTCTACCGCGCCCACAACTCGGAGATGGACTTCCGCCCGGAGCGTCCGCCGAAGGAGTTGAACGTATTGCGGGCACGCGCCCGCAACGCGATGCTCTTGGCCGACCTGCAGACCTGCACCGCCGGTTACAGCCCCACGGAGTGGCAGAGGAGCCAGTTTCCTTCCGAGTATCGGGACAAGCTCCAGGCAACGGCGGGCAAGCCCGCCCGCTAAACGACCTCCCCCACGAATAATCCGGGCTAGCCGTCGGGGTCGATTCGGCGCTTGAAGGACCTTGACTCTGCCCGTATAATGCATGGCATACCCTGCCCAGACAACGAGGAGATGCGACGATGAAACCCCCTATTTACATCGGGCTCATTTGGGCGATGTTGTTTGGGTTGTCGGGAGGGCCTTCGGGCGCCGAGGACCGCTCTTCGGTCCGGCCAGTTCCCATCGACAAGCCTTTGACCGCCTACTGGACGTTCGACGAGGCGTCCGGGGGCGTCTGCGTCGATTCCAGCGGCAACGGCAACAACGCTTCGCCGGAAGGGGGCGCGCCGCCGGCCAGGACCGAGGGCCTCTTCGGCAATGCGATCAACCTTTCGGGGAGTCACAAGCTGCGAGTGCCGGGGAAACCCAATTTCGGCAAGCTCGACAAGATCAGCTTCAGCGCGTGGGTTTTGCCGACCGGCTTCCAGCAATACAACGAAATCTTCCGCAAGGAGGACGGCGACAACCGGGTGTTGTTCTCGTTCCAGGGAAACGGCACGATCCTCTCCCTGGGCTTGAATATCAGCGGTTACGTGGAATGCGACGCCCGGATCCGGCCCGAACAGGTCCTTGACGGGCTGTGGCATCATTGCGCCGCGACGTTCGACGGCAAGCGGATGCAAGTCTACCTCGACGGGAAGGAAATCGGCTCGCTTGGGCGGTCCGGCACGATCACCGCCGGCGGTCCCGCGCCCGGATGTATCGGTTCGGCCAACGGCGGCGAGTGCTTTCAAGGCGCCATGGACGATCTGCGGATCTACAAAGACGCCCTGACGCCGGAGGAGATCGGCCGGCTCTACCGCAACGGCCAGGCATCGCTCGAGCGGTACCGCAAGCGGCTGGAGCGGGAACTCGTCGCCCGCGAAAAGCGGCTCGGCGAACTGAACATGACGGGCAAGTCGTTTGCCGAAGCGCTGGCCAATACCCGAAAAAGCCTCGTCGACAAGGGGATTTTGCTCAGCGGTCCGATTGCCGCCGATGCGCTGAAGCTGTTGAAGGCTCGCTGGTCGAAAGACTACCACGCCTTCGCCCGGCTGACCGGCATGACCCCCGAGCAGTATCTCAAGAGCAAAGACGCCGCGGTGGACATGAAAGTCGTCGAGCGGTTGATCGGGCCGCTGCTGGAGTACATGCCGCTGACCGACCACCAATGGGAGCGGCTGTCGCCGGGGGATCGGAAGAAGTGGCAGGAGGTCAAGGCGCTGCATCAGAAGTACGAGAAGCTGAAGCGGCTCGGCGCCGCGGGTTCCTCGCCGGAAGCGTTCGAGGTTGTCATCGAGGCCAATCGCCACAAGGACCTGATCGCCGAGCGGCCTCGAACCCACGAACCGGTCGCGCCGTACGTCACGCCGTCGACGCCGGAAACCCGCAACCTGACGGCCGACGAGGCCCGCGTAGCGATGGAGCGCGACTGGCTGCATCAGGCCGGCGGCAAGCCCTCGCCGGAGCGAATCCGAAGCGAAATCGAGTGGGCCCGCGGGCTGGCCGAGCGGATCGCATCCGACCATAGCGGCAAAGTCGACTTTGCCAAGGAGATGGCCGAACTCGACACGCTGGCGAAGCAAGCCGCCGATCTGAAGTCGCCGGACCCCGGGCTCTACTTCGAGGTCCGGGCGGTCAAACGCGATATTATGTTCAAGAACCCCGCCGTCGATTTCGACAAGCTGTTGTACGTCGATATGCCGTATCCGGCGGGCAGAGAACCTCGCCACGAGACGCGCCATCAGCTCGGATACATGGCCGTCCCCGGCGCCCGGCTGTTGATTCTTGAAGGTCTATCGCCCACCGGCAAGCTGAAGCAACTGATGCCGCAACCGCCGTTGCACGGTTCCTTCTGGCGGCCCGATGTTTCGTACGACGCCCGGAAGATCCTGTTCTGCTTCAAGCCGCACAACGAGAAGTCGTTCCATCTCTACGAGATCAACGTCGACGGCACGGGCCTGGTGCAATTGACCGGCGGCATCTACGACGACTTCGATCCGATTTACCTGCCCGACGAGAAGCACATCATTTTCTCGACCACCCGCGGCCACACGTACGTCCGCTGCATGCCGCCGACCAACGCGTTCGTGCTGGCCCGCTGCGACCGGGACGGCCGGAACATCTACTTGATCTCCCGGGGCAACGAGCCCGACTACCTGCCGTCGGTGATGAACGACGGCCGGGTGATCTACACGCGCTGGGAATATACCGACAAGCCGCTGTGGCGGATCCAGAGCCTTTGGACCGTGCGGCCGGACGGGACGCAGGTGAACACGTTTTGGGGAAACCAGAGCGTGTGGCCGGACTTGTTGAAAGACGCCCGGCAAATCCCCGGCAGCCGGCGCGTGATGTTCACCGGCAGCGCCCACCACGACTGGTTCGCCGGCTCGGTCGGCATCATCGATCCGGACAAAGGGCTCAATTTTCCCGACGGGCTGACGAAGGTGACCGCCGACGTCGCGTGGCCGGAGTCGGGCAACGGCCCGGTCGATCCGGTCGAATCGCCCGACTACCATGCCGGCGGCCGCTACCGGGGCTACTACTCGCCCTATCCGCTGTCGGAAAAGGACTTCCTCGTTTCGGCCGACCGGGGCGGGAAGTTCGTTCTCTACCTGATGGACACCGACGGCAACCGGGAACTCATTTACGAAGGCGTCCACAACATTTTCTACGCCATGCCGCTGAAGCCGCGCCTGCGTCCGCCGGTGCTGGTCGACACCGTGGCGTGGCCGAAGGCCGAAGAGCGTCTCTCGCCGGCCGACGGCGTCATCTACAGCAACAACGTCTATTACGGCGCCCCGAAAGAGCTGCGGGACAAGGCCCGGTTCCTCCGCCTGTTGACGATCGAACACAAGACGTACACCTACTGGTACAAGCGGCCGTATCTATCGACCGGCCCGGTCGTCTCCGGCGTGCAGTCGGAGGGCGTCAAGCGGATCCTCGGCACGGTGCCGATCGAGTCGGACGGGTCGGTGGCGTTTCAGGCCCCGTCGGGTATACCGTTGCACTTCCAGTTGCTCGACGAGAACTACCGCGCGTTGCAGACGATGCGTAGTTTTACGGGCGTGATGCCGGGCGAGCGGCGCGGTTGCCTCGGTTGCCACGAGTTGCACAGCAAGACTCCCGACACCGGGGCCCTGACGACCATGGCCATGGCCGGCGAGCCCCGCAAGATCACGCCGCCGCCGTGGGGCGAAGACACGGTCAGCTTCGCCCGCTATGTCCGCCCGGTCTTGGACAAGTATTGCGGCCGTTGCCACCAGGGCGACGGCGAGGGGCGCAAGAAGTTCGACATGACCCCGCGTCCCGGCTTCCTCGGGTTCGACGAGACGTACTGGATTCTGACAGGCAAACCGGCTTGGGGACGGGCCTATAACAAACCCAAAGACCCGCCGCCGGGGTTCGGCATCGCCGACATGATTATGGTCGAGGGCTACCACCAGCGCGATCCCGCGGCCTACGTGACGACGAAGCCGATGACCCGGCTCTCGTACAAGAGCCGGCTGATCGAACGTGCTTCCAGCGGCAAGCACAACAAGGTGAAGGTCGACCCGGTGAGCCTGCGGCGGCTGATTGCCTGGGTCGACGCGATGTGTCCCTATCGCGGCGACGAGGAGGTCCGCGAGATCGACGACCCGGTCTTTCAGGGCATCGACTGGCTGTCGATCCGCCCGAAGATCAAGACGGCCCCGCGGATTGTCCGCCCCGGCCCGGTAGATTGACAATGCCCGTACCGGTGACGACGGCATTGGTGACGAGGCTGTATGAAACACGACACCCGAATCCTCTTGATCGCCGGGTTACGGCGAAACTGAAGGGAGTAGAAACATGGCGAGGAAAATGCGAACGGCCGGCTCATGGAACTTGTGTGGGCTGCTTGTTGTGGTTTCGTCCGTGTGCGCAGGCGTTCTCGGTGCTGCCGAAGTTGCCGCGAACCGGGCCGAGAAGGCCCTGGCCCGTGAGATTCTCGATGCCACGGGCGTCAAGGGCGGGCTGATCGTCCATGTCGGCTGCGGCGACGGCAAGCTGACCGCGGCGCTTCGGCCGGACGACAGCTACATGGTCCATGGCCTGGCTGCAACGGCCGACGATGTTGCCAATGCCCGCAAAACCGTTCAGGACGCGGGCAACTACGGCAACGTCTCGATCGACCGCCTGACGGACGAGCGACTGCCGTACATCGACAATCTTGTCAATCTCGTCGTGGCCGAAGACCTCGGCAAGGTATCCATGGACGAGGTCATGCGGGTGCTGTGCCCCGGCGGTGTTGCATACCTCCAACAAGAGGGCAAGTGGAAGAAGACCGTCAAGCCCCGCCCGGCCGGGATGGACGAGTGGACGCACTACATGCACGACGCGACGGGCAACGCGGTGGCCCACGACACGATCATCGGCCCGCCGCGGCGGCTCCAGTGGGTCGGCAGCCCGCGGTGGTCGCGGCACCACGACCACATGGCCAGCCTCAGCGCCCTGGTTTCGTCGAACGGGCGGATTTTCTACATCATGGACGAGGGCCCCAGGGACGCCATCCTGCTGCCGGCCAAGTGGATGCTGATCGCCCGCGACGCCTTCAACGGCACGATCCTCTGGAAGCGGCCGATCGACGAGTGGAACACGCACCTTTGGCCCTTGAAGAGCGGTCCGAACCAGCTTCCGCGCCGCCTGGTCGCCCTGGGCGACCGCGTTTACGTCACCCTGGGGATCGACGCCCCGCTGAGCGTGCTCGACGCCGCCACCGGCAAGACGATCAAGACATACGCGGGAACCGAGCACACCGACGAAATCATCGCCGACGACGGCGTGCTGTTCCTGCTGGTCGCCGAGTCGCCCAACAAGTGGAAAAGGTACCGGCCCAACTCGACCTACGTGTGGGACAACACGGGCCGGGCAAACCGCGAGTGGGCCTGGGACCGGGCCCGGCGCCGGTTGATGGCGGTCCGGGCCGGGAACGGCGAGGTGCTGTGGAACAAGGAGTGCCGCGTCGCGCCCTTGACCCTGGCTGCCGACGCCGAGCGGGTGTTCTTCTACAACGGCGAGAAGGTCGTTTGTCTCAACCGCTCCAGCGGCAAAGAGCTCTGGACGTCCGAACCGGTCCTGCGGAAGTCGTCGTTCCCGACCGGCTACGGGCCGACGCTGGTGGTCCACGACGGCGTGGTCCTGCTGTCGGTCGAGAACCGGTCGATGACCGCCTTCTCGGCGGCCGACGGCAAGACCTTGTGGACCGCTCCGCACCACCGCGGAGGGCACATGTCGCCCGACGACATGCTCATCATCGACGGGCTGGTATGGTCGGGGGCCGTCGCCGGCGGAGGGGACTCGGGCGTGTTCACCGGCCGCGACATTCGGACGGGCAAAGTGAAGAGCGAATTCCCGCCCGACGTCAACCCGCCCTGGTTCCACCACCGCTGTTACCGCAGCCGCGCGACGGACAAGTATTTCATTGCCTCGCGTACCGGCATCGAGTTCATCGACCTGAAGGCGAAGCACTGGGACATCAACCACTGGGTCCGGGGCGGGTGCCTCTACGGTTTCATGCCCTGCAACGGCCTGCTCTACGCCCCGCCGCACTCCTGCGGCTGTTTCCTGGAATCGAAGCTCTTTGGGTTCAACGCGCTGGCGGCGGAGCCGGCGGAAAGCGGAAAGCAGAAAGCGGAAAGCAGCGAGGGATCGGTTCGGTTGGAGCGCGGTCCTGCCTATGGGAAGACTCTGCCTCAGCTTGCAGCTTCCAGCTCTCAGCTTTCGGACGACTGGCCCACCTACCGCCACGACGCACAGCGGAGCGGGTCGTCGAAGACCCCGGTTCCGGCCGATCTGAAACGCACGTGGCAGGCCGACCTGGGCGGCCGCCTGAGCAGCGTCGCGGTGGCCGGCGGCAAGGTCTTCGTCGCCGCCATGGATACGCACGCCGTGTACGCCCTGGATGCGGAGTCGGGCAAGAAGATCTGGAGCTACACGGTCGGCGGGCCGGTCGATTCGCCGCCCACGATCTACCAGGGACGCGTCTTGTTCGGATCGGCCGACGGCTGGGTCTATTGCCTCCGCGCCGCCGACGGAGGGCTCATCTGGCGTTTCCGGGCCGCCCCGGAAGAGCGGCGGGTGATGGCCTACGAGCAACTCGAATCGGCCTGGCCCGTTTCCGGCAGCGTGCTCGTGCATGACGATGTCGTCTACTGCGTGGCGGGCCGGTCGGCGTTTCTCGACGGCGGGATGCGGCTCCTGCGGCTCGACCCCAAAACCGGCCGCCAATTGTCCGAAACCGTGATGGACGAACGCGATCCCGAGACCGGCAAGAACTTGCAGGCGGACATGAAGGGGCAAGACATGCCCGTGGCCTTGCCCGACGTACTCTCTTGCGACGGCCGGTCGGTCTACATGCGGGCCCAGGCGTTCGACCTCGAGGGCGTCCGCCGGAACATCGCGCCCATGAAACTCGGGTGGCAGAAACGCCGCAAGGGCGATGCCCCCGCGGAATCCGAGGATCAGGCGAAAATCAAAGACCACCTCTTCTCGCGGTCGGGATTCCTCGACGACTCGTGGTTCTTCCGCTCCTATTGGATCTACGGCAAGGCCGTCGACAGCAACTACGGCGGCTGGCTCCGTCCCGGGCACTTCGCCCCTTGCGGACGCCTGATGGTCTTCGACGACGCCCGCGTCTACGGGTTCGACCGCAAGCCGGAGTACCTGTGCAATGCCTCGGTGCAGGAATATTACTTGTACGGCGCCGACCGCGAGGTCACCGACGAGTCGTTCCAACGGGTCCGCGCCGCCACCGGCAGGATCAACGCCGCCTCGCGAAAGAGAGGAGCGTCTTCCTCCGACTGGGCCACCCGGAAGAAGTTCCCGCTGACCGACCAGAACGTCGCCGGCTTCAAATGGGCCCAGACGTGTCCGGCAATCCAGGCGCGGGCCATGGTCTTGGCCGATCAAACGCTCTTCGTCGCCGGCCCGCCCGACGTGGTCAACGAAGAGCAAGTATTCCGAAACCCTGACGACCCGATGATCAAGGCCAAACTCGCGGCCCAGACCGCCGCACTCGAAGGACGCATGGGCGGAAAGCTGCTGGCCGTTTCGGCCACCGACGGCAAGCCCGTCGCCGCCTGGGAACTCGGCGCCGCCCCGACCTTCGACGGAATGGCCGCGGCCGGCGGCCGTCTTTACCTGACGACCGTCGACGGCAAGCTGCTCTGCCTGGGCGGCAAAGGAACCCCGCTCGCGCCGGCCGAGGACGTCGAGTTGAAGACAATTGACATCAGCGTCAAGCCGCCGCCTCCCCTGCCCAAGCCGGCCCCGTCGCTGGCCGGCGATTTCGCCAAGGTCGTCCGCGTCCGGGTCACGCGTTCGAAACTGGGCTACCGCCTCAGCGCCAACAGTAAGCAACTGGGGCTGGCCGTCAAAAAGCCCCCGGCGCCGCTCCGCGGTAAGATCAACCTCAAGGGCCGACTGCAATGCGCCGGCGGCGAGTTCAAAAACGGCTTCTTCGTCTTCGGCGACGGACCGGACGAAAAGAATCTGGTGAAATGCGGCCTGCGATTCATCCAAGGCAAGGCCGTCATCGTCGAGGGCCCGCTCGACGGCGCCGTCGCGGGAGAAAAGGACCTTCCGTTGGACGAGAACAAGGTCTACGAAATCCTGGTCACTATCGATCTGGCTTCCGGCCAGGTAACCATGAAGACCGGAAAGACGACCGTAACCGCCACCCTGGATCGCCGTCCCAAAAGCATCACCCATATCGGCTACGCCGTCTTGAACGCGGTCACCGATTTCAGCCCGATGGAAACATCGACCGAGGCCAAATAGACCGACGGGCGGCTGGGCCATAGCGGAGCGGTGGCCCAGACGCCGCCGTGCTGGGGCTTCGCTTCGCTCAGCCGCCAGCCACCCGTCGTTTATTTGCCTGCCTCCTTCCCCCAACCGCAGAGACTTCTTGCCTCATTTGCACCTAACGTTACGGATCACCGGGCGGCGACGAAAGATGCTCCATTGGGGAATCGCCCGACTTCGCCGCTTCGGTGCATCGGATTGTTCTCTGCTTTCGGTGGGCGATCGGGCGGCCGGACGCTTCGAGCCTGGCCTGTGCGTCACGCAGGTAAGCTGCGGTATCGCCGTCATAGTCAGCCAAAAGCTGTCGCCGTGCGGCGTGAAGCTCCTCAAGTATGGCATTACGTGTCATCGTCGGAACCTCCAAGGAATTCCAGTGGAGTGCAAATCAGCAAGCCAGACAGACCAAGCTCATCGAGCAACAGGTAGACACGCGGAAGTTCGTGTGCGTTCGCTATGTGCTTGCAGTTCAACGTCAATAGATATTCTACCCCGGCCAAGGCTGCGATGGCTATATGAAGGGCGTCGATTCGCGCTGAGGGCGGCATCAACGATCGAGCAACGATTTGGTCCGCAACGGTGTCCGCGTCCGGGTTGACGGGTAAGACCGGAATCCCATCGAGCATCGCCAATCGGCGAGATGCAGCATCCGGGTCACCCATATTCGCCTCGTCAATCACCGGTTGAGACGTGACAATGTCGTAGAGCGGACGTTGTTCGTCCATCCAGCGTTTCGCTAGATCCTGTAACGCCGCCGTCGGCCGATCGCTGCTTGGTCGAGCGGTCGCGTGACTGACGATAGATGTTTCAATGTAGACGGTGTCCATCATTGTATTCTGTCGCAGAGAACTTACCGGTTAACCGGTTTTCCAGAAAACTAGTGTACCGCCGCATTTGTTGGTTGTCAATTGCGGGACACTTCCTCGCCAGGGTGCCACGGGCTGCTCGTCAGCCCGTGTGGGCGGGGCGGAAGTCGGCACGGGCAGGCAAGCTGCCCGTGGCACCCGCCGTGCCGGGGCTTCGCTTCGCCCAGCCGCCAGCCACCCACCGTTTCCTTGCCTGCCTCCTTCCCCAATCGCAGAGACTTCCTACCGCATTTGCACCTAACGCCAAAGCTCAGCGGCGGAGGTCAGCCGTCCGGTGCAGCGCCTTGTTGGCCATTTGCTTTGAATCCTTCATGAAACATGACATCGCCTTGCGGAAAGTGGCCGTCGAATGAAAGAGCGAAGAATGCCTCTTGCGGAACGCCCTCGTGGACAAGTCCGGTAACATTCTCAAATCCAAATTTCCTGTAGTATTGCGGATGTCCCACCAGACAGCAGCCTTTGGCACTTAGTTTCCTTAACCTTGATAGCCCTTCCTGTATCAGGGCTTTGCCGATCCCCCTGCGCTGGTATTCCGGCAGCACTGAAACCGGACCGAGTCCATACCAGTTCTTGGTGCCGTCTGAAATGGCCACCGGCGAAAACGCAATATGCCCCACAACACGGCCGTCTACCTCCGCGACTAACGATAAGGTCAGGGCCCTTGCGGAACGCAGCGCCTCGATAATGAACTGCTCCGTGTGATTGCCGATCTCCATGGTTTCGAAGGCGGCGACAGTCACTTGGGTAATGACGGCGGCATCAGACTCCGTCTCATCTCGGATCACGATTGTTTGTTTCGTCATAGGAATCTCATTCAATAACCAATGGGGCTACCCAGCTAACTTCGCCCCTTTGGCGTCAGGCCCCTTGAATATCGTAACCCGAAGCGTAAGCGAGGGAGTTGACGTCCAGTCTATCCGGTTGTAGAATCACGTCAAGTTAGCTGGGTGGCCCCAGTTCGTGGCCCCAGTTCTTGCCGCCGGCAATGACTTGTGGTTGGGCTGAGGATCTTGGCCACATGGCGTTCGTAGAGGGTTGCAATCTGGGAGGATTCACGATAGACTCGGATGTGGCTCGGCCACAGAGTGAAGCACTTTGTCCGTAAGAAAAGGCAAAAAGGAGGTGTGAGAGTATGACATCGAGAATGAACAGGGTAATCGTTGCAGCTATGGTCATGGTGGCATTCGCCTTCCCCGCTTTGGCGGCAGAGAAGAAGACACCGGAGCAGCAACCGGGTTACGACAAAACGAAAGACGTCGGTGCAAAAGCGCCGAAAGACGCGGACGTTCCGTTTGACGGCACGCAGAAATCAATCGACGACAATTGGCAGATGTGGCCTCAAGCAGATATGAAAATCACCTGGTCGCTGGTGGACAGCCCCACGGGCGAAGGCAAGGTTCTGATGACCAATGGGGGCAAAAGATGGGGCACACATGACCTTGTCACCAAGAAGAAGTACAAGGACTTCGAAGGACATGTTGAATTCATAATGATGGGCAAGCGCGGCGACGACAAAGCCGAGGGATACTCCAACAGCGGTGTCTACCTGCAGAACCGTTACGAGATCCAGATTGAATCACCCAAAGGCAAGAATGTCGAAGATCCGTACAACTGGAAAATCGGAGGGCATGGCATAGGTGCGTTCTGCATGGAGCACGTGCCGAAGGGTAACGCCTGGCGTCCGAACGGCGAGTGGCACGCATTCCATTTCCTATTTACTGCCGCGCGCTGGGACGGCGAGAAATGCCTCGAGCCCGCACGCGCAACCGTCTGGTGGAACGGCATCAAGGTACATGACAATGTCCCGATAAAGAAGTCCAACGGAGGCGTCAAGGTCAGCCCGAGCGCGGAGGGTCTCAAACTCCAAGAGCACGGCCAAGATGTGCGCTTCCGGAACATCTGGATCCTCGAACGCGAATCCAACTAGTCCTAAAACAAGCGTGAGTTTTGCTGTTCAATAGTTTGCGTCAACGTGG
>CAZJRB010000129.1:0-19939 GCA_964547995.1 uncultured Planctomycetaceae bacterium | reverse complement strand
TCCCGTAAGGCTCTTTCATCCTCAACTCCAAGCCGGTTTATCCCGGCGCTTTCACAGTCCCCTATTTCTTCTATTTCCTATTTCCTACACCGTGACCCTGGGGTCATCACCCCCGACCCCTATTGACAATCATCGTTACATCTGTCCCGTTTATTTGCCTCCGCGAGTTGCGATCAGCAAACGGCATTTGCCTGGACGTTGGACGAGGCGAGCGAGCCGATGACGACTTGAGCGTTTTCCGCTATTATAGATAGCCTTGCTTTGGAAATCGCAGCACGAAAGGAGCATCACATGACGGACGAGGCGCACGAGGAGTTTACGAAGCCCTGGGATCAACTTACCGCAATCGTGGAATCTGGGGATGCGGAAAAGCTCAGTGACTACCTGAAATCCTTGCCGCCAGGCGAACCCGCCCGTGCCCTGTCACGGATGTCCAAGGATGAGCAGGCGGGGGTGCTCGAAACGCTACCGGAAACGGATGCTGCTGACTTGCTAACGGAATTGCCCGGTGAGCAGGCCGCTCAGTTGGTCGAGGAACTCCCTGTGGAGGAGGCCGCAGTGATCGTGGGTGAGATTGAAAGCCACGCCCAAGTGGAGTTGCTTGCTAGAATCGATCACCAAGAAGCCGTCGCCATTCTCGACCACATGGAACCGGACGAAGCAGAGAACGTGCGTGCCTTGGCGGCGTTTCCTCGCGATACAGCCGGGGGCCTGATGATTACCGAGTACGTGGCGTACCCCGAGGATGCGCGCGTCGAGGAAGTCCTTGACGACCTGCGGACCCATTCCGAGAAGTACGCCCGCTACGACATCCAATACGCTTACGTGGTCTCTGTCGAGGACCACCTTGTCGGCGTGCTTCGGCTTCGGGATCTGCTGCTGGCTTCTCTGGCTGCCTCAATCCGGTCGATTATGATCGAGGACCCCATTGCGGTGCCCGCCGCGACCGGACTGGAGGATCTTCAGCGGCTGTTTGGCCGCCATGCGTTCTACGGCATCCCCGTCATCGGCGAAGACCGGGAACTGGTGGGGGTCGTTCGCCGTAGCGACATGGAACGGGCCGCCGAACAGCAGGCCAACCGCGCGCTGCTGAAGTTCACGGGCATCGTCGGCGGCGAGGAGCTGCGCAGCATGCCTTTCCTCCTGCGATCGCGGCGGCGGCTTTCGTGGCTGAGCATCAACGTCTTGCTCAACGTGCTGGCGGCCAGCGTCATCGCCTGGTATCAGGATACGCTCGCAGCCGTGATTACCCTGGCCGTCTTTCTGCCGATCATCTCCGACATGAGCGGCTGTTCGGGAAACCAGGCAGTGGCCGTCAGCATGCGGGAGTTGGTGTTGGGGCTCATCAAGCCACGCGAGCATTTCCGGGTGCTTTGGAAGGAGGCCACCCTGGGGCTTCTCAACGGTCTGGTGCTTGGGGCGGTCCTTGGCGGAGTCGCCTTCCTTTGGAAAGAGAACGTCGCCTTGAGCCTAGTTGTCGGGGTGGCGCTGGCGATCAACACGGTGCTTTCGGTCTGCCTGGGTGGAACGATTCCCTTGCTCCTGCGTAGGGCGAATCAGGACCCCGCCCTGGCCTCCGGCCCCATCCTGACGACCTTGACCGATATGTGCGGGTTCTTCCTGGTGCTCTCGATTGCCCAAGCCGCGATGCCGTGGCTGGCTGGCTACTAGCTAGAGTTGTGGCCAGAAGATGAAACGCCGCAAGCGGTTAGGGCTTGCGGCGTTTGGACTTACGTTGATTGGTGGGAAGCGTCCCCGTCAGGACTCGAACCTGAAACCTTCGGCTCCGGAGGCCGACGCTCTATCCAATTGGGCTACGGGGACACGTTCTGATTAAAATCGTGCAGACACGGGTACGGGTTGAACGTACAAGAATAAGACGCATTATCTCAAGACACCCTGCAAAAACAAGTCCAAGGAGATAACCAGTAGCCCCCCTGAACGCCACGCCCCAGTCCCCCCATTTTCCCCTTGCAGGCGGTTGGTGTTTTCACTATGATCCGCCTCTCTTCTGTTGCCACTCCTCAAAATCGTGTACCTCGCTATGGGCAAATCGGCTCGTTTTCTCGGTTTGGGATTGACGCTAATCATCCCGGTAGTCGGCTGCTCTTCTCCATGGTCGGCTAAGCGGTCTGGGGAAAATATGGCCCATTCGCCCGGGAATCCGCCCGTTCAGGCATCTCCTCCGTCCACCGCCGCTTCCGCAAACACCGAAACGATCCACCAGACAATGAGCGAGTTGCAGCGGCTTGGTGCGACAGATCGTGTCGCCCAGGACAAATTGCTGAGTAATCTCCGGCAGGCCGATCCGTCGATGTGGCCGCTGGTAACGCAGCAGTTCCGAGCAGAACAGGCATATCGACACCTAAGCCTACAGAGGGATCTGGGGATAACCCGTCCGAGCAGGTTGCCCCTGAGCGCACCCTATGTGGGAAATGCAGCCTCGGGCCAGTATCTCCCCGGCAGGGTCCCCGCCGACTTCCCTCCTCAGTCGAACGCGTTTCCGCAGGAATTGATACCGATGGGTTTCGGGCTGCCGTCGGCCGACGGTGGAGAATTGACGTCGTGGGGCGGTCCACCTGCCGAGTACCCGACGGCGGCCGCCAAAATCGGCGACCACATTGCGAAGCGCCTCACGGACGAGCCCGAGGCCTCCCCGTTGCCGGGAGCGGTGGTCCCGGCGTTGTTCACGAAGGAAGGAAATTCGGACGAGGTCCGGCAGCATCTCGACGCGGCGGTTCGCGCGATGGAATCCGGGATAAGCGAGACGCCCAAATCCGAGGAAGAGCTTGCCGCTCATGCCCGGTTGCGAATGCTCTATCTCGTGGCCGGTCGTCAAGAGGATGCGCTGCGGCCGGTTCCGATGATGGCGCCGGCGATCCAGGAATTCTGGACGAAGCAGCTTTCCGGCCTGTCGGCGTGGCTTGACACGCAGCAGACCGATCCGACACGGCGCGTCGTCGCGGCGAAGCGGATTCTCGACGAATCGATGAGCGGGTTGATCGAGGCAGCGCCCTTGGAAATTCGCAATATGGCGTTCTGTACCGAGATCCAGAGTTACGGCTGCGTCACGCCGTTCGAGGACTACGAGTTTGAGCCGGGCCAGGAGGTCCTCCTCTACGCGGAAATCGAGAACTTCACCAGCGAAGAGACGTCCCGGGGCTATCACACCGCCTTGCGGAGCAGTTACCAGATTTTCGACAGTCGAGAGCAGCGCGTGGCCAACCGCGATTGCCCGAAAACCGAGGAATACTGCAAGAACCCCCGCCGCGATTTCTTCATC
Source organism: uncultured Planctomycetaceae bacterium (assembly GCA_964547995.1). Lineage (GTDB taxonomy): Bacteria > Planctomycetota > Planctomycetia > Pirellulales > Thermoguttaceae > CAZJRB01. Next base: position 16,656 of record CAZJRB010000129.1, on the reverse strand, counting down.
GGCTATCACTTGGTGCTTCCCGAGAAGATATACCCGGGCAAGCACACGCTCCAACTAACGATCGAAGACCTGAGGAGCCGGAAGATCGGCCAGGCCTCGATCGATCTGATGATCAAGGAGCCGGCGCAAGACTCACCGGCGGAAGATGGAAAAGCCGCCGAGAAGTAAGAGGCTCTTCGAGACGGCGTTGCGCCCCGGAACCGACCGGCCGTGCCGTTAGTATTTTTTGTAGAACGGTTGGTTGTCGTTCCGTATTCCGAGTTTCTGAAAGAGCCCCAGCGAGGTCGGGTCATCGATGGTGTCGTACGGCGCGACACAATCGGATGCGATGTTATAGTCGATTTGATCGTCGATGTAGTGTACCGTTCCGTCGCAGAAGAGGAAGTTGGCCCCGCCGGAGTGATTGCTGGCGAAGCCCTCTGCACACTCATCGGTGTCCGGGTCGTTCAGCCGTACGCTGACTCTTCCGAGAGAGTAGTAGATTCCATTGGGCCCGGGGTCTTCCGGATCGCGGACGCCGACCCAACAGCCGGAGCGGCATTCGCCGTTACGCGACCGCTCACCCACGGCGAAGGTATTGCTCGTTCCGTCGCTGATATCGAAGACCTTGATGCCGCTCTTACCGAAGAACACGCCGTTGTTTTCGTAGTCGGCGGCCTGGTCTGCCAGACCGAGGACCCCTATGTAATTTGTGGTGGCCGGCCGAAAAGTCGCGTTGGTGAGTTCCGTCCCGGTATCGACGTCCGAGTTTCCGTTGAAATGCCGCTCCCACGCGCCGTCGCACGCGAGCAAGTCGGGTGCGTTATCGGATGGGCACCGGAGCGTCTCCTGCGGAGATTGTGCGTACGAGCGATCGGTGGTGTCGTTCAACAACTCCTTAAGCGTACGGTGGTTTGGGTCCAACTTATCATGCAGTTGTCTCAACTCCATGTAGGGAAAGAGGAACACAGTCCAACCCCAACTCTCATCGAGGGCGCTTCCACAGATGTAACCCGGCGGGAAGCACTTGATGAGGGTGTGATAGTTGTGCATTGCCAGGCCGATTTGTTTAAGGTTGTTGTTACACTGTGCCCGCCGGGCCGCCTCGCGGGCCGCTTGTATCGCCGGCAGAAGCAGGGCAATCAGAATGCCGATGATGGCGATCACCACCAGGAGTTCCACGAGCGTGAAGCCCCATTTACGAAGCCGCTTTCCGCTTTGCGAATCGATTCTTGTGTGCGACATGAAGTGACTCCACTGGTCGGGAATTCCGGAACTCAAGAGATTAGGAACGGGGACAACAAACCGTTCACAACACCCCGTGCTGTTTCTACCCTTCATGTTAGGAAAAAACGGCGGGCAATACAAGGCTTTGTCCCAAAACGGGTTTCTCGGGGTACGCGGAAGATCTACTCCCGCCAACCACGCTCTGGCGAGCGTGGCTACGGTTTTGAGACAAAGCCTAGCCCCCAGCCCATCCCAACTCCTATGAACGTCCCCCCAGTACGTGGTATTTCCGGTGATGGCGGACAAAAAGGTTCCAGTCCTCCGAAAACCGTGGCCGAAGTCAGAGGTGAGACGGCACTCCACCCCTTTCACAAAACGGCAGGAGGGCGACGTTGGCAACTACAAGCGCCTGGCGTGTTTTCCATCTATCCTATCTTTCCACCCCGTCCAGCGATCGTCCCATTTACAGGGCAATCTGCCGCCAAAGGCCCCGAAGAATCCTTGAGTTGGGGATTGCCGACGGCCGCAGAGCCATGCGGATGATCGAAGTTGCCGGACGATTTCATCCGGCCAGTGCGACGGAGTTCACCGGGGTGGACCTCTTCGAATCGCGATCGGCTGCGGACGGGCGCGGCATGACGTTGAAGATGGCACACCGCCTGCTCGGCACCACGGGAGTACGGGTGCGATTGATTCCGGGCGATCTATTCTCCGCCCTGTCCAGTAGTGCGAATTCATTGGAACGCATCGATCTGGTGGTGGTTTCGGCCCGCCTCGACCCCCGGAGCCTTGCCAAGGCCTGGTTCTACGTGCCACGGTTGTTGCACGAGGAATCTCAGGTATTTCAGGAGAAATCCCTGCCGGGCGGCGGCGCCCAAATTCGGTTGGTCGGGTGCGAGGAAATCGAGGCCCTGGCCGCTGTGGCCCGGGGTCAGCGGGCGGCATGATCCGAAACGTGAGCGGCTCGCTCGGCGTTTCAAGGGGTCAAGCGGCACCGGCTACCTGGCAATTGCCGGTCTGGTTTGAAGGGCATTCTACCTCCAAACGACTTGCCGGGGGGTCGCCGCTCTACTTCTTCCGGTGTATGATATTAGTACGATACCCTGGCCCCGGCTCCTGCAGACCATCGGACCCAATGGACGATTCGACGCCTAGATCATCCGGTTTTTCACCGACGGATCCCACCGTGGAGATGGTTTCCGGTGCGGAAGAGAGCAGAGTACACCCTGCAACGTCCTGGGTGCAGGACTATGCGGCGCGAGTTGCCATGGTCACGGATTCCGGGCCCAAGTTGAGCCTCGAAATCCGGGACCTGCTGAAGTCGCGGTTGCGACTGGCCGCACTCACTCTGTTTGCCGGCAATCTTCTCTTTCTGGCCAAGCACTTTCGGTGGAAGGACTTCAGTATTTACTTCTTCGGCTTCCACGTTTTCCTCACTCTCACGCTGGGGGTGATCGGGGTCATGTTGTGCCGGCGCTGTGTGATCTCGATGCGGTGGCTTCGCATCTTGGAGTTGATCGTTTTCGGGCTGCCGGCGATCTTCTTCTTGGGAATGCAACGCGTGGTCATGATCGATTGCTGCGAAAACGATTATTTTCATTTTCCGATCGGCATTTGGCTTATCTTGATTTTCACGTATGCGTTGTTCATTCCGAACACTCTGCGACGGGCGGTCATCGTAATTTCCTTGCTTACCATCGTTCCACTGGCGATGGGCGCGATAACGATGTATCTTCATCCCAAGATGTTTGAACTCGCATCGTTCACCGACATGGCGAACTTTCCGCTGATGCTGGTCATCGCGGCCGCTGCGAGCATCTTCGGCGTCGATACGATCGGCTCGCTGCGCCGCGAGGCGTTCGAGGCCCGGCAGTTGGGGCAATACCGGCTTACCCGGTCGCTCGGGGCCGGCGGCATGGGAGAGGTCTATCTCGCCGAGCATCAACTCCTCAAGCGGCCTTGCGTCGTCAAGTTGATCCGGCACGACAAGGCCGGCGACAGCAAGGCGCTGGCTCGATTCGAACGCGAGGTCCAGGCAACCGCGAAACTCTCGCACTGGAACACCGTCGAAATCTTCGATTACGGCAACACCGACGACGGCACGTTCTACTACGTGATGGAATACCTGCCCGGCATGAGCCTGTACGAGCTGGTCAACCGTTTCGGCCCCATGCCGGCGGCACGGGTGGTTCACTTCCTGCGCCAGGCCTGCAACGCCCTTGGCGAGGCCCATGCGGCCGGGATGGTCCATCGCGACATCAAGCCGGCAAACATCTTCGCCGCCCAGCGCGGCGGCGTCTGCGACGTGACCAAACTCCTCGATTTCGGACTGGTCAAACCGGTCGTCGAGGAACAGTCGGCCGAGCTGACCGCCGAGGGCACCATCACCGGCAGCCCCCTGTTCATGTCGCCCGAACAGGCCATCGGCGACAAGCCGGACGTGCGAAGCGACATCTATTCGCTCGGGGCGGTCGGCTACTACCTCCTGACGGGCCACCCTCCGTTCGAGGCCGATCGGCCGATCAAAATACTGTTCGCCCACGCCAACCAGCCGATCATCCCGCCTTCGCAACGCCGCGAGCACGTTTCGCCAGACCTGGAGCAGGTAATCCTCCGCTGTCTGGCGAAGGCCCCCTCGGAGCGATTCCCCGATGCGGCAACCCTGGAAAAGGCCCTGGCCGGGTGCGAGTCGGCCGATCAGTGGACTCACAGCGACGCGGCCGCGTGGTGGCAGCAGTATGCCCCGTTGAAAAGCGACTAGTCCCGTTGGTGAGCGAACCTTGTCGGGCTATAATGGCTCACTTACGGAAGAAGTAGCGGCCCTCCCTCCCATTCATTAAACCAATATGTAGCCGTGAGTATGACTGCACCGACTGCTCCCCGCACGATGTTCGCGAAAATCTGGGACGGCCACGTCGTCGGGGCCGAACCGGGCCAACAGACGCTTCTTTACATCGACCTGCAACTCGTCCACGAGGTGACCAGCCCTCAGGCGTTCGAGGGCCTGCGGCTGGCCGGGCGCAAAGTCCGCCGCACCGAGCGAACCGTCGCGGTGGCCGACCACAACGTACCCACCACCGACCGCTCGCTGCCGATCGACGACCCGATCTCGAAACAGCAGATCGACGCCTTGCGCGATAACTGCAAGGAGTTCGGCATCGAGTTGTTCGATCTCGACGATGTCCGTCAAGGGGTTGTCCACGTGATAGGGCCGGAGCAGGGGCTCACCCAGCCGGGTATGACCATCGTCTGCGGCGACAGCCACACCGCCACGCACGGGGCCTTTGGGGCATTGGCCTTCGGGATCGGGACCAGCGAGGTCGAGCACGTGCTGGCCACCCAGACGTTGCTGCAACACAAACCCAAAACATTCGAAATCCGCGTCGACGGCCGGCTCGGCGACGGCGTGACCGGCAAGGACCTGATTCTCTATATCATCGGCCGGATCACGACCGGCGGCGGGACCGGGTGTGCGATCGAGTACGCCGGCGAGGCGATTCGCGCATTGAGCATGGAAGCCCGGATGACCGTCTGTAACATGACGATCGAGGCCGGCGCCCGGGCGGGGATGATCGCGCCGGACGAAACCACATTTGCCTATCTCCGCGGCCGGCCGTTTGCACCGGAGAACTTCGATGCGGCGGTCGAGCGCTGGAGACTGTTGCCCACCGACAAAGGGGCCGAGTACGATTGCGTCGAGGTCTTCAACGCCGGCGATGTCCGCCCACAAGTTACCTGGGGAACAACCCCCGGCCAGGTGACCGACGTGGCCGGCAAAGTGCCCGACTCGGCCGACTACCCCGATCCTTCCGACCGGAAGGCGGTCGCCAAGGCGCTCGAGTACATGGGCCTGAAACCCGGTACGCCGATTTGTGACATCCCGATCGACCGGATCTTCGTCGGTTCGTGTACCAACGGCCGGATCGAGGATCTTCGCGCGGCTGCGAAGGTTCTCCATGGCTACCACGTGGCCGATGGTATCCATGCGATAATCGTGCCCGGCAGCGGGCTCGTCAAGCGGCAGGCCGAAGAGGAAGGGCTCGACAAGGTTTTTGTTGAAGCCGGGTGCGAGTGGCGAGAAGCCGGGTGCAGCATGTGTCTGGCGATGAACCCCGACCGGCTCGAACCGGGCGAGCGCTGCGCTTCGACAAGCAACCGGAACTTCGAGGGCCGGCAGGGCAAAGGCGGCCGGACCCATCTCGTCTCACCCGCCATGGCCGCCGCCGCGGCCGTCGCGGGCCACTTCGTCGACGTGCGGGAGTGGAAGCTTCGGTAGGGAAGGGGGAATTGTAAATTGCTAATTGTAAAATGTAAACTGTAAATTGAATTCCCCACGGAACGTCGTTCAGTGAACGACATCGAATGATATGACTCCGGAAGAACTATCAAACCGGCTGTTGGATTTCGCGGCCAGAGTTGGCAAAGTGGTCGACGCGCTGCCGGATACGCGAATGGGGCGGCATGTTGCCGGGCAGTTGTTGCGGTCAGGAACCTCGCCCGCACCGAACTACGAAGAAGGCTGCGCCGCGGAAAGTCGGGCGGACTTCACCCATAAGCTGAGCATCTGCCTGAAGGAACTGAAAGAGTCGCGTTGCTGGATCCGTTTGATCGTAAAAGCAGAGCTGCTGCCGGAATCACAAATGAAGTTGATCCTTGACGAAGCCGACCAGCTCTGCAACATCGTCGCAAAATCGCTGATAACCGCACGAGAAAAGAAGGAAAAAGGAAAGCACTGACAATACGCGAACCCAACAGACAATTTGCAATCTTCAATTTACAATTTTCAATTTTCAATTTACAATTCCCAAATCCAATGCGACCCTTCACCACCCACACCGGACTGGTCGCCGCGATGGACCGGACCGACGTCGACACCGACCAGATCATCCCCAAGCAGTTCTTGAAGCGGATCGAGCGAACCGGCTTCGGGCAGTTTCTGTTCTTCGATTGGCGGTTTCTCGAAGACGGTTCCGACAATCCCGACTTCGAGTTGAACAAACCCGAGTATGCCGGGGCGTCGATCCTTCTGGCCCGGCGCAACTTCGGCTGCGGCTCCAGCCGCGAGCACGCCCCCTGGGCACTCGAAGACTACGGCTTCCGCGCGATCCTCGCCCCGAGCTTCGCCGACATCTTCTACAACAACTGCTTCAAGAACGGCATGCTCCCGATCAAGCTCGACGAACAGGCCGTCGACGACCTGTTCAATCGCGCCGCCGAGCACCCCGGCTACCGACTCACGGTCAACTTGGAAAACTGCACCATCACCGACAAGCACGGGCTCTCCCTCACCTTTGAAGTCGACGACTTCCGCCGCGAGTGCCTGCTCGGCGGACTCGACGACATTGCACTGACGTTGAAGCGAGAACAGAAAATCGCCGAATATGAAAAGGCACACGGGATTGCGTGAACGGGCTCTACATTTACGCCTCGTTTATCATCAGCGGCAATTGATCGAAACCGATGACGTTTTCGCACCACGCGGCGATTTGGAGTAGTTCGGCTTCTTGGTGGTCGCGGCCGACGAGTTGGATTGCGGTGGGCATGCCGTCGGGGGCGAGGCCGATTGGGATGGATACGACCGGCAGCCCGGCGGCGCTCCAGGGGGCTTGGAACAGCGGCAGGCCGGTGGTGTCGCGGGTTGGCGGGGCGGTCGTGTCGGTCGAGGGCATAATCAACGCGTCCACGCCATCGAGCAGCGTGCGGACGCGGCGGATGTAACGACGTTGCCACGACAGCGCGTCGGCGTAGTCGACCGCCGAAGTGGTCAGTCCCTCGTCCAGGAACGCCGCGATCAATGGCCCGTACCCCTCGCGATGTCGGGCGAATGATTTGCGGTGATAGGCCGCCGCCTCAACGCCCATGATGCAAAGATGCATCGCCCGGACCTGCTCGAAGCCGTCGGCGAACGTGACCGGCTCGATCATCGCCCCGGCGTCGCGGAGTTTCCTCAACGCAGCTTCGGTGACTTCACGGACCGGCTCGTCGGCGTTCTCCATGAAAAACTGTTCGAGCACCCCGAGCCGCGGTGGGGAGGATTCGTTCGATTCTGCCGCGGTGTTCGCCGTCGTGCCGACGGCGGCTAAACGGGAACGGTCCGGCGACGATGCATGCTCGTTTAGCCGCCGTCGGCACGACGGCGAAGGACCGATGTCCATCAAACACCGTAGCATGATCTCCAGATCGCCCACCGTGCGGGCCATCGGGCCGGCATGGTCGAAGTGGTGGCTGACCGGCACGACGCCCTCCAGCGAAATCGCGCCGAACGTTGGCTTGCAGGTCGAGATGCCGCAGTAGGTCGCCGGCCGCACGAGCGACCCGCCGGTTTGGGTGCCGATTGCCCCGAGACACATCCCGGCAGCCACCGCCGCGGCCGACCCGCTGCTGGAGCCGCCGGGCGTGTGCTCGAAGTTCCATGGGTTGAACGTCGGCGAGGGGTCGAAGCACGCGAACTCGACGGTCACCGTTTTGCCGAGGATAATCGCCCCGTCCCGCCGCAGCGCGGCCACCAGCGGGGCGTCGGCCCCGGCCACGTGATCTTCCCGCAGCGGCGAGCCGGCCCGTGTCGGCCAGCCGGCCACGTCGACGATGTCCTTGATCCCGATCGGGATGCCGTGCAGCGGCCCGCGGAATTGGCCCCGCGCAGCTTCGTCGCCCAGCTGCCGGGCGGTCGCCCGGGCGCCTTCCCCGTCGACCAGGACCCATGCCTTCAGACGGTCCTCGTATTGGTCGATCCGCGCAAGACACTGCTCGACGAGATCAAGCGGCGTCAGATCACCGGCTCGTATTCGGTGGGTAGCTTCGAGCATGGCTTCATTCTCGCAGAATCGGCTGCCCTGGCAAGACCGGCTTGCGGTTCTCTTATGATCCTGCGACAATAGACACTATAAAGCCGCGACCGGTGGTCGCGCCGAATTACCGGCCGTAGTGGTTTTGGGCAACGTCAGGCGCGACCACCGGTCGCGGCTTTACAAAGAAAATACCGAGGTTACTACTGTGCGGCTCCAAATCGCAAATGCGGAACCCCTGCACGCAGTGTAGGGGCTTTTCCACCCAACACTCACCACCCGATGGCTTCTTCCGATTCCACATCCCCATCTTGGCACGACCTTGCCGGCCGGGTTCTCGGCGGTCACCGCCTCACGGAGGACGAAGGCCTGGCCGTCCTGCGGTCGGGCGACGAGGAAATGCTGGAACTGCTGGCGGCGGTCTACCGCGTGCGGCGTCGCCACGCGGGAAACAAGGTCCGGTTGAACTTCCTGATGAACGCCAAGAGCGGGCTGTGCACGGAGGACTGCGGCTACTGCTCGCAATCGAGCATCTCGAAGGCCGACATCCCCAAGTACAAACTCGTTGCTCCCGAGCAGATTCTCGACGGCGCCCGGGTCGCCGCCGAACGAAAGGCGAAGACCTACTGCACGGTCATCTCCGGCCGCCGGCCCGGCGAGAAGGAACTCGATACCTTCTGCGAGATCGCCCGGCAGATCAAGACGTCGTACCGTCTGAACGTCTGCCTCTCGCCCGGATTTCTGACCACGGAACAGGCTCGTCGGCTCAAGGCGGCCGGGGTCGATCGCGTCAACCACAACCTCAACTCCAGCGAACGCTTCTACCCGCAGATATGCACTACGCACGCGTACCAGGACCGGCTCGACACGCTGCGGGCCGTCCGGGCCGCGGGCATGGAGATCTGCAGCGGCGGTATCGTCGGGATGGGGGAAAAAGACGCCGACGTGGTCGAGCTTGCCTTGCGTCTTGCCGAGCTGAAAGTGGAGGTCGTGCCGGTCAATTTTCTGTTGCCGATTGCGGGCACGCCGCTTGCGGACGTCCGCCGGCTCAATCCGCGGTATTGTCTGAAGGTCCTCGCGTTGTTCCGCCTGGCCAACCCCGGGTGCGAGTTACGGATCGCGGCCGGCCGGGAGGAGCATCTCGGCAGCCTCCAGTCGTTGGGGCTCTACGCGGCCGACGGCATCTTCGTCGGCGACTACCTCACGGCCAAGGGCCAGCCGCCGGAGGAAGACTACCGGATGATCGAGGCCATGGGGTTCGAGGTGGTTGTGGAAGAGTGACCGGGCGTGGTTTTATCCTTCTGCCGCTTGCGGCTTCGCACCCAACGTAGGCGCGACCACCGGTCGCGGCTTTATGGCGGGATGGACAATTCGCACCCTGCGCCGGGGACGGCACACGGAGTGTGCCTGCTACCTTACGCCAGCACGTCGCCCAATTCCTTGCGGATTTCCCTCTCGATCATGCCCTTGAACATCATGGCGGCCAGGGGCAGCTTGGCATCGAGCTTCACGGCCGCGTCTTCCACGGTCACCGTACCGGAGACGGCCATCCCCATCACTTTGAACGCAAACGAGAGGACATTGCCTTCCCACGTCTCGACGAGGTCGGCCGCCTTGTGGCCGTGTTGCTCGCGTACCACGTGGAACTTCTCTTTCAGCCGCTTGGTGGCTTCCTCTTGCCCCAGTTCATGGACGGTTTCCATGGAGAGTCCCGGCATATTTGGCTCCTTTGTTGCGGGTCACGAACCGATTTTCTCTTTCAGTTCGTTCAACAGTGCCATTCCCCGGCCGATTTCCTCTTTTTGGCGTTCGGGTTCCTGGGGGATTTCGCGCTCGATGGTCAGCGGGCCGTCGTAGCCTGCCTCGGCGAGCGTGCGGAGGAAGTTTTCCATGCCGACGTCGCCTTCGCCCAAGGGGACCTCGGCGCCCCACTCTTCGCCGGGTTTCTGTGCCCATTTGGCGTCCTTGCAGTGAACGCTGCGGACGTGGGCACCTACCTTTCTCAACGCCTCGATCGGTTCGCCGGAGCCGTAGAGGATCATATTGGCCGGGTCGAAGTTGACGAACAGGTTGTCGCGCTCGGCGTCGCCGAGAAACCGAAGCAACGCGTCGGCCGATTCCTGGCCGGTTTCCAAGTGTAGGCGTTGATCGTTTCCCCGGCAGTGGTCGCAGATTTCGCGCGTCACGGCGAGCACTTCGGGATACATCGGGTCGGAAGTTTCTTCGGGCACGAAACCGACGTGCAACCCCACGGCACCGACACCCAGGAGCCTGGCGAAATCGGCGATCTCTTTCATCTCCTGCGTCCGCACGGCACGCGTCTCCGGCGGCACCAGTCCGACCGTCTTGGCGACCGTCGGGATATCGGCGTAGCTCTCGCCCTCGAACCCGCCGAAGACGCAGGTAATGCAGATGCCCAGTTCCTCGAGCGTGGCAAGGAACTCCTCCGCCCGCTCTTTCGTCCGCGTTTGTTTTTGTGGGGCGTGGAGCTGGACGGTCGGAACTCCCAGTTCATGGGCGACCTGAAGATTCACTCCCAACCCGGCGTCGATACTGGCAAACACGCCAAGGGGCCACTTTTTCATGGGAAGATCCTTTCGCTGAAATGATTCGATCGCACGACAATCAAGAGCGGGTTGCGCCGCGGCGACTGAAAACATAGGAGGGGGCACCTGCCCCCGCACTAGGCTTTTTCGTGATGGGTCGGGGGCAGGTGCCCCCTCCTTTTTCACTCACCACACAGATTTCACTCGCCACATAGAATACCGAAGAGACGCCTCTTGTGCAACCGCCCCGATCAGGCGTATTCGAATCAGTATTTGAATCAGCCCGGCTGCTCTCAGCAGCCGGGCTGGTTTGCGCCATGGTTACGCGTATTTCGAGACGTCCGGCTTGACCTTTTCGCCCAAGATGTCCCGCTCCGGGGTGGCGTCGTCGTCGGGATCGAACCACTGCGGCTTGAACTCGACCCGGAGGCCCTTGTGGGCGGCCATGTTCGTGGACAGCGCGATCACCGCGTCGCCGAGGGCCACCTTGGGGTCGCATTTCGGGTGCATGTTCGGATCGGAGTTGTCGGGATTCTTGCGGACGCACCAGGCCCAATGCTCGATCTCCTGCCGGTATCCGCGGCCGGCGTCCTTGGTCGCCATCTTGCCGTAGGCAACCGACTCGGGATCACCCGCATCGTTGACCTCGATCTCGGGGTACTTCTCCTTCGTGTCCTTGTCGGTCTTTTCGACCACCTTGATCTTGCTGCCGACCTGGGACGTCTGCCAAAGCATCACATCCTTCTCGCGTTCCAGCAGCAACGTTCCTTTTGTGCCGAAGACCGTTTCGCCGTAGCCGCCGTAGTCGTTGCCGTTGATCGAGGCGTACTGCACGCCGATCCTTTTGAGGGCCTCGTTCGGATCTTTCGGATCGTAGTCGGGTGCGGGGAACTCGAACACGCAGAACACATGGTCGTCCACGTCGCGGTCGGCGGGAAAGATGGGCCGGTTGGCCGCGGCGCCGACGCTCAAGGGATACTGCTTTTCGCCGCCGTGTACCGCCGCGACGAAGATGCTGGCCGCGTCGAGCTGGTGGCTTCCCAACTCGGCCATCAGCCCGCCGCCGGTGCGGTCCCACAGCCGCCAGCGGATCAGCTCCTCGACGGCCGGGCGGTTGTAAACCCCGTCGATGACCGCGTCCTTGTAGCCAAACTCCCTGGCTTTGCTCCCCAGGATTTCATCAGCGATCTGGGCCTTCTTCTGGGCCACTCTGTTGGTCCACAGCTCGATGTCCCGGGGGTCCTTCGCATCCTTGAGTTTTCCTTCCCAGCTTTTCAACTCCCTCTCCAGCCTCCCGGCCAGCGAGTCCTTGGGTTTGACGGCCTCGGGCATGGGCTGCTTCCAACTGTCTCTGTCGGGCATGTTTCTCCGGTGCCACTGGGCGCGGATGTAGTGCAGATCGCCCAGAATTCCCCGTTTGATCAGATCGACGGCGTTGTCGTAGAGGATGTTGTAATGTCGTTGATGCCCGGTCGCCAGGTGTTTGTTGGTTTCTTTCGCGACGCGTGCCATTTCCTTGCACTCGCAGACGCTGTGGCCCATCAGCTTTTCGGTCAACACGTGCAGCCCGGCCTTCATGGCCGCGATGGCGGCCGCGGCGTGCAGGTGAAGCGGCAACGCGATGATCACCGCCTCGACGTCGTCGTCCTTGGCGTTGGCGATCAATTCCTGATACGGGCCGTAGACTTTGACGTTCTTGCGGGCTGCGTTCTCCGTTTTCCAGTCACGTTCATATATTTTCATCAACCCCGGCCGGACCGCCAGGGCCGCCGGGCTGTACCAGTCGCCGTGGAACGCGCGGTACTGGTTGTAGGGGCGGATATCGGCGATCGACTTGACCTCGATGAAGTCGGGGTTGATCGCGCCGATCAGCACGCTTCCCTCGTCACCGGTCCCGATCACGCCGACGCGAAGGGGCGAAGTGACGGACGACTCGTAGCCGAAGTAGGCCCAGCCGGGGGTGCCGCCGGCCAGGTGGCCTTGCTCGATCCGCTCCTTGAGGACATCTCGCCGGCCCGGCATTTCCACCCCGTCTTTCTTGGGCTTCACGTCGCTGCCAATCGCGGCGTAGAAATTCTCCTTGCCGATGGCTTTGTTTTCGGAAGTTAGATTCATGCTCTTTTATCTCCAAATGGAATGCATTTCTTGCTTTGTCGATCGAGGCGCCATAAAGCCGCGACCGGTGGTCGCGCCAAGCACTGCCGGAAATCGCCGCAACCCGTGTTCGGCGCGACCACCGGTCGCGGCTTTATGACCGAGATGCCGGACACCCACAATCTCAATTGTCATACGGTGCTAGGTGAGTTTCTTGTACTCCTGGCGGTTGATGTTCGGCTTGGCGTCCTTCAGGCCGAGCACGTCCTTTTCGGGCGTTGCGTCGCTTTCGGGATCAAACCAATCCTCCTTGAACTCGACTCGGAGGCCCTTTTGGGCGGCCATGTTGGTGGTCAAGGCGATGACCGCGTCGCCCAGCGCGACCTTCGGGTGGCACCGCGGCCGATTTTCGGGCGACGGGTTGCGGATACACCATGCCCAGTGCTCTTCCTCCTCGGTGTATCCGCGGCTGACCTCGCGGACGGCCCCAGCGACCGCCTCTTGCGCGGGCCCGCTCGCCTGGGTGTCGAGCACCGCGCGGTCGACGGCCACTTTGCTCTTCGATTTGTCCAGCAGCAGGATCGCTTCCTGCTCGCGCTCCAGCAGCAAGGTCCCCTTGGTGCCGAAGACGATCTCGCCGTAGCCGCCGAAGCCGTTGCCGTTGATCGAGGCGTATTGCACCCCGATCTTCTTGCGGCTTCGCAATGGGTCCTTGGGGTCGTAGCCCGTGCCGGGTTTCTTGCCCGGGGCCGGGAACTCGAAAAGGCAGTAGACGTGATCGTTCACGTCGCGGTCGACCGGGAAGACCGGGCGGTCTCCCGCGGCCACCACGCTCAGCGGATGCTTCTTCTCTTCGTCCCGTCTGTCGGGGTCGGGGATGGCATTGATGAAGATGCTGGCCGCATCGAGCTGGTGGCTTCCCAGCTCGGCCATCAATCCGCCGCCGGTCCGGTCCCACAGGCGCCAGCGGATCAGTTCTTCGACAGCCGGGCGGTCGTAGCCCTTGCCGTCGGGCGTGTTGAGCTTCTCGTGCTCGTATTGATACTTTTCGGCCAGCGTCTTGCCGCTCTTGTCCTTCGCGGCAAGGACCTCGTCGGCGATCTGCGCTTCGAGCTGCCGGACCTTTTTGGCCCAGGCTTCGATCTCGGGCCCGGAAACAGTGTTTAGCTTGTCTTTCCAGGATCGGAGCTTCTTCCCGAGGTTCTTTGCCAGTTTGTCGGTCGGTTTGGCGTCGTAGGGCATCGGCTGCTGCCAGCTATCGCTGCCGGGCATGTTGCCGCGGTGCCATTGGGCACGGATGTAGTGCAGATCGCCCAGCAGGCCGCGCTTGATCTGGTCGACGGCCTCTTCGTACAGGATGTTGTAGTGCCGCTGGTGTCCGGTGGCGAGGTGTTTGCCCGTCTCTTTGGCCACGCGGGCCATCTCCTTGCACTGGGTTACGCTGTGGCCCATCAGCTTTTCGGTCAAGACGTGCAGGCCGTGGCGCATGGCCACGATCGCCGCCTGGGCGTGCAGGTGCAAGGGCAGGGCGATGATCACCGCCTCGATATGGTCGGCCTTCGCATTGGCGATCAATTCCTGCCAGGGGCCGTAGACCTCGACGTGCTTGCGGGCCGCGTGTTCGGTGCTCCACCCGTACTTCTTCAACAGGCCGGGGCGGGCCTTTTCGGCCGCCGGGCTGGAGACGTCGCCGTGGAACGCCCGGTACTCGTTGTACGGACGGATGTCGGCGATCGACCGCACGTCGATGAAGTTGGGATTGATGGCCCCGATCAGCACGCTCCCTTCGTCACCGGTTCCGATCACGCCGACGCGGACCGGGTTGGCCAGCGAGGCTTCGTATCCGAAGTAGAAGGCCCCGAGCCCGACCGCGCCGACGGCGCCGGCCATGGCCCCGTGTTTGAGGAAGTCGCGGCGGTTGACGTCGAAGTTCTCTTTGCCGGCTTGTCTTTCTTCGGGAGTCAGGTTCATATTCAGTCCCCCTCCTTTTCGGTCTTGGGGTTCCCTTCTTTTTCCGGATCCTTTTCCGGCTTCTCTTCTTCGGGCCCGGCGTCGGCTGCTCGGGCGCTCTCGTCGGTCTTGCAGAGGCACTTCATACAGGGGCAACTCTTGCACCACTTGATGGCGTAGTGTTCGACGAAGTAATCCAGCCCGGCCCATCGCCCGGCCGCACACGAGGCGATCACCAGTAGGGCGATCAACTCGATGAAGTTCCTGTCGACGCCCAGGGCATGCCCCACCACACCTGGGGCAGGCGGGTAAATCGTCGGCCAGGGGGGTTGGGTCAGCAATACAAAGAACATGAAGGCCGCACCACCCAACGCGGCCGGGCGCGTGAACAGCCCCAACAACAGGCAGAATCCAATCGCCGTCAGGCCCCAGGTGACCGCGAAGTCGACGAAGTCGCTGAAGGTGAACTTTTGCGGTATCTCACCCAGTTTCTGCTGGTCTTCGTCGAGGATGTGCCAGGCGGCGGTTCGGAAGTTTTCGTCCATCTTCTCCAACTCACCGATCCAACCGGCGGCTTCTGCGCGGAGTTTCTGTTGCTCGTTCCAGGTCCGCTCTTTTTCGTGGTCCGCCCAATTGGTTCCGGCGTCCTTTCGGTCCTGAAGGCGATCCAGACTGCCGAAGTAGGCTTTAATGTCTTCTTGATTGTCGGCGAGGTACTTCTTCAGCGCATCCTTGTAGCGGCGGTAAGTCTTCTCCAACTCGTACTCCTGATCCTCAGTGAGCCCATATTTTTTCTTGACGATCTTGGCCTTCAGATCGGACCAGTCGGCGAGATAGTCCGAGCCCTTGATGCGGAGCCTCAGCGGGATGATTTTGGCAACCTCTTCGCCGTGCTTGCTTTCAGGGACCCTCTGTTTGACATCCGGGGCCTTTTTGGTGCTCTCTTTGGCGGCCTTCGAGAACAAGTCGTGACATTCTTTCTCGATCTTGCCGATCTCGGCGATCCAGCCCTTGGTCTGATCGTCGATCGGGCGGTCCTCCTTTTTCGTGTACTTGTCGAAGTACGCAAGGATGGCTTCCCCTTCCCGGGCGAGGTGGTTTTCGAGCTTGTCTTCCGCTGCCCAGAGGTGTTGCAGGGTTGCCCGGTCGAAGGCAGCGAGCCGATCATCCAACCTCTTCCGGGCCGCCTCCAGTTCCTTCATCTCCTTGTGGAGTTGTTCCCTCAGCGTCTTCAATTCGTTTTCCGACGGGGTCGCGGCATCGGTGAGTTTCTTTATATCTTTTTCGAGTGCCTCTACGTCGTTTTTTTCCTCGCCTACTTTCCTGAGGAGTTCCTTCTCGAACCATTCCCTGTGTTTGGTGTGGGCTTTTCGCCAGTTTTCCGAGACCGCCTCGGCGGTCGGCGTTCTCTCGATCGCGAGCCGCTTGCGCCCGTCCAGGTCAGGAACCATCGCGTGGAACAGCGGCGCCGCTGGGCCCTTTGCCTGGGTCAGGAAAGGCTCGGCCGAAAACTCGTCGGCGTGCTTGATCTTCCACACTCCCTCGTAGAAAAAATGACAACCGAGGCTCAACCGCAGAACCACCAACAGCACCACGGTACACATGCCGATTTGAACCGTTCTGATTTTCAGGGGAACCTCCTTCGCCTTCGTCGTGATGGGTGGCGCGTTTTCGGGATGTCTATCGGTGCGGTCGACTGACGGGGCCGGTTTTGTGGCGTTCGGAGAGAAACAAACCGCACACCTGGTAGGAAACCGCCCGTTGCTCTCCACTCTTACCTCATTGTAACCACGGCCAAATCGGCTAACCAGGGTTTCGGGGGGGCTTCGGATGGAAATCCTACACGGGAACGACGTCACCCTACCTTAGAAGGGTTTGCCGCCGGACTTCTTGTGGTTCCAATATCATGTTGCGCAGCCGCCACGCAACGCGTGGCGGAGAGCCTCAAAACGGCCTCCTACCCGGGCAGTTTTGCTCAGCTTTTCCGCCACGCGTTGCGCGCCGGCTATCGGATAGACTGCTTATTATCTCGTAAAACCACGGCCTACGGCCGTGGACCCAAAGAGGTTCGACCG
>CAZJRB010000128.1:0-20008 GCA_964547995.1 uncultured Planctomycetaceae bacterium | reverse complement strand
GGGAACCGTTTTTGCGGGGCGTACCGGGATCGTATCGTCGGCGTATTCGTCGATGATCAACTCCCAACCTAGCTCTTGGCAGTGCCGTTGCATCCCGGCAAAGACGTCCGCATGCCGCTTGTATGGCCACTTCAGGTCAAGCATCACGGCCACGCGTCGCGGTCTGGACATCGTTCACCCTGTCGTCGATTCGGAGAAATTTGTCGTTGAAACGGAATTGCTATTAATGTAGTATCAAGGATAATGGACATTGACCGTGCGGGCAACTCGTTCGAGCGGCGAACGAGAAAACAATGAATGCCCCGACACCTGTTACCCGAGAAAGACCCACCCGCGGCCCCGTCAACCATTGCGTGTCCCGGCCGCGCTACTGCCTTGCCTTCCATTCCATTTCAACCGGCACCGTGCAAAAGCCGGGTCAGGCTGCAACCGCGGCGGACCGGATTGCCCGGACGGCTGGGGACGGAGAAGAAATAAGGGAGATTACAAGAAGCTTACAAGGAGAACGTAATGACGACGAGTGCGAACGATGACGTGCAGGCCGTGGAAAAGATCGGCGAGGCGAGAGACTCGATTGTATCCGAACTGCGCAAGGTAATCGTGGGCATGGACGAGGTCATTGACGAAATGATGATCGCCATATTCTCGCGGGGACACTGCCTGTTGGTGGGCGTGCCCGGCCTGGCCAAGACACTGCTGGTCAGTTCCCTGGCTCAGACCATGTCGCTCTCATTCAAGCGCATTCAGTTTACGCCGGACCTGATGCCGTCCGACATCACCGGCACCGAATTGCTCCAGGAGGACCCGGAGACGCACGAGCGCAAGTTCAAGTTTCAAAACGGACCGGTGTTCACCAACCTGCTACTGGCCGACGAGATCAACCGGACCCCGCCCAAGACGCAGGCCGCGCTGCTGGAAGCCATGCAGGAGAAGCGGATCTCTTCCGGCGGCGTCGACTACAAGCTGGACGAACCGTTCTTCGTGCTGGCCACGCAGAACCCGATCGAGCAGGAGGGCACGTACCCGTTGCCCGAAGCGCAGCTCGACCGGTTCCTTTTCAACATCATGGTCCAGTATCCCAGCCACCGTGAAGAGTTGGACATTGTCCGCAGTGTGACCGGCGACGAAGAGCCGGATCTGAAGGAGGTCGTGGACGGGCCGTCCATCCTGGAATTCCAGCACGTTGTCCGGCGCGTTCCGGTTGCCGACCACGTGATGGAATATGCCACGGCACTGGTACGAGCCACGCGGCCCGACGAGTCGGAGGCGCCGGAGTTTGTCAAGAAGCTTATGGCCTGGGGCGCGGGACCCCGCGCGTCGTTGAACCTGATCATCGCCGGAAAGGCGCGTGCGGCGCTGCGCGGTCGGTCCCATGTCGCGATCGACGACATCCAGGCTCTGTGCCTGCCGGTCTTGCGGCACCGCATCATTCCCAACTTCGCCGCCCGGTCGGAAGGCATGACGCCGGACTCCCTGATTGCCAAGCTCCTGGACGAGATTCCATCCGACGAAAAACTGCGTGACCGGAGGGCCAGTTAATCGAACCGGAGCCCTGAGCGCCGGGACCTTCAGAGACGGGAACGCCGAGAAATGACCGAGCACTTGCCGCAAACCTTTTACCTCGACCCCGAGGTGTTGCAGAAGCTGGGCGATCTGGAGTTGATCGCGCGCGAAGTAGTGGAAGGGTTACGGGTGGGGAGCCATCGCAGTCCGCTGCGCGGTTTCAGCACGGAGTTCGCCCATCACCGGCAATACGCGCCGGGCGACGCGATCCGCGACATCGATTGGCGAGTTTACGGCCGCACCGACCGATACTATACGAAACTTTACGAAGCCGAGACGAACTACGACTGCTACCTGCTGGTGGACGCCAGCGCGTCGATGCGTTACGGGTCGGGGAAGGTCAGCAAGCTGGAATACGCCAAGTTTCTCGCGGCGTCTCTGGCCTACCTGGTGCTGAAGCAGCGCGACTCGGTGGGACTTTCCGTCTTCGACAGCGAAGTGCGCGCCTACCTGCCGCCGCGTTCGGCGAAAGGGATCATCCTCGCGATCGACCGGCTTCTGCGCGACGTCACGCCGACGCCCAAGACCAGCATTGCCCGGCAGTTGCACGACATCGCGCTGTTGATGAAGCGGCGTTCGTTCGTGATCCTGATTTCCGATCTTTTTGCCGACGCGGACGACATCCTGGCCGGGCTCGACCATCTGAGGTTCGACGGCCATAACGTGGTCGTGCTCCACACTCTGGATCCGTACGAACTCGAATTTCCCTTTAAGGGCACGTGGCGTTTCGAGGGGCTTGAGGAAGAAGAGCCGCTAACCACGCAAGCCGAGCGGATCCGGGAGGACTATCTCGCCAGCTTCAACATGTATCTGGAGGCACTTCGCGCCGGATGCGTTGGAAGCCACGTTGACTATACAACCGTCGATACATCGCGCCCGTTGGATGCCGTGCTGAGCGAGTTCTTTGCCCGGCGCGCATCGACGCTCAACGGATCCTCTGCCGGAGCCCGCCTATGACCTTCATGAATCCATGGCTTCTGCTCGCGGCGATGGGAGTCGCTTTGCCGGTGATCGCTCACCTGCTGAACCGGTATCAAGTGAAACGGACCGACTGGGCGGCGATGCAGTTTCTCAACCGAAGCGTTCGCGTCCGTTCGAGGCAACTGCGTCTGAAGGACATCCTGCTTCTGATTCTCAGGTGCCTTGCCCTTGTCCTGGTCGTGTTCGCAATCGCGCGGCCCACGGCGAGGACTTCGGAAGGCATGCCTGCATCGCTGGGTGAACAGCGGGCGGCGGTTATCATTGCGCTCGATGCTTCTTTCAGCATGCAGCACGACGACGGGACGCGCACGCGGTTCGACAGTGCGATTGAGAAGGTCGAGGCCATCAAGGCGGGGATGCGGCCGGGTGATCCGGTTACACTGGTCCTTCTCGGTTCCGAGCACAGGGTTGTGGCGCGGAACGTGGCCTTTGATCCGGATGAATTTGATGAAATGCTTGATTCCCTGGAGGCAACGGACGAGTCGCTGGATATCGATAGTCTGCCGCGACGGCTCAAGGACCTGGCTGCAGATATGAAAGCTCCGCAAAAGGAGATCTATATCGTATCGGACATGCAGGAGCAGGATTGGAAGCCGCGTTCCGCCTGGCTTCATGATTCCTTCAAGGATCTTGCAAAGCACGCATCGGTCTTTGTGGTCCCGGTTGAGGGCGGGTCCGAGAACCTGGCGATCACCGGGTTGGAGCTGATGTCCGGCGTGCTTCGCAAGGGCACGTCCGCACGTTATCGCGCAACCGTCCGCAACTGCGGCGCGACTGTCGCGCAGCAGGTCAAGGTGAGTGGGCGTGTGAACAACATCATCGCGGACGTCAAAATTATCCCCTCGATTGCACCGGGCACATCGGAGGCCGTCTCCCTGTTTCTGCCGTTTCGCGATGCCGGCCCCGTCCGGATTGCTGCGGAGCTTGGTGAAGACCCGCTTGCCGCGGACAACGTGCGCCGGGCGGTGGCCGTAATCCGTGACAGGGTGTCCGTTCTTTGTGTTGAAGGCTCATCAGGGGACGGGGGCGCCCCGGGCGGACTGATCGCCGCGGCCCTGCGTGCGCGCGGCAACAGCGCAAGGCAGGATGATCTCGAGGTGCAGTCGGTCGCTTGGGTCGATCTTCCCGGGCAGGACCTGGCGAAGTTTGACGTGGTTGTTCTGGCCGATGTTCCCGACATCACCGTCGAGCAGGCCGCCGCGCTGGAACAGTTTGTAAGGGAAGGCAATGGGCTGATCTGGTTTGGCGGCGACTACGTTAAGGCCGACGTCTGGAACCAGCGTTCGGCGCTAAAGGGGACGCGGCTGCTTCCTGCCGTGATTGAAGAGCAGATGCGGACCAGCGATGCGATGGGTATCGGGCGTCCGCTGGATCCGTCGATGACGGACCATCCCGTCTGCCGGCCGCTGTTTTCACTTGCCGAGGATCTGCTCAGCGAAACGCGGTTCCGCATCCTGTTGAGGGTCAAACCATCCGCGACCGGCATGAAGGTGCTTACGTTGGCAGGCAGCGATGCTCCCGTACTGCTTGAGCATTCGCTGGGACGCGGGCATGTGTTCATGTTCACGACATCCGCCGGTCCGGCCTGGAATAACATGGCTGTGACCCCTGTATTCCCCATGCTACTTCAGCAGATGGTGACGTATCTGACCGCACGCGAGTTTGAGACGTCGCGCACGGTTGGCGATTCGCTGTCGCTCTCGTATGTTGACCAGCCTGATGCCAGCAATGCCGTGTTTGACACTCCCGCCGGAGAGACGATCACCGTTCCGGTCCGGGACTATCGGAACCAGTACGTGGCACTTCTCGACGGCGCAACTGAGGCCGGCTTCTACCAGGCACGCGTCAGCCTGCAGGCAGCGGGCATGCCGGTAGCGGTCAATGTGGATACGAGCGAGTCGGCGGTGAAGAGCATGTCTTCGGAGGACGTGTCCCAGAGCCTAAGGGGTACGGGTGTGAAGATCGTACGTTCAAAGGAGGCCCTCCTTGCCGTTGCCGAAGAAACACGGACTACGCGGTCGCTGTGGCGCGTCTTCATGATAGCGGGACTCGCATTCTTCGTGATTGAAGGTCTTTTTGCGGAGTGGCTGTACGGGCATGTTGCCCGAGGGAGAACCACGAATGGACGCGAATAGACACGAATGGAGAACCGCTGTGCGGATGTAACCGATGTCTAACTGGCTAACAAACATCACCGGCATCAAGGAACTGATGTGGGGGAGGCCGGCGCCGCCGGTGGTCATGCTCTCTGCACTGGCCGCGGTTGTGCTGCTGACCGCCTTTCTCTACAGGCGGCAGCGAGGTCTTCCCGGTCATGTACGTGCCGGACTCGCAGCCGCACGGTTTATAGTCCTGCTTCTGGTCGTGATGACTCTGTTCGAGCCCATGGCGGTACTCATGAAGTCGCGGCGGGTCAAGCGGCGTTTGCCGGTCCTGATCGATGTCTCCGAGAGCATGTCGATCAGGGACCAGCGGAAGAGGCCTGCCGACGTTGTCGACGCGGCAGTGGCACTCGGCATGCTTTCGCAGTCTGACACCGGCGATGTGCAGCGGGCTTCCGCGTCGCTCGGCACCAAGCAGCGCGAAGCCATAGCCGCGGCGTCCAGGATCGACCTCGCAGGGAACCTGATTTCAAAATCGGCACGGCCCGTATTCGACGAACTGGGTGAGGATCTTGATATTAGCTACTATGCATTCGGCACAACGGTTCGTATGCTTGGCGAGGACGCAGCCCTGGCTACCAACGCCCTGGCCGGTCTGCTCGCCGAGGAAACGGGGACGTCCATTGCCGACTCGCTCGAGGCGGTGGCAAGCTCCGACCGCGGCGTGCCGTTGGCGGGTATCGTGCTTCTTTCGGACGGGCGGGACACGTCTTCCCGGCGTGCGGGGTCCGTGCTGCATGACCTGGGCATCCGGGGCGTACCGGTTTACCCGGTGCCGATGGGACTTGCCGACCCTGACGACGTGTCCATCCGCAACATTGTGATGCAGGAAGTCGCGTTTTCCGGAGACAAAGTCCCGGTACGCGTGCAGATCCGCTCCAAAGGTTATGAGAAGCGCAGGGCTTCCATCACCGTGCGTCTCAACGGGCGCAGTGTGGCGCAGCGCAGCGTCAGGCTTGCCGGCGGCCTGCAATTCGAGGATATCTTCTTCAACGTGGACCTTCACGAGAAAGGCGCCGCACAGGTCGAAATCGCCATCGAGCCCTTCGCCGATGAAGCGACCGCGGAAAACAACCTGGTCCAACGCAGCGTGCGAGTTGTCAACGAGAAGATCCATGTGCTCTGCATTGAGGGCAGCGCCCGCTGGGAGTACCGTTACCTGCGCGCCATGCTCAAGCGCGATCCCCGGATCAACGCGACATTCATCGCCACGCGCGCCGGCCCGGAAATCGCGAGCAATTCATCCGAGTACATCGCGCGCTTTCCCGAGAAACGTGACGACGCGTTCACGTACGATCTGGTCATTCTCGGCGATGTGGACTCGGAGTTCTTCAGCGCCGACGAGTATCTCAGGCTCGAGGAGCTGGTAAGGGAGCGCGGCGGATCGCTCCTGATGCTCTGCGGTGCGCGCTTTGCGCCGTCCAGTTTCTCAGGGACACCCGTGGAAAAGATGCTTCCCGTCACGTTTGATCCTGACGGCGAATGGGAAGTTGTGGATGACGCCGTCTATCCGGCGCTCACCCCCGAGGGCCGCAGCAGCCTGGTCATGACGCTGGAGCACGACCGGGAAGAGAACGACAATGTGTGGAGCCGTGTGGCGCCGCTGGTCCGCGTGCCCCCTCTGCTCGAAGCGCGTTCCGGGGCCACCGTGCTGATGACGCTTTCCGACGACGGCTCCCGTGTTGACCCGTATCCGCTGGTCGCGTGGCAGCGTTACGGAACAGGCAAATGCATGCTCATGGGTACGGACCGCATGTGGCTGTTGCGTTTCAAGACCGGCGACAAGTATCACTGGCGGGTCTGGTCGCAGTGCATCCAGTTCCTGACACTTTCGCGCCTAATGGGTGAACACAAGCGCATCCGGTTGGAAACGGACCGGGCGATGTACCCGGTAGACGGGCAGGTGCAGCTTTACGCCCACCTGCTCGACGACAGGTTCGAGCCGATCGTGCAGTCGGGTTTCGAAGTCAGGGTGATTCCACTGGACGTGCCGGGCGCCCAGTCGCAGAGCGTGGCGTTGCGCCCTGACGCTGAGTATCCGGGGCTTTATGAGGGGTTCTTCTCGCCAACGCGTCCCGGACGCTACCGGGTGGAGGCAAACGAGGGCGATCGCTCGCTGTCCAACACGACCGAGTTCCAGGTTGCGGATGTCGAGCCGGAGATGGCGAACACAGACATGCAGATCGAACGGCTGCGCACCATCGCGGAACTCTCCGGCGGGAAGTGCCTCGCCATGCTTCAGATCAAGGATCTTCCGTCCCTGCTCAGTCTTCAGCGACACGAGGAAACCTACACGACCGAAATCCCGCTGTGGGATAACGCATGGATCGTACTATTGCTGGTCGCACTGATGGGCACGGAATGGATTATCAGAAGGAGATACGATCTGCCATGAAGACGGTTTCAGGTTTCGGATGCATGCCGGGAAGAATGCTGACGGCAGCGGTGTGTGTGGTCGCAGCAATGGTTGCGTGCAGGTCCGGGGCATTGGCGGCCGCTCCGGCGGAAGCTCAGCTCACGGAGGCCGGGCAGAAGCTTGAAGTGCGATACGCGGGGCAGCTAAAGGCGCTGAAGGCGGAGCTTCAGGAGGCCGTGCCGGAAGTGGACGAGCAGAAGAAAGCCGCCTATCTGAAGGCCGTTGAGGCCGAAACGGCGGCCAAGGCGGTGGTGAATGCGGCGCAGCAGCGCCTGAATACGGCTCAAACAGCAAAAGCCTTGGTGGATCACGCGTGGGAGTGGATCGGCAGTGCCGAGAAGAATATCGCAATGGCGCAGGAGAAGCTGGAGAAGGCGACCACCGAAACCGAACACAATGCGGCGCAGGAAGAGCTGGTCAGATGGCAGAAGCATCGGGACGCTGGGATCAGAGAACTCAAAAAGCGCAAGGAAGCGTTGGCCAAGGCAGAACGTGATGAGCCAAGGTTGATCAAGGAACTCGAGGAAGCCGAGGAATCGCTGGCCCGGGCGCGTGACAATATCCTGAAGGTCTTAGATGGTCTCGATCTCGGTCTTCTGCTGGCAAACAGCAACCTGGATGGCAAATTGGCGAAATACGTCGTCCTGTTCGAGGCCACGCCGCGTGGTCTGGCAGAGTTTGCCCAGCAGAGGGAAGAACAGGAGGCGCTGGTTGAGACGCTTCTGGCTGATGAGGAACTGATGATCCAGATGGCGGTGGCGGATGGTGCCAAGGGCGGCAAGTATGGCCAGGCAATGGAGATCTTCACCTGCATACAAAAAGCGAGCAAGAAGGCGGAAAGCGGTGTTCTGCTACGGCTGGCGCTGGCTGTAGCCCTGGAACATGCGGTGCCGGTCCGACGAAGGAATGCTACGGCGAAGACCGACGCGCCGAAGACCGTGGATCCGGTGAATCGCTACCTTCATTACGAGAAGGCGTACCTGGGCGGCGAACTGGATCCGGGCTTCCCCGGTCGAAGCGTATGGGACTACCGGATGGTCGTAAACGGCGACGAGCCGACTGAAGTCCTCACCTGGGGCCGCGAGATGCTCCGCAACTATCGGCCCGACCATATCTCCAACCCGGATTACCGCTGGCGTTACGTGGGACTGGTCAGGAGCGATGTCCGGTACGGATCGCAGTACAACAAAGACGACCTACCCCAGCTGGAGTTCTTCCAGAATATCCTCATGAACGGCGGGGTTTGCGGCCGGCGCGCTTTCTTCGGCCGTTTCATTCTGCGAGCCTTCGGCATTCCGACCACTGCGCGTCCGCAGCAAGGCCACGCTTCCCTGACTCACTGGACGCCCAAAGGCTGGGTGGTCAACTTAGGCGGAGGCTGGGGTTCCGGCTGGGTCTGGGGAAAGGGCAACAAGGACCTCAGTTTCCTCGCGATTACGCAGGCTCGCGATTACAGGAAGACGTTCCTCCAGGTCAAGCGGGCCTACTGGATCGGCGACGTCTTGGGAGAGAAGCGGACCTACGGGCGCTACGCCGCCGTTCCCGAATTCTGGAATGGCGTGGCCCTCCGTCGCCAGCGGGCGATCATCGAAGAGGCCAAGGCCGCGGCGCTGGCCGCGGTCGGCGAAGACATTGGCGAAGCAAATGAATCGAAGGTAGAAGAGAAAGCAAAGGCAGTCACGATAACCGAAGAGGATAGAAGAATAGTCGTTGGCAGCGATGGGGTCATCACGATTCCGGCGGCTGCCTGCAGTAAACCGACGAAGAGCACGGCCAAGATCGTTTTTATGAAGAGTAACCTCGGCGGGATGCAACTGCACTACAACCGACTCGGGACGCCCGAGGAGTTCGAATACACCTTCGATTCCCCGAAAGCCGGCAAATACGCGCTCACCGCGCGCGTGGTTGTTCCCAGTTGGGATCAGCACCTCCTGGTCGCGGCCAATGGCGCCAAAAAGGCGATCGATATCGAGTTGCCCCTGACTGTTGGCATGTGGGATAAGACCAAGCCGGTCGAGATCTCTCTGGTCAAGGGGAAGAACGTACTCACCTTTTCGCGTCGTGGTGGAGAGAACCTCATACGCGGTTTGACTATTCGCGATTTCACGCTGGCACCGGTGACCATTGGGGAATAGTCCGAAAGAGAAATCATGACCGATTCACAAGGAACAAAGCTGGCCACACGCGTCCGGGCCGTTTGGCGCCGTGAGCAGTTGCTGCACTTCGTGGAAGGTGGGCTGGTGTTTGTCCGGTGGGGGCTGGTGCTGTTCCTCGCCGGTGGCTTGGTTGACTGGATGATCAGCAGATGGCTTGCCGATGTGCCGACGGCTGGCCGGTTTACGATTCTCCTGGTTGTGCTGGGCGTTCCGCTTTACAAAGCCTGGCGCGCAGGCTGGAAGTCTATACGCCCGTTTGATGCCACGCACACGGTCCTGCAGATCGAAGATCACTATGGCGGCATGGAGAGCCTGCTTGTTAGCGCTATGCAGTTCAAGGACTCAGCGCGGCGACACGGCACATCCGACGCGCTGTGTGACTTGACATGTCGAAAGGCAGAGGAATCGGCGGTTGGAATACGGCCGAAAGATGCTGTTCGTTTCCAGTCGCTGCGTCGCCCGGCGCTGATCGCGCTGATCGCGGCCCTGTTCTTCGGCGTCCTGGCAGCTACCAACGGCCCTTTGGTGATGGCCGGTCTTGGCCGGATCTTTGCGCCGTGGCTTGCGATCACTTATCCGACGCGCACCCGGTTGGAGTTGGTGAAGGCCGATCTCGTCGTGCAGGAAGGCGAACCGGTCCGGATCGCTGCGCGCGTTTCCGGCGTGGTGCCGCGCAAGGCGAAGATCGCGCTACGCACCGGCAAGGGCCGGCCGCGTGTGCGCACGCTTCCCATCGCCAACGGCGAGTGTGAGTATCGGATAGAAACCGCCCACCGTGGATTTGAGTATCGCCTGACGGCAGGCGACGCACGCAGCCCATGGCACACGGTCGAGGTCGTCAGCGCGCCGGATATCGAGAAAGCCGAGGTGACACTCGAGTTTCCCGAGTATACGAAGCGTCCGACCGAAACCGTGGAGGCACTGACGATCACCGTCCCCGAAACGACTCGGATCAAGTGGGCGATCACGATCGACCGGCCGGTGCGCGAGGCCACCATGAACCTGGCCGGCGAGAAACCGGTGCCGCTGGCGATCAGCGAAGACGGGCTTACCATCAAGACGGAACGCGTGGCCGCTGAATCCCGGGCATACCGTTTCTCCTGGGTGGAGCGTGAGCACGGGTTCGCATTCACCAGCCCGAATAATTACCTGCAGGTGGCGCCGGACCGCCCCCCACGTGTTGAACTCACATCGCCCAAACGAAATATCTACGCGACCCTGGGGCGGAAGCTGGATCTCGCCTTCCGCGGCCGCGATGATCACGGCATCGCCGAGTCCGTTGTCTGCTACCGCATCGACAAACGAGAAGAGAACAGGCTTCCTTTCACCCCCGCGAAGCCCATTGACGGGACCGAACAGGTGATCGACTGGGACTACCGCTCCGTCCTGACGAACCTCAAGGTCGGGCAGACGGTTACCTTCGTGGTTGAGCTGGCCGACAGCTATCCGGGCGAGAACGGCCCGCATCGGGTTCGCTCGGGTGCGCGGCGCATGCAGTTCATGACGATGGAGGACTACCTGGCGCGGGTCCAAAAGCAGCGGCAGCTACTGCTGTCACGGCTCAGGACTGCTTACAGGGAAGAGCGCAAAGTGCATGAGGTCGTGATGCGGCTTGATCGGTCCGATCCCGTCTACGTACAGACCTGCCAGCTCGAGGCGGTTCGACAGGATATGATGCGGGGCGGACTGAACAAGCTGGCAGGCCGGATATCGGACCTGACGGAGGACATGACGGCGAACGGCGTTACCGACCAATCGCTGATCGCGCCGCTTGTGCAGTTGCGTTCAGATCTCCAAAGGATTTCGGCCGGGGATATTTCCGAGGCGGCCGCCGCTTTGAGAGCGTTGGCCGGTCAGTCCGATCCCCAAGGCGACAAGGCTTCGGCTCAAACCCATGCTCGTGCCGTGCATAGGGTGAACAGCTCCGCCCGCGAGTTGGGCCTGCTGGTTCTGCAGCTTGGGTTCCGGGATGCCGCCGACGTGATGGCCCGCGAAATGCACGCGGCTGCCGAGACTCAGGCTTCGCTGCGATTGCGGACGACTTTGTCGAAGGGAGACGCGGCTCCATTGGCAGAAGCGCAGGAGCGTCTGGGGAAGTGGCTCTCCCGCCTGCTTGCGGCCAGTCCGAAGGAGCGGGAAAGTACCATCGATGACGCGCTGATCGAATTCACGCTGTCACGCATGGTGAAGCATCTGACGGGCGGCGGCATCGATGCGCGGTTGCAGAACGCGGCAACGCTCATTGGCGACGGAAAGCCTGCTGAAGCCACACCGCTTCAGTCGGACGCGATTGCGGCTTTGCTGAAGGCCGAGTTCCGTCTGCGCATGGGTGCGGAGCACGAGGCGCTGGCGAAAGCCATGAACTTGTTCGAGTCGCAGGCGGGGGATCTGAAGGCGCTCGGGCGTGAGATGAAGGCACTTGACGCGAAGACGTTCAACGAGAGACGCGCCGACCTGGCTGACGCTCAGTCCGCGCTGCATGAGAACCTGCAGTTGCTGCTGATGCCGGAGATTCCCGCTCGTCGCGCTCGCCTGTTCGATGACGTTGTTCCCTCACCGCCGCCGGCCGCGGACCTGCTGGCCGCGACCGACGCCGCCATGGTGAAGGCGGTCGAGCATATCGAGAAAGGCGACCGGGAAGCCGCGGAAAAGGCACAATCCAAGGCGGAGTCTTCTTTCGCCGAGCTGGCGGAGATAGTCAACAAGCGCATTGTGGAGATGACACAGGCGGTAAGGATGGGGCGGCTGGTCTACGGCGCCAAGGAGACCGATGAGCGCATTGGGCGATTCGGCGAGCGTCAGCTCAGCCTGCTCGAAAAGACCGAGGACGCAGCCGCAAAGGGCATAAAGTCCGGTTACCTGGTCGCGCCGCAAGAGGCGCTGACGGACGCTGTTGATGAGTTCGCAGTGGAAATGGCGGGCCGGATCAGGAATGCCCCGACGCCGTCGGAGAACTCGCTTTCGCTTCCTGCCCGCATAGACGAGGCCTTGCAGCCGATGCGAAAAGCCGATTCCCTCTTGAAAGACAACAAGCCGGGCGAGGCCGTCAAACACCAGAAGACGGCAATCGCAGCACTCGCCGATGCCCGGGAGCTGTTTGGGGAGCACGCAAAGAGCATCGGCCTCTATGCCGGCATGCTGGCCAGGACGGAGGACGCCGTCGCGCCGAGTTCCTATGTGTTGGAAATCGAAGAAGAACAGCGCGATATGCTCGCGCTGACCCGCAAGACCCGCCCGGACGACATGCCGGCCCTGGCGCTTCCCCAGAAAAACCTGGTCCACGCCGTGGATGCGATACTGGCCGCCCTGGACCCGATCGCGCACATGGTGAAGTCCGACATTGTGATGCTCTTTGCCAAGGAAGACATGGATTCGGCCGGGATTGCTTTGGAGGAAAAGGACCCGGAGGAGGCCATCGATGCCCAGGATTACATCGTCGAGACATTGGGAGAGCTGCGCACCAAGATTGACGCGGTCACCCCGCAGTACCTGTATGTACTGGAAATGGTCGAATCGCTGCATGAGACCTTTCAGGAAGGCGTTCTCATTCGGGAAGCGCAGCGGAGACTGCGTGAGAAGGCCTCCGCGGAGGCGGTAGACGCGCCGGTGCTCGCCAAAGAGCAGGGCGTGCTGAAAGCAAGGGCCGAGGCGTACAGCAAGCTGATCAACGAGATCGCCGGGCTGGGCCTCTTTGTGCCTTCGGTGGCACACATGGCCGAGGCCGAAAAACAGCTCAAGGACGGTGATACCGTTGCCGCCGTGGAACGGATGGTTGAGGCTGAGCAGACCCTCGAGGCGGATGCGGGCACGGTGCTCAGGACGATGGAATCTGTGATCAGGCTTCTTGCCGCGCCGGGACCGGCCCAGAAGCCCCCTCCGGGCTTTGTGCTGCTGAAAGAAGTATTGACCGTGGCCGCCCGGCAAAAGGATCTGTATCGTGAGAGCCATGCCGCGAAGCCGCAGCTCCTAAAAGACTACGAGCCGAAGCTGCGCGAACTCGAGAAAGCCTGCGGCGCGTTCGTCGTGCGCGAAAAACAGTCCAGGAAACCTGTCGCTGAAGAAACAGGCAGGGGGAAGGCGCCCGAAGCGGCGCCGCCCGTCAATCTGCATCTGAAACTTGCGGCGGCGCAAGGCCGTCTCGCCACGGCCGCTGTAGGCGCCAAGGCCTCTGACCGTACCAAGGTCGTTACGGAGCAGAAGATGGCCGCGACGAGTCTGCGTCACTTCATTGCCGCGAAGGCCCTCGAGTTCTATGTGCCGCCGGCAGGGCCGGGCCCGCCTCTCCCGGGCGGAGGCGGGGAGATCTACACGGAAAAAGACAGCGATATGCTGATCTTCCTGCCGGGCGCCGTGAGCGGAAAGCGGCCGCCGGACGGCAAGCTGGACTGGGAAGTACTCGGAAAACGTGACCGCGCCGCGCTGAACGAGAACTTCGCCCGCGAGTTGCCGCTGGAATATCGCGCGATTCTGAAGGATTATTACGAAAGGCTGGCAAGATGATCGTTTCAGGTTTCAGGTTTCAGGTTTCAGGCGTCGGACTGGCCGGACATGTTGGACCGATCGCGCTGATCCTGTCGCTCCTCGCCACTCCTCTCATGGCGCAGCACAACGATGCCCCTGAACTCACGGACGAGGCGTCGGAGGCGATTGACAAGGGCCTGAAGTATCTGCTCAAGAAACAGCGGGCCGACGGTTCATGGGGGTCCGTGGCGGTGACTTCCCTGTCCCTGATGGCGTTTATGTCCAAGGCCGAGTTCCCCGGGGCCGGACCGAACGGGGCCGCCCTGAATAAGGCCAAGGACTGGCTGCTCAAGAAGGCGAAAGAGTCGCCTGACGGGTATCTGGGAGACTCCATGTATGAGCATGGCCTCGCCACGCTGGCGCTGACCGAGCTGTGGGGGATGACGGGGGACAGGGAGGAGGATGATGCCATCCAGAAAGCCATCGAGGCGGCGGTTGACGTGATCCTGCGTTCGCAGAACGCCGGCGGCGGGTGGCGCTATCAACCGAACCCGGAGTGCGGCCAGGACACGTCGGTAACGGTGATGGTGTTCATCGGGCTCGCCTCCGCGCGGCAGGCCGGCATCGTGGTGCCGAACGAGACCATTGCCAAGGTGGTCAAGTATTTGCATTCGGCGGTGAACAAGAACACGGGCGGATTCAACTATATTCCGGCCGGACGATCAGCGGGGCTGCAGAATGAGTCGATCGCCTGCACCGCCGGCGGGGCATACGCCGCACAGCTTGCAGGCGAGCGCGGGACCGAAACGGTCCTGGGGGCATTGCGTTTCCTCAAGGAACGATCGCCGGCCATCATCGATAATAACTTCGGTTATTACCATTACGGTCACTATTACGCCATCCAGGCGATGGTGCAGGCCGGCGACGACTACTATGCCGAGTGGTATCCACTCATACGCGATGCCCTCATTCGTCGGCAGGGCCCCGAAGGCGGGTGGGATGAGCGCGGTAAGGACGCCAGCTACAAGACGCCCATGGCGATCATCATTCTGGCTACGCCGCATCGGTATATACCCATTTATCAGAGGTGAGGAGGGGCAGGTGCCAGGTATCAGGTCTCAGGTGTCGGGGAGAGAATCGGCAGCAATCGACAGCTGCCGACAGCAATCGATCGCAGTCGAGAAGCCTCGGAGACTTCGCTGTTGTCTGCTTCTCCCCTGCCTGTTGCTTCTGCTTACACCGCTGTGCGCTACGGCCCAGGATCCTGCCTCCGCCGCCCCCATCCCCGCTGCCGAGCTCACCGCGCTTGAGCAGGAACTGGCGCGGGGCATGACCGGGACATCGGCTATCGACATCCGCAGAGCCTGCAAGAGCGTTGCACGCAAGGCGGCCGCACTGCTTGAGGCATCCCCCGAGGCGCCCAACCGGTATGCCGCGCTGGCGATCCTGTTCAATGGCCAGAAAAGACTGCTCGGCCTGGAAAACAGCGAGGAGAACCGCGTCGCGATCTTTGACACCTCTCGCAAGCTCATGGATGCGCCGGACGAGTACGCAGAGGCGAGGTTCGAGGCCGAGATGCTGCTTTCGGAACGCGAACTGGCAGCGAAGAATGCCACGGTGACCGAACGCATCCAGGTGCTTGAAAAGCGGTTGGCGCGTTACCGCGGCACGCGGGCCGAACCGCGAAGCCTGATGATCGCCTGGTTCATCGCCAACAAGCTTCAGGCCTTCGATCTCGTGGAGAAGGTGCGCGACCGGATGGCCGAGCGCTGCGCGGGGGAGCGTGAAGTGATCGCTTTCCAGCGCAGGCAGGCCCCCGGCGACCGGGTCAATGCCGTCTTCAGCGGCACATACAAGGTGGCCGGGGGTGGCGCCGTTACGTTCCCGCATGATCGCCTGGGCCATCAGTGCCTGGCCGTGTTCTGGTCAACGGCGACGGCGGGCTATGAGGACTTTCTGGGCAATATCAAGGCACAGCAGCAACAGTTCCCCGGCAGATTCGAGGTCTACAGCTTCAATCTGGACGAATTGCCTGACGCCGGGCAGAGCATTCTGCGTAAAATCGGGTTGGATGCGACGGCGATGCATCTGCCGGGCGGCAGGTCCAGTTCGGCGTATGGCGCCTATGCCACCACGGACCCGGTGTCACGCCTGGCCAACGGCCAGGGGCGGGTCTATCTGCATGGGCAGGAGACGCAAGATAATATTGGAATGTGGCTCGACGATGAGCGATATCTCGCGCAGTTGAGATATCTATTTACAGGCGATTTCCTGGTAGCGGATATCGGCAACGTCGATCACGTGTCCAAAGAGACGTTGAGCGCCGTCCAGGCCTGTTTTACTCCTGCTCCGCTCTATTACCGGCTGACGTGCCAGGAGGCGCTGGCCAACTATCGGAAGGCGGAAAAGCTCTGTGCTGCAGCCATCAAGCAGCACCCCGCCGCCCCGGATCTCTGGCGAGTGCGCAACCGGAGGATCATCGCGCTGCTGGGCATGTGGAACCTGGCCCGCGAGCCGAAGTATCTGGAAGCGGCCGTCAACGAAGCAAAGGCGGTGCTGGCCACGGAGTTGCCGCCCGGTGGGGATGTGGTCGCGCGCTTCTGTCTCGCCACGGACACGTTGCGGCGGGGGGATGCGGACCCGGAAACGCTGTTGACCGAATTTGTCGAGGCGAGCGGGGGCGACAAGGCTCCGCCGGCGGCCCTGGCCGCCGCGGCGATCCTGGCACTCGAATCCAACGCGGGCACCCCTTTCGGCCGATATCGCGAGGCACTGCTTGATTTGCCGGAAGAGGACCATCCGGGGTTGTGGCCGGTCCTTTCGTTCCTGCGCAATCGTTTGCACCAACACCGGCTGTTCTGGGGCAATCCCGGGCGTTGGGGTTACAACAGGCATCACCAGCGCTACAAGACCCGATGGTTGATCACCGCGGTCGCGGAGCCCGCTGATTCTAGTCGATTGTTCAGGGCGGAGTTCAAGACGCTCGGCGGCGCACCGTTCAACTTCCCCCGGGACTCGGCCGGCGCATACTCCGTGATCGTACTCGCCGAACCGCCCGCGGATCCGGCCGAAAGAAGCCATTTCGTGAAGAGCGTCAGCGCGCACACCGGCCGGGCGAACGACAAGGATGTGACCCTGACTGTGGTGTTTCTTACGGAAGACACCAACGCTGTCAGAGCCTTGATGAAGGAGAACGAGTGGACGTTCCAGGCGGCCATGATGCCGGGTGGCCTGGACAATCCGCTGGTCCAGCGCCTGGGCATATTGTCGGCGGATCGGGTGCCCAACGTAGTGCTGCTTCGTCCGGACGGCACGATCGCGTGGACGATGTCCGGGCTGACCTTTCCGGTTCACGGCAGCAGTGTGCCCAATTGGATACACCCCGCGATAAAGACGAACATTGAAAAGTGCGGGATGGACGCCGCGTTTGCGGCCATCGAGAAAGGCGAGTTCAAGAAAGCCCTGGCTCTGTTCGACCGGGTGGAGTCGCCGGTAGGGGCGCCGGATCCCTGGATGGCCGACCGCCTGCAAGGGCGGGCCTTGGCATCCATGGGGCTCAAGGACTGGAAGGCGGCCCTGGCCGAGATCGACGCGGCGATCAAACAGCGCCAGGAAGACTTCGATGGGAACACATGCCAATGTCATGGCGTCGTGGAAATGCGGCTCACAAAGGCGACCATTCTTGAAAAGCTGGGTCGGGCGAACGAGGCGGAAGCCGAGCGAATGCTCGCAGCCGGCGAAACACGTCCGCATTCTGGACCTGCGACGGCCATCGAGAAAGCAGGCGTGCCCGTGGGAGTTTTCTACGACAGGATGAAACGGATACGGCTTGCGCGGTGGGGCGAGGAGAAGTGATGCGGGATCCCGAAGAGAGAAACGCCCCCACCGAGTTTATCTCGGGGGAGCGAAGGAATTACAATGTCCGAACCTTTTTCGGAAGCCCTCGAGCGAAGGAGACAAGACCATGAAGAAGCAAAGACCGATCACGACATTGTGGATAGCCA
This sequence comes from uncultured Planctomycetaceae bacterium, assembly GCA_964547995.1. GTDB lineage: Bacteria > Planctomycetota > Planctomycetia > Pirellulales > Thermoguttaceae > CAZJRB01. Next base: position 2,265 of record CAZJRB010000128.1, on the reverse strand, counting down.
TGGCGGTGGTGGTGGGTATGTCTCACGTGCCCAAGGCGCGCGGCGCGAAACAGGCGGAGCCGCTCACGGCGCAGGGCGAAAAGATCGCAGCAGAATATACCAAAATGCTGGAGGATCTGAAGAAAGAGATTGTATCCCAGGCACCCAGGGTGGATGAGAAAGTCAAGGCCGACTTCATTGAGCAGCTCAGTGCGCTGCGCAATGTCCCGCCTGTTACCAAGACCATCAGGGAGCCTTTGACCAAGGTCGTGAAGGAAGTCACCGTGAAATACGATCCGGGCAACCCTGCCTTTGCAGAAAAACAGAAGGAGGCACTTCTGGCTGCCAGGGCTGTTCTGAAAAATATTGACGTTTTCCTGGCCGATGACAAGCACTATGCGAAAATGGCGAAGTTCGCATTGTTATCTCATGCTACCCCGAATCGCCTGGCCGGGTTTGCGCAAAAGGGCGAAGAGGAAAAAGCACTGATCGATGACCTCCTGAATGACGACGAACTGGTTGCGCAGGTCATGATCCTGGGTGGATCCGGCAATTACGGTCAAGCCATGCGAAGCTACAGGGCTATTCAAAAAGCCACGAAGCGCTCTCACGAAGGCTTCTTTCAAACCTGGGCGCTGGCTGTATCGCTCCAGAATTGCGGCAAGCACTATGTCTATCCCGGTATCCCGGCGGAAGAGTCCCTGGTCAAGTACTACCTGAATTACCTGAAGGCATACGACGACGGCATACTGGATCCGGCTTTTGATAAACTTGGCGGTACAGGATGGAACTATCGCTTTGTATTTCCAGACTCCTACACGCTTGAAGATATCGAATGGATTAGAAAGGTGCTGCGAAACTACCGTCCCGATCACACGCGCCTGGAATACCGATGGCGCTACTGCCGTATCGTTAGAAGCGACATCCCCTATATGGCAGTCGCAAGGCCGGTACGACCCGATTTGAACCTGTCGAGAATACAGGATTTCTTCCTCGAAGGCGGTACGTGTGGCCCCCGTGCTTTTGTCGGGCAGATATCGGAATATGCTTTCGGGATGCCTGCTCGTCGTGCACCCTCCCCGGGTCATGGCGCCATGGCGCACTGGACGCCGGACGGATGGACGACGGTCCTGGGACCGCACTTTTATTTCTGCAAACACATCAATGGAATGCCCCCCATGGATTTTCTGTTGCACTCACAGGCGCAAGAAGATCCCAAGGGGTTCAAACAGGTGCTGATGTGTGAGTGGTTAGGGAAAGCACTGGGTGAAGTTGCCCCCCGTGACCACGGATCAAGCGGTGGTTTCTGGCGATTGCTCGGTTTCTACAAAAGACTGGCCATCGTCGAAGATGAGAAAATAGAAGACATAGGGACCACGGGCGAAGAACTCGCAGAATCCAATGTGAGCAGCGAGAAGGAAGTGATCAAACAGATGGAGATCCCTGAGAAGTTCCGCAAGATCACCGTGGCCGAGGATGGCACAATGACCATTCCCGTAGCCGCATGCAAATCGCCGAAGAACGGTGAGAAGATCAGGTTCATGGAAACCATAGACCGGGATGCGATGCAGGTGCATTACAGCCTCGGCGGCGGGCGCCCGGAATTGCTCAATTACACGATAGAACTCCCCAAGGCCGGCAAGTACGAATTCACTGCACATGTATGCTCCGTGACAGTGGACCGACAATTCCTGCTCCGCGTCAACAGGAGAACGCTCATGGATGTCGACATTCCCTACACCAAAGCCGACTGGATGGACACCAAACCCGTTGAACTCGAATTGAAAGAGGGACGAAACCAGATCCTATACACCCAGAAAGCCCCGAATAAAGGACTTAGTATCAAGTACTTCAAGTTGAAGCCGATGGAGTAGGAGGGGGCAGATCCTGGGAGGAACTGAATGTCCAGCAGCCGACGGCCAACTCGCCAAAAGGTCTATGGTGCGATGAACACACAATGCGTTAGAACTCTGGCTGCCTGCTGTTTTGCCGGTTTGCTGGCAGTTACCGTTGGGCGTTTGGGTAATTGCACGGCTGCCGAGCAGCCCGCGCTCATTCCCAAAACCCAGATCACTGCGCTCGAGGGGGAACTGGCGCAGGAGATGCGGGGGACTTCGATGGTCGACATCCGCAGAGCCTGCAAGAGCGTTACGCGCAAGGCGGCAGCCCTGCTTGCGGAATCTCCCGAGGCGCCCAACCGGTACGCCCTGCTCACCGTCCTGTTCAAGGGCCAGAAACGACTGCTCGGCCTGGAAAACAGTGAGGAGAACCGCGCCGCGATCTTCG
>CAZJRB010000127.1:0-20275 GCA_964547995.1 uncultured Planctomycetaceae bacterium | reverse complement strand
TCATCTCTTCGGACGTGTAGCCCTTGTGCTTCGGCGAGCCGATCTGCGGGATGCAATTGAAGGCGATCGGATAGGGAAAGCACTCGTACTCGTACTCTTCGCCCGCAAGATAGGCCCTGGTTCCGTCTTCCAGGTCGCGGCTGCCGACCAGGCCCGCGCCGCTGGTCGCCTGATACGTGCTGACCACGACGCGGCGTATCCGGCCGGCGTCGTGCAGCGGCTTCATCGCCTGAACCATCTGCGTGGTCGAGCAGTTGGGGCTGGCAATGATGCCCTGGTGGTCCTTGATCGCCTCCGGGTTGACCTCGGGGATGACCAGCGGCACCTTGGGGTCCATGCGCCAGTAGCCGCTTTCGTCGATGACGACGCAACCGCGCTCGACGGCGCCGGGGATGTAGTCGCGGGCGGTTTCGTCCGGCGTGCTGCTGATGGCCAGGTCGATGTCGCCGAACAACTCGGGCTTGAGTTCTTCGACGGTAACCGTCTTTCCGGCAAATTCGATCGTCTTGCCGGCCGATCGATGCGAGGCCAGCAGTCGGATCGTTTTGTGGGGGAACTTTCGGGCTTCGAGCAATTCGCGGATAATGGTTCCCACAGCGCCGGTCGCGCCAACGACAGCAATAGAATTGAACACGGTCTTTCCCCCGATGGGTAAATAGGCACTCGGCCGCTTTGCGGCACGTTTTCCGATTGGGCAAACCAGGATTATGACATTATCCGGGCCGCCAATGCAAGAGGCCCCCGCTCCGAAACGGTCCGGAGCAGGGGCCGATCTTATCCTTGAGATCGCAATTCAACAACGTGCCGGTCGGTTATCGTGCCGCCAGCGATCCGCTCGGAAGGGCGTTGAACCCGAAAGCCAATGCGGTACGGTCGCCGGCCGTCAGGACGACCGTCTTAGCGTCGGCAATTACCCGGCCGTTGCGGACGACCTCTGCGCGGACGACGTACTTGTAGCTGAAACCGGGCTTCAAGCCGTGCGAAACAAATTGACGGCGGCTTCCCTGGCTCTTGGTAGGCAAGCCGTTGACCGTAACCTTCGCGTCGTACGGGACCCAAACGGTCAACAAGCCGCTGTTCGCCCGCGTCGGAACCCTTGTGTCGCCCGGCGCGGGAGCCGGACTGAGATCCGGGGTTGGCTCAAGCGACGGAACCACCGGCGCCGGAGCAGCAGGTTCCGGGGTTAGATCAGGGGACGGTTCCATAATGGGCGCCGCCGGCTCAACCGGTTTTTTAACTGCGGGGGTTGGTGTAACCGTTGAGTCTGGCGTAAATGTCTTTGATGTCGTCGAGGTACAGCACGCTACGTCCGAGCAGCACAGGTCCGTACAACACGCGTTCCAACAACTCCCATAGTAACCATAGTACCCTCGGTACCATCGATAGGGCCCGAACAGCCATCGCCGGATGGGACCGCGGCGGTAGCCGACATAATAGCCATAGCCATAGCCGCAACAGGGGCTATAGCAGGTGCTGTAACATGGGATATAGCAGGTGCTATAACATGGGGTATAACACGAATAGGAATAGTAGGGCCCGCAGCAGCCTCCATAACGCCAACCCCAAAACGCGTCGGCCTCGGAGGTAAACGTCATCAACAAACCGACCGCCGCCACGCCGATCAACAAGGTCTTCCAATTGGGTCGAATCATGTCCGCTCCTCTCACTTCATGGGACAAATGGATTACGATTTTTGTCACAATACTCACAGCATGCGCATCCTGGTAACATACCAACCCTAGCATGAAAATCAAGTAGGCTGGGCCAACTTACCCAATATCATAACCTGAATAAAATAAGGGGTCCAGGTAAATTGCGCGTCCGCACGGACACGTGCCCCGCTTGTGGGGGGCAGCGTAAGTCGAAAATGTACCACGCAGAGGCCCCGGCTTCGGGGCAGCCGATAAATAACTTGCCGGATTCCAGATTCAAAAATAAAAAATAAAGGAAGGGACCCCCGGCCCATAACCGAACGAGCCAAGTGCCGGGGGCGGGTGCCCCCTACTTTCAATCCAAATCGGAAAGTTATTCTTCGGTCGCCCCTTACCTCACCTCCGCCTCGTAGGTTCGACCAGCGACATTGCTTTGATAGTTTTGCAGTGCGATTCGGGCCAGATTGCGGCCGCCCTCGGTCGGATAGTCGCCCACGATGCACGCCCGGCACAGCTCGTTGGGATCGAATCCGATCGCGCGAGAGATTGCCTCGACGGGCAAGTATCGCAAGGAATCGGCCCCCAAATCCTCGGCCATCCGGGCCTCGGCGGCTTCCAGCGAGGGGCTCTCGTCAAGAAACGGCGGAGCGAACAACTCACCGACCGTCGACATGTCGATCCCATAAAAACACGGCGAGGTAATCGGCGGGCAGGCCACGCGGACATGGATTTCGCGGGGCTGACCCAACTCGCGAATTCTTACCAACAGCGCCTTCAACGTCGTCCCGCGGACAATCGAATCCTCGACCAGCAACACGCGTTTGCCCTCCAGGACTTCGCGTAGCGGCGTGTACTTGGTTTCAGCTTTGTGCTTTCGGCCGCTGTCCCCTTCGATAAACGTCCGCCCGCTGTAGCGGTTGCGAATCAGCCCCTCGACGGCAGGCACTTGGAGGGCGTATGCCATCGCGTCGGCTGCCGCCTTGCTCGTGTCGGGAACCGGCACGACAACCGTATGCTCATCGATGGCAACGGTTTCGAGCCGGGCAAGCTCCTCGCCGAGCGACTTTCGGGCGAGGTAGACACTCCGGCCGTCGAGCGTGCTGCCCACATTGGCGAAGTAAACCCACTCGAAGAAACAATGCGCCTGCCGCGGGCTCGGGGCAAACTTTTCGATCTCCAACCGCCCATTCGTTATCACCGCCGCGTACCCTGACGGAAGCGGTTTGATGTTCTCGGGGACAAAACCCAGGTTCAACAACGCCACACTCTCGCTTGCCGCAGCGAACAACGGACCTTCGACCGCATAGCAGAGCGGCTTGAACCCCAACGGGTCGCGAGCAACGAGCATATTCCCCAACGCATCGAGAAACACGAGGCTGTATGCGCCGTCGATCTTCGCCGCCAACTCCGCACAGACCTCAATCAGCGGCGGCTGTTGATTCGAACGTAACGCATAGCACAGGTGGTGCATGAGAATCTCGGTGTCGGTCTGCCGCGAGAGATAGTTATCGTCGTCGTCGAGAAGTTCGTCGCGAAGCTGCTGGTAGTTGGCCAACTGGCCGTTAAAGGCGAAACTGAACCACTTGTGCTTCTTGATATGGTGGCGTTCGAACGGCTGGGCGTAGCTTCGATCTTCAAACCCACAGGTTGCATACCGCACGTGCCCGATCGCGGCCCGGCCTGCGTATTCCCTCATCAGGCTCTCGAACTTCGCCCGGTGGTTGGTCCGGAAGACCTCGGCGACGCCACCGATATCCTTATGGGTATCGATCAGTTGCCGCCGGTCGGGGCCGTAGGTGGTCATACCGGCGGAGAGCTGGCCGCGATTCTGCACATCCAGCAGCATCCGCGGCATCAGGCGGGCGATTTCCTCAGGACCCTGACGCGGACAAAGGGGGCTTGGCACCCTCCCAGGAAGGTGGTAGATCGCGGCAACGCCGCACTCTTCGTGGATTTCCCTCATAAACCTCATTATAGAGGGGACGGCCACCGCCCACAACCTACTCTGGAATTCCCCACTGGTGCTTTGTCCGATTTTGAAATTGGGGTAGCCACGGTCGCCAGACCGTGGGAATCCCACGCTTTGGCGAGCGTAGCTACCCCAATTCTTGGCTTTGACAAAGCACTCGTTCCAGAAAATTCGATTTTCCGCGTCGGCTTTGTGGGGTGTTTTCCCATCTGTCTGATAGAAGGCATTTCAATGCCCCCCTAATAGCGGGAAAACCTAAGGAGGAGAAAACTGATGTTCAACTCGCGAAGATTGTTGTTTGGGCTCGCCGCTGCAACCTTGGTGCTTGGTTTGAGCGTGACACTGGCCGATCAGGCAAATGCCCAATCGTATGGTACCCATTTGTACTATGGCACCAGTTACCCGATCTACCATGGTCCAACGATCTACTACGATCGATTGCACACGACCCCTCACTGGACGCCGCGTCGCGGCTGGCACGTACACACGGGGCATTACTACGTGCCGGGTTACATCAGCCGTGTTCCTGCCACACGCGTTTACGTCGGCAGGCGGCTGGTCTTGCCCTAAGAAGCCCTGCCAGCGCGGTCTTTCGCTTCTGTCGGCACTCGACTATACTTAGGCTTTGTCCCAAAACGTGTCCGAACGGGTTGTACGACGGGCTTCCAAGCCCGTCGCTCCACCGAAACGGAACTTCTCGACGGGCTTGGAAGCCCGTCGTACGGGTTTTGGGACAAAGCCTAGTACCTTGTGACAATTAAGATTGTTGGTTGTCGGGTGCCATGCCCACGCTCGCCGTGGGCATGTTGGGCAACCTCCGCAAACATGCCCACGGCAAGCGTGGGCATGGCACCCACAGTTTTAATTGTCGTACGGTACTAGCACCGTTCGAGAAATAACGGTCGCATTTGTAGGACGGGTCTCCCGCCCCTTAGTGGTTTCTTCGTGTTGCCTTGCAGCCGCAAACTGCCATGACCGATCTGCTGCGCCAGGAAATCGCCACCGCCGGGACCATCGTCGTGAAAATGGGCACACGGGTTCTGACGGGGCCCGATGGGCGGCTCGACCATGAACAGATCGCCCGGTTGACCGAACAGCTCAACCGGTTGATGACCGCCGGGCGGAAGGTGGTGCTGGTCAGCTCGGGAGCGGTGGGAGCCGGCATCGGGCGTTTGGGGCTGGCGGGCAGGCCCAACGATCTCGCCCAGCTCCAAGCCGTCGCCGCCGTCGGCCAAAGCGTGCTGGTCGAGGCCTACGAACGCTCGCTGGAAACCCACGGATACCACGCTGCGCAAGTCCTGCTGACGGCCGAGGACCTCGACCATCGCACCCGGTATCTCAACGCCCGAAACACGCTGCTGGCGCTTTTGGAACTCAGCACCGTCCCGATCATCAACGAAAACGATACCGTGGCGGTCGACGAGCTACAGACCACTTTCGGCGACAACGACCGGCTGGCGGCGATCGTGACCAACCTGATCCAGGCGCCGCTGCTGGTCTTGCTCTCCGACGTGGAAGGGCTGTACGACGGCGACCCGAATTCGCCCGACAGCAAGATCATTCCCCTGGTCAAGCGGCTCGACCAGTCGATTCTCGACCTGGCCAGGGACCGTGCCGGCGGAATGGGAACCGGCGGCATGACCAGCAAACTTGAAGCGGCCCGCCTGGTGACCGCCGGCGGTGAGAACGTGATCATCGCCGGCGGGCACGTGCCCAACGTCCTGACAAGGATCATTGATGGCGAGCCGCTAGGCACCTTGTTCCTCGCTCAGGGCCAGGCGATTGCCGCCCGGAAACGCTGGATCGGCCTGACGGTGCAACCCCGCGGACGGCTCGTCGTCGATTCCGGCGCGCAGCGTGCCGTCGAACAAGGAGGCCGCAGCCTGTTGCCGATCGGCGTTGTGACGGCCGAAGGCGAATTCGGCAAAGGCGACATTCTTTCGGTACACGACGCCGACGGAAACGAGTTCGCCCGCGGCCTGACCAACTACTCCGCCGAGACGATCCGGCGGATCAAGGGGCTGCGGACCGACCAGATCGTTCAGGTGCTCGGGAAATTCCCGTACGACGAAGTGATCCATCGCGACAACATCGTCGTGACCCGCGGCGGAGAGAGTTGAGGAACGCGCCGTGAGCAACCTCAGCGGCAAAGCGTGGTGGGATGCAAACCAGGCAAACTGGCCCAACAGCACCGAGGCGGCCGACCTGGAGCCGGAGTTCCGTGAAAGCGTGCAAAGGTTTCTCAGCGCACTTTCCGAAGCGGGAGCAAGGGTAAAGATCAACAGCACGCGTCGCGATCCGCTCCGGGCGTACTTGATGCACTACGCGTGGCGTCTGGCGCACGGCGAGATTCAGGCGGCCGAGATTCCCCCACCACCTTCCGAAATCCGAAATCCGAAATCCGAAATCCGAAATCCCAAATCCGGAAATCCGTACCCCCCTGCCCTGCCCTGCCCTGACATCGAGTGGGACCACGGCAACGAAGAGCGTTCGCGGCAGGCCGCACGCGAGATGATTTCCCGCGACTGCTTCAACATGGCGTTTGCCGCGTCGCTCACCTCAACACACATCGACGGAAAGGCCATCGACATGACAATCACGTGGGACGGCCCGCTTCAAATTCGCGAGCGTGACGGCACGCTCACGGAAATCACTTCCTTACCACGCGACGGCGCCAATGTCGAACTACACGCAATCGGTGCAACGTATGGCGTAATCAAACACCCGACCGATCGGCCGCACTGGTCGGTCGACGGCACATAGCCTCCGGGAACGAGGCCGTTCTCGTATAGTTCTTTTGATGGGGTTGCCGTCCCGGCAGGGATCGATTAGATTCGATAGATGCCTTGGCAACTCGAGGCGTGTCAGGGACATGAGGGGTCAGGAGGTCCGCCGATGGAGAGAGATATGTTTGATTCTTACTGCAAGCACTTTCATTGTTCCCGCCGCCGGTGCAAGGCGAGTTCTCTGGTATTGCCCGCGCTGGCCATGTTCGTCTTGGGATGGATCCTTGCTTGCACGGAACCCGTAAAGGCACAATCGCCGGAGAAACCACCGGCGGAGATCGGCGAACTGGTTCCGCAGCCGCACGTGGACCCCGAGCACCGCACACTCGAGTCGCTCATCGACAAGGCGGGCGACAAACCCCAGCCGGGCACTCCGGGCGCCGTGCAGCCGGCACCCGCAAAGGAAATCAAGCGGCTTCCCATTCCTTCCTCCGCCGCCCAAACGAAAATCCTCCCGCTGGTAAACGAGGTCTTCGAGCTGGAATCGAAAAAGTTGGCCGCCGCCGAGCCGAAAGAGATCAGCGAACTGGCTCGCTCCATCCTCAAGGAAGCGCTGGACACGACGAACGATCCGAACACACAATACGTCATGCTTCGCAAGGCGTGCGAACTGGCCGCCACGGTGGGCGATCTGCCGGCGGCGCTTCAGGCGATTGACGAAATCGGCCAGCGGTTCAAGGCCGATACGACCGCCATGCGCGTTATCATCACCACGACGGCGCTGAAGACGAAAATCCCGCCCGAGGCGAGGGTAAACGTGATTGAGTCGGCGTTGCCCGTCGTCGATGAGGCAATTGCCGCCGACAAGTACGATGCCGCCGGCAAGATATCTTCGTCGCTTTTGTCGCTCGCCGGCCGCGTTTCCAACAAGAACTACACGCAACAGATTGCCGAACGGCGAAAACTCATCGCGCAGAAGCAGAAGGCCTTCGGCAAAGTCTCCGCGGCGCTAAAGGCAATCAAGGTCAACCCCAACGATCCGGAGGCCAACACGACCGTGGGCACGTACCTGTGTGCGAACAAGAACGAGTGGGACAAGGGGTTGCCCATGCTCGCCAAGGGAAGCGATACGAAGCTGAAGCAGGCCGCCCTGCAAGACCGGACCAACCCCACGGAACCGCAGAAGCAAGTGATGGTCGGCGACAGTTGGTACAATGCGGCCGAGGAGCTGCCCGACGAAGCGAAACTCGCGTGCCTCGAGCGGGCGAAAGCCTGGTACGAGCGATGCCTGCCGAAATTGACCGGGCTGCACAAGGTAAAGGCCCAGAAAAGGGTGGAGAAGATTGCCGAAGTGGCCGAGGAGCTTCAGAAGAAGATAAAGCCGGTTATCAAACCCCGATTTCCCTGCAACGGGGTCATCGTCGCGGCTTGTGATTATCGTTTTGATATCGCCATCAACGGGTCGCTGGTCGGTTCAGGCAGGTACGCGGCGCCGGTCAAAGTGGCAAGGGTTTTCAACGCCGGCGACACGATCATCGCGCGCGTGAGGCGCAGGACGGGCGGAAAGGCGTTCTCGTGTGCGATCAAGCTGGAAGGGTACCCCGGCGTCCTCGTCACCGGCGCACGGGGGAGCGGCTGGATGAGCTACCGGCCCTCAACGTACCAGTGGTATACCCCCGGCCAGGGCACGGTCGTCGGACCGGCCATTCCCGCAGTGGGAGCCTCTTCGCAAGCCATTTCCAACCTTGCCGGCGTGCGGTGCGGGGCAATCTGGAGTAGCGCCGACCAGAGTCCCACCAGCAGTTTCTCCTATGCTTATTTGATTCTCCAGGTCAAGTAGTGGTGGATAGTGGATGGTGAATAGTGGATAGTGGATAGTAAAAAGCCCCCGCACTGCGTGCGGGGGTTCAGGGGTGCAGCAGCGACTCCTCCGTCTCGGGATCGAAGAAGTGTACTCGCTCGACGGCGACGTTCAGCAAGACGGTCCCTCCCGGCTCGAAGCGTTCATGCGGATCGGCACGCACAACCAGGGTCGTTCCGTTGATGTTTAGGTGGACGAACGACTCCGCCCCCATCGGCTCGACGACGTCGATTTGTGCTTCGATTCGCGGACTCTCGGGCGATAATTCCGTGGCCGGCAAGGTGAGATCCTCGGGGCGGATTCCCAAAGTAACGGGGCGATCCTTGTACGACCCGAGTAGTTCCCGCTTGGAGTCGGGCACCGGTAGAGAGAAACCGGCGGCAGCGAAGACGGGTTGCCCGTCGTCATGGCGAATCCGCCCATCGATGAAGTTCATCGACGGCGTGCCGATGAAGCCGGCGACGAACTTGTTCGCCGGGCGGTCGTAGAGCGCTGCCGGATCGGCCACCTGTTGGATCTCGCCCCCGTGGAGCACCACGATTCGCTCGCCGAGGGTGAGGGCCTCGACCTGGTCGTGGGTCACATAGATCATCGTAGCCCCGAGCCGGCGGTGGAGCCGCTTGATTTCCACCCGCATTTCGGAGCGGAGTTGGGCGTCGAGATTCGACAGCGGCTCGTCCAGCAGAAACACGGCCGGGCGGCGCACGATGGCCCGGCCCAGGGCGACCCGCTGCTGTTCGCCACCGGAGAGCGTCCCCGGGCGGCGTTCCAACAGTTCGGCAATCCCCAGCATCTCGGCGGCCTGTCCGATCCGTGCTTCAATCTCCCCGGAATCGAGTTTCCGCAATTTCAGCCCGAGTGCCATGTTCCCGCGAACCGTCAGATGCGGATAGAGGGCGTAGTTCTGGAGGACCATGGCGACGTCGCGGTCCTTGGGCCGCAGGCCGTTGACGACCTTTCCCCCGATGGAGATCGTGCCCGAGGTGACCGTTTCCAGCCCGGCAACCATCCGCAGCGTGGTCGATTTGCCGCAGCCGGACGGCCCGACCAGGACGACGAACTCGCATGGGGCAACGTTCAGGTCCAGCCGCCGGACGGCCTCGACGCCCCCGGGATAGGTCTTTTCGACGTTCTGGAAAAGGACTTCGGACACGGGTGACGACTCCGGGACGGCGAACGGTTTCCTGCCGGTTGGGGATCAATGATACCACGCAGCAGGCAGGGTGTTCAAGTGACGGGAGCCGCCCGACTTCCCGCTTAGGAGTCGTAAAGGAATAACTTCCGGAATTGCCCCCATGAAGCCCCGAACACAGAATCAAAGTAGGGGGCACCCGCCCCCGGTCCATTGGAGTGAACGCCGCGCTTGAATCGGCCGGGGGCAGGTGCCCCCTCCTTTGATTGCACCGTACACGATTGCTCCACGTCATGGTATCCTGCCGAATTCCGGAAACAATTTGTTTACGACTTCTTAGCTTAGGAGTCGCTCAGAAACAACCTCGGCAATCTTGGATGGTGATTGCCATAAAGCCGCGACCGGTGGTCGCGCCGAATCACCGGCCGTAGCGGTTTTGGGTGGCGCTTGGCGCGACCACCGGTCGCGACTTTATAAGGAAAATGCCGAAGTTATTTTTGAGCGGCCGCTTATGGTCTTGCACGCGGGGCCAAATCTTCTATCATAAGTGGCATGAATGTCCAACCTACGAAGCTAGTGATGCCCGATGGCCGGACGTTGGTCATCGAGTTCAGCAACGGCTCGCGTCGGCAGTACTCGACGATCGAGTTGCGCGAGGCGTGCCCTTGTGCCAACTGCAAGGCCGACCCCCCCGACGTCATCCCGGGCATCACGATCCACCGGATGAATCCGGTGGGAAACTACGCATACAAGATCCAGTTTAGCGACGGGCACGACGCCGGCATCTACCCGATTGAATTGCTGCTCAAACTGGGAAAGGAAACGACGGACGAATGAAGCATCTCTTCTCGATCGCAGCGACGGTCCTCTCGGTCGCGTTTCCCGTGTTGCTCCGCGCGGCCGATGAGTCAAAGCCGGCCAAGATCCCCGTCATCTTCGATACCGACATCGGCGACGACATCGACGACACCTGGGCGTTGATCATGCTGCTGAAGAGCCCGCAGTTGGACGTCAAGCTGATCACAACCACCTGCCACAATGCCGACGCGAGGGGAAAGCTGCTCGCCAAGCTGCTGACCGTTGCCGGGCGGACCGACATCCCGATCGGCCTCGGGCCCGGCGGCGGCGGAAAGACACGCCAGGACGAATGGACCAGGGACTTCCGGCTCGATAAGTATTCGGGGAAAATCTACAAGGACGGTGCCCGGGCGATTGTCGATACGATCAACAACAGCCGGGAGCCGGTCACCGTGATCTGCGTCGGCCCGCTGCAAACAATGAGCGCCGCGCTGGTCAAGGACCCCGGCATCGGATCGAAGGCCTTTTTCGTCGGCATGCACGGCAGCGTCTACAAGGGTTACGGCGGCGGCAAGAAGCCGTCGGCCGAATACAACGTCCGGCGCGACGCCGCTGCCGCACGACGGGTCCTCTCGGCGCCGTGGCGCCGGACGATGATCACGCCGCTCGACACCTGCGGCATCGTACAACTTGGGGGCAAGCATTTCCAGGCACTCAAGGAGAGCAACGATCCGTTGGTTAAGGCCCTGCTGGAAAACTATCGCATCTGGGCGAAGAAAAAGCACGTGGACGAACTGAACCGGAGCAGCACACTCTACGACACGGTGGCCATCTACCTTGCATACCCCGGTGCGAAGGACTTGACCAAGCTCGTGGCGCTGTCCATTTCCGTGACGGACGACGGGTTTACACGTGTTGACCCCAAGGGCACCAAGATGGCGGTCGCCACGGAGTGGGAAAACCTCGACGCCTACCGCCATCTGGTCACCGAAGTGCTCACTTCGGTGACAACGCCGAAACGTTGAAACGTCTGTCCTGGAGCAGAACCGCAAGTGGCTGAACGATAAAGCCGCGACCGGTGGTCGCGCCAGGCGTCACCCAAAACCGCTACGGGCCGGTGATTCGGCGCGACCACCGGTCGCGGTTTTATAAGGGAGGCTCCGCTGCGGGCAGTTTTCCGGCCAGCAGCTCGCCGACGGGTTTGGTCGCGGTGAAACGCATCAAGACGATGCGGATGGTCGCGGTGATCGGCACGGCGAGCACCATGCCGAGCGGTCCCCAGAGCAGGCCCCAAAACGCCAAGGAAAGGAGGATGGTAACCGGGTGCAACCTCATTCCCTGCCCCATGATTTTCGGCTCGACCACGTTGCCGATCATCATGTGGACGGCGCCGGGATAGATGACGACCGACAGCACGATCCAAATGTTACCGCCGTAGGTCGCGAAAGCGACCGGGAGGGGCAACAACGTGGCAACCACCGAACCGATCGACGGGATGAAGTTCAGTGCAAAGGCGAGCATTCCGAACACCGGCGCCATCGGCATATTGAACGCCCAGAGGAGCAACCAGACAAGCGTACCCGTCACCGCCGAAATCACGAACTTCGTGGCAATATAGCGACGCGTCTGCGATTCGATCTCGGCATAGATTCCAGCCGTTCTCGCGGGTGATTTGCGCCCGGCCAGCAAGAACACGACGAAAATGACGATCAGGAACCCGGTCGAGAGCAACCCGGTCGCCTTGCCGACGGTCCGGGTAACCATCCCCGGCAGCATGCCCTGAAGCTCGCCCATGATTTTCGTCTCGTCAACATGGATACCCCACTCAGCGAGTCGATTTGTCAGCGGAGTGAATAGGTGCTGGTTCAACTTCCCCAACGTGCTGCTATACTCGCCGGCATAGCTGACGATCCCCTCGACGGCAATGATCGACATCAACCCCATGACCGCGAGAATCGCCAATACCAAGAGCAAGGCAACCCCAATCGCAATCCAACGTGGAAACCGAAATCGCACCACGTGAAAATCGACGATCGGCGATACGACCGTAACAATGAAGACCGCCAACACGAAAGGGATCATCACGGCCCGGGTGTAGACAAAAGCCACGGCAATCGCCACGACGGCCAGGACCATCAGGCAGCCGGTGGTCAACCAGATCAGTTCGTCGCGGAGCGATGCCTTCATTACGGTTTTCCGGTTTCGCAGGAGTATTGGCAAAGCCGTCTCAATAACGCAACGATTTCGGCAGCAGGTTCCTCATTCGGCTGAACAGGCCGGTGCGCGGAGACGGCGGTTCCTCAGGTTTGTCGGCCGATGGCTTGGGCAACGGCGGCGGCGGCTTGCCGGCAACCATCGCTTCGGGACGCAAGGGAACGTTCTGCTCGAGGAACCGCGGCCAGTAACCCTCCAGCAGCCGCAAACAATCGCCTATCTGCCCGTTCTGAAGCCGTACTTGAATCAAGGTGACCAACTTCGAGAGTTCCTTGACCTCGTTGTCGCTGAACCGCAGGTCGGTGAGTTCAACGCCGTCGATCCAAACCTCGCCGGCCCCCATCAAATCGAAACGGACCTGTAATTGCGCCAGCGCGTCGAGCGGCAAGTCGTTGATCGGAAAGAGGAACCGCTGCCAATCGGTTCCGATGGGGCTGACACCCTGACCATCCGGATCGCAACCGATCGGGGCTGCCCGGTAGTAGTCCCAGCGGTCGTTGCGCATGCCCTGGATCGCCAGCCTAAGCGGCGGTTGGCGATTGACATCGGCGATTCGAAGCCAGACCGAAAGCGCCAATCGGCTGGTGCCCGATGGTTCAAACGGCTGGCTGATCAGACTGGCCACCGGGCCGTTGCTGCGCAAACGCGCCGATGCCCGGCCGTCGTGGCACTGCGCGGAATCCCGTTGGATATCCACGCCGGCGCACCGCGAGGCAATCCAGCCGGGCATGGGATTGTTCGGCTGGGGACGCTGCTCGAAACCGGGATTGCTCAACACCTCGAGCAACGGCGGTTCGGCCCGTAGCGATGCCGTGCGGGCGCCCAACTCGCCTATGCGCCGTTTCAACGCCGCGTCGACTCCTGCCGAAAACACGACCTTCGGCCCCGACAGGATCACGCCCGGATCGGAGAATCGCACCGCTACCAGATCGTACGGCCGCAGCTTGACCCGCCAGTACCCGCCCAAGGCGTCCTGTTCCAGAGGCGCTACCTTCCGGGCACCGGTCAATTCCTTGATCTGACAATCGGCGGGAGCGTCGACACGGACTTCGGCTGTTACCGGGATCGGCGAATCATTCACTGCGTAGAGATACATGTCGCCGGCATGTTGTGCGTAGCGGAACGTCACCGGCTGTGAAGAGCCGCCCCCCGGCTGCCCGGCGACGCGATGGAACGGCGTTACCGGCAAACGACGATAGACGCCCATAAAATCGCGCAGCGCCGCCTCCTGCCCCAACGGCAGCAGCCAACCGCCGTCGGCTATCGCCTGCGAGTCGAGCGTGGCAAGGCTGTGTACAAACCGCCGTCGGTTGTAGAACCCTGTCGGAACCGGTTGACTCACCAGCCACGTATACGAGGGTTGGAAGGGACTCCTTTCGTCAAACGATTTGATGCGGATTTCCTCGGGCCGATGGAAAAACAAGCTGCCCGGGACCGAAAGGGATTGGAAGTATCGATCTACGTCGGGCATCTGCCGGATTTCGAGGTCGACAGCCTCGGAATTGAGATCGCCCGTCGGAGTGATGCGTTCGGGCCGCAGAAGCACGATCGCCGGGTTGTCCTGGTAGTGCAACACGTCGATACCCACTTCCAACATGGCGTCGGCGAGTGTGTTCTGCCTCGGCAAGGCCGGCCGCAACGTGTTTTCCCGGTCCGTACCACCCAGGATTCCGGCTCCGGCCAGGTACAGTCGGGCACCGGCCCGGGACGCCGCCAACTCGGTGTAGACACTGCGGTAGAACCGGCTCAATTGCGCCGCGCGCCACTGAAGCCATACACGGCGGTACTTGCCGGTGAGAAACTCGGCCCGCTCGGAGAAGCGGCCCGGACCGCTGCCGGGAACCCTCACCCCCGTATCCCGCTCGAATCGGGAAATGGTCGCGTCGTCCATTCCCCATTCCGGTCCGGGCAGTTGCGCGTAGCCGTCCGGTGACAGACGAATCGCCAGCCCGGCAAACGACGGATGACGGCCGTAGGCGGCGACCAACTCGCGCACCACCTGAAGCATCGCCTCCTGCACCTGCGGGTGCAACACGTTGTAGTACGGTGCCAAGACACGCGGCGGGGAATTCGTCCGGCACCACGTCTTCCCCTCCGGACCGATCCATTCAATGACCGGACGTTCCGTCCCGCTGCCACGGCGAACCGCTTCCAACTCCGGCAGCGGAGCGGCAAACTCAATCATCGGAATCAACCGCAACCCCTCTCGATCGAACATCCGCAACAGCATCTCCAGGATGTCCTTGCGGACCGGATCGTTCCCCGCGTCGAAGAAGACGCCGGTATCGTAACGCGGCGTCGGCTGGAGGACCTTGCTGGGGTAGATCGCGCTGCCGTCGGCAACGACCGACATCATCAACCCGTTGTAGCCGACGTGTTCGAGATACTCGACCAGCCGCACGCCGCCGTCGTGGAACGTTCCCCAGTCATCCAGACTGCGGCCGCTCCACGAATCGAATTGCTCGCGCGAGGAGAAGTTTTCGGGAAACAACGGACGGTCGAGGTAGGCCGCCAGCAGCCGCTCCGAACGTTGATGGTTCGGCTTCAGAACCGCCGGCGGCAGGCGATCCCAACCGGCAAGCACCCGAATCCTGCCGTATACCGCCGGCGAAGAATCCCGAAGGTTGGCGATCAGAACCACGGGGGTCCGTGTGCGAGGCCAGAAAATCACCCGGTGCCGCTGCCATTGCGGAGCCGTGCCGCCGAGAATCGGTTCGGGAGTGTCGATTCCCGAGTCCAACCCGATGGGCATCAGAGCCCCGGCCGCGTTCGGCTCCACGACGCTGATGCCCATCGTCTGCGATACGTCGCTGGGAAAATCGACTTCCAAAACATGGGGCCGGTTCGGCTCTCGAATCGGCAAAGAATAGGCCTCCCAACTCACGTCGGGGGACTCGCGGTTCGGGTTCAAGCGGACCAGCTCACCCAACGGGTGCTCGATGGTCGTCATGTTGCCGTTGCCCAGGGGACCTTTCCATAAGCGAGGGACCGTCCGCAACCTCGGCAGCTTGGCCAGCAATTCCCACCATTGCCCGCTGGCCGGATCAATCTCGACAACCTGGCTTAACTTGGGAATCACTGTTCGTCGAGTGGGAGAACGCGCATCGAGAACCAGAATCTGCACCTTCCGCTCGGCAAGCATCTTCATCCAGTTCAGCGGCTTGCGGACCGCCTCGGACCAGCTCCGGTTCTCCGTGACGGTAACGACCACTTCGTAGACGCCCTCGGCCTTCGGCGCCACGACACTCAGTGGTATCGGCGCCGGTTGGCCGGCCAGAATGTCGCGTTGCACCGACCACAGTTCGTCGCCTCCGCGAGACGAACGAAGTTGAGCTCGCAGCCGCACTTTGCTGCCAGGCTTGACCGGCAGCATGTGCGGTTTGACTGTAAAGGAAAAGGTTTCGCCGGGTGAGAGAATCAAGTGCCTCCGATCGAACGTCACCGGAAGTCGGTCCCCGGGCGTGCAGCGGACCAGCAATCGATTGCCGTGGCCGTCGAGTTCCTTGTCGAAGTACCCAGCTTGAATGTCTGCCAACGGGACCTCGATCAGCTCAACGCCGCGGTTCGTGTTATCGGCGAACTGGACCAACAACCGACTATCCGCCGGGGCATTGACCAGCAGATCGACCCCGTCGTATGCCCGGGGGCTCCGTTGTCGGATCATGAGCTGGCCGGAGTCGATCCACATCGAGCCCGGCTCGTCGGCCTCGATACCCAACAGCCGCGGCTCAGCGAGGGTCCCTTGACCGGTGACCGAGATGCTTCCGCTCCAAACCCGTTCGGCCCCGCCGCCCCAGGCAATCCGCACCTGCATCGTCTCCGCACCGGCCCAGCGATACGGCATCAGCAATGCCAAGACCGGTAGCGCAAGCCAAGCCCCTCGGCATGCCAGCGATTGACGGGCGAAGGTGCATACGCCCGGTGAGGTTTGCGGACATCCGTGTCCGGCCATCGTCGATCCAACAGAAGAGCAGTAGGAAAGGTCGCGTCCTTGCGATACGAAGGGGCGGAGTATATCCGTAACCCATGGGGTGTGACCACCCCGAATCGGCCGATTTCACCGGGAATTTGACCCATCGCCGGCATAAACGGCAGAAGAAGGAGGGTATGGGAGACATAGATAAGGATAAGGGCCGCTCAAAAACAACTCCGCGTGGCCCATAAAGCCGCGACCGTTGGTCACGCCAAGCAATTGCCCAAAACCACCGCCGCCGGTGTTCCGGGTGCTACCGGGACCAACCGTCACGCCAAACCGCTCAGCAACACCTCGTTCAATGGCGGCAGGTCGGCAACCGTGCCTGCTTGAAGCGCCTGTTCGTACTGTGCCATCACGTCGCCGAGGCACTCGACCACTTCGTGGCAGCGGTCGGCCACGTCGTTGATTTCCCAACGGTCGTCCGGCTTGGCAAACAATTCCGGCTTGTCGCGGACGCGCAGGTACCAGGCCGGCGTGCGGATTGCCCGCTCGCCCCCCTGCCCTTCCACGCAAAGCCGGTCGCGCAACGTGGAGATTTCTCCCCGAACGACCGGCAGCAGACTCAACGCCGTCGGCGAGGGCGGTGACTTCACGTTCCAATATTCCAACAGCGTCGCCCAAAGATCGGAAGGCTCGACCAGGGAGTGGCTCCTGCCGCCGGCGCCCGATCCGCCGGGGAAGCGGATCATCAGCGGCACGTGGACCAGCTCGCCATAGACCGCTTCGTCGCAAGTTCCCACACGGTTGTGTTCCCCCAAAGGAAACCCGCGCGACGAGGTCAGCGTCAACAGCGACTCCCGCCCGGCTCGACTGCCGTCGAGAAACTCCAATAGCGCCCCAAGACACGCATCCAGCAGGGTTACTTGTCCGGCGTACGATTGGGTGATGCCGAGCAGCTCGTCGGGATCGTACTGGTCGGGCAACATGCGGTCGGGCGCCTCGGCGTCCTCGGGAGGGTTCGGATCACCTTCTTCCCAGTACGTACGGCGAAACACGGCCGGCGCGTCCCACGCCGTTCCCAAACCACCCAAGTGACACCACAGAAGGAACGGCCCCTCGGCCGATTCCAGCCAACTGATCAACTGGGCAAAGCATCTCGCCAGGTGCGTCTCCTCAATCTCCCCGGCGGTCTGCGGCTGCCACGGAGGATCGATTTCAACCAGCTCGTCAAACTCTTCGGCGAGCGGGTGGCGGGCAACTATTGGTTCGTCGGTCAAAAGTACGGTGCGGGTGCCGGCTTTGCTCGCCATCGCCGCCACGGCCGGTTGCCCGTCCGGCGGCCCGCCCCGGCACATCGCGTGCCACCCCCGCCAATACGAACGGTACAACCGGTCCAGGCAAGGCGAGTCGAGCAATACCTGGTCGAACACGAACGACTGCCACGCCAGCCGATCGAACGCGGGCGTTTCGATCCACGAGTTTCCGTACGCCCCGAGATACCCCGAGTGAAGCCGGTCGATAACGAGACAGATCGCGCTCATCCCATAATTCTACTCGCCGCCGCCCCCGCCCGGAAGGGCGCCGGCAACGGGTAAAATAACCTTGCGCGATTATGGACGTCGCTTGTCGTCATGGTAATCACCTCCAACCGACAACGGCCCCCTGCGAATTCACCTTTCGCGCCGCTGGGATCACTTCATCAGCTTCCAGCCGTCGGCGCCGACTTCCAGGCTGGTGGAACCGCGATACCGGTCGTAGACGGCCTGCATCGCGTCGATCGAGTCGAAGTAGCCGACCAGAAACGCGGCGCGGAAGGATTCCCCGGGCCGGATCGGCCGGCCGCCGAATTCCTCGATCATGCAGACGTAGCCCCGCTGGTGGCACCATGCCTCGTAAACGACGCCCGGGTCGAGCGTCATTCCCGCCAGCCAGGGACCCTGCCTGCCCGTTGCCGGATCGCGGAGACGGTACGCGCGGATGAATCGTTCAGGCACTTTGTCCCGGCCGCGGCGGTACTCGAACTTGTCGTCGGGGGCAAAATCCTCGAAAAACTGGCTGGAGGGGATCGTGCCGCGATAGCTCAGGTAGACCTGGCTGAACGTATCACCCTTGCTGTGCCGGATGTGGCCGGGCATGTCGATCCGCAGGAACATCGCCTCGCTGCCGTTGACCGCGTCGATCTTGTCCATCGACAGGAAATACCGCTTCCCGACCGGGAAGACGAGCACTTGCGTCCAGATCGATCCGGTCTTCTTGCCTGGGGCGGCCGTGCGGTACTTGAACTGCTGACGGATGGCGACGAAGTCTTTTCCCCGGATCACTCGGGGGGCCAGTTGGCGGGCTTGGGTGCAGATTTGCGGCCCCTCGATCGAGCGTTTCTGTCGCTTGCCGTGTACGCGGTTGCCGAAGTGATAGACCAGTTCCTTGTCGAGCTTGTCACGATAATCCTCGTCGCTGCCGGGCTCCATGATCCAGTCGACGATATCGAGTCCGAAACCGGCGTCGCGAAACCCGGTCTTCTTGTCCAGGAAGGAGCCCGCGGCGACACCGCTGACGTAGCCCTTTTTGCGAACGGCGGCCTCGAGCTGCGGGGTGACGATCTTGATCTGCTCGCCGGTCTCGACGACTTGATAGTCGGCCCCCACTGGCCGCGATTCCTTTTCCTTCGGTGTCTGGGCGCCTGCAAAACCGGCGGCAAACGCGACCGCGGCCGCCGCCGCCGGAATATGCCGTAATAGGAACTTCGTGGGGGACTTGCCGAGATGTTGACATTTCATGAAACGTCTCCTTTCCGGGTTCCGCCGCGATTGCCGAGACACTTCCCCGGCCTGCCCGGCGAGTCACAACGCCAGTATCCCCGCCTCGGCCCGTTGCGTCAATCTCCGCGGGCCGGTGAGAACGACCTCAGGGCGACACGATCGTCGGTCGTCGGGCTGTCAACGCCACCACGGGGCTCGCCCCCGTGGAGCGATGATTGGCCACTAAGCAAGCGTTGAATTCCCCCCACGTCTCTCCCCTTCCGGCCCCTGACCACCGCCGTAATCCCCCGGCAGCGCGGCGACGATCTTGACCGTTTCGAGGCTCACCCGGACTACCTGGCCGACCAAGCGGACGATGTACTCGGGGTCGTCCGGGCGGTTGGGGTCGGAGGTGATGCCGGACCGCTTGTCGGTCTTCACGCGGTAGGAAAGCGGCATGAGCAGGATCAGAGCCCCAACAACTCGGAGAGCTGCCCTTCAAGCGTGCCCACGTCTGCATCGGACAGCCGCCCCACTACTTTCTTGATTCGCCGTCGATCAATCGCCCGAACTTGATGGGTGAGGACCACGGATTCCATCGAAAGGCCGTTAGCAGCAGTTGGGTGAACGGGGAAGCAGCCCGGAAAGCGCTGTGCGTGAAGTTGGCCTGTTATGGGAACAAGAACTACGGTTGTTTGCCCCGAAAGAGACTCGGTAGTCTGAATGATAACGGCAGGGCGCTGTCCATATTGTTCGCTTCCGGCCGCTCCGCGCGGGCGCGGCAACTCGACCCGGACAACGTCCCCTCTGCGCGTGCGAATTCACTCCGATTCGAGATTCTCAAGTGCTTCATCGCTTGCGGCGTCCCATGCAGAAAGTTCCTCCCGGAGGTGAACATCGGGGGCGAGAGGGCGATCGCGATTTGGCCGCTTTGGGGCGGGCCGTCCGACCAATAGATGCTTGACCTTGTGAAACGAAGCTAGAAAGCTCACCGCAGACGCCTTCTTTCTAGGACCGTCTTTGATTACTTGCTCTGTCTCGGAAGGGACGAGCTTCTGTTTGTCACTCGGTTTGGTCGTTGCCATGCTCATCGGTCTCCTCCTCGTTGCTATCTATTTTCATATTGTATCCTAGAACGTCAATGGAGGTTTCCTTCTTGTACGATTACCCCCACGAAAGAAGGACCCCCGACACGTCGATGCACTGAAAACTCGGTACGACGGGCTTCCAAGCCCGTCGAGAAGCCCCGTTTTGCGGGAAGCGACGGGC
>CAZJRB010000126.1:0-20289 GCA_964547995.1 uncultured Planctomycetaceae bacterium | reverse complement strand
GTTCGATGCTAATTCAAACCACGGAGAATTCCAGTTCCAAGGGAATCAAAACAGTCTCGGCCGAGTAGGTGCCGTCGGCGTCGAGCATGACAATCACGTCGCCCCGGGCCTCGCGGATGCCGGCTTTGCGGGCCGCGCCCGCCCCGCGACGCAACGGGCAGCGAATCACCCGAATGGAACACTGTCGACAATCGCAGGCATATTGCTCCGCCAGCGATGCCGTCCGATCGGTCGAGGCATCGTCGACAACCAGGATTTCGTAGCGGATCGGTTCCTGCAAAAGCGCCTCGACGATTTCATCGAGGACCCGGCCGATGGCCTGCTCCTCGTTGTATGCCGGCAAGATAACGGTCAGCTCCCAACGCAGGGCAACTTCCGTGGTCGACGCCGTGAAGACCTGGGGCTGCAAACCTTCCATGGTTCGGCTCGCTTTGGGAAAGGGCAAACAAGGGAGCTTATATCAGACGGTTTGGTTCGCTTCAAGGCCAACTTGGCAAACGGGGAAGACTGGGAAAACAAAGGAATTTGTGGATCGTCGCACCCTTGCGCTACTCGTCGGCGCGCAAAAAAAGCCGGACCCAAAACGGGTCCGGCGGTAGCTTTCTCGGATTTCGAGACCCAAGACCAACAGGGCAGGTCCTGGTATCGGGGTTAGCTTGCCTTACCGTTCAGCCAAAGGCGTCGAATCTCGGCTTGGCAAAAACCCCCTTCCATCCGGAACGCGATACTAGGTTTCGGCAGGAGGCGCCGGCGGAGCGGGAGCGGCCGGGGCCTCGGGAGCTTCCGCTGGGGCTGCTTCACCTGCCGGTGCGCAAGTCGGCGGAGCGCAAGTCGTCTTGGGACGGCACGTCCTTGGACGGCAGGTCCGGCAACGCCGCGGGCGGCACGTCTTGGGCGCACAAGTCGTGGCCGGGGCACAAGTGGCCGGCTCACACGTCTTCGGCGCGCAGGTCGTGGCCGGGGCGCAGGTCGTCTTCGGACGGCAGGTCCGGCAACGCCGCGGGCGGCAAGTCTTCGGGGCGCAGGTCGTCGCCGGCGCGCAGGTCGTGGCCGGGGCACAAGTCGTCTTCGGACGACAAGTCCGGCAGCGCTTGGGACGGCAAGTCCGCGGTGCACAGGTTGTCGCCGGGGCACAAGTCGTCGCCGGGGCACAAGTCGTCGCCGGCGCGCAGGTGCTGGGCGCAAACAAGCCCGCTGTCGCGCTATCAGCGCTCAGCAGGGCAAGGCCGAGTACCGCGACAAAAATCGCGATACCAATCACACACGTGCGATTCATTAGAGAAACCTCCAATTAAACAGGTACCGTAGTGTTACGCAACTCACTCTTTCGCCGTCACCAGTCTTGTTTCCCAACTCTGACGGCGTCCAGTTGGGAGACACCTAAATGTGACTGTGCTACCAAGTCCTTCCCGGCCCTTCCACTACCCTGTTCAAGCGACCTGAGCCGGTTCACTTGGTAACAGATGCACAGCTTTCAACGATAAGCTAGCATAGTGGAACGAGTTGTCAACCGGGAAAAACGGAAGTTTGTATGTCCTGGGGTAGGTCGGTATCTTAGGAATTATGTATCGGTTACCCAAAAAAATCTAGCTTATACTCACGCAACTTCCCCTACTTTCCAAAAAAAAATGAGGATTCCCGAGGGAATCCTCACAATCATGGTCGTAAGTTGTTTTCTGGGAATGACTTACGTTGCAGCAAAAACCTCGGCTTGATGCAAAAAATCGGCGGCCCCACTTCGGGTTTTTGCGGAAATACGCAAGAAAATCCCCGGGTTTTCCCTTGAAACGGGCCCCGTCAGCGGCGGACGGGGTTCACGGAATTCTTGGGGGTTTGGGCCTGAAGTCCCCGCATTTGGGCGCGTCGGAGCATCTCTTGCCGGAGCCACGCCAGCTTCTCGACCAATTCCTCCCGGTTCTCAAAGTCGAGTAGAATGGGGTCTTCGCCCTCAAAGAAGAAAGGGGCCACTCCTGCGATGCGCCAGGTATCAGATTCTTTCCGAAGGGCGCAAATCGCGCGGGTTTCGTCGTCCAAATCGCGCCAGCTACACTCCACGTGTGCGATCTCTCCGGTCGGGTATGTCACGTTGCCTACACTGATTTTCGCCGTGTCGCTCGCCACCGCCAACTTGTCGGCGACGCCGCTTGACTTGGCTTTGGCGGTAAGCAGTGTGCTGACCCTCGCACCATCACCTTGACACATGGCCTCAAGAAACGCTTTGGCAACGATGGCGGGCTCCTCCGTATCCTCACCGGCAGTGGCCCCTTGAAAGGGCTCCGATGGCCGGTCGTTACCCGATATGCCCGAATTGCCCAGATTCGCCGAACTGCTTGATTCGCTCGTCTTGCCACATCCTGCGGCCACGAGGCCCGACACCATAAGGAAAACCATCCAATCCTTGCGACACATCTGCGATCCTCCCTGTTTACGGTGTTGGCGAGACTACGCAATTTCCACCGTGGGGAGTGTCCTGGAAACGCCGGTTTGGGTCAAGATGAAAAGTATGGTAGGGTATGTGCCGGTAACATTGCCGAAGAAGGAAACACAATGATGTTCTTTGCCGGGAATACCGGGCCCAAAATCTCTTCGCCGCTGGTCCTAGGCTTTGTCTCAAAACGTGTCCGAACAAGTTGTACGATGGGCTTCCAAGCCCGTCGCTTCCACCGAAACGGAACTTCTCGACGGGCTTGGAAGCCCGTCGTACGGATTTTGAGACAAAGCCTGGTGCCGGTCTTCTTGTCAATCATTGCTTGTGAAGAAGGGCTTGCGTCAGATTCCGGCCGCCCGCCGAACTTTGTCATCTTCTTCACCGACGACCAGGGGTACGGTGACGTCGGTTGTTTCGGATCACAACTGATCGAGACGCCAAACTTCGATCGCATGGCGGCCGAGGGCACGCGGTTCACGGATTTCTACGTCCAGCCGGTCTGCGGGGTCTCGCGGGCGGCGCTGATGACCGGGTGTTACCCGATCCGCGTGGCAGAGGCCGGCAACACCAAGAGCGGTCATCCCGTTCTGCATCCAAAAGAGATCACCATCGCCGAGGTGTTGAAGGACTGCGGTTACACCACGGCGCTTATCGGCAAGTGGCACCTGGCAGGGCAGGGGGGGAACCGGCGGGGTCGCGGCACCGGGCCGTTCCGCAAAGAGATGATGCCCTGCGCCCAGGGGTTCGATTACTTCTACGGCACGCCACTGCACAACGGTTTTACCCGCGAGCCGAATCCCAAGAGTTTCATCACCGAGCTGATGCGTAACGACGAGGTGCTCGAAAGCCCGGCCGACATGGACATGCTCACGCAGAAGTACACGGCCGAGGCGATCAAGTTCATCACGGAGAACAAGGACCGGCCGTTCTTTCTATACTTGGCCCACAACATGCCGCACGTGCCGCTCGGGGCGTCGAAGGATTTTCGCGGCAAGTCCAAACAGGGGCTCTACGGCGACGTGATCCAGGAGCTGGATTGGTCGTGCGGGCAGGTGATGAACACGTTGAAGAAACTTGGGATCGACGAAAACACGTTGATGATCTTCACGAGCGACAACGGGCCATGGGTCGAGGGGCACCTGGCCGGAAAGACGCCGATCGACAACTACTACGGCAGCACCGGTCCGTTGCGCGGGGCCAAGATGATGACCTACGACGGCGGGCTGCGGACGCCCTGCATCATGCGCTGGCCGGGGCACGTTCCGGCGGGACGCGTCTGCCGGCAGATGCTCTCGTCGATGGATCTGTTCCCGTCGCTGATCCACTGGGCCGGCGGCGAAGTGCCCAAGGACCGGATCATCGACGGCCGCGACGCCCGCGCATTGATCACCGGCGCGCCGGCCGGTTACCTTCCCCGCGATACGTTTTTCTTCTACTGCTTCAACCACCTTCAGGCGGTCCGCCACGGCAAGTGGAAGCTCGTGTTGCCGCGGCCGGCCAAGCCGCGGTGGTGCTCGTGGTCCGCCCGGATGTGCAGCGGGGTTGACGTGCCCGAGCTGTACGACATGGAAGCCGACCCCGGCGAGAAGAAGAACGTGGCGACGGAACATCCGGAAGTCGTGACCGAGCTGATGAAGCTGGTCGAGGCCGCCCGAAAGGACCTCGGTGATTACAACAGGGTAGGGGAGGGTGCCCGATTCTTTGACGAGGGGCCGAAGCGGCCCGATGCCTTGCGGTGGCAAAACCAACCGGCCGCCGGGCAGGTCAAACCGAAAGGGGCCGACGGCGGCGGACCCTATCCACACTCGTTCACCTTCACCCCGGCCGTCGACCACGAGAAAGGCGCCACGCGCCGCGACCCCAGCGACGTGATCGAGGCCGGCGACAAATACTACGTCTGGTATTCCAAGGTAACGAAAGGGCAGGGGGTCTGGGGATATCCAAGCGGTTATTCGGCCGATGTCTATTATGCCAGTTCCCCGGATGGGAAAAAGTGGACGGAGCAGGGGCTCTCGGTCGGCAAGGGCGGCCCGGGCCAATGGGACGAGCACGGCGTGTTCACACCCAATATCCTCGCGGCCGGCGGCAAGTATTACCTTTTCTATACGGGCGTGCCAAAACCGTTTGACGCGAAAACGAAGACCGCCATCGGTGCGGCCGTCGCCCAGTCGCCCGATGGGCCGTGGAAAAAACTCGACGCCAATCCGCTGCTGCTGCCGAGCGAGGACCCGAAGGATTTTGATAGCATGCGGGTCGACGACGCCTCGTTCATCGTCCGCGACGGTAAGTATTGGTTCTATTACAAGGGGCGGCAGATGAACCACAGCCCCGGCGAAACGAAGATGGGTGTAGCAATCGCCGACAAACCGGACGGGCCGTATGCAAAACACGAAGCGGGGCCGCTGCACCCGGGCCATGAAGTGATGGTCTGGCCGCAGGGCAGGGGGGTGGCCTCCATGGCAACCGCCGCCGGGCCGAGGCAAATCTACTTCGCACCCGACGGGATCCATTTCGAGCCCCGCAACACGCTCAGCAACGTGCCGCACGCCCCGGGGGCCTTTCGCAGCGACAACTTCGAGAACGACGCGAAAGGGCAGGGGCTCGCCTGGGGAATCGGCCATGCCAACAAGCAGGGCGATCTGTACCTGGTCCGTTTCGACGCTCAGTTCGACGCAACCGGCCGCGCCGGCTCCCGAAAACCGGCACGCAAACTCGTTACCTACGACAACGCTGAACCGGTCGGCCCACTGCGGTTCGACTTCGAGTCGGGCGACCTCCAGGGATGGCAGGTCGTCGACGGCCAGTTCGATCTTCTCGTCAGCGATCGAAAGGGCCTTCCGGGGCATCCCTATCAGCCGTTCAACAAGCAGGGAAAGTATCACCTTTCGACCGTCGAGCGGAAAGATGGGCCCCCGGCCGACGCGATGATCGGCGTGATCGAGTCGCCGCGGTTCAAGATCACCGGCAAGCGGATGTCGTTTCTGATCGGGGGAGGGCAGGGGGGGCAAACCTACGTTGCGCTATGCAACGCCGACGGCAAGGAGATGATGAAAGCCGACGGCACCGCCGGCCCGGCCATGCGACGCGTCAACTGGGACGTCGGCCGTCACACGGGCCAAACCGTCTTCCTCCGCATCGTCGATCGCAAGAAATCCGGCTGGGGACACGTCACGTTCGACGATTTCAGCGCGGAAGGGGAGAAGGTGGAGTGAGTGGATAGACGTAGGGTGGGACAAGCGCAGCGCTGGCCCACCATTTCAAGCCTCGAATCGGTGGGCCGGCGCTGCGCTGGTCCCACCCTACTCACTACCCACTGTCCGAGCAAGAACGCCGGGTGGTTGCTCTTGACCGGCCGCCGCCGTTTTTCTATACTCCCCACCCCTCCCCAAATCCTCGGTCAGGAGGTTTTCTCATGCGTGTTGTGGCTTTGATCCTTGTCTCGATCTTTCTGCTCCTTCTCCCAGGGTGCCGATGTGGCCACGACTTGCTTTTTGAACTCTTCCAAGATCATTACACAGGCGGGGGCTCCGATGTGGAGTCCAAGCGGGCGCACTACGAATCGCAACTCGACGCCTGGAACCGCTACGAAACGTACGGAGAGTCGCGAAACTGACGGACCGTATTCGACGTCTCGGTACAAACCCCGCCAGCCTTGAAGTGGTGGGCCTGCGCTGCGCTTACCCCACCCTACGCGTCATTCGGCAAATGCTCCACCGCGTTGAGAGTCACCAGCTTCACCTCGCCGTTGCGGTGGCGCAAGACGTTCAGCCCGCAGTTGTGCTGCGGTATTGAGCGGTATTTCTTCAGCGGCATGTGGAGCAAGTGGGTGAGGTAGACGCGGTTGACGACGTTGTGGGCGACGACGACGATCGTCCGGCCGAGGTTTTCGGCCATGAGTCTTTCAAATACCGGGACGACGCGGTCGTAGACGACGGTCATGTTCTCGCCGCCGAGGTAGGGGTTTACCGACGCGTCGGACATGAACAGTCGGTACTCTTCGGGATTCGTCTTTTCGATTTCGTCCCAAGGCCGGCCTTCCCAATCGCCGACGTCGACTTCAATCAGGTCGTCGACGATCTCGACGCCGAGGCCGTGCGGTTCGGCAATAACCTCGGCCGTCTGCCGGGCGCGCAGCAGGGGGCTGGTGAAGACGGCATCGATAGACTTGCCGGCCAGTGCTCGCCCCGTTTGCCGGGCCTGCACGAAACCCTCATCTGACAGCCCGGGATCGGTCCGCCGCCCCTGCAACCGCGGCGGCCGCTGGCGGTTGTTCGGCGTCGCGCCGTGGCGAATCAAATAAAGCCAACAACTATCCGGGGCAGGGCAGGGGGGTATATCCATCATACCGGGATTGTATCACAGCGGCACACAGGGCGGCAAGTGAGCTACGCAACAGTGATTGACACCGAACCGGAAACCGTCGATCATTTGATTGGGTGGAGCAGAACCGCGCCGCCCGGTCTTCGGATCTCCTGGGGGCTTGTGAAAAGAAAGGAAAAGCCATGAGAAAGGGTCCACAACTCAGCAGCAATGAAGCGTGGTTGCTGAAGCATCTGCTGAAGCACGCCCCGACGCCGCACACGGCCTACGCGTTGCAGGTGTGGCAGAAGGGCGACTCGGGCAAAAACCCCCGGCCGGCGCAGAGAATCCTCGCCCGCATGTCGCCCGAAGAGTTTCAGGCTGCCGCCTTCGGCCTGGAGAACCACGATTTCCTCGACGTGTTTCAGGCGAGCGGCTTTCTCAGGATTTCGCTGACGCCCGTGGGAAGGCAGTACGCCCACGAGCTGCTGCACCCCGATCTGATCGAATGCCTCGACCGGTGGACGCGTCGAAACCGCTTCCTCGCATCGCTGCGCATGCTGGTCATCCTCGGCGGCCTGACCGGGGGATTGTGGCGGCTCGGCGAATTGATTCTTTCATTCTTGTAGCGTCTGACCCGTCTGACCTTGAACCGGGTCTCGACTGTCGGTGTTTCCGAAGACACACGGGCAATCCGGCGGGGCAGGGGAGGGGGCGAGGAATTTGGGATTGGGGACTCGGCTCAGCCGCGTGCGGCTTCGTGGCGGGCGTTTGCCAGGCGGCTGGCGACGCGGATCGCTTCGATCATGCTGCCGGTCTCCGCTTCGCGCTTCCATGCGATGTCGAACGCGGTGCCGTGGGCGACGCTCGTGCGGACGATCGGCAGCCCGAGGGTGACGTTGACCGCCCGGTGCATGCCGAGGAGCTTTAGCGCGATGTGCCCCTGGTCGTGGTACATCGCAACGACGGCGTCGAATCGGCCGTCCCGGGCGCGGACCATCAGGGTGTCGGTCGGCAAGGGGCCTTCGATCGAGAGCCCCTCGGCCGTGCCGCGCTGGACCGCCGGGGCGATGATCGTCTGCTCTTCGTCGCCGAACAGCCCGGCCTCGCCGCCGTGCGGGTTGAGCGCACAGACGCCGATCCGCGGCCGGGCGCCGGTCATCCGGACCATGAACTCGTCGGCGAGCCGAGCCTTCGCGAGCACGGCGTCTTCGGTGATCCGGTCGAAGATATCCCGCAACGCGGTGTGCAAGGTGACGTGGACGACGGCCAGTCCGCCGGGCCCCAGTTGCCCTTCGTCGGGGCCGAGGTAGAGCATCATGGCGAAGTCGTCAACGCCGCACATCTCGGCCAGCAGCTCGGTGTGGCCGGGATAGTCGTGTCCGGCCAGGTGGAGGGCCTCTTTGTTGAGCGGGGCGGTGGTGATGGCATCCACCTTGCCGTCGAGTGCGAGTCGGGCGGCCGTCACCACGGCGTCGTAGGCCGCCTGGCCCGCCCGGGCGTCAACCTCGCCGGGTTGCACCTCCAGCACGTCGTCCGAGCCGGAGCGGATGCACGTGATTCTGTCGGGTGAGGGGTCGGCCCAATCTCGCGAGCCCGCCCCCGGCGGTGCGACCTCGACCACGGCGATACGCAACTGCCAGAGACTGACCGCCCGGCGGAGGATCTCGGGGTGCCCGACCACCACGGGCCGGCAGCACCCGTGGACGACCGTTTCGGTCCAGGCACCGGCGATGATTTCCGGCCCCACCCCGGCCGGGTCGCCCAGCGTCAGTGCAATCAGGGGTTTGTGCAACGCCATCTATTCCACCGCTTGGGACCGCTCAACAATAACGCCGGCAAGTACGGATGTCACATGATATAAAGCCGCGACCGTTGGTTATATAAAGCCGCGACCGTTGGTCGCGCCGAGGAACGCTGGAAACGGCTTTTGGTGACGCGGGGCGCGACCAACGGTCGCGGCTTTATAGCCCTGCCATTGTACGTTTCTCTCGGCACAGGACCATGGGGAGTTGTGCGTTTTCAACCGGTTTTCTATCTTGGGGGCCATGAAAGCATGTATTCAACGCGTCAGCAGGGCCCAAGTTGCGGTCGGCGGGGAGGTTTGCGGGCGGATCGGCCCGGGGATGCTGGTCCTGTTGGGGGTGGCCGAGGGGGACACGGAGGCGGACGCCCGCCAGTTGGCCGAGAAGATCTCCGGCCTGCGGATCTTCGAGGACGACCAGGAAAAAATGAACCTCTCGCTGTCGGACGTGGGCGGGGCGATGCTGGTCGTCAGCCAGTTCACACTGCTGGGCGATTGCCGGAAGGGCCGGCGGCCGAGTTTCGTCGCCGCCGCGCCGCCCGAGGTCGCCGAGAAGCTCTACGAGGTCTTCGTCGAAGCGGTAACCGCCCGGGGGATCGAGGTCGCCACCGGCCGGTTCCGGCAGCACATGGAAGTCGAGCTGGTCAACGACGGCCCGGTGACACTAATCGTGGAGAGCAAGTAACGGTTCGTGGCTGCCGCGTTGACTTGTTCGCAGCCACCCTCACGCGGAAAAACCGACCGCCCGGGGCAAGTTGACGCTATGCTGCGGTACGCTAAAATAGGGGAATTGACTGTTGCTACTTTTATCGAGTCCGCAGATGGTAATGTTTGTGGCGAGAAAATTACCATGACCGGCAAGACGTTTTTCAACAGCGTGGCAAACGGTGAGATTGACATCGTCAGCATCTTGCTTTCGCTGTTGGAACAGACGGGTTCGCTGTACTGCGTTATCGGCGGTCTCGGTGTCAATGCGTACGCGGAACCTGTGATCAGTCTCGATCTCAACCTGGTCGTAGTCTCAGACCACCTTTCCGACGTTCGGACGGCGGCCGAGTCCAAAGGGATGAAGGTCGAGGAATTTGAACACAGCATCAACCTTTCCATGCGAGGATCGGACTTGCGCATCCAGTTGCAAACAGACCCGCGTTATCAGGATTTCCTGTCGCGTTGCGAACAACGGGAAGTCTTGGGGTACAACATGTCCGTCGCCAGCGTGGAAGATGTCCTCCGTGGAAAGGTGTGGGCCTACTGCGATGACACGAGACGCAAGAGCAAGAGGCAAAAGGACCTTGCCGATATAATGCGGCTCGCTGAAACCCATCCGGAACTCCGCAGCAGTCTGCCCCCCGAGATTGCATCCCAACTTGACTGACATCACGCCGCGTTCTTACCGCAAGAACCGATCCGCGACCCTCTCGGCTGTTCGTTCGACGGCCGGGGTGATGTGCTTCTTGCAGTACTGCTCCGTCCAGCCGGGTTCATGGAAGGCAATGAACGTCAGCAGGGCCAGCTTGCCGTAGGTCGAGACGTTGGGCCAGAACTTGTGGCTGAACAGCTTCACCGCGCTGCCGAACGACCGCTTGGTCTTCAGCATGCCGCGTTTCCACTGAAGGCTGTAGAACTCGTCGAGCAACAGGTGGGAAACGTATCCCAACACCACGGCGCCCGCCTTGTATATCCGCATCTCGACGTCGCCGGAGCTGAGCAGAAACGCCAGCTCGCCGAAAATCAGCGCGGCCGGAAGACTGTGGAACATCCCCCGGTGATGCGTGTAGCGCCGCAGCACCCCGGCCAACACGAATCGGATCGTCAGGTAGATGCCCGCCCCGGTCAGGATGATCATCTCCGGCGACATGTTCCACTGGTGGAACCGGGGAATGAGCATCATGGGCACCACGGCCGCGGCAAAGGCCATGCTCTCGCGCAGCGGCGTGCCGGGACCGCTGTCGATGTCGGGCAACATGCCCGAGACGCCGCAGAGCCCGCCAGCCAGGATGCACGTCGGTATCGGCACGTCGAGTAGCGCATAGGCCGCGCCGCCGTATCCGGCGCCCAAGACACTGCTGAAGGCGATATGGGTTCTGAAGTTGGCCATGGGGGGAGGGGAGAGGGAAGTGGGAAGTGGGAAGTGGGCGATTTCGTATTTCGGATTTATTTCGGATTTCGAATTTACCGTTGCGGGGCGTCTTGTATCGAAATGGGCATATCCTGCCAAGGTCAATCGTTGATTCGGCGGTTTATGGAGACCGCGTAGAATTCCCAGGTTTCCAGATTCCCTTTTTTGAATCGCAATCTCAGTCAGGAACCCCGGCACGCAGTGCCGGAGCTTTTGTCCCCCCAACCCCTAAACCCCAACCCCTAACCCCCTGAATTGCCCTTCGCACATGGGCGGCTTGCCGCTATATTCCCCTGCTCCATGACCCCGAAATCAAGTATCATAGAGGCACACCAACGAGGTTGATCCGTGAGTTTGTCGATACATTCCTATGACGTGATCATGCTCGCCGTTCTGGTCGGCGCGACGCTGCTGGGCGCCTGGAAAGGAATGGCATGGCAGTTGGCCTCCCTGGCCTCGGTCCTGGTGAGTGTCGCGGCGGCGTTCTACTTTGGTGCTTCGTTGGCCCCGTATTTCGGTAGTGCTGCGCCGTGGAACCGCTTCATCGCGATGCTGGTTTTGTACCTTGCCACCTCGATGGCCATTTGGCTGCTGTTCCGGCTGGTATCCGGTCTGATCGATCGCGTGCAACTGAAGGAGTTCGATCGGCAACTCGGCGCCATCTTCGGTTTCCTGAAGGGGGCCCTGCTGTGCGTGCTGATCACCTTCTTCGCGGTCATGCTTTCCGAGAGGGCCCGGCAGGCGGTCCTCAAGTCCCACTCCGGCCGCGTTATTGCCCGGCTGATCGAACACGCCGATCCCGTCATCCCGCAGGACGCCCGCACCGTGCTCGGCAAGTACATCGATGAGTTTGATCGACAACTCGACCCCGAATCGGAACCCTCCGACGAGTACCGGTTGGAGGAGTTAGAACGAAGCGGGCGAAAAATCCAGGGAGAACTCCAAGAAGCCGGTCAACGGCTGGAGGGCATCCGGAGCAAGATCGAGGAGCGGTTCGGCTCGGAGGAACCACCCCGGGGCAGGGGGGGTGAGAACGACAGCGCGTCGGATGAGGACGCCCAAACAGTCGAGATCGGCCACGCCGAAGACCATTCCCCGCTCGTGCGATGACCCGTTTCGTTATTGCTTTCACGCAGCCGGACCCGGCCCGCCGATTTTCCGGCGCGCCGCGCCGCAGTGCCTTCGCGCTTGCATGTGGGGAAGCGTGTCGACCTGCGTCGGATTGCTGCAAAACGAAACGCGAAAACCCTTGTTTTCACGGCGTTTGGCGCAAGTTCTGACCG
Source organism: uncultured Planctomycetaceae bacterium (assembly GCA_964547995.1). Lineage (GTDB taxonomy): Bacteria > Planctomycetota > Planctomycetia > Pirellulales > Thermoguttaceae > CAZJRB01. The sequence continues at coordinate 8,356 of CAZJRB010000126.1, read as the reverse complement.
AACATAAGAAACATTATCGGACGTTGGAGGGTGCCGGCCTATACGGTTATCAAGGCCAACCGGCAAGCCTAATCTCGGCTCTGTAGCTTCGCCAGCAGGCGGACGATCTCGATGTAGAGCCAGATCAGCGTGACCAGCAGCCCGAACCCGGCATACCATTCCATGTACTTGGGGGCCCCGTACTCGCAGCCGTTTTCGATGAAATCGAAATCCAGCACCAGGTTCAACGCCGCGATGATGACCACAAAAACCGAGAACCCGATGCTCATCAGCCCGGTGGAGGAGAAAATGTTGATCGCAAGCGTGGGCCAGCCGAAGAGGCTCAACACGAAGGAGGCCACGTAGAGGAGCATGATCCCCCCGGTGGCGGCGATGATTCCCAGCTTGAAGTTTTCCGTCGCCCGGACCAGGCGGAGCCGGTAGGCCACCAGCAGACTGGCCAGCGTGCCGAAGGTGGCAACGACCGCCTGCATGACGATCCCCGGATACATGAACTCGAACATGGCCGAGAATGCCCCGAGGAAGACCCCCTCGCAAGCGGCATAGATCGGGGCGGTGACCGGCGACCATTTTGGCACGAAACAGGTGACCAGCGCGACGATCAAGCCGGAGATGACGCCGAAAATCAGGTATCCGTAGACGGCCCCCGGCATGGCCGACAACATGCGGGTGTACCCTTCCCGTTCGACGACTTGGGCCCCTGCCGCTTCCAGCAACGGAATGGTTTGGCTCCAGACGACGGCGGCGACCGCCACGAGGATGCCCAAGAGGACCATCGTTTTGATGGCGGTGCCTTCCAGCGTCATGGTGGTCGAGGCGGTGCGATCGTCGATTTGAAACACCCGGTCGTTAAGCGTGGGGTTCCCTGTCCGCATCATGGTCTTGTCTCCTTGGAAAGGTTTACATTTTTGCCGGGCTAGGAACCGTGGTTGATCTGCAACTGGGGCACTGCCCTCTTAAGACGGCTTATCCCTTGAGGAGTAATCCTCGTTCCGTGGATTGTCAAGCGTTTGAGACTCCTCATCGTTTCGAGCTGCCGCAAGCCGGCATCGCTGATGTTGTCGTTGTCCAACAGCAACCAGTCGAGTTCCTTCAGTGGCGCAAGGTGCTGCAGACCGCCGTCGGTCACCTTGGTGTTGCTGAGATCGAGGATCTTCAATTCGCTTATCTTCGCGATGCGGGAAAGTCCCCTGTCGGAGATGCCGGTGTCCGTCAAGTGCAAGGCACAGATGCCGGTGAGGCCTTCGATGTGTACCAACCCGGCGTCGGTGATCGGGGTTCCGTTCAGCCCCAAGTTGGTCAGCTTCGACAAGCCGCCCAGATAGCGAAACTGCTCGTCGGAGATGTTTGTTCTGGACAAATCCAGCGACTGGAGGTAAGAGAGCCTGGCAACCTGTTCGAGTGCGGCGTCGTCGATCTCTTTGCCGCGGAAACTGAGGCTGGTAACTCTTTTCTCGGCGCCGATTCTTTCAGCAATGACAATCGCACCAAGTTTTTCCAGCTCTTCGGCTGGCCGTTGTTCGGGCGGGGCACGTTTTGGGAGTTCCTCGCCGGCCTTTTCCCCGTTCGGCGCGGGGGGATCGCCGAACATCTCTTTCAGGACATCGCCGGGGTCAATGAGGTCCTCCAGGGCTCCCGTCTTCTCTCTCCAAACCGCTCGTCCCGCCTCATCGTCCTTGGGAATATCTTGGTGACTTGTCGCTCTGGGAGGCCGGCCGGTCTCGCGTTTTGGCCGTTCTCTCGCGTTGCGGGGTGCGGAAGCGTATTCTACCTTCAACTTGGGCTGCACCCTCTTGATGCGACTAACCGCTTGGGGAGTGACCTTCGTTCTATAGATTGTCAACTGTCCGAGGCTCTTGATCTTCTCAAGTTCCCGCATTCCAACATCGCTGATGTCGTCGTTTTCCAACAGCAGCCAGTTGAGTTCCTTAAGCGCCTGGAGATGCTTCAAGCCGCGGTCGGTCACCTTGGTGTCGCTAAGGTCGAGGATTTTCAGCTTGCTTATCTTCGCGATATGGACAAGGCCCTTGTCGGAGACATTGGTTCCCGGCAGGTGCAAGGCATGAATGCCGGTAAGCCCTCCGATATGCGCCAGTCCGGCATCGCCGATCGATGTTCCACCCAATCCCAAGTTGGCCAGGTTCGACAAGCCGCTCAGATAGCGAAGCTGTTCGTCGGAGATGTTTGTCCTGGACAAATCCAGCGACTGGAGGTGAGAAAGCCTGGCAACCGGTTCGAGTGCGGCGTCGTCCACGTCTTTTTTTTGTCGGAAGCTGAGGCTGGTAACCCTCTTCTCGGGCCGCGTGGCGATAACCTTTTCGGTAACGACTATCGCACCGAGCTTTTCGAGTTCTTCGGCGGCTTGTTGCTCGGCTTCGGCTTGTTTCCCGGTCGGATTACCGTGCCCGGCCGGCCGGCCGCGGAACTCCGCCCAAATCTGCCGGCCTTGCGGAGTGAACCGTCCCCAAAGAATGGCGCCCAGCACAATCAGCAAGAGGAACTCGACAAACAGGATGAGTAACGAGTGCGATCGCCGGCGATCTGTTCTTCTGCCCATGGTGAAGTCTCTTTCGGCTGGCGGTCTTTCGAGGCCAGCGTGTTCGCCCGTCTGCGGTTTGCCCTAGTTTGAGATGGTGTCGGTCGGCTGGTGCGGTGATCGGGATTCAACGTTTTTCTGTTGGAGCGGTTCGACGGGCTGGGCCGGTTCGGCCCCTCCCGACTCAAAAAACACCCCCATCCTGCGAAACTTTTTGTACCGCGCTTCGAGCAATCGATCAATCGGTTGGGCAACAAGTTCCCTTAGGCGGTTTCGCAGGTGGAGTTTCAGGTGGCTTGCCGCCCGATGGTGGTCGCGATGCGCTCCCCCGAGCGGTTCCCGAATCACTTCATCGATCAAGCCCAGTTCCAGCAGGTCCTTGGAGGTCATTTTCAGGGCCTCGGCGGCCTGCTCCTTGAACGAATGGCTTTTCCAGAGGATTCCGGCACATCCTTCGGGACTGATCACCGAGTAGTAGGCGTGTTCGAGCATCGAGACCCGATCGCCGACGCCGATCGCCAGCGCACCGCCCGACCCCCCTTCACCAATCACCACGCAAATGACCGGGGTGGGTAATCGCGACATTTCGTACATCGATTGTGCGATGATTTGGGCCTGACCGCGTTCTTCCGCCCCGATGCCTGGGTGAGCACCGCCCGTGTCGATCAGACAGATGACCGGCATGCGGAACTTGGCCGCCAGCTTCATCTTGGCCATCGCCTTGCGATAACCTTCCGGGTTGGCGAAGCCGTGGTTGCAGGCCATTCGCTCCTTCAAGGTCCGGCCTTTTTGGTGGCCGACGACCAGCACACGGTACGTGTCCAACTTGGCCCAACCGGCCCGGACCGCCCGATCGTCGCCAAAACACTTGTCGCCGTGCAACTCGACGAACTCATCGAAGACCAGCTCGATGTAATCGGCCGTCATGGGGCGGTCGGGATGCCGCGCAACCTCGACCGTTTCCCAAGGTTTCAGATTGCCGTAGATCCTCTTCTTCTCATCCGTTAATTCGCGACGCAAGCGGCGGATTTCGTTCCGAACCTCGGGGGTCGGGTCCGCCTTTGCGCTGAGCTTCTCCAGCGTCGCCTCCAATTCGTAGACCCGTCGCTCGAACGAGAGCCGATGATCGCTTCCAGCCATGATGACTTGACCAAAATGAGGTATATGTGGTGTTTGCAGGAATAAACAGTCAGCCCTGGGATACCCCGGGCGCCTTAGGCGTCTCCTTGTATATCCGCTTTGCCCGCAATCCCGCGAGGAAGTCCGAAAGCGACGCGGGGCGATCATGAGGGTTCTTGGCCATGGTCCGACGTACCAATAGAGCGAATTCCGGCGTTACATTGCGGTTGGCCGCCTCCAGCGATGGAACAGGGGCTTTTAGGTGTCTGTTGAGCAATTCGTTCGCGTTGGCCCCAGTGAACGGGGGGGTTCCCGCGATTAGCTCGAAAACCGTGCAGCCGAAACTGTATACATCGGCACGCCGGTCCAACACCGCACCGCGAATCTGCTCGGGGGCCATGTAACTCCGCGTCCCTTCCAATCTTGTCTTCCTGGCAAATAGTCTCGCCAGGCCCTCCCTGCTCCGCTGGGCCAAAGCAAAGTCGATCAACTTGACGTCTCCGTCCTCGCCCACGAGGAAATTGTGGGGTTTGATATCGCGGTGGACGAAACCGGCCCCGTTGAAATGGGCCAATCCCTCCGCCGCTTGTTCCACAATCTTGGGAACCAGGTGAGCAATCTTGCCGGCCCCCTGGTGGATGAGGCTCTTCATATTGGGGCCGGCAAACCACTCCATAGCAAGGTACGGTCTCCCCTTATCGGTGTCGAACTGGTAGATCTCGATAAGCCTTGGGTGAAGCACCTTCCGGCCTACCGCAAACTCCCATCGCAAGTAGCCGATCTGGCGCCCATCCTTGCGATACTTGTCGACCAGGGTCTTGATCCCTATCTTTCGTTGCTTGCCATCGTCATAGGCCTGCCAGATCTGGGAGGTGTTCGTGTTGTGGACGACGTTCAGCAGGCGATAGGGGCCAAGATAGCCGAGCGTACTGGGCATGGAAATACCGGTTGTTTGGTGATGGCCGAAACTTCCACTTCATGGAATGGAAAACCGCCCCTCCAAAGCCCTAGTTTATCGCCGATTTCCCGGTTCGGCAACCCAACAACTCCCTCTTTCGAGGGGGAACCCTGAGCCCTCCCGGTCTCCGCGTGACCCTATCACGCCCGTTTCAGCAGATTTTCGTACAATTCCCTCAGTTCGGCCGCCATTTTCTCGTGGCGAAATTTGTCGGCCAGTCGACGCCGGCCCTCCGTGCCAAGCCGCGTACGGAGGTCCGCCTCGGCAGCCAGACGTTTCAAGGCAACCGCCATCTCCTCAACGCTCTTTGACGGCAGCAGAAAGCCGGTCTCGCCGTGTACGACGACTTCCCGGGCGCCGTCGATGTCGTAGCTTACGACTGGCTTGCCGGCGATCAGGGCTTGAGGTAACACCCGGGCAAGCCCCTCGCGCAGACTGGCATGGACGAGGATGTCCATGGCCGAGAGGAGTTCGACCGTCCGCAACGGCGGCACCAGCCCTACCCACTGGAAATGTTCTTCCAAACCGGCCGTTGCGACTTGTCGCAGCAGACGATCTTTGAGGATCCCATCGCCCACCATCAGGAACCGGACGTTGGGGTCCGCATCCACAACAGTTCGGGCGGCCTCGATCACGTATCGGTGTCCTTTCAGACGAAACAGCCGGGCGATTTTTCCGATGACAACGTGCTCCGGCCCGTAGCCCAGCTCCGCGCGTACGCGTTCGCGGTGCTCGTTTGCGTTGAGAAAGGGTTCGACCTCCATGCCGCTGTAGATGGTCGTGAACTTTTCGCGGGGGGCGACGCCGGCATCGACCATCAGGTCGGTCATCGCATCGGCAACGCTGACCATTGCATGGCACCGCCTGGCGGCCCAGCGTTCGCACGCCCGAAAAATCGCGCGCACCCCCCTGCCCTGGTACGGATGGAACGGCGCCCCGTGAACGGTATGGACAATCGCAGGAACCCCGAGCGACCACGCGGCGGCACGGCCCAGTATGCCGCCCTTTGCGCTGTGCGTATGAACGACGTCCGGCTGAAACTCGCGCAGAATTCTCTTGATCTTTCGATAGCTGATCCAATCTCGCCAGGGATGGATCGGCCGCCGCAACGAAGCGACCATTTCGACCGGCACCCCCTCTGCCCCGGCCCGATCCAACAGACTTCCTTCCGGTCCCAGCGCCGGCCCGGTGACAAGCAGCACGTCGTCCCCGTACTCCCGCATCGCGTCCTCGCACGAGAGCAATGTGTTCTCTTGGGCTCCGCCAAGGATCATTCGGGTGATGACGTGGGCGATTCGCATTCGTGGGCGGTGAGTAGTGGATAGTGAGTAGTGGATAGTGGATAGAAAGCCCCTGCACTGCGTGCAGGGGTTCCGCGCCTGCTTACGCGCTCAAACCGAATAGTCGACGTTCACCAGAAACAACCCTTGTGGTGGGGCGGTTGGTCCGGCGGCGCTGCGGTCGGCGGCGGCCAGCACTTCGGCAACCCAGGATTCCGGCTGGGCGCCGCGGCCGACCTCGACCAGGGTGCCGACGATGGCCCTGACCATATTATACAGGAAACCGTCGGCCTCGACCTCCAGCACGATCCGCGCGCCCCCCCCTGCCCTGCCCTGGTCGGCGGCGTCCGGCGCGCCGGGTGCCACTGCTGGCTTGTCCAGCAGTGTTGGTCGAGCACCCCCCTGCCCTGTTCGCCGGACGAAGATGTCGAAGATCGTGCGGACGCTCGTTTCGCGTTCGGCCCCGGTCGATTCGAAACTGCCGAAATCGTGCTTGCCGAGCAAGCATTGTGCGGCGCGGTGCATCGCCTCGGCATCGAGCCGGCCGTGGGTGTAATGCCAGCAGTAGAATCGCCCGAAGACGTCGCGGACCGGCCCGTCGTGGATCACGTAGCGGTAGCGCTTTCGCAGCGCGTCGCGGATGGGATGGAACCCCTCGGGGACCTCGGCCGCATCGAGCACGGCGATGTCGCCGGGCAATTCGGCGCTGAGCGCCCTCTGAAGGACCTCAACCGGCAGTTGCGATTCCGTCTGGAAGCCAACGATCTGCCCCAGGGCATGTACGCCCGCATCAGTCCGCCCGCTGGCGACGGTCCGGCTCGCCCGGCCGGTGACCTTCTCGATCGTCGCCTCCAGCACCGCCTGCACGGTCGGGCGCTCCGGCTGGACCTGCCAGCCGGCGTAGGCGGTCCCATCGTAGGCAAGGGTGAGCTTGATGGTGCGCATGCCGTCGTAACGAACTCGAAACAGTGGGCTGCAGACTCGTTTCTACGTATTGATCTTGTCAGCGACTATCATCGGCGCAATCGTCCCCAAAATCAAGGGGGTCTCCGCAGCAGCACAGAACGTGCCGGCAAGTAAGGCGACCTCACAGCCGGCCGCGTGAAGAGTCACGGCCTAACGACCCGAAATCACCGGCTGCGCAGCAGTCCGGTGCATTGACTGGTTGGCGGGGTGTCAGGAACACTGCACATTAGCGTCATGGCGAGCGCGGCGTTATGGGATTCGACGTACCGAAAAACGTTGCGTGCGTAAAGATCAACTGACGACTCAGTTATCTTTCGCGCGCAACGTTTTTCAGTTCTCAATACCATATTCTCGTCGCCTTGTCAATGATCTAATGTTCAGTTGAATTCCGTCAATCCCCGCCAACTTACCCTGTATCTGGAATTGCAGCACTGCGAGTATACACCAGGCGATTTGGCTTGGCAAGCGGGGGCTGCGCCGCCCTGCGCGAGGGGTGCCGGTGAGAGGCGAGTTCGACGCAACATATTGATATGCAGTGACTTATGGCTTGTCTCTGCGGCGACCGGTTTTTCGATGGCCCGTATTGACAATCGGCTTTCAATAGCTATTTTCGTAATTATGCGGAAGCGAGATAATAATGAGACGCCGTTATCCGGGCCCTGGCAGACCCGGTTTCACGCCTTCCTGCGTGAGAACGACTTGGCGCCCGACGCCAAGGCCAAGTATTTCGTCGGCTGGGTGGGGCGGCTGCTGCAAACGGCCAACGGGGATGCTGCCGAGTTGTCGCCCGAGGCGGTCTCTGCCTTCCTCGACGAACTGGGCCGCCGCGAGGAGCCGTGGAAGGTGCAACAGGCGCCTGGCAGGATGGCTCCAACGGCACTGCTGGACGAGCCGGCAGTGGCACCCGGCGAGCTTACCGCCGTTTCTTGGATTCTTGATTCTACAAACAGGAACCCCCGCACGCATAAAGCCGCGACCGTTGGTCGCGCCGAACACCAGCGGCCGTGGTTATGGGCGACGTTTGGCGCGACCAACGGTCGCGGCTTTATGGCCGAATGGCGGAGTCATTTCTGAGCGGCCTCTCGCCATCAACTCGGCGATCTGGACGGCGTTGGTTGCCGCGCCTTTTCGGAGGTTGTCGCTGACGCACCAGAATGTCAGGCCGTTGGGGCACGAGATGTCCTCGCGAATCCGCCCGATGAAGGTTTCGTCCTTCTGGTCGCCGTTGATCGGCATCGGGTAGATCTTGTTGTCGATGTCGTCCATGACTTCGAGCCCCGGCGTGGCCGCGAACAGCTCGCGGGCCCGCTCGACCGTGATCTTCTTCTCGGTTTCGACGAGGATGCTCTCGCTATGGCAGTTGGCCACGGGCACGCGGACGCACGTCGGGCAGATCCGGATCGATTCGTCGCCGAGAATCTTCTGCGTCTCGTAGACCATCTTCATCTCTTCGGACGTGTAGCCCTTGTGCTTCGGCGAGCCGATCTGCGGGATGCA
>CAZJRB010000125.1:0-20441 GCA_964547995.1 uncultured Planctomycetaceae bacterium | reverse complement strand
CTTCTTCCTCAGAATCCGGGCCGCATTCCCCGGAAATGGGAGATGAACCAAAAATTTCCCCGTAGCTACGGTCGCCAGACCGTGGATCGAACCGCACTCCACCGTCTGGCGACGGTGGCTACAGGAGCGTCTCAGCGGTGATCCGACAGTCGAAACCCGCAAGGGCGATAGAAACCCAGTGTAATCCTTACAGGGTTGTTCGCCGCAAAAACGAAATCAACACGCGCTAGGGTCCAAGCGAGGCAAGGATGATCATCATGACGAACAGCAGGATAAGACCCAACACGAGAACCAACTGGATTGAGCAGAGAATGATGCCGGCGATGGCAAGCCCGCGGTTTGGGGAGTTCAGCCCCCGATAACCGAACCATAGGCCCAAGCTGCCGACGATGAGACTGACGGGCACGCCAAACAGTCCGCAACAACCGAAGCCGACAAGCCCCACGCAACCTAAAATCAATGAGACCGTTGCGTTGGTGTCGGTCGATGGATAAGCGACTGGCGCCCGCACCGGACCGTATTGGCTCGGCGACTGGTACGGATTGTCGGAATCGGCCGGGGCGGTCGGCGGAACATCCGCGGCAAAGGGGCTCCCCACACGGGAACTCGGCGACGGTGGAGGCGGCGGGGGCGGAGGAATCCGTCCGCCTTGACGCGACGGATCGGGAATCGTCGTAAAAGTCCCGCACTCCGGGCAACGGGCCGACTTACCCGACACCTCATCTGCCACCCGTAACAGACGGTTGCACCGGGAGCAACGAAATTCGATCGGCATAAAAGTCTCGTTGGTGATTCGTGTCCCCCGGTGCAACGCACGCCGCCGTGCCGGCGGCGGCTAAACGATTTCCCTCTTCCCCCAATCCCCAGTCTCCAGCCCCTAGTCCCCGTCTATCGTGGGGACGGGATCTTGTGTCCCCAACGGAACGCTGTTTCTACACCGGCTCACGCGCCGTACGGTCAGCCAGAGTCCCTTGCGGATGCCGAATCGCTCGACCGCTTCGACCGAGTATTCCGAGCACGTCGGCTCGAACCGGCAGCGGCAGAACCTGCCAACGACCGGGCGGCCGCCCCATTGATAACCCCGGACCAGGCACACGTAGATTCGTGCCGTGACCTGGTCCGGAGGCCTTCGGCAACTGTCCACTCCTGCAACGACGAGCAACACCAAGACGGCCCCCAGCCAGAAACGCGCCGACCGCCACACCGGAAGCGGCGACTTCTTCGCGCGTGGCCTGTCGGCCGGCGGCGGATTCTCTGGCTGTCGGCTCATCTCGGCAACGAGTTCATTTCGCTGCGATGTGGGTTATTCCTCCTTGGGAGAACGGACGATCAGGTAGATGATCAGCCCGATCAGCCCGGTGAGTTGTAAGAGTATCAACCACAGAACGGGACTTTCCATATCCCGCGCAACGCAATCGCGATAGACCAGCACGCAGATCAGAATCCAGATGGCGCAGAGAATCAACCCCAGGATGATGCAGATCGTGGCGCATGCAAAACCCGCGGTAAACGCCTTCTCATGCTCCTTGTCCTCCCAATCTTCGTGAGACTCGCCCTCCTCCCGCTCACACACCTCCTGCTCTTCCTCATCATCGTCATCGGCAATCGCGATGGCAGGCAGGGAAAGAACCGGCAAGGCGAAGAGCACAAGCCAAGCCCAGCCGAGAGCCTTAGGAAACCTCATGGTACGCGTCCTCCCAGAGAGTTGGAAATGTTGGAAAAGTCCCCGATCCGGAAGCCTAGCATATCAACCCGACCGGGGGTCGTCAAGGACCCCGCTCAGCCCGGGTCCGGCGAGATTTTATGGCGGAGTCTTGTCACACCCGCTCAGCCCGGGGGCGCCAAGAGTGTAAACGGATAATACGGAATGTTGCGAACAACGGCAAACAACACGATCGATGCGAAAAGGAGCCATATCCAGATCGGGCGCAAAACGGCCGCCGACGACTGCCGTCCGGCCAGGTGCCGCACGGGGTCTGCAAGTACGGCATAAGCAACGAAAGGGATAAGCACGACCATAAGCAGATTATGGCGGAGCGCGCCGATCACATCGCCGTGGAACAGTCGGTGCAGCCCCCGCAAGGTCCCGCATCCCGGGCAATGGAGCCCGGTCCATTGGTGAAAAACACACGGCGGAAAGAAACCGGTTTCGTCCGGGTTCCAGAAGAACAACACGATGCAGCCGGCGACAACGCCGGTAGCGGCTATTGCGAGCACCCAACGAGCGGCTCGGACCTTTGAGCGTTCCGTTTGATTCTCCGTCACGTTGACCGCCACAACCCTCTCCCGCAACCCCAAGTCAGCTTCGAAACGCCGCCCGTACGTCAACACCCGAAAGTACGACGAGCGACCAGATTCCAAAGGGGAGGCCAATGATACAACAGCAACCGCATGGCAACATGCCGATGATCGCCGCGGCCATCGAAAGGCCGTAATTCTCCAGCCGCATCATCTTCAGGGCCCCGATAAGCATCACGACGTACAGGATCGCTGCAAAGATCGATCTGGGGATAATGAATTCCGGTCTCAGGGCCGCCTCGAACCCCGGTGGTGCTTGTATGGCGCCGGGTAGCGCTTCCGCCATCACCACCGCTATGACGTCCGCCAAAACCAGGAACAGACTGAGAATCGCAGTAACCAAAAGTGCGATGGCGGGCGGCCTCACCTTCGCGAGAATGACCTCCTCCGAAAACGGGGACGGTCCGGGCTGGCCGGGCGACGGCCCCGGAGCCACCGGCCGGCTGGGAGGCTGAAAATGACTGGGGGAGTCCGAAGGTTGGCCGGGGGTGCCGAAGGGGCCGCTGCCAACCGGAGCGCCCGACGCCGGCACATCAAGAACTGCACCACATTCCGGGCACTTCGCCTTCTTGCCCGCTGTGTCGTCCGCCGTCCGCAACAGCTTGCTACATTGTGTACAGCGAAATTCGATTGCCATGGTATCCTCAGTTTCTTGAGATTGCTGATGCACCCGCAGCTTGGTTCCAGCATAACAGAATCGGGTGGTATCAGGCAAGATGGCGGTGCTAATCCGAGACGAGGGGCCGGCCCGGGCCGCTTGCGGCCTTGCATCCTCCCATGGTACCCTGCTCCTATGGTATCGTCCATCGAAATCCTGGGGCCGGAAGGTCGAATTGCCGCACGGCTCAAAGACTACGAGCATCGCGAAGAACAACTCGCCATGGCCGAGGCGGTCGCCGACGCCATCGAAAATGAGCACCATCTCATTGTCGAGGCAGGAACCGGGGTGGGTAAAAGCTTCGCTTATTTAGTGCCCGCCATCATCACTGTGGCAACACCCGGTACCCTAACGGCCCCCCGAAATGGAGGCACCAATTCCCCCGAAGAAAGTGGGGAGACCCCGCCCCGGGTGATCATCTCGACACACACGATCAGCCTTCAAGAGCAGTTGCTCCAGAAGGACATCCCCCTGTTGAACAGCATTATTCCGCTGGAGTTTACGGCGGTGCTCGTCAAGGGGCGGCACAACTACGTCTGCCCGAGACGCTTGAGAAACGCCCTGAGCCGGGCGGTGAGCCTCTTTTCGCAGGACGAGGAATTCAAGGAGCTGCGCCGCATCGACAAGTGGGTCAGTGCGACCGCCGACGGATCGCTGTCGGACCTCGACTTCCGCCCGCGTCCGATCGTCTGGGACGAAGTGTCCAGCGAGCAGGGTAACTGCATGGGCCGCAAGTGCCCCAGCTACAAAGATTGCTTCTACTACAAGGCCCGGCGCCGCGTGCAAAACGCCCAAATACTGGTCGTCAACCATGCCTTGTTCTTCAGCGATCTGGCACTGCGGCGTGAAGGGGCCAACATCCTGCCCGACTACAAGGTCGTCGTCTTCGACGAAGCCCATACGCTCGAAGCGGTTGCCGGCAGCCACCTGGGCATGAACATCACCAGCGGGCAGGTCGAGTGGGTGCTGCGCCGGCTCTACAACGACCGGACCGACCGGGGGCTCCTGGTGCATCACAAGTTGCGCGAAGAGCAAAAGCAGGTCATCGAATGTCGCGACCGGGCCGGCGGTTTCTTTGACGAGATCGCCGAGTGGGCCGCTGCACAGGCCCAATCGAACGGACGAGTCCGCGAGAAGGAGATCGTACCCAACCCGCTCAGCGAGGCCCTCGACAGGCTCGGCCACATGGTTCGCCGGGCGGGCAAGGACCTCGACGCCCCGGAAGAGCGACAGGACTTCATCGCGGCGGCCAACCGGCTCGACAATCTGGCCGAGGGAATTGAAATCTGGCGAAGCCAAACCATGGACGACGCGGTCTATTGGATCGAGGCCGGGCTGAGCCGGCGGCGGCGGCGCGTCGCACTGGCCGCCGCGCCGATCGACGTCGGACCGGTCCTGCGAGAGCAGCTCTATACCCGAGTTCCGACAATAATCACTACCAGTGCGACATTATCGACCGGCCGGGGGCGGTTCGACTTCTTCCAGTCGCGGACCGGGTTGACCCAGGCCGAAACGCTCGCGCTGGGCAGCCCCTTCAACTACCGCGAGCAGGCCAAGCTGATCCTCCTGCGAGACATGCCCGATCCCGGCTCGCGGAAGGACGAATATGAACGGCGGGTGGGCGAGATGGTCCGCCGATACGTGGGCCGGAGCGACGGCAGGGCGTTTGTCCTGTTCACGAGCTATCAGATGATGAAAAACGTGGCGGCGGCGCTGGGACCCTGGCTGACCGAGCAGAAGCTGGCGCTGTTCTCCCAGGCGGACGGCCTGCCGCGGACGCAGATGCTCGGGCGGTTCAAGAAGAACCCCCGTAGCGTGTTGTTCGGCACGGACAGCTTTTGGCAAGGGGTGGACGTGCCGGGCGATGCCCTGCAAAACGTGATCATCACACGGCTGCCGTTCAGCGTGCCCGATCAACCGCTGCTGGAGGCCCGGCTGGAGGCGATCCGCGCCGCCGGCGGCAATCCCTTCACCGATTACCAACTGCCCGAGGCAATCCTGAAGCTCAAGCAAGGCTTCGGCCGGCTGATCCGCAGCAAAAACGACACCGGCATGGTGGTAATCCTCGATCCCCGCGTGCGGACAAAACCCTACGGCCGGATGTTTCTCGCGGCGTTGCCGGAGTGCGAGCGGGTGGTCGAGAGTGTGAGGGGGTCGTGAGCGACTGGGTGGCACTGGCGTCTCACCAGTGCCACCCAACTGTCCCCCTGTTCCCCCAATTTGTGGGGCATTGACCCTTGGACAACCGGGAATTACAGTAAGGAGTGGTTTTGGGGCGATTCCTCTGGCCCTGAGGCGGACTGAGTCTCCTCGTCTGACCGACTCCGATGTTTGCCAAACGTGTCATCCCGTGTCTCGATGTCGACCGAGGCCGCGTTGTCAAGGGGACCAACTTCGTGAACCTCCGCGACGCCGGCGATCCGGTCGAGGTTGCCAAACGTTACGAAGAGGAAGGGGCCGACGAGCTGGTCTTTCTCGATATCACGGCCAGCCATGAAGGCCGGGACACGATTCTGGACGTCGTCCGGCGCACGGCGGAAGTGGTGTTCATGCCCTTGACGGTGGGGGGTGGGGTTCGTACCTTGGAGGACGTTCGGGATTTGCTCATCGCGGGCACGGACAAGGTTTCGATCAACTCGGCCGCGTGCCGCGATCCCGAGTTCGTCCGGCAGGCCGCCCGGCGATTCGGAAGTCAGTGCATCGTGGTGAATATCGACCCCAAACGGGCAAAGAGGAACGGCGAGGAGTTTTGGGAAGTCCACATCAACGGCGGGCGGATCGGGACCGGGTTGGAAGCGGTCGAGTGGGCCCGCGAAGTGGAGCGGCTCGGGGCGGGGGAAATCGTGCTGACGAGCATGGACGCCGACGGCACCAAGGACGGTTACGACCTGGAAATGACCTCGGCGGTGACCCGCGTGGTGACGATCCCCGTGGTCGCCAGCGGCGGGGCCGGATGCCCCGACCACCTGGCCGACGCGATCCTGCTGGGTGGGGCGGAAGCCGCCCTGGCCGCCAGCATTTTCCACTACGGAGAGTATACGATCGAAGAAACGAAACGTGTGATGCGCGAACGCGGAGTACCTGTTAGACTATAATACGTCAACGACGATACGGGCGATTGCGGCCCGGCAACGCAATGAAGGAAACGAACTATGGCCTCAGTAGCCGACCGAGAGCAGATGGATCAAGGGGACGAGTTGACCGCCCAAGAGAAGTTTGCCGGCAAGCACAAGGACATCGAGATCGACAAGCTGTTTCGGGCGCTGGTGAAGCTGGAGGGGAGCGATCTTCACCTGAAGGTCGACTGCCCGCCGTTCGTCCGCGTCGACGGGACGCTGCGTCCGCTGAACCGCGCCCCGATCGACGACGAGGAGATGGCGAGGTTGATCTTCGCCATGTTTGAAGACAGCGCACGGTTGAAGAGTATCTTCGAGGAGGACGGCGGGTGCGACTTCGCCTATTCGCTGGTTGTGGACGAATCGCGGTGGCGGTTCCGCGTCAATGTGCTCCAACAGATGGGCCACATCGGGCTGGTCGCGCGGCGCGTGAACAACTGGATCCCCGACTTCAAGGGGCTCAATCTCCCGGAGTCGCTCGAGAAACTGTGCCATTTCAGTCAAGGCATGATTCTGCTGGCAGGGGTCACGGGCTCCGGCAAGAGCACGACGATTGCCTCGATGCTCAACTGGGTCAACCACAACTACCGCAAGCACATTCTCACGCTGGAAGACCCGATCGAATTCACCTTCACCGAAGACAAGTGCCTGATCAATCAGCGGGAGGTCGGCCTGGACGTGAAGGACTTTATGATCGGCATGAAGCACGCGGTGCGTGAAGACCCCGACGTGATCCTCCTGGGCGAAATGCGCGACCGCCTGACGTTTGACACGGCGCTCCAGGCGGCGGAGACGGGGCACCTCGTCTTCGCGACGATCCACGCCTCGACCGCGCCGAGCACCATCGGCCGTATCCTCGACCTCTTTCCCGAAGGCATGCACACGGCCATCCGCAGTGCGCTGGTCTTCAACATGCGCGGCATTATTGCGCAGAAGCTCCTGCCCTGCATTAAAGAGGACATCGGCCGGGTACCCACCGTCGAGATTATGATGTTCAACCCGACGGTTCGAAAATTGCTTCTTAACGCCGAAGACGACAAGCTGGGCGATGCAATTCGGATCGGCAAGGAAGAGGGCATGCAGGATTTCACCATGAGCCTGAAGGATCTGGTCGAGCGAGAGCTGGTCGATCGCGCAACGGCGTTCGAGGTGGCCCCCAACGCCGAGGCCTTGAAGATGGCACTGAAGGGCATCCAAGTCAAGGAACCCGGAATACTCTAACGTGGCACAAGGTCACAACAATCCAAGATGCACGCACATGCCAAGAAGTTCTGGAGCGGGACGCCGGCGTTTCGCTTGTTCCTGCTCGTCGCCGTGACCGCGTTGCTCGTGACAATGAGCGGCTGCGGGCCCGGCGAGGAACCCGAGAAATGGCCTGCCATGAACCTCAAGCACGGCGCGGATTTCCGGGGAGACGGAGGTTACCTGAGCTGGGTCAATATCATGCTCGCGTGGCTGGTCTTTGGCTTCTGGGTCCGCACGACCGATTGGGTCAATACCGACGTCCAGGAATTAAAGCTCGATTACAGGCTCTGGAACTCGGTCGTCTTCGGCAGCTTCATGCTGGCATTTGTGCTCGTCTGGTTGATCCCCATTTTCTGGGTCAGTTGGCCGCTGCTGCTTATCGCTTATCTGACGCCCTTCATCTGGTACGTGGTATTCCGGAACTCGAAGGTCGACAACGATGAGCGGGTTTTCACGCCGGAGCACCTTCACTGGTTGATGGCGTACTATTTGGCGAAGATCGGGATCAAGATCGAGGCGCAAGCCCGCGACAAGCACATGAAGGGCCCCGACATCAATCTGGTCGGGAAAGGGGGCGGGGACGAAACGACGGACAGGGCCCGGACCCTGGCCGCACGGCAGTCCGAAGGATTGAGGCCCATCCGCGACATCGTCCACTATGGGCTCACCAGCCGTGCCTCGGCCGTTATGCTCGACTACACGCAGCAGTCGGTCAACGTCAGGCACCACATCGACGGCGTGTGGCATAACCGCGAGCCGCTCGAGCGCGAAAAGGGCGATCCGGCACTGGAAGCCTTGAAAATCCTCTGCGGCCTTGAACCCAAGGACCGCCAAAACCGCCAGGAAGGCACCTTCGCCGCGGAGTATGACAACATCGAGTATACCGGGACCGCCGTCAGCCAGGGCACCAAGACGGGGGAACGCGCACTGATAACGCTGGTCGACGAAAAAGTCCGCATGAATACCCTCGACGAAATCGGGATGCGGGCGAAAACCCAGGAACAGCTCAAGGATCTGTTGAACCGGGAAAAGGGAATCTTCATCCTCTCGTCCATGCCCGCCAACGGCTTGCGGACCACCACGAACATCGTGCTCCGCCATACCGACCGGTTCACGCGCGAATTCATGGCCGTCGAAGAGGAAAGCAACCGGTTCGAGGAGGTCGAGAACATACCGGTCCATACCTACAATGCCAGAGAGGATAAGAACCCCGTCCAACTGATGGTCAAACTGTACCGCATGGATCTCAACGTGCTGGTGATCCGCGACCTGGTCGACGCGGAAACGACCGGGTTGGTTTGCGACGGAGTCGAAGCGGGGCGGCTGTTCATCACGACGAATCGGGCGAAAGACTGTGCAGAATCGCTTCTCCGGGTGCTGAAGCTCGGGGCGCCGCCGGCCGACGTGGCCGAATCGGTTCTCGCCGTCTTCAACCAGCGGCTGATCCGGAAATTGTGCGACGCCTGCAAGGAGGCTTACATGCCCGCACCCCAAGTCCTCCAGCAGCTGGGGATCCCCGAAGGCCGTATCCAGGCATTCTACCGGCCGCCCACCCAAACCGAGGAGAAAGAAGTGTGCCGGGAGTGCGGCGGAGTCGGCTACAAAGGCCGCACCGCCATCTTCGAATTGCTCGAAGTCGGTGATACCGTCCGAAAAGTCATGGCCAGTGCGCCCAAGCTCGACTTGCTCAGGCAGGCCGCAAAAAAGGACGGGATGCGGAGCCTTCAAGAGGAGGGTATCCTTATGGTTGCCAAAGGTCTTACTTCCTTACCCGAACTAATGAGAATTTTGAAACAATAACTTCGAGCGTGTTGCCATGTCGATGCTACTTCTTGCCCTGTCCGTGCCGAAGCTTCCCTATATTTCCATCATACTGTTCGTGATTTTCGGGTCCTGTGTCGCAACCCTCTGGACCGAGGGAATGTGGGGTAACGCAATCCAACTGATCAACGTAGTGACCGCCGCACTGTTGGCCACCAACTACTTCGAGCCGCTCGCCAACACGATCCAAGGCGTCAACACGAACATGGGTACGTACACCTACGTGTGGGATTTTCTGTCGCTGTGGGGGTTGTTTGTGATCATCCTGGCTTTTCTCCGGTTCATCACGGACAAGCTTTCACGGGTTCGGGTGAAGTTCCTGAAGCCGGCCGATCAGATCGGCAGCTTTGCCATCGCCGCAGTGATCGGTTGGGTCATGGTCTGCTTCACGGCGATGTCGCTCCACATGGCCCCGCTGGGGCGTGAGTACCTCGTGAAGAGCGCCAAGGACCCCACCAAGGCCAGCTTCAGGCCCGAGGTACGAGTCAACAGTTTCCTCTGCCCGGAAATTCGCTGGCTGGGGTTCTTCCAGCGGGAATCGAAAGGCGCGTTCTGCCGTATGAAACCCCGAACCTTCGACCCCAACAGCGAGTTTCTGCCCACCTACACCGACCGGCGGGCGAACCTCGAATATTACAACATGGAACACAACGCCATCCGTATCCGTACCGAGCACATGAATCAATAACCCTGCCGGCATGTCGACCGATCCGCGCCCACAACCGACCGACGACCAGGATGCGGAGATTGGCCGGTATCGCGCGCTGAGCGCGTCGGCCGTGGTGTCCTTGATCTTCGGGCTGCTCTCCCCGCTGGCAATCGTGGACTGGCTGCTTTGGATCATTCCGCTCTTGGGGATGGTTTTCGGGCTTCGGGCGTTGTGGTGCATCGCCCAGCGTGCGCCCGAGTTGGCCGGCCGCAGGGCCGCCGTGTTGGGGCTGCTGCTCTCGGTACTGTTCGGCGCCATGGGGGTCACCGACAAGTTTGCCCACCGGTGGATGCTCCACCGCGAAGCAAGGCAGTTCGCCGAAGCCTGGCTCCAGTATCTTGTCGGGACGGAGCCGGAAAAGGCCTTCCAGTTGACCATCCACCCGCGGTATCGCCAGAAACTCGACCTCCCGATTTGGTCGTTCTATCGCGAGGGTCCGAGGTGGCAAAGGAAACTGGAAGCCTATGTGAAAGACCCGCTGGTCCGGACCCTGTTGGCCCTGGGCCCTGAGACGAAAATCCGCTACTACGAAACGGCTGGGCAAGAGCTTCTCGGCAAGAAGCTGACGGTCCGTCAGGTTTACGCCGTAACGTTTGATGACGAAGAAGGCCGGCGCAAGAGTTTCTTCGTCGGCGTGGAGATCGAACGCAATGAGCTGGGCGACGGCACGGCCAACTGGCGAATCAGGCGAGCCGCCCCGGCACCGTTGCCAAAGGCGTTTCTGGATTGAACTACGTCCAGGGCTTTCCGTTCTTTTTGGTCCCGCACAGGGCCACTTCCATGCCCATCGCTTCGGCCATGGCGGCCTTGGCCATCATGGCCTTGTCGGCCTCCTTGGCGCTGTTGGCGTAAGCGACCTGGATGTGGTTGGCTTTGTGGCGGGCCATGAACTGGTCTCGCGAGATGCCGTAGGTCACCGCGTGCATGATGGGCCACTGCGGCGTGGTTTCGTCCCATCGTCGCCGGGTTTCCTCGAGGGGAAGCTCGACCACTTCGGCCCGGCCGAGATCCATCTTCATCTTGCCGTTCTCGATGAATATCCGCGACCAGACGATTTCGCCGGGTTTTGAGATGCCCTTCAGCGTCCCGCCGCCGAGGCGGAAGTACATCGCGGGCTGCCGCTCGCTGGACGCGCCCTTCCAGCCGTCGATGAAGTGGGCCGGCGGGGCCGAGCCGCTGATCAGAAACACCCAGACGTACTCCTTCGTTGTGCCCGACTGGTCCCAATCGCCCCAGCGCACATCGTGCAATGTAGTCTCGACCGGTTGGTCCATCGCCTTGTGGACCCGGTTGGTCATCAGTCCGTCGAGCCCGGCGCATTCGTCGACCTCGTTGAAGTGGATGACCGGCTCGCTGTCGTAGAGCACCCGGCGGCCGTCGCGGCTCCGGACCGGCGGGCGGTCGCTGTTGTTGAGCATCCCCTCGACCAGGTCGCTGGCCGGGAGCATGTCTTTCAGGCCCTGCTGGTACTGGATGCCGATCAGGTCGCAGCCGAAATCGTCGGCGATCCGCACGGCGGCGATGTACATTTTGCACTGCGTGTGTATC
Organism: uncultured Planctomycetaceae bacterium; assembly: GCA_964547995.1. Taxonomy (GTDB): domain Bacteria; phylum Planctomycetota; class Planctomycetia; order Pirellulales; family Thermoguttaceae; genus CAZJRB01. The sequence continues at coordinate 9,046 of CAZJRB010000125.1, read as the reverse complement.
TGGGCGTCGGTCAGGCACTTTTCTTCGTCGTCGCCGGTGACAAATGTCATGCCGCGGTCTTCCATCCACTTGCGCACGGCGCCGGCCTCCTCGTCGGAAACCTGCGAGGTCTCCCAGCAGAGCGCCGACTGGCTGAGCCGCTCCTTGTAGACGCCGACCGGATTGAGCAGCTCGTCCTGGATCATGGCGTTGTACATGCCCATGCACCCTTCGTCGAAGATGCCCATGATGGCCTTGCCGTGCCGCAATTGGAGGGCCAGGGCCTTGCCCAACCGCCTCTCGGCGGCGGGTACCTTTGCCTTCTTCAGCGGTGTGACGTGCTTGGTCGGTTGCTTGACGGAGCCCTTCTCGAGCCACTTGTTGAGCCTCTTGACAAAGGCCGGATCGCTGAAGCTCTCGCTCCAGAGGGTCGAGTACTTCACGCCCGCCTTGGTCAACGAGGCGTTGAGGTTGAGCATTCCGACCAGCCCGGGCCAGGTGCCCGACCAGTTGGCCACGGTCAGGATCGGCCCCTGGTGGTCGATCAGCCCGGCCAGCACGTGGTGCGAATACTGCCAGACGGTCTCGGCGACGATCAGCTTGCATTGGGGGTCGATGCGGGCGAAGACCTCCATGCCCTCCTTCTGCGAACTGATGAAACCGTGCCGGACGTCCTCTTTGTACGGGTGTGCCCGGACCAGATCATATCCGGCGTCGGCAATGGCCTGGACCAGGTCGTCCTCCATGACCTGTTGATTGGCCCAGCAGACTTCGTTGGCTGAGTCCCGCAGGTCGCCGCTGCTGACCAGGAACACCTGCTTTTTCGAGGCTTTTGGGGGTCTGCTGATTTTGGGAATCTTGTACTTGGCCATGGGTGTCTCCTTCTTGCGAAATGTGCGAGATGTTTGCGAGGGATGTCGGTTATCAACAGGCAACCGCCCCAATTCGGGGGGGCGGGCCGGATCGGTGTCGGTTGACAGGAACTCGTCATAGTACACGGTCCGCCGGGCGATGGGAAGGGGGCCTGGCGGTCGCTTCCGTTGCAAAGCCGCGACCAGTGGTCGTGGAAGCCCTACTGCCGCCAGACGTTACTGCATTCGAGTCAGTTGGCAGCCTAGAATGCCGGTCAACCGGTCAATGACATCGGATCGCAGCGTTCGTTCCCCCGTCAAGAAGTCGTCGAGCACCAGCGGGGCGATGCCGGCTCGCGCGGCAATCTCCGCAAGCGATAACTCGCTGGCATGGATTGCCCGCCGCAGCTCCCCGCTGAGCGTTGCTTCCTCACGCGCTTCCTTCCGCATCTGGTCCCGGGCAGCCATGTCAGGCAACTCGTCGGCAATCTGCTGCCGATAGAGGTCTAGACGTTGCCGCTCCGCCGGGCTCAGTTCTCGCGTGATTCGACGTGCTTGTCGTTCTTCCATGGTTTCCTATCGGGGTTCGGGAACCTCGTAAGCTGTCACCGGCAAGAGGGTGCTCCGATCCAACTCTTCATACACTGCCATGATGTAGCGGCCGTCCGCGGTGTATCCCCAAACAGCGGGAAGACCAGACGACCGGCTGTAACCCTTGCTGGAGGGATGACAGACCACGTGTTCGAAGTCATCCTGAGAAACGCCATGTTCGGCGATATGGTGTATGATCTCATCCGTCCAGAGGAAGTCGAAGTACGCCATTCTCCCTTTCGACCTCCATTATACCCCAGACCTGCCGGGGGACCTCTGCCTATTTAACGATAGAATAAGAGTGTAGCAAACTGCCAGAAGAACAGAAAGCCACAACGCCCCCCCATTAGGGTTGTCACAGTAGCGGGGTCGTGCGCTGTACGATCACTCTACGTCCTTTGCCGCGCTGGCCACATGCGGGGGCACGACGCGCAGCCCGCGGTCCGCGACGACCGTCTCGCCGTCTCGCCGCCAGATAACCCGCCATCGCCGGGGCGCAATCCGGGCGGCTTTCTCCTTGGAAGTAATCAAGAAATCTTCAGATCGAACGACCGGTTCCAGGTCGAAAGGCGCAAGGGCGGCGGCGAAGTGGGCCTGAAACGTTCTCTTGCGATCTGGCCGATAGTCCACCGTCTTGCTGCCAATCCCCTCCAACTCTTCGTCAACGGTTACGTAGCAATCAAAGATGTCTTCGAAGAACTCAAGGGCATCCGCCAGTGGCATTCCTTGGAGAAACTCCAAGTCGACTCCTGTTCCCCATCCACGATGCAAATCGCGTCTGATCGGGATTTCTTCCCCGCGAAGAAATCGGTACGTGACTGTTTTCAAACAGGGCAATTCCGCAAACAGTTGCTCGATTCGCGCATCGCCGGCCTGCGTGTCGCACAATTCCAGTTCCTCCAGCATTGATAGTCCCCGCAAGTGATCCATCCCCTGATCCGTTATCGGTCCGCGAATACTCAGGCTGCGGAGTCCTCGCAATTGTCCGATATTCGCAACCATTCGGTCGGTAACTTCTGTCCGTCCGGTAAGATTCAAGCTTCTGAGGCTTTGCATTCGTCCAATATCCGCAAGGACTTCGTCGCTGACTCCCGTTCTGTCAAAGTTCAACTGATCCAGCGAGTGCAGATCCTTCAAGACTTTCAGACCTTCCAGGGTAATCGCGGGGTCGTCGAAAATGACGCCGTGGAGAGTAGTGATGTCTTTCAGTAGAGCCAGGTCTTCGTTTCTCCCCTTCCATTGCCCATCAAAAAACAGAATTCGCGTGTCAACGAACTCTTGTACCGTCCCACCGATGCTGGCTCCAAGTTCCTCCAGTTTGCTACGTGCGTATCTATCCGCGCGAATTCTTGCCCATCGGACCCCGAACCAGCTCATCACCAGACAAGCCAAGAACGTGAGCACAAACAGCGACCTTAGCCTGTACTGGTACCAGCGGAGTTTCGGCTTGTTGGGAGTCGTATTGTCCATGGTCGGAGTTCGCGGGTGGTTCAGTGTGCTTGTCGTTCTTCCATAGTTTCCTATCGTGGTTCAGGGCGAGGACGGTTTACCTCGTTCACTCATTCTCAAACAAACTCTGGTAGTCACGCGCAGCATGGATCACGCGCACGATGTCGACGCTGCTCGCTGTGGGTCGGTAGAAAACGATATGGTTTTCAAAACCCCGGATCTGCCACATCCGAAGCCTGGCGGTCTTGGGGTTCTGAAAGTGACACAATTCGCCGAGCAAAGGTCCTTGCGCGAGGGAATCAAACGTGGCTTCTGCAGCGTCGAGAAAACGCTCGGCTGCATCAAGGCTGTCGCGGGCAATGAACTCCGCCTGTTCGACGAGGTCTTTCAGTGCCTGGGGTCGCTTCGTGACTGGGTGGCTCATCCATCACTCGCTTGCGACTTTCGCCGTTCCGCGTAGCGTTCCCTGACCGTACGCCGTATTTCTGCCCAATCCTCCGGTGTCATCGGTGTGGATTGTCCACTATCCAACCCTTGCAGGATTTCCGCTTCCAGCCTCTCTTGCACTCGACGCTCCTGATCCACGCGAATCAGCGATCGTACGTACTCACTCACACTACTGTATCCACCTTTGGCAACTTGTTGTTGGACAAAGGCCTTCATTGATTCGGGAATGGCAACGTTCATGGTTTCCATGTTTGTATCCTCCGCTCATATCCTAGCCATATTGGCAAATACTGTCAATACACTGACAAGACCCCTCCCAGACACCCCCCATTAAAGCTATAGCGGCAACGGGAGGCATTTCGGGTACACTGGAAAACCATGACCGAACAACAATGGCAGAGCCTCCTCCGCGTGCTCGACGGCGAGCGGCTTGACCCGCTGCCGGTGGGCATGATTATCGATAGCCCCTGGCTGCCGGGTTGGGCCGGGATGTCGATCCTCGATTACTACACGAGCGAGCAGAAGTGGCTCGACGCGAATCTCCAGGCGGTCGGCCGGTTTCCCGAGATCATGTTCCTGCCCGGCTTCTGGTCGGAGTTCGGCATGTGTACCGAGCCGTCGGCCTTTGGGGCCCGTTGCGTGTTCCCCGAAAACGAGTTCCCGTTTGCCGGCAAGGTCCTCGGCGATCCGTCCGACGTGGCCAGGCTCAAAAAGCCGGACTGCCGCACCGACGGCCTGTTGCCGTTTGTGATCAAGCGGCTGGCCCACACGCAAGCGAAAATCGAGCAGCAAGGCCACGCCATCCGGTTCGCCGTCGCCCGCGGGCCGCACAACATCGCCTCGTTCCTGCTGGGCCATACCGAGCTGCTGATGGCCGTCAAGATCCATCCGGACGAAACCCACAAGCTGCTGGAGATCGTCACCGAGTTCCTCGTCGACTGGCTCGTTTACCAAAAGGAGATGTTTCCTTCGATCGACGGGTTTCTGCTCCTGGACGACCTGATCGGGTTCGTCGGCGACGCCGATTTTCAGACGTTCGTGCTCCCCTACTTCAAGCATCTCTACGGGTCGATGAACGTCCGCGTCAAGGCCCTGCACAACGACGCCCACGGCATGGTGACCGCGAAGCACCTTGCGGAGATGGGCGTCAACCTGTTCAACTTCAGCTTCGAGCACGGCCTGGCCGAAATGCGCAAGGCATGTGGCAAGAAGGTGACTTTGCTGGGCAACATCCCGCCGCGCGACGTGCTGGTCGGCGGCACTCCTGAAGACGTCGAGCGGGCGGCGGCCGAGGCGTTGGCCCCTGTTGACGACCGGCGCCGCATTGTCCTATCGGCCGGCGGCGGCTGTCCCCCGGATGTGCCAACCGAGAATATCGAGGCACTTTGCCGAGCGGCCAAAGCGGGACCGGACCGAAACCCCGGCACGCAGCCCCGGGGCTTTTCCTGAACACTTGCCTTCCTTATACTCATAAGGGCAATCTACCTTTGACGAAATACGATTCTCTCCTGCCGTTCGATTGAATGGATTTTTGATGAATATCGACAGGATTCTAGAAACGCTCAATCAGTACGAGGTAGCCGGCATCCTCATTGGGGGCGTGAATTTCCTGCTCCGCCACCAGCCGGTTCTCACGTACGACGTCGACGTGTGGATTGAGGATACACCGGAGAACCTCCGTCGCTGTGAAGGTGCATTGGCGGAACTCGACGCTGCATGGGGGAAAACGGAAGAGGATTGGGGGCCTGTTGCTGGCAAAGGCTCCGGTTGGCTGAGCTGCCAAGGGGTGTTTTGCCTGACCACGCGACACGGAGCGCTCGACGTCTTCCGATCGCTTGAAGGACCCCCGTCGTGGACGGAATGCCGCGCGAGGGCCGTTGCCGGCAAAACTTCCGCGGGAACACCTTACCTTGGACTCTCGGACGAAGATATGTTAGAATGTCAGTTGGCCTTGCCGGAGGGACAGCGGAAACCGGATCGAATTCGCGTCCTTCAAGACGCGCTGCAAAGGAAGAAAACTGATGAGCCGTGAGTCGTTTGCCGAGTTGAAAGCCCGCGAGGAGCGCAAGCGCGAACGATGTTGGGACCCGGTCCGGCGGTGGCAGGTCATTCAAGAGACGATCACCTGGGCCGAGGCGCAAGCGGCCGTTCCCCGCAACTCGCGCCAAAAATGCCTGGAACTGCAGCGAAAGCACATCGAACAAGAACCAGGGCACCGTTGAGCGCGGACACCCCTCACAAAAGTGGGCCGTTCCCCTCTTGGCCACCCTCCCTCTTGTTGTCTTCAATCTTCTCCTGCTCTTCGGCGGCGACGATCCATCCGCGGCAATTCGGAGAACCGCAACCGCAGGGTATCGCGGCCTCGGCCGACCAGTTGTATTCGATCGTCATCTCCTCGCCGGCGGCGATCTCCGTGAGGGTTTCGAGCCAGAGCTTCGTGACATCCGCGGTTCCATCAGCGAAGTTCACCACGAGTTCGACCAGGGCGCAATTCGGCCGGCAACTGTGATTCAAGTAGCGAAACGGCGCCACCGGCTCCATCACCACGTGATCTACTTCCATGCAGTATTGCGACTCGTAACCGGGTTCTTCCATGACCGTTCCCTCGATCGGCCCGATGAGTTCGTCGCGGCGGAACGCCCGCAGCGAAAAGACCCCCAATCCATGGGCCGACGGACCGACGTACATGCCTTCTTTGGCGTATTCCATCAATTTAGCGTATCAGGCCTGCAACAGGTGTCAATGGCAGGCCGGGTGAGTGTCCGCTCAGATAGAATGTCCGTATTTGGCGATCTACTAAGCTTTGTCGGAAAACGGCGTGTAGCCACCGTCGCCAGGCGGTGGAGACCCTCCTTTTGCGAGAGATTGGCACTTGCCAACCACGCTCTGGCGAGCGTGGCTACCGTTTTCCGACAGAGCCTAATGCGAGAACCCCGGCACGCAGTACCGGGGCTTTTCCTAACCCTCCACCTTCCTTATACTTAGGGAATGACAGGCTGAAGGGGTGGAATACTCCCGGTCCCGGGTGGCGAATACTGGTTGCGCACGTCGACGGGTCGGGCGATGCAGAGGGCTTCTCCGATGATGCGAACCTGCCAATATGCCCGGCTCGCAGCGGTGCTGGTTGCCGTGGGGATTCTGCCGCCGCGGGTTGACGGGGACGCCCGCGCCCAGGATTTTCCCGTCCGGCTGTTGGGCGCATCGCCCGATTTCGAACTCGCCGATACCATTCAACTCAACCGGGCCGACAGCACCATCCTGGCCCACTTCCAACGTGTGAAGGCCTACCTGGCCGACGAGCAATGGGACGAGGCCGTCGAGACGCTCTGCAAGCTGCTCGAGCAATCGGAGGACAAGCTCGTCGGCGTCACCGAGCATCGCTACGTGAGCCTTCGCGATTACGTCCATTTGCAGCTCGCTTCGCTGCCGCCGGAAGCACTGGCGCTATACCGCAGCCGCGTCGATGCCATGGCCCGCCGCTGGTGCGAAGAGGGCATCGCCCAGCGCGACCGCAAGCTGCTTCGCAACGTGCTGCGTCAGGCGTTCGCAAGCACCTGGGGCGACGACGCGCTGATGGCGTTGGGGGAAACGGCGCTCGAGTCGGGCGACTTCACCTCCGCCCGATGGTACTGGGAACGGATCGTCCCGGCCGACTTGCCGGCCGACGCACCGCGGACGTGGCCCGGCTATCCCGATACGAATCTCGACCTTGCGGCGGTGCGTGCCCGGCTCGTGCTCACCTCGATTTTGGAGGGCTCTTACGACCGGGCGCAGGACGAGTTGGCCCAGTTCAAGCGGCTGCACGCCGACGCCAAAGGTCGGCTCGGCGGCCGCGAGGTCAACTACGTCAAGGGCCTGGGCACGATGCTCACGGAGAGCAAGACGTGGCCGGGGCCGAAGCCGAATTCCGATTGGCCGACGTTTGCCGGGGCATTCACGCGAAACAAGATCGCACCGAAGTTGATCGACGTCGGCCGCGTAGCGTGGCGATGCCCCCTGAACATTGCCCGGCCGAACGAGTTGCGCGGGCCCGGAAAGAACCGGTTGTCGCTTGGCTGCCATCCCGTCCTTCTGCGCGATCTGGTGTTGTTCAACAATCGGCGGGAAATCGCGGCCGTTCGAGCGTCGACCGGCAAGGCGGCTTGGGGGGATGCGGGGCTGTCCATTTTTCGCTCCGAGCTGGAGGGAGCGGCCGGTTTGACCTTCGAGCCGCCGAACACCTTGGGCGGCCCGCGGTTCAGCATGACCGTACACGAGGACAAGCTCTACGCCAGAATGGGTAGCGGCGTGACCAGCCGGCCGCCGCAACGCCCCGAGAGGTTTCAGGCGGATTACCTCGTCTGCCTGGACCTGGCGGCCGAGGGGCTCCTGATGTGGAAGATCCTGCCGGAAGACGGCTGGGCGTTTGAAGGATCGCCGGTCGTCGCGGGGGGTAAGGTTTACGCCGGCATGCGGCGCAGCGACATCCGGCCGCAGGCCCACGTGGCGTGTTTCGACGCCCAAACCGGGCGGCGACTCTGGCGACGTTTCATTTGCGGGGCCGAAACGCCCGAACGAGGAGTCTTCTTCGCGTGTACCCGCAACTTGCTCACGCTCGAAGGGGAAACGCTGTTCTACAATACGAACCTCGGGGCGGTGGCGGCGCTTTCGGCCGACGACGGCGCGATCCGCTGGGTGAGCCTGTATCCGCGGGCGTTGCGCGGCAGCCTGGCCGCGCTCGCGCCGCATTGGGACCGGGCGCTGAACCCTTGCGTCCACGACCGAGGCATGGTGTTTGTCGCCCCGGCCGACAGCCCGCGGATTTTCGCCTTCGACGCCGCCACGGGACAGATGCTCTGGCAAACCGGCGAACAATTCGCCGAGGTGAGCCATCTGCTCGGCACGGCGGGCGACTGTCTCGTCGCCGGCGGCCGGCGGCTCTATTGGATCAGCCGCAACCCGGCCGACGGGGGCCGCCGGAAACACGTCTGGCCCGGCGGGAACGAGAAGCCCGGCTACGGCCGGGGTATCCTGGCAGGCGATTGGGTCCTGTGGCCGGCGCGCGGGAAGATCTACGCCTTCGACGCCCTGACGGCACGGCCCGTCAAGACCTTCGACCTCCGCCCGCACGGAATTACCGGCGGCAACCTGCTCGTCGACCGCGGCCGGCTGTTGATCACGACCGCGGAGGAAGTGATCTTGATGAGCACACAAGGGGGCAGCAACAGCGAACCATCCAGTGTCACTATGGAGTCTCCGCGCTGAACGCGGGAAATAGCAGTCAAACCGGACGATGCAATCATCGTGTTCCCACACTGAGCGTGGGAACAAGTAATTCCGCCAAACCAAGTACCATACAATCCCATGCTCCAACAAGACGACGTCCAATCCGTACAAGAACTCAACGAAGCGTTTCGACTGATCACCGAGCAGCTCGGCCGGGTGATCGTGGGGCAACGACAGGTGATCGAAGAGCTGCTAATCGCCATGTTTGCCCGGGGCCACTGCCTCCTGGTCGGCGTGCCGGGGCTGGCCAAGACGCTGATGATCCGCACGCTGGCCGACGCCCTGTCGTTGGAGTTCCGCCGCATCCAGTTCACACCCGACCTGATGCCCTCCGACATCACCGGCACCGAAGTGATTCAAGAGGACAAGGCCTCCGGCACCCGCGAGTTGCGGTTCCTCAAGGGTCCGATTTTCGGCAACGTGATCCTGGCCGACGAGATCAACCGCACGCCGCCGAAGACCCA
>CAZJRB010000124.1:0-20662 GCA_964547995.1 uncultured Planctomycetaceae bacterium | reverse complement strand
GGGCCGCCATGATCCAGGACCCGCCCGGGTAATGGGCCTTGTAGCCGAGCCCGATTTCATGGAACAGGAGCTTCCCGGTCTTGGCGTCGAAGATGGCCGGTGCGGACCGTCCGGCCGCGACGTACAACGTGTCCTTGTACAGCGCCAGGTATCCCTGGGGGCTTACGCCGCCGTAGCCGCTGCCGTGGGGCAGCAGCATCCACCGCGGCCCGGTCGTGTCGTTCTTCCAGACGACGTCGCCCGTCTCGGCGTCGAGGCAATAGATCACGACGCCTTCGTTCGACCACATGCCGGCCGTGGTGTAGAGTTTGTCGCCCTCGATCAGGACGCCCGACCGGCAGGGCCATTTGGAAATCATCTGGTCGTTTCCAAGGCACCGCTCGTCGCCCGGGGCCAGGCGCCGCCGCCAGATCAGGGAACCGTCCGACGCCTTCAGACAGTAGAGCCGGCCGTCGTCGGAGACGGCGTACAGGCGGTCTTTGTGCAACACCGGGGCAAACCGCACCGGCCCCTCGGTGTAGAACGCCCATCGTTCCCGGCCGCTGTCGGCCTCCAGCGCGCGGATCGCATGATCCGCCGAGGAACCGAAGTAGACCAGCCCGTCGCCGATCGTCACCTGGTCGGAATAGTCGAAATCGATGAACTGGAGTTCGCCGAAAGGCTCGGGCCAGGCTGTTTTCGGCACGTGGCGCTCTTTGTAGGTCCAGCGGATCGCAGGTTTGCTTGGCACCTTGGCATTGGTATAGGCCGTTCGTTGATTGTTGCCCAAGTACTCCGAAGCGTAGGATCCCTGAAAGACAGTGATCGCCAGAACCACGACTACGGCAATCAAGGAGGTTGTTCGCATACTTCGGTCCCGATAGTTGAGTTGTCGCTTCTCTTCGTGCCTACGATCACTTGTATCTGGGGCGGACCTGTCTTTCGGGTCGGCGGTGGGGGAAAGAGCCTAATAGACACACTCCTGCACCGCGTCGGCGAACGCCTGGAGCTTCTCCGGCGCGGTATCGAAAAAATGGTCGCTCATGCAGCAGATGTAGCCGCCGCGAGCGCCGACCGTCTGGAACAGCCGCTCGACGGTCTGCCGAATCAGCTCTGGCGACCCGTCGGTGACAACGTTGAACTGATCGACGCCGCCGATCATGCCGATCCGCCCGTCGATCTTCGCCGCATAATCCCACGGCTCCTGGTTGCCGCCCACGCTGGGCGGCGCCAGCGTCTCCGAAACGTCGCAGTTGTTGGCCACGATGTGTTCCTCGATCCCCTTCGTCCCGCCGCAGGTGTGGTACGTTACCAGGAACCCTTCGTCGTGCAGCGCGTCGTGAATCTTTCGGTCGTAGGGCAGACAGAATTCCTCGTGCAGCTTCGGCGAAATAACCGTCGAGGAGGACGCCCCGCCGCCCGTCTCGACCAGGTCGAACTTGGCCCCCTTCATCGCCTCGACGAAACGGAGCTTCTTCTCCAGCAGTGCCCCGAGCAGTTCATGGACCCAGTCGGGTTGATCGAAGCACTTCAATATCAGATCGTTGATGTCCGCCAGACAGCACGCATGTTGCCAGGGCCCGGCTTGATCGCCCCAGACAAATCCGCGTAGGATGCCCGCATCACCAACGCGATCATAAAGCCCGACGATCGGTTCGAGGTCCAGCGATGGCACTGGCATATACTTGCGGACCAGCTCCAGGTCTTCATCGCGTTTGATCAGGTACTCGGTAATCCAGGTGGTCTTGCGGTCACCGGCCGTCTTATACGTAAGCGAGCCTTTCGGCGTTTGAATCGTGTGGTGGGCGATGCGTTTGTCCGGATCGTTCGAGACAATCGTCACCTCGTCTTGCCACTCGCGTGTCGAGGCCTTCGTGCAGTCCGCATCCACGAGCCAGAACTGTCCCATGGACTCGAAATACTGGATCTGCGCGTCCATGCCAAACTGGGCGAAGGCCTCTAGATCGCTGATCCCGCCCAGGTAGGTGTCGAGGTGGTAGGGTTGCCATTGATGTACCGAAACGGGCAATCGATCTGGCTTGCGGCGGTGTAGCGCAGAGAGCAGGCGTTCTTTGCTGGTCATCATGGTGTCCATACTCCCTGATTGCGATGAATACGCGCCGATTGTGCCACCCCGGTTTCCTCGTACTCGAATCCTGCCGCTTCGGAATGCTCTCCCCAGACCCGCCAATTCGGGCAAAACAGCAAATAATCGGTAGTTGAGGGCTTAACCATTGGGCATTTCACAGGTAAAGGTCAGACGCAACACAGAAGCATTATGGTTCGTGAATCCACGTCTTGTCCAGCAATTAATGTGGTAAAATCTCCAGGTATCATTGCACATTTCACAGAACAGCCTCCCGGAGGCCAGCATGCCATCAAATGTCGAGTTGGAAATCGGTGCCGTGGAGAAGATAAGGGTGGGGTCTTGGTGGCAGTTTCGGAACGGCTTAAACCCATACTGGTGCGGCAGTTGCCGACACCGATCTGCGGGAGTGCGAGCGAGCGATCGGTCGCCTGCCGGTCGGCGTGTTGCGTATTAAACCGCTACGGGAACTCGAGTCGCTTTGTTACGACGAAAAAACCGCCGGCCCAATCACCGTCAAAAGCGGTGACAGCCACGTGCTCAAAAATATTGCCGGCGATACCCTCGAGTTGAGCGTAACCATCAAGTCCACCAGTGCCAAAGCGTATGGCGTGGCGGTCTTCTGCGACAAGGATGGCAAGGGGTTTCCCGTGACTATCCGGCCGGAGCGCAAGGTCCTGACCATGGGCAATATCGCTCCTCCCTTCGAACTGGCCGAAGGCGAAGACCTCCATCTCCGCATCTTTCTCGACAAGAGCATGGTCGAGGTCTTCGTCAACGACCGTCAGGCCGCCGTCTACATGAGCCCGCACGACAAGGCGAACGTCGGCATCCGCCTCTTCAGCACCGGCGGCGACATCAACGTGTCGGAAGTGAAGGCCTGGAAGATGAAGCCGATTTACGCCGAGCCCGATCAGCCATGAATTCCTGAACCGGAGAAACAATCAGCCCAGCAATTCCCGATACAGTTTCGCGTGCTGTTCGACCATCTTGTCGACGCTGAACCGCTCGGCCACGTGCTTGCGGCCGGCGGCGCCGAACTTGCCGGCTTGCCCGGGGTCGTCGAGCAATTGGTTCGTGCGGCGGGCAAGCCCGGCCCGGTCGCCGACGGAAACAAGATGGCCGGTCTCATTCGGAAGGACCAGTTCCCGGGTGCCGGGGATGTCCGTTGCGACGACCGGCACGCCGGCCGCCATGGCTTCGAGAATCGCGTTCGATTGCCCTTCGTAGCCGCTGGTCGACCAAACAACGTCGAAATGCGGCATCATCCGCGGCACATCGTCGCGCCGGCCCAGAAAATGGACCTGATCGGCGATTCGGACCTGGTCGCGAAACTTCAGCAAGCGGTCTCGCTGCGGGCCGTCGCCGATTATCAGCAGATGAGTATCCTTGCGGATGACCTTCAGCAGGTCGGCTGCCCAGATCGCGTCCTTCACCCGCTTCTGCGGCCAGAGACGCCCGACGAGCCCGATCAGGCGGCTTCCTTCCGCCAGCCCGAGTTCGCCGAGCAGTTGTCCTCGCGTCGTGCCGGTCGGGCCGGGGAGAGGAACGCCGTTGGCGATCACGCGGAACTTCTCCGGCGGCAGACCGTTCTGCAAATAGAAGTCGCGCACGCCGGCACTGTTGGTCAGCAGACAATCGACCTGCCAGGCGATGAGCCGGTCGGCGGTCCGTTGCAGCGTGGACTTCCACGGGTCTGCGCATCGCTGGGCGGCAACGATGTGCTGAATGCCGCAGGCCCGCGCAGCCGCCAGTCCGTAGGCGTTGGCCGCGAGCATCCACGCGTGGATCAAGTCGGGCCGGAGCCGGGCGACGTGCCGCCGCAGCCGCCGGAACGCCTGGGGATCCACCTTCCACCGCTTGCCGATCACGCAGTAAGGAATGCCGGCCTTGCGCAAGTCGTTTTCGACCGGCCCGCCGCGGGTCAGTGCACAGACGTGGACGTCGAACTCGTCGCGCGGCAACCCGGCTGCCAACAGGGCCATTTGCTTCTCGGCCCCGGCCCGATCGAGCGAAGGAATCAGTTGCAGGATGCATTTCGTCATAAGCGGCGTCGATCCGGTCCCAAAAACCCGACTGTTTCCGACAAAAGCCCCCGCACTGCGTGCGGGGGTTCTGCGATCTCGCTATAAGAAGCCAAGCAACCTCTCAAACAATATTACGTGCGCGTCGACCATCTTTGCAAGGGAAAACCGGTCGGAAACGTGCCGACGGGCGGCGGCCCCTCGTTGGACGGCCTCGGGGAAATCGTTCAGTGTTCGTGCGATCGCCTCCGACAGGGGCTCCGCCTCGCCCGGCGGAACCGTCAGCCCGTGCTCGCCGCCGGCCATGACCTCCCGCGTGCCGGGCGTGTCGGTGGCCACAATCGGCGTTCCGGCGGCCATGGCTTCCAGCAGCGCGACGGCCGGCCCCCCGTCGAGCGACGGCAGCACAAAGAGATCGGCGGCGGCCAGCACCGTCTCGATGTCGCTGAACGCGCCCGTTGGGATCACCCGATCCGTCAGGTGCATCCACTCGATCTTCCGGCTCAGCGCGGGCAATTCGGGGCCGTTGCCGGCCAACCAGAGCCGGGCGGTGGGACGCCGGGTGGAAATCGGCTTCCACGCTGCGAGCAGGTGTTCCAAGCCGTTGCGGCGAGCGAACCTGCCAGCGTAAACCGCCAGGCGGGCCCCGTCGGCTAGTTGGAACTTCTTGTTCAACTCGGCCAGAATGGTGCGGGCAGCCGCTTGACCTTCCGGCGTCCGCGCCGGAGGAATGGGAACGCCGTTTGGAATGCAATGGATTTGCGACCGCGGGTATCCGGCTGCCTTCAGTTCCGCTTCCGCGAGCCGGCTCGGCCCGACAAACGCCGCCGCCTTCATGCACTCCCGCTTGATCCGCTTGCCGAACAGCGCGTCGAGTTGCCAGAGACAATCGCCCGCCCGGCCGGACGTCTCGGCTCGCAGGACCACCGGCACGTCGCCGCCGGCTGCCTGCACTGCGGCGCACGCCTCGTGCTTCAGACCCGATACGTAGACCAAATCGTACCGGTCGCGGTGCTCCTTCAGCCATGCCCCCAGCGACCGCACGTATCGCAGCGTTTTCCATCCGCCCTGCGGCGCGTGGGGGAGCCGAACAACCGGAACCTCGTGAAAGGAGATCGTCGACGGCCATCGGGGCTCCCATTTGCCGGTCACGACCGTAACCTTGCAACCGCGCATGGCAAGCTCCACAGCAAGGTCGCCCAATACCTTTTGAGGGCGACCCGTCAAGGGCCAGAATCGCGGCACTACGACGACCAGCCGAAAGGGATTCACCGGGTTAGTCTCTCCTTGCTTCAAACGCGACCGTCGGTCGCGGCTTTGTACGCTTCAGGCGTGGCCTTAATGTTTCCGGAAGCATAATAGGAGGGGGCACCTGCCCCCGGCCTGATCAAGTCTTGGTTATGGTTCGGGGGCGGATGCCCCCTCCTATGTGTTTTCTAAAGGTCTTCCGTTTCCAGATACGCTACATGCGGTAGATTCCGATACATCTCCTGGTAATCCAAACCATAGCCGACAACAAACCGGTCGGGGATATCGAAGCCGACGAAATCCGGTTCGACGTCGACTTCGCACCGCCCCTCTTTTCGCAAGAGCACGGCGCTGCGCAGTCCGGCCGGGTGGCGCCGGGCAAGTTGCGACAGCACCTCGGCGAGCGTGTAGCCGGTGTCGAAAATATCATCGACCAGCAGCACCTCGCGATCCTTCAGTTCCGACGGGAGCATGTCGAGCTTCAGTTTCAACTCCCCCGGCCGGGTGCTGTCGCGGTAGCTGCTCGCCCGCACGATCTCAATTCTAAGCGGCATGTCCAGCAGCCGTATCAAGTCGGACATCAGCACGACGCTCCCCTTGAGCACGGCGACGATGGTCAACGGCCGGCCCTGGTAATACTCGCGGATTTCGCCGGCGATCCGCTCGATACCCCGGCGGAGTTCGTCTTCGGTCAGGAGGATTTTCATCGTGGTGCCAAGATCAAGGGTAAGATACATCGCCGGGGAAGTTTCCCGAACTCCCTATTCTACGGTCCGAGTCACGTTAATGGTAGACTGAACTGACCACAATTCGGCGGTCGGACCCCAACCACGGTTGGCGGATCAGGGCGTTCGTGGTATAGTTAGAAAAGAATGTCGGTCACGCCCATTTTACATAAGTGCGAGGAGTTGCCCTGTGATCAGTTCAGTCGAGATTAAGGGTCTCCGCGGAATTCGCGAAGGGAAACTCGAAGACCTGACTCCCTTGGTGATATTGGTCGGGCCAAACGGCTCGGGCAAGAGCACCGTGCTTGATGCCCTGCACGTCGGGGCGGCCTTCGACCCCGGTGCCGCCGTGAATGAGGTAATTCAAAGGCATAAGGGGGTGGATCGTGGAATGCGTTGGTTCCTGTACCGGGCCGACCCACGAGACCCAGCCACTATTACAATTTGTTCCGATGCGGGTGGCTCACGTATCTGCAAATTGACACTGCAAGAGAATAACGTGAGGTGCCAGTGGAAGGCTCGCGAAATGGCGATTGCCGGACACGATACGGCCCCACCCGAAGGAGGAAAGTTTTCGAATCGGCGACAGGAATTGGAGGGCGTTCCTGAAGTTCGCCTTGTTGAAGCACGTGTTTTCGAAAACAGGCCCCCGCTGCACCAAATGTACACAAGAGCGGTTGAGCAAGGGCACAGGACGGAAGCGAAATCGATGATCGCGGAGGTCGTCCCTCGGGTCAAGGATCTCGAAATCTTGACTGAAGGCGACATGCCAATTGTTCACCTCGTGTTTGAGGACTACAGCGTACCTGTCGCGTTTGCAGGCGACGGCGTTTACTCTCTTGTTCGGCTTGCATTGGAATTGGCTTCTCGCCACCAAGGGGTCGTGCTGTTTGAAGAGCCGGAAGTCCACCAGCATCCCGCCGCCATTTGTCAGACAGTCCGCGCGATCCTGGCGGCCATCCGACGAGACATTCAGGTTGTGCTGACTACGCACAGTCTGGAACTGATCGACTACATCCTGGCGGAATCCACAGATGACGATCTGGGTAAGCTCTCGCTCTATCGGTTGCAACTTGACGACGGTGCGTTGTCCTCTTATCGCATGCCGGGCTCCGAAGTCGAGTTCGCCCGAAGTCAGATCGAGGACGACTTGCGATGAGTGAATCCGTAATTCTCTGCGAAGGGTACTTCGATCGTGCATTTTGGGCTGGGTGGCTAAAACACCTTGGTTGCGAGGACCCCAGCACACGCGGCCCAGTCAACGACGCTTTGGGGCGCCCGGTCAGCCAGGGCCAGTTCATGTACCGATCCAAGAGTGAGAAGTACATACGCATCGTTCCCTGCGGTGGGAAACCCCAAGTTCGCGAGCAAGCTCGAAGGCAGTTGGGACAACGCAACATGGATCCTCGGTTGGTGCGACTGGTCATTACGGTCGATCCAGATGTCAATGCACACACCTCAACGGAAGCGACGGGCTTGACGATTCAGGGTGTGGGCAACCTCGCACGGGAATACGACCCGCAGGCTGCTGAGACCGCTGACAGAGACATCGCAATCGACAGCGGGGAAAGGTTGGTTTCGCTGGTGCGTTGGGAAGCGGAGGATCCACCAATTGCCGGCGTGCCGAGCCGACAGACCCTGGAACGTCTCGTTTGCGCTGCGATCGTTGCTGCCTATCCCGATCGTGGCCCTGCGGTCGACACTTGGCTACAGTCCCGGCCCGATCCACCGCCGGTGCCAAACCCGAAAGAACCGGCCTGGTCCTACATGGCCGGCTGGTATGCCGAGGCCGGCTGCGAGGCCTTCTATCGCGTCATCTGGGACGATCCGACGATTCGCGCTCAACTGCAGGCTCGACTCACCAAATTCGGGGCGTGGCGAGTCGCCGAGGTGTTGGCCGAGTGAGTCCGATATTCACGTCGGTACATTACTCGTTCTTCAAACGTCCGATCGGCACGCGGTCCAGATCGAGCGACCGGGCGCCGTGAACGGTAACGCGTTTGGTCTTCGGCCAGAAGAGGATTTTCCGGGCGGTCACCTTCGATAACGAGCCGCCGACTTGCTGCTGGCGGAACAGCTCGGCGTGGTTGCGGCCGTCGCCCTCGAACACGAGCAGGTCCTTGGCCTCGGCGTAGGTCATTCGGGCGGCCCGGGCGGTGTAGCTATCGCCCTCGACCACGGTGTTGCCCGTCGCCTCGAGCTCGATCGACCGGCGGTTTGCGGTCGGCGCGGTCATTTGGGTGACCGTCAGCCTGTCGCATCGCATCACGGCGCCCCCCGGCCCGAGCGAGTCGGGATCGTTCACGTCAAGCGTTGTCCCCCAGCCGTCCGCCGGTCCGTAGGCGGCTTGCACCCGGTCGCGGAAGGTCAGTTCGCGGTGATGGAGATTTCCGGTGATCGACCCTTGGAAACGAACGTGCAGGCAGCGGAGTTGTTCCCGGGGAGCTTCCGACGGACTGTCCGAGAAGTTGTCCGTCCCGATCCTCACGCTGGTGACCCAGCCCGGTCCTCCGGCGGTGGTGTCCCCGCTGATGAGGTTGACCGCCAGATCGACGACCTGGATGCGGTCGAGCGAGGTTTGCTTCTGCTGTTCGACGGTCCGGTTTTCCATGAGCACGCCGCCCCAGCAGAGGATCTGTTCGATTTCCGGTTCCTGTTCGATTTTATCGTCGGCAAAACGGATCGGCTCGCGGAATCGCACTTCGAGCGTTTCCGTTTGCAGTTGTTGACTTGGGCCGACGGCAGTGACGGATTCCTCGAATCGGGCGTTGCGCCCGTCGAAGTCCATTCGTTTGTGCCACTGGACGGTCATCACGCCGGGCCGAGCGAGCGGGCGTCCTTCCAGATCGCGGTTCATGGGGAGGTCCATCCGGCCGGGTCCCTCGATCAGCAGTTGGTTCGTTCCGCGGTTGAGATTGATGCTCGGTCCGGTCAGCCCCAGTCCCCGGCCATCGAAATGGGCCGGTTTGCCGGTAACCGTCACGGCCGCGTGCGGCAGCCCCGCATCGACGACATGGAGCCGGTCGCCGTAGACCCGCAACGGCTGCTCGTCGGGTTTGGCGGTTTGTGTTTCGACGAACTGGACCCCGCCTTCGACGATCAGTTCGGACAGTTCACTCTCTTCGTTCTCTCGCATGATCACACGGGCTTGAAGCAGGCGGCCGACGATCTCGAAGTGTTGCTGCGGGATCGGAGGTTTCGGCGGCGGCGTGATGTCTCGCGATGCTGCGTCACCGGATGGTTGTTCAACGGCGGTTCCGGCGACGGATTGGCCGCTTGCTGCATCACGATGCGTTGGCGGTCGGGTTGCCGCCCCGGGCTTGGGTCCGATGATCGCTTGCCGCAGAGGGTTCGCCGGTTGCCCGGAACGCGTAGCGTTCTTTGTCCGATGTGCGGGAGTCCGCGGATTCTGAGCCGTTTTGGCAGCGGTTGTCGCTTTGCCTTCGCTCTTGTTGTCCGGTTTCCCTCCTTGTTGCTCAAACCACACCTCCAATTGCTCGACGGCACACGACAGTTCGGGAGAGGCGACGCGTACCCGATCTCGGGCGAGCATGCGGTCGGGGAGCAGCTCGGACTGACCGCCCTCGGTCTTCGGCGGCAGTTCCGTGAGCCAGAAATGGATTTCTCGGGCGTCGAGTTGTCCGAAGCCGCTGTATTTCAGTCCGGCCCCGCCGGTCAGCGAGATTTTCTGTGTTTTTTTATCGGGGCGGACGTTAAGCATGTCGGTCCAGTGCGCTTCAAGTTTTTCGTTGGGTTTGTCGTCCATTTGACCGCGTAGCCGGCCCGGTCCCTTGGCTTCAATCCGCCCGAGGCGTCCCGGCCCGGCCGATTGGTACATCAGGCTTTGCGAGTGGATTTCGTTGGCCCCTTGGCGCAACATCACCTCGCCGAAGCCGTCGAGGACAATCCGCTCGGCCACGAGGTCGTACTCGAGCCTCTGCCCCCGTGCGTCGAGTCGTTCGCTGGGCGCGGAAACGATCACCGGCGCGCCCTGGGCAATGATCCGCTGGGGTTGGAGATCGAAGGCCGCGGCGGGGTTGTCCGGCACTTTGGCTTTGGGTTTCTTGCCCGGCCCCGCCTTCCCGCGATCGGCCAAGAACAACGACAGCCGCTCACAACTGATTTGGTCGACCGGCCCTGTGGGATGGATACGCATCAGATCGACCTGATCTTCGAACGTGGCTAGCTTGGCGGGGACGTTGAAGCGAAACGGGCCTTTGCAGATAACCTCGATCGGCAGATCGGTCATGGTATCTTGCGGTTTCAGGGCTGCCTGGGCGGGGGGCCGCTTGGAACCCGGCATGGCCTTTGGTTCTTTTGGGGTCTTGCCCAGCTCGAGGTGCAGCTTCTCGATGCGTGCCATTTCGAACAGTTCGACGCCGGCGATATTCGGGCTGCGATGGTCGGCTCCTTTCTTGCTCTCATTGAGTATGAGTTTCATGTGTAGTTGCTGCCCGCGGCCGTAATGCCGCCCGTACCGGAAATCGACCGCGTGAGACGTCCAGACGTGTTGCTCGGTCAGCTCGACGTCGCGGGTGACGATCCAGAGATTATCGTCCGGTCCCGGCAACTTCCCCTCGCTGCGGAGGGTAATGCGTCCTTTGAGTCGTCCGCCGACCAGGCGGCCGATCTCTACGCTGGCGAGATTCAGCGGCTTGTCGAACTCGAGCATGGCCCCCTCGGGGGCCTGGAGGATCACCGATTCGCGCTTGCGCTGCTCGTCTTCGACCACCGATTCGTCGGGCCAGATGATGATGGTGCAAGGATGCAGCTCCACCCGCCCGTCGCCGAGGTTGCGATAGTCCTGCATCAGGAGCGTGATCCGGTCGTTTTCGAGAACCTTGGGGTTCTTCAACTCCCAGGCACCCTCCTCGAACATGCCTGCAAACTCCTTGGCGCGCAGACTGACAGGTTTCGTGGAACCGGGTGGCAAGCCTGAGGGGCCTATGTCGATCGACGGCTCGATCCACGGCACGGCCACCAGCGCATACGCCCAGTAGGCGCTCGACACAATCGCAAAACTTACAGCGATGTGAAGGAATCGGGTCATGGTTGGGTCAGCGGGAAGCGTATGTCTGAATCACTTCCTCCCAGCGGTTTCGGGTCTTCAGGATCCATTCGACGGTCTCACGGATCGCCCCGCAGCCGCCGGGGGCTCGCGTAACGTAGTCGGCCGCCTCGCGCAGTTCGCCGCACGCGTCGGCGACAGCCACACCCAGCCCCACGGCACGGACGACGGGTAAGTCGGGCAGATCGTCGCCCAGGTAACAGACCTGCTCGGGTTTCATTTCCAGCTCGTCGAGGATCTGCCGCAGTGTGTCGAGCTTGTTGTCGGCTCCTTGGCGGACGATTTCGAGTCCGAGTTCACCCGCCCGCATCTTCACCGCCTGGGAACTCCGCAGGCTGATCAACCCGAAGCGGTAACCTGCCTTTCGCCAGAGCGAAATCCCCTGCCCGTCCCGCACGTGGAACACCTTCGTTTCGATCCCCCGGTTGTCGAGCACGAGGCGGCCGTCGGTCAACACGCCGTCGACGTCGGAAAGGATCAGCTCGATCGATTGACAGCGGGTTTCGATGTCCATGGCGAAGCTGGCGGGGTGATCCGGCTAAACTCCCTCACTACGCACTTTCTCCCGCTTGCGGTTCGGGAAAAACTCGAACCGTTGCAGCCGTTTCCGGCTCGACAACGGCCATTTTCCGCGGGAACAGCGCGACCACGTCCGTAATGTCGATCAAGCCGATGGGCCGGCCTTTCGCGTCGACCACCGGCAACTCGCTGATCTTGCGTTCCGCCAGCAAGTCCACCGCCTCGCTCATCTTCGAACCGAGTGCGACGGTCAGCGGATCAACCGTCATGACGTCCCGTATCGGATTGTCGAGCTTTGCATCGCAGTGTTGTTCGAACAGCCGGGCGAGGTCGCTGTCGGTAAAGATGCCCGAGAGTTCCCCTTGTTGGTTGGTCAGCATCGTTGCCCCGGTTCGCCGCCCTTCGATGCGCACGTTGATGATGACCTCGCGGACCGTTTCTTCGTCCGGCGCGACGCGGCAATTCTGGAGTGGCCGCATGTGCTCCTCCACCTTGCTGAGCTTCCGGCCGAGACTGCCGGCAGGGTGGAATTTCGCAAAATCCTCGCGCCCGAATTGCCGCATGCGGCTGACGACCAGCGCCAGCGCGTCGCCCACCGCCAACATCGCCGTCGTGCTCGTGCTCGGCGCCAGACCCAGAAAACACGCCTCTTCGATCGCACCGAGTTCGATGGTGGCTGTTGCGGCTCGCCCGAGTGTGCTGTCGTTCCGGGCAGTGACGGCGATAATGGATACGCCGAACTTGACCAGCGACGGCAAGATCCGGACGATCTCTTCCGTTTCGCCGCTCTGTGAAAGGACGAGCATCACGTCGTCGCGGTGTACCCGCCCCAGATCGCCGTGAACCGCTTCGGCCGGATGGAGGCAGTGGCTCGAAGTGCCGGTCGAAGCCAGCGTGGCCATGATCTTCCGGCCGATCAAACCCGCCTTGCCCATGCCCGAGACGATCACGCTCCCGCGACACTCGAAGATCAGCTTCACGGCGCGGCAGAACTCGTTGTCCAACCGCCCGGCCAACCGGCCCAGCGATTGGCTCTCTAATTGAATAATCTGTCTCGCGTGACGCAGTTGCTCGAACGGACTTAGCGATGCCGGCTTCGCGACAGCTTCCATGCTCATCGACTCGTCATCCTTGACTGGGATCAGGTGGAAATAAAGGCGGGAAGGCGAGGATTGTAGCGACCTTGGCAGATCCGAGCAACGCAGACTTCCGGCCGAATTGGACGAGAGATGCCCCGCCAACTGGTGGAATGCGCCTCGTTTCGCTCCAGATCACACAGCGAATCCGCGCTTCCTGGCTATATGGCGGGGTAACAACATCCCCTTGTGGCGGGGAAGCATTGCAGCGGATGATTTTCCCAGCCAACCGTTTGTGCCGGGCATCCGATGGACCATCCTGTACAATCACGGCACCGCCCCACATCCCAAACCCCGAATCCCAAATCCTAAATCATCGACCCAAGATGCCCGTTCCCGCCCTTGACTGCTGGTTCCTGACCGGCCCGACCGCGTCGGGCAAGTCGGGCGTTGGCGTGGAACTCGCGCGGCTGATCGACGCCGAGATTGTCTCGCTCGATTCCATGGCACTGTATCGCGGCATGGACGTCGGCACGGCGAAACCGGGCATCGAGGAGCGCGGCGGCGTGCCCCATCACCTGATCGACGTCATTGAGCCGCACGAAGAGTATAGTCTGGCCCGGTATCTCGAAGCCGCGCATGCCTGTATCGAGGATATCCAAGCCCGCGGGAAACAGGTCTTGTTCGTCGGCGGGACGCCGCTCTACTTGAAGGGGCTTCTGCGGGGAATCTTCGAGGGACCGCCGGCCGATTGGGACTTCCGCAACCGGCTGCGCCAAGAAGCCGAGCAGCACGGACCCGGTTGGCTGCACGGGCGGCTTGCCGCGGTCGATCCCGCATCGGCCGAGCGGCTGCACCCAAACGACACCAGGCGGCTGATTCGCGCGTTGGAAGTCTACGAGAAGACGGGCCGCCCAATCAGCGAGTTGCAAAAACAGTTCGGCGTGGGGCGGCCGGCCAACGAGTGCCGGGTGTTCGTGCTCAACTGGCCCAGACGCGACCTCCACGCCCGGATCAACCGCCGAGTCGACGAGATGTTCGAGGGGGGGCTCATCGACGAGGTTGCGGGTCTTCTGGCACGCGCAAAGCCGCTCAGCCGAACCACCGCCATGGCCGTCGGCTATTGGGAAGTGATCGAGCATCTCAACGGTGAACGGCCCTTGCCAGAGACCATCGAAGCGGTCAAGAGCCACACCCGGCAGTTGGCCAAGCGCCAGCACACGTGGTTTCGCGGGCTGAGCGAATGCCGGTTCATTCCCGTCCCCGGCCGGATCGACGACAAGCAGTACGCCGAGCGGATCGCCGGTCTGTTGAGCGAGGGATGAATTGTTCCTTCGCGGACCGATTTCCGAGAGTCGCGTCGTCGGCCGAAGGCCTTGTTTTGCCGGCTTTTTGATGTGCCGGCGAATTTTTCCTTTGTCCGCAGCCCCGCCGTAAGCATCCGCCTGCAAATAACCTTCAAAACCGTTCAAAAACTTCGCCGGGCCGTCGCGCGCCCGGCTGGCCGTGAAGTCGTAGACGGAATACGGCAATCGCCCTGGCGGGCGACGCCGCCATGTTTATCGGCGGGCCGCTGGCCAAACTGTCGACTGCTGCAAGGGCAGGGAAGGTTGCGGGTTTTGGCAGGAAAGCCATGACAACCGTTGGCAAGATGCTACCGGAGGCGAAAAACCTGCGTTTTTATGCAAGCGCTATCGAGGGAGGTGTTGGTACGGTGCGTGCTGGTCAGGGACTATACGCACTCTCCGAAGGCGAAAACCGCGAGGCCGCCGGCTACCTCGGCGAGGCTGTCTTGCGACTTTTCGGAGTTACAAGTAGAATGCGGTCGTTGAGCAAGAAAGCTGCCCCAACGGAGATAACACCACCCAATGTGCGGACTCTGACTCCCGTCACAGATCAAGCCCCGCCTGTCTATAGGCGTGGACATCCAAACCAGCCTTACCCGGTGCATGTGGTATGACGTTTGAACGACGCTTCGATCGAGCATTGTATCTTCACATGACGCTCGGTCTGACCCAACCGCTCCAACCGGGCGGTGAAGCCAATCGATGGGAGTTTGCCGTCCGCACCAAGACATACGCAAAGTGGGCACATCAACTCTTCTATGATTTGCTCACATATTGGCTTTCAACCAATGGAGACGTTACACAGGGTTATTACCTTCCGCTGGTTTTCTTCACCAATGCATCTGGTGAGGTGTGCTGTGGGCTCACGGAAGAAACCCACGGATTGAGCCTGACCGGCTCGATTCGGGGACTCTATTTCTGGGACGACGCTGAGCGGCTTGCTTTCTCCACGTCTGACGGCGGCTTCCATTTGATGACAGCCGTTGCCGTTACAGAAGACGAGGATCGTCTCGCGCAGGAAGCGACGCCGCCTCACTTGCTGCTGCTTCTCCGGCAAATGGATATTGGTCAGGTTTCCGATCCCGAACGCTCTTCTGTTCTTTCAATGGCGAATGCCGAGTTGGAATGGGAGCGTATTCGCGCGATGTCCCATGACGACGTTGTGGCTGATCTTAACGCATTGTAAAAGAAACGGTTTGCCTAAACTGGACCAACGAACTCGAACAGACTCGTGACGTGAACACGGTCAACGAAATCACCGACATCACCGGCGGCAGTTGGATTGAGCCGACTTACGACGCCGCCGGGAACATGATCGCGATGGCCCAGCCCGAGAGCGAAACCGACCGCCTGTTCGCCGTCTACGACGCGTGGAACCGCCTGGTGAAAGTCTATGCCGACGACGGCGACGGCACCTTCGAGCCGGGAACCGACGACGACCTGCTGGTCACCTACGAATACGACGGTCTGAATCGCCGCATCGAAAAGGGCGTCACGGCCGACGGCGGCGGCGCCCGCGACGTCGATTACTTCTACAACGAGAGCTGGCAACTGCTCGAATCGCAGGATGACGACGGCAGTGACGTGGCCATCGACCAGACCGTCTGGGACGTTTCGTACGTCGACGCCCCGGTGGTGCGCTACCACGACGCCAACGGCGATGGCGACTATCTGGACACCGGCGACACGATCCAATACTACACCTGGGACGCCAACCAGAACATCACGGCGGCCATCGAGGAGGACGGCACGATCGTCGAGCGTTACGTCTACACGCCGTACGGCTCCCCGACGGTCTACGACGCGAGCTGGGCGAACGGCGCCGCCCCGACCGAAGACGGCCCGCTCTTTGCCGGCTACCACTACGACACCGAGACGGGCCTCTACCACGTCCGCAACCGCCAATACCATCCCACTCTCGGCAACTTCACCACCCGCGACCCGATCGGCTACGCCGCAGGCGATGTGAACTTGTATCGGTATGTGGGTAACGATTCGTTGAGGGCAACAGATCCAAGTGGCCTCGTCGACGTCAGGAAGCTCTTTGGTCAATGGGGGAAAGCGAGATCTGAGTTCGAAAGGGAGATGAGATATTTTTCTATCTGCGATCAGACTCGCAAGGATCGATTTACACCTGGCGCATACATCCAGAGCATGGACTATTACGCGGCTGAGAAGGCGAGGGTAGGCGCGATGAAACGTGCTGTACAGCACTACAAACGGGCGCAGGCGCTCGAAGGAAAGGTGCTGCCCCTGTTGCAAGACGCGCTCTTCGAAGCCACAAAGCAGATTGCCGAGGAATACAAGAATGGTGTTGTGGCGAGGATGCCACGGTTCTATGTCGCGTGCATCGACGATGATGGTGATGGGAGCGCTAAAACACTGCCATTGGATATCGATCCCCAGGTGCTTAAAACCAGACATCTGGATAACCCCAAGCACCGGGTCTTCGCACAGTCGATCGGCAACCATGCGTGGTTCGTGGAAATCGATACGGCCGACGAGTTCTATCTCGGTACGGATGAGGAGATTATCAGCGCTGTCCTCATCCGTATGAGGAATGTCTTGTATGACAGAATGAACCTTACCGAGAAGGTCGCGGCGGGCATGGACGACATCCAATCCGCCCTGGACATGCTCGGCACGATTCCGGTGGTGGGCAACGCTTTTGACGTAACGAATGCGGTGATTTCCTTCGGCCGAGGGGACGCAGGCAATGTGATACTCAGTACCGCTGCGGCCGCCCCGGTCGTCGGTCAAGCGGTTGGAAGCGCAAAGATCACCGCCAGGTTCATCAAGATAATCGACAGGTTCGCCAATATAATTGATGCGATCGGTGGACACACCAAGCTGTCAAAGGGTATAATAAGTTCGGTTCGTTACGGTGATGAAGCTGCAATCGCCACTTCGCTAAAGAGACTCGAAGCGAACACGACTGTATGGAGTCGCACACCCAAGAGTACAATGGATCAAATGGTTCTTGAAGGGGCCAAACTAGGAAGAGGCATAAGGGTCAAGGAGAATTTGGGCGATCCCCAATTCAAGGGTATGGAGAAATGGAGTTACAGTGTGCGCAGTGACGCGGGCATACTATCCGAGGTTCACTATGTGAAGAATCCGTACACCGGCGAATTGATGGATTTCAAGTTCAAGCACCACGCGGATCTCTACAAATAAGTCAACGTTCCACTGGGTTCTCCAACGGTCCTATGCAAGTAAAGTGCATCAAGAATGAACTAGCGTCAGTTGATGATCCAGCAGTACGCAATCGTCTTCAGCGTTCCATCCATATGGATGGGCCAATGACCGACTTGGAGATTGGTCAGCAATACATCGTTCAAGCCGTGGAAGAACGTGACGGGGGCCTGTGGTTCTTTTTGCCTACTGTAGCGGAGAGTGACTACCCGTATCCGTATCCTGCTGAATTCTTCGAGGTGCAAGACTATTCTCTGATTCCTGGTTGGTGCGTCCGGTTTGACACGCAGCAGGGTAACACAGTCATAAAGAGAATAACGTTTTCGGAGTGGGCGAACGATGAACACTTCTACGAAAGACTTCTCGACGGGGAAATTGCAAGCGTGTCTGCATATCGACGAAATGAACGTCGAGGAGAGCCGGCGATTATGGAGTATCGTCAGGGTCTTATCAAACGTCTCCAAGAACGCGACGAATGGAAGAACATGTCCTTAGAAGAACAGCAGTGGTTTGAAGAAATACCAAACAATGTGGCACGGGCACTAATGGCGTTTGATGACATGCCTGTTCAAGACGACACGGAATTGGCTGCAATGCTGCACGCTGAGGATGATGTACCAATAGATGACGCGCTCGTATCGGACTCCATTGTGGCAGGGTTGGCCAATTTGCTAGAAGTTTTCCAGGACGGGCTGTATGAAGGCGGACAACTCGCACCAGGCCCTCGGGCCATCGCCGATGTTCTTTTCGAAGCTGTAGAGAACGGCGCACCGCTACCTGATGTCCTTGACACCCACGATTTTGGACCCCTCAGTCTTCAGGGTGCGATGACCCTTTGCGCGATATCGCGAGATAGACGCGCGTAGGGCGGCGAAGTTGCTGCGTTCCCAAGCGAATGTGGACCGTGTAGGTGACAGGCGTCCTGCCGAGGCTCAGAAATTCTGGGAGCGCATGGACGCAGGCTTGACCTTCATTCTCCACATGACTCCTGGCGGTGCGGCGACCGATTACGCGTTCCAAAAGAGGTGGGGCGAGATGGGATTTTCCCTGGCGGGCGACGCGGCCATGTTCATCGCTGGGCCGCTGTCCAGACTGTCGGCGGCTGCGAAGGCAGGGAAGGTTGCCGGCTTTGGCAAGAAAGCCATGACAACCGTTGGCAAGATGCTACCGGAGGCGAAAAACCTGCGTTTTTTATGCAAGCGCTATCGAGGGAGGTGTTGGTGCAACGCGTGGTTATCAGGGACTATACGCACTTTCCGAAGGCGACAACCGCGAGGCCGCCGGCTACCTTGGCGAGGCCGTCTTGCGACTTTTCGGAGTTACAAGTAGAATGCGGGCATTGAGCAAGAAAGTTGCCCCAAGCACTGGGCGTGGCGTCTGGGATGAACTTGGACCTGGGCTTCGTGGCGAGGCCCTTGAGAAGCGGCTTGGTCAGAATCTTCCGCAGAACTTTGATGTTATCGACAAGTTCAAGGGCGGCGTTGGCACAAGCATCAAGAGTATGGACTTAGGAGCGAAGACGTATCAAAACGTGGATAGTATCACCAGAGTGGGGCGAGGCTACATTGACAAAGTTGCTGGTTTTTCGGGTGCCTCGCGGGGCGGTGTCACAATCAATGCCTCGCAGATTCGTGGTCGTGCTCTGGACTTGGCTGTTCCGCCCGGAGTCACGCCTGCTCAACAACAGGCACTTCAGGGTCTCGTCACTTATGGTCAGCAAAACCGTGTCACAGTAAACATCATTCCGATCCAATGAGCAAGTCTGGAACCGCTTACAAGAAGACCGATGGGCTGTATCTGCATTCGTCCTCTCAGACGACGGACGGTGTTTGGATCGCCTCACATCCCTTCCGAAAGTTGGAGGCCAATAGCACTGCGGCTGCAATGGGTGAGGCGGTGATCCAAGTCATCGAAGCATCCACATCACCAGTGGAGCACCCGACAAGCTGGGGTGATCTTTTCACTCCCATGTTGGAACTCGCAGGCGCAAAATCGTGGAGAGCATTCAAGAAGGACGCCAAGTGTTGTGGCTTGGAGATGGAAGGTGAGCAACTCCGAATCACGCCTCAACGTAGTCTTGGCCCTAACCAAGGCTTTGAGCCAATTCTGCAAGAAACCGTGGAGATACCGTTCGCAGCATCTCCAGACCAGATAGGAGCCGCACTGGAAAGGGCATTCCTCACTTGCGAGTCATAAACAAATGCGACTGTAGTTCCCAAGCCGCACCTACGACCACCCTCGCCCCCTAAACTGGTCCAGCGAATCTCACATCCCCTTGGAGACGGAGGCGAGAACCGATAGAAAGCGGTAGAAACAAGAAGGTTTGATCGGCGTCGGAACGACGTCGATCGTCCCGTTCTTTGAAAAGGTGGTTAAGAAAAGCGTCGTTCCGACGGCCAGCGCGCACACATACGAAACGACTGCCATAGCATTAGGCAGTAGTTTCTAGGATTTTGTGAGGCTGATTTGGCACGTGTATGCAGCGTTTTGGGGGTGCTAGCACAGGTTTTTCGAAGTCTGGTCGACGCTCCCTGAAATGCGAAAACCGGTGCTAGCATCGCGAAACCCGGTAGATTTGCTGTTCGGCGTTTCAAAAGTCCTAGAAAGTACTGATTAGGTGCTTCCCCAGAAACTGCCCAGCGTGCCCGCTTTGTTGCCGAGATGGTCACGGAAATAATCTTGGTGCGTAAGCTGCGTAAGATGGGTCGGCAACCGAGTTGCTTCATCGCAGGGACCCAGGTTGCCATGGCCGGACAAGAGTCGCCGACCATTGCGGCTGCATCTACGGACGCTGTGAGCCAGGGCGAGGCCGACCCGCGACCTCTCGGGGCCGTCGCCCTTGCGATGCTTGCCGGGACGGCCCTGGTGGACGACTGGCGGTCGCGGCGGAAACGCAAGCGGAAAGACAAAACCGATTCCGAAAGGACTGACACGATGCTTGCGGACAATGATCCTTGGCCCGTCGAACCGGAACTCGACGACGAGACGCTAGCCGCCATCGGCGGGGCGTGGTCGGCCGGGCAGGCGGAAACGGACCGGTTGACGGCCGCAACGGGTGAGGAGTATAGTGAACCCATTCAGGAGAGTTCCCCAATGGTGAGCGAAGACGACAAGTCGATTGCTTTGGCGGAAGGTAGCCGGTGTGAAGTATCGCCAACCGCCGGCAACCGCCGCCGCCCGCTTCGGTGGATCGCCGCCGGATTGTGCCTGTTGGCAGCAATGCTGTTCTGGCACTCAGCCGATCGCCCGGTGACAACCGCGTCGCTTGCGCCAGTTCGTGCATCGACTGCTCCGTTTGCCACCGCCCAACCGCTTACGCCGACGAAGAACATCGAAAGTAAAATGTCCCCTGGTATGTCCCCAAAAGCTAATTGAATTTGAAAAAGGACCATCCGA
>CAZJRB010000123.1:0-20973 GCA_964547995.1 uncultured Planctomycetaceae bacterium | reverse complement strand
CTACTGAGAATACGTCCGACATAGTGCTGCGTCGATCCTGTTCAAGATGTCAACGTGCTGGCCTGAATGGACTTCGTCGTGACACTTGCTACAGATCACGATAAGATTACGCGGAACGTTCTCGCCACCATGTTGGTGATGTTTCAAGTGATGCAATTCGAGAATGCGAGGATCTTCTTGAGACCAACGTTCGGTTGTCCACCCGCACACCTTGCACGCGTTCCGGTCACGTTCATAGACAGCTTTCTGAACCGTCTCGGGAATGTGCCGATCGTGGGGTTCTGCAATGCGTTCGATGGATTGCAAGATATACTGCCCCGCAGCTAGTTCCGGCCGTCCCGTGAAACGAGTTGCAACCGCATAACCGTCCTCATTGCGAAGTTCTTGGGTCCTTCTTGCATACTGTCTTTTGTCCTTTGCAACGTATGCAAGTTCCTCGGTCGTTACGACCCTACCGACATTTTCTTTCAAGAACGCCAAAATCTTCTGTTTCGAGCCCCCGGTACCGCGCCGAATACGATTGGCAATATGCCAGCGCCTCGCTGCGCTCGCGTCCGGCTCGGCACTCACGAGAACATACTCATCCGGCGACAGATCAATGCCGGTCTCCGGGTCCGGCGATGACCCCGAGGCTATCTGGTAGCCTTCTTCCCGCCTCAACTGCCGAATTCGCCGCCCATACTCCGGAATACCTGCAACGATCCCAAACGGGCGCATGTCCCACCGGTCACCAGATCAAGATGCCAGACCCTGCGCCGTGTTCAGCAGAACTCGCATCAAAGGGAATGCTTCGTCGCGACACTCAAAATCCCGGTCCTTCATCCTCGACTCCGAGCGCCACTGCCAATGCAAGCGCATCGCGCAATAGAAAATCGCCACATTCTTGTGCGAGACGTACAACTCTAGCAGCTCCATCGGGCGTCCATTCTCCCCATTCGATGAGTGTATTCACAAGTCTCTGTGATTCGTCCACTGTTGGTCGCCCTGGTCGGCGAATCCCTGATTCAGAAGCATAGGTTCGATATTCCTCGACTAAGCTCCCGATACTTATTGTATCCCGCATCACTTGCGTCTCCTTGATCCAGTTCAAGAATATGCTCAACGTATTCTATCGGAAACCATCAACCCCGTAATGCAACACGTGTTATTGTAGCTGCTAAGAACGGCCTGCCGAAAAAAAGATTGATGCACTCGTTGTTTCACGGAGCGCATTCGTTCGGTCGGCCCGGTCGGAAACGTGGTTTCCATCGGACAACTTCGTTGCTGCCCTATACTCCTCTTGAGTTTGTGTGCCTCGAAAACCAACCGGTTCCAGTCCGAATGAAATTCGTCCCATACCTCACGATCCGAGTTCCCCGCATGGCTAAGCCCCGATATATTCTGGCGTCGCAGATTTGGATCAAATGAACCGAAGTTGCCAAGCTTCCGTGCTATGCTGGCAGGGGAGCGTTGCAGCAAGGTTGCCAACTCTTGAACTTGTGGGTTTCTGGTGTTCGTTTTTCTGAACGGAATCCGGCAATACAACTCGAATGCCAAAATCAGTTCATCGCGAGTCCAAAACTTACCGTGTCTTTGGGGTATACGGGTGGACATGATACATCACTTCTCCAGATCCACGAGATCGCCGGAAGTATCCAAGACAATTGCCCGATTTGACGAGCATTTTCAGGTCAAACTAGTCTGCTACGTCTTTACTGCATTTAGCCCGAGTTGCCCGTCAGCATTTCGTTCGTTGTACCGTTCGTTCGATCTGGAAGAATTCTCACACAAATCGCACGGTTATTATAGCTCGCTATGCCGATGCTGGCGATCCTAGCCAATGGGAACAGACCATTAACGCCCCTCGTTATGTGGACACGAGAGCCGAGCCTGCCAAATGTTGCTTTTCGAAATCCCAAATCCCTAGCCCCCAGCCCCCTGTCGCGTCCCGAACGGCTCAATCCACCGTCAGCTTCAGACCCAAGACGCTTGCCAGGCGGTCGGCGGCGGCCATGGGGATGTCGCGGTCGGCGGAGAGGAAGCGGCGGAGTAACAAGCTGGAGATGTGGGCATCGCGGGCTATCTGGGTTTCCGAACGGCCGCTTTGGCGGATGGCCTCTCGTAGCGACTCGCTGAGCGAATTGGATGCGGGCGCCGACGCAGCATGAGAGGGCGGAAACTCTTCCATCACCTTGCGGCGGATCTCCTCGTCGCGGGCAACCTGCTCGGGGGTCAAGTGCTCCGCTCGGATAACTCGCTTAGGCTTCTCGGTACCCATCGTTCTACTTCCTACGGCTCATCGACCTGGTAGGCCGTGACCACCCGGATCATCTCTTCGTCGATCTGCTGGTAAACCACAACAATGTAAATCCCGTCCCGAGTATAACCCCAAACGAGCGGAAGCCCGCTCGACTTGCTCACACCCTCGCTCGTAGGATTGGCCAGCACCTCTTCGACATCCTCAACCGCCAACCCATGTTCGGCAATATGTTCCACATTCCCATTCGGGTCATCCTTGTTGTCCCACAGAATGCGGAAGAAACTCATTGTCGGCTTCCGGGCGAATAGAATGCTATTTTACGTGTTTTGCGCAAAACGGTCAACACTGGGATTCGTCGGAGTTCGACCCGTCTTTACGGTTTCCTTCAGACCTTCAAGAACGATTTCGATTTCTCTCGAAGTGCTGTTCGTTGACTTGCGCGACGGCCCGATGTAATCGTCGGGAAAGAAATCGTAATGCCCGTTGATGTAGAGGTGGTTCTGCCGGAGATTTCCCGCAGTGACGTGTAGCAAGCGTTTCCTGTGTGCAACCGTACCGCTCAATCTGTTCTCCCTCCATGTGCAAGAATCTGGACGGGAATGGCACCACAATTCTACTTCACTTTAGAAATCGCAACGACCCTAGTCAATGTGCCAGTGTCGTGTCATGCCCCCCCCTCAGACGTGGTAGGTGTGGCGCTTTGGGGAACTTCGGCAACGCCAGCGGCCATCTGCCCGGTTGCACCTCGACTACGAAGACCTGGAGCCCTACGAGCTGGATTGGCTCGAAACGCCCGACGTGCCGCTGAGCTACGCCATTGAGAAGATGCGGCTCTCGAAGGACAAGACTCAACTGAAGGTCAACGACTCGCTGACGCTCGGCGGCATCCCGCCGGAGGTTTTTGAGTATCGGTTGGGCAACCGCTCCGCCCTGGACTGGGTCATCGACCAGTACTGCGTGAAGACCGACAAGCGGTCCGGCATCACCTCCGACCCGAACCGCCCGGACGACCCCGAGTACATCGTCCGCCTGATCGGCCAGGTAGTGTGGGTGAGCCTGGAAACGGTCAGGATCGTCGGTGGGTTGCCGGAGGATTTTGGCGGTGGCCAGGGAGCCGGATAGACCTCGCCCCGGTTGACGAGTAGCAAGGGTTCTCACTGGCGGCGCCACTACGCCGGAGGAGTCAGAAATGCAGGAAAGAAAAGCTGCCAGAACCGGTCTTGGCCTCTTTTCTTCCTTTTCTTCCCTTCGGCTTGGCACAAGCCGTGTGGGGTGGGGTAAACGCGGCCGCCGGCTTCCGGTCGGGCCCACGGACAACGTGTGATTGCCCCGGCACGCGGATTCTGATACGATCGCGGATCGGGAAGTTTATCGGATCGCCAAAGAGGGACCAGCCATGGAACAATCGACCGAGTTGAAAGGGCTTTATCTCCGGATTTGCGAGGCCCTATCCAGTGGAGACTATTCATTTTTCGAACGCTGCTTCTCGCAAAAGGACGGCGTGCTGGCGATAGGCACTGACCCGGCGGAATGGTGGACCGGTTACGCTGCCATTACGAGGGTGTTCAAGGCCCAGCTTGAAGAAACGGGTGGATTTCAGGTCCTGGCAGACACCCCCCAAGCCTATCGTGACGGTTCGATCGGTTGGGTAGCGGGCCGGCCCACGCTCGAGCTGCCGGACGGCACGGAAATACCGCTCCGGTTGACAGCGGTTTTCCAAAAGGAGGAGGATGACTGGAAGATCGTTCAGTGGCACTTTTCGATGGGAATTTCCAATGAGGATTCGATTGGCGAGACGCTGACGAACCAATAGCCGCCGCCGTTGAATTCAGCCGTTCAGCGCAACCGCATGAAAAATCGCAGGAAGAAAGAATAGTTTGACAACGACTCGTTCCGGCGGGATGTGGTTGCCGGGCGCGGGGTGCCGCGGGTTCCTCACGCGAGCCGCCAGTTCAGGTACCAGGCCACTTGGACGGTTGCTCCGACTTACGGTTGCTCCGAAACATGGTAGGCGATTTATGCTTCTTCAACGCGGACTCTTTCGGCGCGGGCCTGCACCTTCGCCGGATCTTGCCGGCCGGGCAGCAGGTGCCGGAGGTTTTCGCCTGCGGCGGCGATGCCGATCTTCACCGCGTCGATCATGTCGCGGCCTTCACGGATTGCCCAGGCGATGCCGGCGGCCACCGAGTCGCCGCACCCGATCGGGTTGACCGGCTTCGCAACCGGCGGGGGATGAAAACGGTACAAGCTCGACTCGCCGCTTGCCCAAACGGGGCCGGGGCCTTGCGTGATAACGACCCACCGTGCCCCCCGGCGGTTGAGGCTCCGCATGGCGTCGATCAACCGGTCGTCGTCATCGACCGGGTAGCCCACCGTGAAACCGAGTTCCTCGCGGTTCGGCTTGACCACGAACGGTTTCAGGTCCAAGACCGCGTTGAGCCCTTTGCCGTGGCAATCGGCCACCACGGGGCAAGGCGTCATCTCCACCAATTCCCGATAGAACGAATCGGGCGTGCCGACCGGCAACGAACCGATGATGACGGCGACCTGCGCCTCGGCGACTTCTTCGCGGTACGCGGCCCGGTAGGCGTCGAGTTCCGAGGGCCTAAGCGGCCGGCCGTTTTCGACCAGCTCGGTCATCGTTCCGGCGGCCTCGTCGAGGATCGTCGTGCAAACGCGGGTGGCGGCCTCGGTTTCAATCCACCGGGCGGGAACGCCCAGCTCCTCGAACTCCCGCGACATTTCCGGCAAAGGCGTCCCGCCGGCAACGGTGAGCGTCAAGCTGGGGCCGCCGAGGTGATGTGCGGCGTTGCCGGCGTTGCAAACTTTGCCCGCCACGCACCAGCGTGCTTCCCGTGCCCGGTTCACCTCGCCGTAGCGAAACGAATCGAACACGAGAAACTGTTGCCACGCGGGGCTCAGGCCGGCGGAAAGGATCACAGAAGCGACTCCAGGGTTATGGTCAGATCTTCATCGGAAAGCTCGACCGGATTTCCGCTCATGCTGCTGCCGCGGGAACTCTTCACCAAGGCGGGAATCTGCTCCGCCTTTACACCGATATCGGAAAGCCGCCGCGGCGTCCCCACGCGTTCGCAAAGCCCTTCGATCTTCGCGATCCATGCCTCGACGGCTTCCTCCGGCGATTCGCACGACTCCTCCAAAACAACATGAGCCAACCGTGCAAGCTCCTCCCGGCAGACGCTGCTGTTGATGCGCAGGGCCGTCGGGAGCATCAGGGCGCAGGCCGTTCCGTGCGGGACGTGGCAGTGGGTGCCCAGAGCGGGCGCTACGCCGTGGGCCATCCCCAGGCCGGAGTTGGCCAGCGCCATTCCCGAGAGCAATGCCGCGTGGGACATTGCCTCGCGTGCCGGGCGCGAGGCGCCGTTTTCGACCGCTTCGGCGATCGCCGGCACGGCCATCCGCAACCCCTGCACGCAGAGCGCCTGCGGAATCGGCTGCGCCTTGCGGGAAATGTAGCTCTCGATCAACTGCGTGATGGCGTCCATGCCGCTGGCGGCGGTGACCTCCGGCGGAACGGTTACGGTCAATTCCGGGTCGACCAGCGCGATCCGCGGCATCATGCGGTCGTCGCGAAGGCTCTTTTTGAAGGGGGGATCGTACGACGATATGACGGCGTTCTTGGTCGCCTCGGCGCCGGTCCCCGCGGTGGTCGGCATGGCCAGCACCGGCAGCGGTTGATTGCCCAACTTCAGGTCGCGGCCGACGTTTTCGAGATAGTCCTTGACGGTGGGGCTTTCGGTGTTGGTTGCCATGGCGGCGGTTGCCTTGGCGAGATCGACGGCCGCGCCGCCGCCGACGGCGAGCATGAAGTCGCCCTGCCCGGGATTCCGTTCCCGCAACTCCGCCGCGACGCGATCGACGTCGTCGACTTCCGGTTCGTGGGAGATCGTCCCGGCGACAACGACTTCGATGTTTTCCTCCTTTAATGCGCCGCAGATTTCACGCATGACAGGAGGTGCGACCTCGTCGGGCAGCCCGCTAATGAGAAACGCCCGGCCGCCGAGCGTTCGTCCCAGCTTACCCGCCTCACAACGTCGTCCCCAACCGAAGACAATCTGCCGCGGGGCCAGGAAATTGTATTGAAGATCGTTTTTCATGGAAACACCTTTAAGCGTATGACGTGCTTCTCTACAAGCCCGCGACCAGTGGTCGCGGGTGCGGCATGAAGTGTTGTGCGGTCGATTTCGCCCGGGAAAACCATGGTTACCCGTGCTTCCGCGACCAGTGAGGCTGTGACTTTTTGGCGTTTGACACGTTCCGTCTGTAGGGAACGCCCTCTGTGGCGTTCCGGGAAGCAGCAACGAGCGTGTTTTCCGGGTTTCGGAACGCCACAGAGGGCGTTCCCTACAAAAAGTCACAGCCTCAGTGGTCGCGGGCTTGTACTTGCCGGCGTGCCACATTGGGCCGGCGGTTGCCAACCAGGCAATCCATCCAATATAATGGGTGAATTGAAAAACGCGAGCCCTCTGAAATTGACCGGATTGCCGACATGCGACGCTTTTCCATCCTGTTTGCCCTGCTGACCGTCGCCGGCGCCGGGATCCCGTCGGCGCCGTGCGAGGATTTGCGGCCGTTGTTGAAGACGTTGCAGGCCGTGGGGCCGAAGGGCGCCGGAAATGCCGAGGCGGCCAAGGCTTGGGAACAACTCGTCCGCACCGACGCCGCTCAATTGCCGGCCGTGCTGGCTGCGCTCGACGGCGCCAACCCGCTGGCAGCCAACTGGATCCGCACAGCAGCGGATACGATCGCCGAACGGACGCTCCGGAGCGGCGGCAAGCTGCCCGCCGACAAGCTGGAGCGGTTCGTGCTCGACACGGGACACAATCCCAGGGCACGGCGCCTCGCTTACGAGTGGCTGTGCCGCGTCGATTCCAAGACGCCCGACCGGCTGATTCCCGGTATGCTCAACGATCCCAGTGTGGAACTCCGCCGCGACGCCGTTGCCCGGGTGATCGACGAGGGGAAGACCCTGCAAGGGAAAGACGAGACGGCGAAGGCCGCGGCTGTTTACCGCAGGGCGTTGTCTTCCGCCCGGGACCTCGATCAAATCCGGTTGTTGACCGATCGGCTGCGCAAGATGAAACAGACGGTCGACCTGCCGCGGCATCTCGGGTTTCTGGTCCGCTGGAAGGTGATCGGCCCGTTCGATAACACCGGCGAGAAGGGATTCGACGTTGCCTATCCGCCCGAGAAGGAGATTGACTTCAAGAAGACCTGCAAAGGCAAACACGGCGAGGTAAAGTGGATCGGACACGTCACCGGCGATGACTACGGCAGGGTCGATTTCCACAAGGTGTTGAAGGAAGAGAAAGCCGTCGTTGCCTACGCCGCCGCCGAGTTCATTTCCGAAAAGCAGCAGGAAGTCGAATTCCGCACGACGTCGTTCAACGCGGTGAAGCTTTGGCTCAACGGCAATCTGATCGACCGGCACAACGCCTATCACGGCGGGTCGCAGTTGGATCAATACGTCTGTCGCGCGACCTTGCGGCAGGGAAAGAACGCGATCCTGATCAAGGTCTGCCAGAACGAGCAGACGCAGAGTTGGGCACGCCCTTGGGGGTTCCATCTCCGCGTCTGTGACGAATCTTCAACGGCAGTTCTATCGACCGATCGAGACGCACCTTAGGGAACGCCAAGCGACATGAGACGAACCTGGATAGTCACGATACTGATGTTTCTGCCGGCCGGCATGTCTGTCGGCGCCGACTGGCGGCAGTTTCGGGGTACCGAGAACAACAGCGTCTCGCCCGAGAAAAACCTGCCGGTTACGTTCGCCGACGACGAGCAGCAGCGGCGGAACGTCGCGTGGAAGGTGCCCTTGCCGGGCAAGGGCAAGTCGAGCCCGATCGTGGTCGGCGGCCGGGTGATGGTCACCTGTTCCAGCGGCCCCCGGCAGGACCGGCTGCACGTGATCTGCTTCGACGCCGCGACGGGCAAGGAGCTTTGGCACCGCCAACTTTGGGCGACCGGGCACACCGTGTGCAACCCGTTCGGCGCCGTTGCCGTCCCCACGCCGGCAAGCGACGGGGAACTCGTCTTCGTCTTCTACTCGTCGAACGATCTGGCGTGCTTCGACTTGGACGGCAACCTGCGGTGGTTTCGCGGATTGGCCTACGAATGTCCGACGACGCGGAACGACGTCGGCATGGGGTCTTCCCCGTTGGTCGTCGGCGATGTGGTGATCGTGCAACTGGAGAATCAAGGCGAATCCTTTGCCGCCGGAGTCGAGAAGACAACCGGCCGGACAAGATGGCGGATCCCGCGCGACCACGACGCCATTTGGTCGTCGCCCACGTTGCTGAAAGGGGAGCGGCCGTTGGTCTTGTTGCAGGGCCGCGACCGGCTTTCGGCATACGATCCCGCAACCGGAAAACGGGTCTGGGACTACGAGGCATCCTGCCACACCATCGCGTCGGTCACGACTTGTGGAAGCCGCGTTTACCTTCCGGCCCTGGGGCTGCACGCGTTGCAGTACGATCCGGCCAGGGGGGAAGTGAAGCCGGCCTGGCACGAGCAGCGGCTGCGGTCGGGCAATTCCGCCTCGCCGGTAGTCGACGACGGCCGGTGCTACACGATAAAGCCGCCCGGCATTCTGGTCTGCGGCGATGCGGAGGACGGCAGGGTCGTCTGGCAACTCCGCTTGAAAGGGCCGTTTTGGGCAACGCCGGTGGCGGCCGACGGGCAACTCTACTGCGTGAACCATCGCGGGCTGGTCCAGGTCGTTCAACTGGGTAAGGAGGGAAAGCTGGTCGGTACGAGCCGGATCGATCCCGGCATCCTCGCTTCACCCGCCGTTGCAGGCGGGGCAATCTACTTCCGCAGCGATCAATACTTATGGAAAGTGGCCCGCGATCCGAAACAGGAAAAAGGAACCGGTTCGCCACAAAAAGACCATGACCGACGTCATCGAAATTGAACCGAGCGGCCCGCTCAGCGCGGCGATCCGCCCACCGGGATCGAAGAGCATCACTAACCGGGCACTCGTCTGCGCGGCCCTGGCCGACGGGACGTCTACGCTTACCGGGGCGCTCGAAAGCGAGGACACTCAGATGATGGCCGAGGCCATTCGCCTGTTGGGGATCGGTGTGGCGCACGATCCGACCACGCACATGATCCGCGTTTTCGGTTGCGGTGGACGGCCGCCGGCGCCGGGGGCCAACTTGTTTCTTGCCAACAGCGGCACCTCCATTCGGTTCTTGACCGCGGTGGCGGCGCTCGGGCACGGTACCTTTCGGCTCGACGGCACGCCGCGGATGCGCGAGCGGCCGATCGCCGATCTGCTGGACGCCTTGAACCAGTTGGGTGCCGAGACAGCCAGCGAGTTCGGCAACGGCTGCCCGCCGGTGTTGGTCAGAGCCGACGGCCTGCCGGGAGGGTGTGCGACCGTGGCGGGCACGATATCGAGCCAGTACCTGAGCGGGCTTCTGATGGCGGCTCCTTGTGCCCGGCGGCCGGTCGAATTGCAGATCGACGGCGAACTGGTCTCGAAGCCGTTTGTCGAGATGACGTTGCGGGTCATGAGCGCTTTCGGCGTAGCGGTCGAGGTCGATCGTCTTTCACGATTTGCCGTTTCCCCCGACCGGCGATACACCGGTTGCCGGTACGCCATCGAACCCGACGCCTCGGCCGCCAGCTATTTCTTTGCCGCCGCCGCAATCACCGGCGGGCAAGTTACCGTCAAGGGGCTTTCGCGGGGAAGTCTCCAAGGCGACGTCGCGTTCTGCGATTGTCTCGAACAGATGGGTTGTGCGGTCAGGTACGGCGACAACGAGATCACGGTTATCGGCGGCCCGTTGCACGGCATCAGCGTAAACATGAACTCCATCAGCGACACCGTACAGACACTTTCGGCAGTGGCGTTATTTGCCGACGGCCCCACGCACATCTTCGATGTTGCGAACATACGGCACAAGGAAACCGATCGAATCGGCGCACTGGTGGCCGAGTTGCGCAAGCTCGGGGCGGCAGTCGAAGAATTCGACGACGGGCTGCGAATCACGCCGGGCGAGTTACACCACGCCGAAATCGACACCTACGACGACCACCGCATGGCCATGAGCATGGCGCTGGTGGGACTGGCTCTACCCGGGGTGCTCATCCGCGATCCCGGCTGTACGCGCAAAACCTATCCCGGATTCTTCCAGGATTTAGCAAAGTTGAGAGGGGGTGATTGAGCATTCACCGCGGGTTCGGCGCGCGCGGGTGCTCATCATCCTTCGCGACGGATTCCAACAGCACCTCAGCCTGTTCCAATAAGGTCGTGGATCCGGGGATCGTGTATCGGGTGCTAGCCGGATCGCACGCCGTGAGCATTCCGCCACAGTGCTGACACTGCACCTTCCTGCCGAGATACTCCACACGAATTTGCAGGCGTCGGCCGCATGTGGGACACTCCAAAGAAAAGTAAGTGCAGTTCGACATGATGGTACCTCCGGTTACCAGTTCACCATCCGTACGCCATGATTATTGTGAATTGGATGGAAATGTGTCAAGGACACTGTTGCAGGATATTCGTTTTTGGTAATCTTTGATATTTGGATAATTTGAGGGGCCGGTGTAGGATGAGGAAAATGTCCACGACTTGGGGGGATAAGTTGGTGGATTGATAGTTTGTTCACAAGTCTTTTCAATTCAAAGACTTACGGCTCATTCCACCCAAGGGAGGTGTCTCCCTACCACCGGTCATTTCTTGCGGATGTTGCTTTGGGGCCGTATCTGACCGAGAGAAAATCTATACTTTTCATGGGTGCAAAGTAGGTAGGGGGAGGGGAAGAGGAATGTGCCGGCGAATCCAGAGATTGTACACGGCAGGGGTAATCGCTCTTGGCCTTGTCGGATGGAGTGGGGTGGTCTCCCGCCACGCGACGGGGCAGGAATTGCCTCCGGCCGAGGTTGAACCGATGGTGAAGAAACACTTCGCGGGTTTGCCCGACTACCAACCGGGCGATATCATCTCACGAAGCAACGTGGAACCACTGTTCGCGCAACTGGCAGATCGCGGCTGGAACGTGGCGGACCGCAAGGCCGTCCTCGCTGCCGTCCCGGCGGACGATAATTTCCTGGTCACGAGCTTTCGCACAAAATCGGGCCGCAAATTCATGCGGGATGTCGCCAAGTACCCCGAGGCCTACGACCGGCTCGACCGGCTCGCTCGCTTGCCCTATGGAAAACTCGCGATCCGCAGGCTGATCCGCGGTCCGGACGGTTACAGGATGATCGAATACATGACGACCACCCGGGGTGGAATTGAGTTGGGGAAACAACTTTCCAACGCCCCGCAAGGAAAGAACTTCAACAGACCGACGGGCCGTCTCTATACCGCGGAACTGTTGCTGAAGCGGCTGAAGAAGAGTTGTGGCAATCGCCTTAGGGGCTGCTCAAGAACAAGTTCGGCGTTTCGATCATAAAGCCGCGACCGGTGGTCGCGCCGAACCCGGGTTGCGGTTGTTTTTGGCCGTACTTGGCGCGACCACCGGTCGCGGCTTTATGGCGAGCAGCATCCAAAATCACCGAAGTTGTTTCTGAGCAATCCCTTAGAGTCGTCGAATCGAGTTGATTACGACTGGCTCTGTTGGTATCTGCTCGAACTGCCGGGTATCGTGTGTTTCCGATGCCCCGATTTTGTCGACGACGTTCATTCCTTCGATCACTTCGCCGAAGACGCAGTAGCCGTAGCCTCCCAGCGTCCGATCCTTGTGGTCGAGCACCTTTTGATTGTCGGTCAGATTGAAGAAGAAGTGGCAGGTGGCGCTGTCGATGGCATCGCTTTGCCGGGCCATGGCGATAGTACCCCGGCGGTTTTCCACTCGGTTGTGGGCTTCGTTGCGGACAGGGGGCTGCGGCTTTTTCTCGGTCAGGTCGGCGGTGAACGCCCCGCCAATGACGACTTGTGGATATTCCTTCAGCACTTGGTGGAAGATCGTCTGATCGTAGTGTCCGCGGTCGGCGTAGGCAAGGAAATTGTCGACGGTCAGCGGGGCCTTTTCGGCATCCAGCCGGACCTGGATGTCACCAAGCGAGGTTTCGATCAAAACGACCGGGTGCAAGGGATCCGAGGCAGAGTCCTTGCTCGGGTTATCGGGCGATTGAGTCGGCACCTGGGTGGTGCCGCTTTGCGATCCTCCCCCTTCGGACCCGCTCATACCAATCGCTGTCGGGGGAGATTCGGTTGAGGCTTCCTTTCCCCCCCCGCATCCGGTCATTGCCGCCATCCCAACCGTAGATACGAGTACTGCAAGCGACTTGAAGTAGAACTGCATTCCCTGGGCCTCCGTGCGTGGAATCGGATAGTAGGGCGAGGGAGGTGTTTCTTCTCCCTGCCGAAATCGCTATGAAGCTGCTATCTTTGCCGGAATGGGTGATTTCTGCAAGCTCGATTATGGCAGGAGTGCAAAAAACGGCAAGCTGGGTAAGCTGAAAAGGTTTCCATTTTCGGCAAATCTGTGGTAGGATAAAGGGATAATCTTTGAAACCGCTTCATTTCGGGCCCCTGTCGTGTCGCACCTATAGCG
This sequence comes from uncultured Planctomycetaceae bacterium, assembly GCA_964547995.1. Lineage (GTDB taxonomy): Bacteria > Planctomycetota > Planctomycetia > Pirellulales > Thermoguttaceae > CAZJRB01. The sequence continues at coordinate 8,202 of CAZJRB010000123.1, read as the reverse complement.
ACAACTTCCCACCAGCCGAGAATTTGCCACCCGGCGGGATCGGGATTTCAAGTTGAGGCTCCAGAATTACTCGATATCCCGAGTGGACCGATGTACAACCGCTGGTTTTCCGTCGCCGTGATCTTATTGTGGCTGTCGACCATGAGTTGGTTGGTGATCACAAAGGTGGTGCCGCCCCTGCTGATCGGCGATCCTCCCAGTTATCGCACGATCTTGGATGCCCGGCGGGGGGGACCTCCGGTGGGCTGGTCCATGGATATCAATGGCAAGGAGATGGGCTGGGCTTTGTGCGAGATTACCGCGCTTCCGCAGGGTCTGACGGAGGTTCACAGCCAGGTACACTTCGACGAGTTGCCGCTTGAGCAGATGGCCCCCGATTGGCTGCGTGTTGCCCTGAAGCTTACCAACCAGTCAAGCCGGCTTGAGATGGACGCCGAGAGCTGGTTGGTCGTTGATGCACTCGGGCAACTGTCACGTATCGAGTCTCTGGTTCGACTTGACTCGATAGGGAACCTAATCCGCCTGGACGGAGAAATTGAGGGAAACCAACTGAAATGGGAGGTCAAGTCGGGCAATTTCATCTATAAGGACGAGGCGTACCTCGCATCCGATGCGCTGGTGGGGGACTCGCTTGCGCCGCAGACTCATCTTCCGGGGCTCCGGGCGGGTCAGACCTGGACCGTACCGGCATACAGCCCTTTCCGGCCGCCGAACAACCCGATCGAAATCCTGCAGGCAACGGTTGAACCGTTGAAGTCGATGAGCTACAACGGTCGTGTAGAGGATGTATGGTTGGTGGAATATCGAAGCGATCCGGGGTCGGGTATCGGGCACCACGGGGCTCCTCGCGAAAGGCTTTGGGTTCGGCGTGACGGAACCGTGCTCCGTCAACAAGTTCGCCTTTTCGACGCTACGATTACTTTTACCCGCCTTCCACGCGATCAGGCGGTTAAGCTGGGAAACCGCGTGGAGAGAAATCGAGCGAAGCATGATCGATTTTGACAATGTTACTCGATCCTACGGAAATAAAGTCGCGGTTGATCAGCTCTGTTTGACCGTTGAATCGGGTCAATTGTTTGCGCTGTTGGGTCCCAACGGCGCCGGCAAGACGACGACGATCAAGATGCTTGTCGGATTGTTGCACCCCGATAGCGGAACCATCGTGGTCGGAGGCCACGACGTGATCCGCCGTACCCGGCTGGCCACCCGGCAGATCGGCTACATACCCGATCAGCCGTTCCTCTACGACAAGCTTACCGGGCGCGAGTTTCTCGAGTTTTCGGGCGAGATGCGCGGGTTCGACCGCAAAACCATCGGAGACCGCATCGCCCGGGAATCGGAGAATTTCCAACTCCACGAATTCCTCGACGACTTAACGGAAACGTATTCGCACGGCATGAAACAACGGTTGGTATTCGCCTCGGCCTTGATGCACGACCCGAAGGTGCTGGTAATCGACGAACCGATGGTGGGCCTCGATCCGCGCAGCGTCCGGCTGGTGAAGGACCTGCTGCGTTCGCTCAGCGCGGCCGGGACGATCGTCTTCATGTCGACCCATACGCTCAGCGTGGCCGAGGAGATCGCCGACCGGATCGGCATCGTCAACAACGGGCGGTTGCACTTTCTCGGCACGGTGGGGGAATTGCAGCAGGAGCTGGCATCTCCCCACAAGACCCTGGAGCCGCTTTTCCTGGAATTGACCGGGGACGCCGGCGGCCGCCAGATGGTTGCGCCGTTGTCCCATCACACTTCGCGAGCCAACCAACCGTGAGCCAGCGCACCATGTCCGGTCCGCCGTCCGCCGATTTCCTGTCGATGCAGAACGAAGCCAACGCGTTCTGGCGGATGCGCTACCGGATCATCGCGACACTGTTGCGCCAGGTGGCCAGCAGGGCCAGGTTCCGGTTCATGCTCATCGTCCTTCTAAGCGTGTTGTTGTGGTGCGGGCTTTTCTGGCTCTTCGCCGACGGTTTTGTGTTTCTGAAAACGGGGATCCGCGATCCGGACATGCACGACCTCGCGGTCCGGGCCGTATTCGGCATGTTCTTCGCCGCGCTGATGGTCATGCTGGTGTTCTCCGCGGGGATCATACTCTACAGCTCGCTTTTCCGCTCTCCGGAGATCGGTTTTCTGCTGACGATACCCGCCCGGACCGGAAGAGTGTTCCTCCACAAGTTTCAAGAGGCGGTCGTGTTGAGCAGTTGGGGGTTCCTTTTGCTGGGCAGCCCCATGCTGTTGGCATACGGGATGGTAACCGGGGCGCCGTGGTACTATTACGCGATGTTTCTGCCTTTCATGATTGGATTCGTCTACATTCCCGCCTCGCTCGGGGCCATCTCCTGCCTGGTTATCATCTACTGGCTTCCCGGGCGCCGGCTTCACCTGCTGGCGCTTGCCGCGGCGGGAGTGATAGCGGCAGTCGCGGTGTTCATCTGGTCGCTCACCGGTATTCTCGGAAACGATATCCTCACGCCCAGTTGGTTCCGGGAGCTGCTGAGCCGATTGCAATTCACCGAGGAGCGTTGGTTGCCGAGTTGGTGGCTCTGCTCGGGGTTACTGGAGGCCTCGCGGCACGGGTGGTCGCAAAGCGTGTTGTTCCTTGCGCTGATTCTCGCCAACGCTTTGTTTGGTCAGCAGTTGGCGGTTTGGACGGCAGATCGCATCTACCGCCATGCCTACAGCCGCCTGTACGGCAGACACGTCGCCGGAAGGCATCCGAAGACGGTGTGGATCGACCGGGCCACAATGCGGGTTAGCGGCTTTCTGCCGCGGCAGATACGATTGATGCTGGTGAAGGACTTACGGCTGTTCCGCCGCGATCCGGTCCAGTGGTCGCAGTTCTTGATTTTCTTTGCGCTGTTGGTTCTTTATTTTCTCAACATCCGCCGTTTCAGCTACCGCGACCCTTACATCGGCTGGGTTAACATGATTGCCTTCTTGAATCTTTCAGTGGTCGGCCTGCTCATGTCGACTTTTACCACGCGGTTCATCTATCCGATGATCAGCCTGGAAGGATGCCGGTTCTGGTTTCTCGGCCTGCTGCCGGTACGGCGTGCGACGATCCTCTGGGAGAAGTTTGCTTTTGCGGTGGGCAGCTCCATCGTGCCTTGCAGCGGCCTGATCTTCCTGAGCGACTACATGCTTGGCGTGCGCCCCCTGATCGTGGCCAGCCACCAGCTCACGTGCATCCTTCTTTGTGTCGGTCTGTCGGGCATTGCCGTGGGGCTCGGGGCCCGGTTGCCGAACCTTCGCGAGCAGTCGCCCTCGAAAATTGCGGCCGGCTTCGGCGGAACGCTCAATCTGGTACTCAGCACGCTCTACATTCTCATCATCGTGTTGCTCACGGCACTGCCTTCCCACTTCTACCTCGCCGCCGAGTTCGCCCGCGGCAGCTCCGCCAGATTGGGCCAGGGATTCACGTCCTTTGCAGGCTGGCCCCCATTCTGGCTGATGATGGGGACCGCCACCAGCATCTTGCTTGGCGTCGTGGCTACGGCGGTTCCGCTGCGGATCGGCTTTCGGGCGTTCCGTCGGTTGGAGTTCTGAGCGGCTCGGCTCGGGAATGTAGGACCGGTTTGTAACCTGTCGTTCCGCCTGTGCCCCGGGGCTCGATTCCGCTGTCAAAATGGCGTACCTCCTCAATTACGGGCCCCCGACCTGGGGATTGATTTCGGTACTGCGCCCCTCCTTCAGAGGCAGTAACAGGAAAAAACCGTATCTTTTCGGCCCGAACTACTTGCAATTTTCTTGGGGGGGGGTAGACTGTCGACAATTCTATCGACGCTGCCTTACCGCCCAGTGGCACGGCACTCCGTGCCGTGACTGTCGACACGGAGTGTCGTGCCACACTACCTGCCGCCGACGGCCCTCGGTTCGAGGTATTTTGGCGGCTGCCGGCTTGGCTTTCGCCGGAACCGGAGCCAGGCCGCGGACGGGGAAGAGCATTTTGACATTTGCGGTACGACGGCGCTGCGAGGCCGTCGCACGCGTTCCCTTGGCCTGAATAACGAATATCGAACGGCGAATTTTGAATGTCGAACCGGAACACTTCGACATTCGACATTCATCACTCGATATTCGATATTCCCAACGGACAGGAGGGCCCTGTCATGCGTCGGCGTATTCTCAGCAAGGTCGATCAACGCATCTCCATCGGCAACCGTCCTTTGCGGTTGGAACCGTTAGAGGACCGGAGATTGCTGACGGTCACGTTTCTCGATCAGACGTTCGCCCACACGTGGGCAGGACCCGCGGCATACAACGAGGAGTGGTACTTGGACTACCCAGACCCAATACCGGATTATTGGATCAATTACTCTGGGACTGTGTCTATCGACGGTTCTAATAGCTGGGGCTCACCAAATGCGGGTACCGGTAGCGGTACTTATTCGGGTAGTAATATCAGCAGCATTGACAGCAACGGCGTTCCTGGGACGCATACTCTCGGCGGTTCTTGGGAAGGTACTGCGAACAACGGTACACTCACCGGGAACCTCTGGCGTCACGAGTTCGATGGGCCTATAGTACCCCCTGATGGCCCATATCCGGGGGGAGGAACTTTTGATTCTTCTAACTTCTGGCAAGAGATCTCTTGGACGTTCACGGAAAGCGTATACACCGTTACGGGCAGTATATCGGGCACAGTCAACTTCACTACCCCAGGTCCCTATGACATTTGTATAGACGCGGCGACCTGGACCGTGAACGGGTACGAAGGCGTTAACGACGATGTTGCGTTCTCATTCAAGTTCACCGGGCCACCCGCACAAACGTCGTCCCGTACGACTCCTGTCTCTGAGGTACGGTTGTACTGGGCGGACGGACCCGACTTTGCGGACAGCCTGGAGACATTGCCCGATACGGTACCCATCTACTGGAATCACACTACAGGTCTCGTGCGGATTACCGATTTGCCCGATCCTCCCAGTGAGGCAACTCATCTGCTGATACGCGCCGATTCCATTTCTGGGGACGCGGACTTGGCAAACAACATTCTTGCCCTGCCCGGTGATAACTACGCCGTGCTGTTCAGCGGAGGGGTGAGTCCATCCGCTAATCACGCGAGGTATCTGGATAACTTGGAGCAAACGTATTTGGCGCTTGTTAACGAGTGTGGTCTCGCTCCCGAGAATATCCATATCTTCTATGCTGATGGCCCAAATTTGCCTTTTGCAGCTAATAGTAATGTCCAGAAGGCAACAGGAGCGAACCTCAAGACGACACTAGAGACCGTAGCCGACAGGGTTGGTCCCCTTGACCATTTCCTGTTCTGGTCTTATGACCACGGTGCGGGTAGCTATTCACCTAGCATCAAAGGGGAAGAAGTGCTAAACGGATGGGGGGTGGGGATGGATATTCGTGACGATCAATTGGCCAGTTGGCTGGGTGGTGTTGACGCCGGCTACTCTACGTACGTCTTGGCTCAGTGTTTTTCCGGCGGCATGCTCGACGATATAAGTACCAGTACGGGGCAACAGAAGTTCGGTATGGCGGCGACGAACCATTATGAGGACAGTTATTGGGATGAGTTCGCGTCCGGGTTTACTAGCGCACTGATTGCGGGAGTGAGGAAAACCGACGACATCTTCAAGTATGCTCATCAACAGGACTTCAATGCGGCGCCGCTGGGTAGTTATCAACCCAACGAAGGCCCCTACACTCCCCCTACATCCCAGACTCCTGGCGTGGAACATCCGTGGAGGAAAGGGGCCAACTTCCCGATATTTGCACTCCCCGGAACCAACGACGCTCCCCAATTTAACACGGTGCGGCAACTGGGGACGTTCTCGGACTCTAATGATTTCACGCTCACCTATGACATGCTCACGGCAGCCGCCGACGTATCGGACCCGGACGGCGATGCGATTGCGTATCGGATCGAGTCGGTCAACAACGGCACGCTCACCAAAGACGGCCAGCCGGTCGTTCCCGGCGACACGTTGGGTTACGGCGAGAGTCTCGTCTGGGAAAAACCGGTCGGCGCTACGGGTGTCGTGGATGCATTTACTGTGACCGCGGTCGATGTGTGGTCCGCAGTCTCCAGCACGGCACTGCCCGTTGAGGTGCGAATCGGGCCCGTTGGCGGGGAACCCTCCGCAAACGATGACGGCATATCGCTGGACGAAGATAGCGTTGACGTCCCTATTGCGGTTCTCGGCAACGATAGTGGAACCGGAACGCTTCAGGTGGTTGGAGTAGGTGCCGCTTCTCACGGCACCGTATCACTTGTGGGTGGTCAAGTCCTGTACACACCTGCGCCCGAGTGGTCCGGCGAAGATTCGTTCACCTACATCATCAGCGACGACACGGGCGAAACGGATATGGCGACGGTGACGGTGACCGTTACAAGTGTCAACGATCCGCCCGACGCCGCTGATTACTGGGTGACGCTGGAGCCAAACAGCACTAACAACCTCATTGACGTTTTGGAATACGATTACGACGTGGACTCAGGTTCGTTGACAGTGACCGGGGTAGGCACAGCGTCTCATGGAACAGTATCGCTGGTCGCTGGCCAAGTCTACTACACGCCAAGCGTTGGTTACTATGGTGAAGACAGCTTCACGTACACCATTACTGACGAAGGTGCGCTAACTGACACAGCAACGGTAACGGTCACCGTCTCTGCGGTGTCGATCATCGACAATGGGGACCCCGGTTACAGTATTGTTGCCGGGAGTTGGTATCCCTGGACTCCGGACGGTTGTCAGGGCGACCTGGATTACAGCTTCGCGGGCTCGGGATCGGACGTGGCTTCCTGGAGTTTCACCGGGTTAGACCCGGGGCAGTATCAAGTGGCGGCAACCTGGGCCGAGCACTCGAACCGGGCAACCAACGCGCCTTACACGATCTACAACGGCGCAACAAGTCTGGGAGCGGTGCCGGTGAACCAGCGGGCGGCCCCGGACGACTTCACCGACCAAGGGGCCGCCTGGGAGAGTCTCGGTATCTTCACAATCACGGGCGACACGCTGGTGGTGAAGCTTTCGGACAATGCCAACGGTCTGCTGATTGCCGATGCCGTCCGCATTGAGCAAGTGGTCACGCAGATCATCGACAACGGGGACACTGATTTCGGAACGACCGGGGACTGGTATTTGTATTCCGGTTTAGGGTCCGGAGACGACCTTCATTACAGCTTTGTGGGCGACGGATCGGATGTGGCTTCCTGGACTTTCACGGTTACTCCGGGGCAGTATCAAGTGGCCGCAACCTGGTCCGCGCACACGAATCGTGCAACCAACGCGCCGTACGAGGTGTTCAACGGTGCAACGGGCCTGGGAACGGTGCCGGTCAACCAGCAGGTCGCGCCGGACGACTTCACCGACCAAGGGGTCGCCTGGGAGAGTCTTGGTATCTTTACGATCACAGGCGACACACTGCGGGTGGAGCTTTCGGACGCTGCAAACGGTCTGTTGATTGCCGACGCCGTCCGCATCGAGCGAGTGACTAGGCAGACCATTGACAACGGGAATACCGGTTTCGGAACGACCGGGGACTGGTATCCCTATTCCGGTTTGGGTTTCGAGAATGACCTGCACTACAGCTTTGTGGGCGACGGATCGGACGTGGCCTCTTGGACTTTCACGGTTACGCCAGGGAAGTATCAAGTGGCGGCGACCTGGTCCGAGCACACAAACCGGGCGACCAACGCGTCGTACGAGGTGTACGACGGTGCAACGAGCCTGGGAACGGTGCCGGTGAACCAGCGGGCGGCGCCGGACGATTTCACCGATCAAGGGGCCATATGGGAGTCTCTCGGCACCTTCAATATCACGAGTGACACGCTGCGGGTGGAGCTTTCGGACGTTGCAAACGGCTTGTTGATTGCTGATGGCATACGCATCGGGCGGGCGGGCGACCTGCCGCCGATTATCGACAACGGGGACACCGGTTTCAACACGACCGGGGACTGGTATCCCTATTCCGGTTTAGGGGCCGGAGACGACCTTCATTACAGCTTTGCGGGCTCGGGATCGGACACGGCCTCCTGGACTTTCGCGGTCACCCCGGGGCAGTATCAAGTGGCGGCAACCTGGTCTGAGCACACGAATCGCGCAACCAACGCACCGTACGAGGTGTTCAACGGCGCAACGAGCCTGGGAACGGTGCCGGTGAACCAGCGGGTGGCGCCGGACGACTTCACGGACCAAGGGGCCGCGTGGGAAACGCTCGGCACCTACACGATCACGGGCGACACGC
>CAZJRB010000122.1:0-21218 GCA_964547995.1 uncultured Planctomycetaceae bacterium | reverse complement strand
AAATGATACCAAATACACCAATTTCACGCTATATGAATGTCAACACGACCTAGTGTGCTTTTCTCGGTTGTCTGCGAAGGTATGCACACCAAGTATGTTCGAGCCCGCCCCTTCCTGCCCTTGGGTTGCCACTTCTCTCGCACCATTTCTATCAAACCGACTTCGAGTGCCCAATCCATATAGGGTTTGTATCGCATTCCACTGCATCCGTTCCATTTTCGAATGACCCCTCGCACGGAAGGGCAGCATGTCCATCCATCCCGCCCTTTGCATCCGTTCTTCTTTGCGAAGTTGAGAAAGCTCATCGCGAAGTAGATTCTTGCCGCTCGTTCCCCAACGGGCGAGTTCATTACGAGATCGACAAAGAAGTCAACCTCCGAGCGAGAAAAGATACCCGTTCCCCGGTACTTGCCTTCGTTGCGTCTGGCAACACACCAATTCACAATGTCACGGGTTTGCCGTTTGGCTTTGCGGGTTCCCCGGGCAAGATCAGCCCGAACAGTCGCTGATGTGGCGCTTCCCGTACGATACACCCAGTCCGTTAGCCACGCGCTGGCTTCATCTGCCGTCATTCTTCGAACGAAGACCAGGTGCCACGCGAGCTTCTTAGTGATCTCGACCCGAGTCCCTTCGCACGGAATGCCCTTCTTCAGGAGTTCCGCAATTTCCCCGGAGTCAACGAACTTCCCCAACCGGGAAAGCGAACCGTTTCTGGTTCCTGCCGTTCTTTGTCGCTCAACGGTTCTGCTAACGCATCCTCTCCCTGGCGACGATGGGGTGGCACATTCCGTCATCTCCTGTTGCCGCCGAGCAAAACTCTCGGCGCGCCTGCAACATCGCTTCCAGTTCACTCGTGGAAACTCGTTGGACTCATACCGATGCATGAACTTCCACCAGGCGTCGGGGTCATGCTCTTCTCCTGGGATGTGTCCGAATGGGAGACGGAACCTTAGGGTCTCGGAGGGGAATATCTCATGCTGCCCGTTGATGTGTTTGAGGCCCACCTTCTCAAGAACCGGCTCGATCTCTGCGGTGGGGATTGGCTCGTAAGGAAAGAAATAGTAATGACATCCACCCGAGGGCGTCTTCTGTAGCAACAGCGATGTCTTTGGGATTCCAAGCGTCAACAAGGCGTTTTCCACCGGCTGGCATCTTTCCCTGAAGTCTTCTTCGTCCCCTCGGTAATCGACGTCAATCGCCACAAAGGCGGTGTTCTCCCATGCCTGCGTGCCAACCCAGGTTGGACTCACCCCAGGAAGAAAATCTGCCAAAAGGTGCTTGGCGACGTTGTCACGTGTCAGACGATGATGCACAGTCTGCCACTGCCTTCCTTCCCCGGGAACCTCCCGCTGCCGGATGTATGGGTATTGCCTTGGGGCGAACAGACGCAAGAACTCATCGAGTTCCCACTCGTGATTGCCGAGAAGGGTGAGCCTCTCGGACTCGCTGAAGTTCCGCCGTGGCTTCCCGTCTCGGCGGTAGAGCCTGATGCCGTGGACCTTTCCTGCAGTGGATACGTTCTCTCGAAGCTTTTCAGTGTCCATATTTGATCCTCCCGGGTAGTGGAACACATGTAACGATTGTCAACAATGTTCACTACCTGGTCGGATCGACTATCTATCGGTCCGGCGAACGCGAGCAACTTCCTGGTTGTGATGCCAGTCGCCTTCGGAACAGTGCCGAGTGGTCCTTGGCAACGACTGTTCTTCGCTGGCGGACACTGGCGGCCCGCTTCAGGAAGGCCGGTCGAGGCCATCCGCGATCGGCGCGCTCCATATAAATGCCTAATCGCGGCCGCCCAGTTGAACCGTCCCGCGGCGGGCACGTGCGACTTGTCTAACGAAGCTGGCTCGCTAATCGTCAACGTCAAAGATATGGCTCTCAACAAGCCTTTGGGTGAGTATCCTGTCGCGTTTCTTGGTTGCCCGAGCGAGGACCTGAAGGGCCATGCCGGGAACCCGATCAGAACGCTCGGCCAAGCGAAGCAACGTCTCGTGTGAGTCCCAGGAAATCCCCCACTCCCTGCAACGTTGGGCGAGCCAGATTGCCAACTCGTCCCTTTCGGGTAAGCTCGTTGAGATCTTGATGAATCGATTCAGGAACATCTTCTCGAGACCCTCCGTGGTCGCGGAACTTGCAAGCCACATGAAGCCCAACTCTTCAACTGGCTTCAGCAACTTCTCGTCCATGATCCGTCGGTGCAATCGGTGAACCTCGTCAAGATAGATAACACGTATACCCCAGTACTCATGCAGGTCGCTCAGAGCCGAGAAGCGAGAAGACCTCAAGTCCCGACAGACCCCAGAGTCGCGGATTTGCCTTACAATAATCACATACTCCGCCACACGGGTTGAGAGTATCAGAGTCAAGTTGCTGGCACAGCAAGCACTTGACAAAGAGCTTCGTGGTCGACGTCTTACCAGTTCGGGATTTGCCGAGCACCATGGTATTCATTCCACCTTCGCCTTCCTCGACGAAGTCTCGAAGAATATCCTGGTAGTGTTCGACAAGTTCCTGGTTTCCGGCGACCTCGTCCCAGCGTTTTGGGATCCAGCGGTCAACATCAACAGAGGCCTGTTGGATCATCGTTAGTTCCCCCTTCCTTTCTTTGGGTAATGTAGTTGCTCGTCCTGGCGGAGTCGATCCAGTTGAGCGTAAACCGTAGATTTGCCGTCACAAGCGTTTTCGTCACCTAAGTCATTTGACTGGCTTAGGTTCTCGCGTGACGCTCCAAGTGACGCTGTGACGGTTGAAGCGTCACCCGGAATCCCTGACGTTACCTTACGGAGTGTTATGCGGCACCCTTCATTGGTCCTGTCGAACATGACCGTAATACCAAGTGCCTCAAGCACCCACGCCGATTTCCGCAAGCGACCTGAGAAGACCCAGCTCGCACCTGGCCACTTCCTGTCTCCGCCTACTGTGAGTTTGCAGTTGCGGGCAACTTTCGTGACTTGCTCGTAGAGTTTTTCTGCGAATTGTTGATATTCGGTTCCCTTCTGATCCATGAACTGAAGAACAGCCTCAACGACCGGTTCGTTCTCCACAAACTCAATCAGATGGAGGTCGATACCGTCCCGTCGCCCGCTCTCCCAAGCCTCCCCCTCGAGGATCCTGATGATTCTGTTGACCGCCCGCGCCGTCAGGACCTGACCACTACTCTGGAAACACAGGTACGCGATCCACGCCCGGATGCGGTCGCTCGACAAGGGCCAAAAGCGTTCCGGGGGGTCTTCAGAGAACTGAAGGTACGGGCCCCCGGCGGGCTTGCAGTAGAGCCTCACCCGACCTGCTTCGACAAGCCCCAGAATGGCCTCAAGGGTCTCTTCCTCCGGGGATTGCGGCTCGGTGGGAGGCGTCATTGGCTCGCCTCCTCGGCGTGGAACGGATCCCGGCCGACTTCAACAAGGACGAGGATTGCCCGGCGGATTTCGGATGAACCTAATTTCGTAACACGTCAGCCGTCTGCGGTACGATGGCGTTGCGAGGCCGTCGCTGTAACATCCAATCTCTCGACGGCCTCACCGAGCGGCGCGGAGCGGCGCAGCAATGCGTTCCCATGCAGAGCATGGGAGCGAGAGGCCCGGCGGCGGCAGCCCGAGTTTCCGCGCCGCCGTGCCGGCGGCGGTTAAACGGGCATGGACCCGTTCTTGAATCGCGAGACGACCAGGGCGACGTTCTGGCCCCCGAAGCCTAGGTTATTGCTCAGGACGTGCTTGCAGGGCACTTCCCTCGCCTGGTTCGGAACGTAGTCCAAGTCGCAGTCCGGATCGGGGGTTTCGTAGTTGATCGTGGGCGGGACGACGCCGGTCCGGATCGCCATCAGCGAGATGATTGTTTCGATCGCCCCGCACGCGGTCGTGAAGTGTCCCGTCATGCTCTTGGTGCTGGAGACGGGCAGGCGATACGCCCGCCGGCCGAACACCCGCTTGATGGCCAGGGTTTCGATCTTGTCGTTGATCTTCGTACTGGTCCCGTGGGCGTTGACGTAGTCGATATCGTCCGGGTTGAGCCGCGCGTTGTCGAGTGCCTGCCGTACGCAGCTCGACACGCCGCGTGCTTCCGGGTCGGCATCGGTCAACCGGAAAGCGTCTTGCGCCGAGCCGAAGCCGGTCAGTTCCCCCCAGATATCAGCCCCTCGCCGCCGGGCGTGTTCCAGTTCCTCGAGCACAACGATGCCCCCCCCTTCGCCGATCACGAAACCGTTTCGGCCGCGGTCGAAGGGCCGCATTGCCTTCGGCCCCTCCTCGTTCGAGAGGCTCAAGACGGAGAGATTGAGGAAGCCGGTGACTCCAAGCGGATGGATCATGCTATGGGCGCCGCCGGCGAGCATGGCGTCGGCTTCACCGCGGCGGATGGCCTCGGCCGCCTCTCCGATGGCCTGGCTGCTGGAGACACAGGCGGCCGTGCAGTTGGCGTTGGGTCCCTGGGCGTTGAACTTTCCCGCCATCAGGTAGGCCGGCATGTCGGGCTCGTACTCGAATGCTCTGTCGTCGCGCAGTGTGCGGAACGCCTCCTCGATGAATTTTCGCGGCTTGAAACCGCCGTTTCCGTCGGCGGCCGACACCCACCGGGCAAACTGCATGAAGTCCTGAAACGTCTCGCCGCAGCCGAGATAGACGCCGAGGCGCGGCGGGTCGATGTTCGACTCCGCAAGCCCCGCGCTGCGAAAGGCTTTCTCGGCCGCCCCGATCGCAAAGGCCGTTTGACGGGGATGGTTCTGCCAGGCCGCGGGGTCTTCGCCCACGTCGGAGAGGTCCCAATCGCGGACCTCGGCCGCAATTCTGACGGGGAAACTACCGGCGTCGAAAAGCGTGATCGGCCCAATGCCGGACCGGCCTTCCACGAGGCGATCCCAGACCTCTGTCACCTCCGCACCCAGCGGTGTGACACACCCCGCGCCGGTAACCACCACCCGTCTCTTCATCGCTTGGTCCTTGTCGTGCATAGTCCTCGTCACGCATAGTCCTCATCACGCAAGGCTATGTCGCGGACCGCTACAAACAAGGAAAGTTTTCCGAAGATTCGGGCCGTATAGACCGGCTGGAATCGGGATAATCGGGATATGCGGGCTGGATGGGCTTCTTGCCCAAGGGCCGGCCGGTAAATAGCCTACAAAATTGTAGGGTGGGACCAGCGGCCGTTAGGCCGCGCCGGCCCACCAGATTTACCGCGTTTTTCTCACATTGGTGGGCCGGCGTCGCTTCGCTCCTTGTCCCACCCTACAAGAGTCGCAGCAACGACGGCGAGGCAAATCGCCGCCGTCTCGACCCGTAGCGTTCGTTCCCCGAGATCGACCGGTTGCCAGCCGGCGCCGGTTGCGAGCGAAACCTCGTCGTCGGTCAGTCCGCCCTCGGGGCCGACGGCCAGTACGATTTGCTGCAGGGAACCGGCCAGAGCAGCCATGATAGTCCCGGCGTCGCCGCAAGGATGGGCAAGCAGCCGGCACGCCGCGTCGTTGGCGCCGGCAACGAACTCGGCCCAATCTTGCAGCCCGGCGATCTCCATGAGCCGATTGCGGCCACACTGCTTCGACGCTTCGATGACCGTGCGACGTAACCGCCCGATCGCTTGTTTGCCCGGCTGGGCGACGGATCGCTTCGTCCGCAACGGCACGATGCGCCGGAGGCCCAATTCGGTCGCCTTTTCGACGAGCCACCGCCGGCGATCGCCCTTGGGCATCGCCACGCCCAGGGTAATGTCGATCGGCAATTCCCGGTCGATCTCCTCGCGAGCGGTAATCTTCAGTTCGACGTCCGCCCGGCCGACGCGCACGACCTCGGCCGGAAACTCCGCCCCGCTCCCGTCGAACAGCACGGCGCGGTCGCCTGGAGCGGCACGCATCACGTGGATCACGTGATGGGCTTCCGGCCCGGCGAGCACGGTCGTCTGGTCCGGCTCGGGCGTCTCGGGCAGCGGTTTGTCGGCAAAATAGCGGTTGGTCATGCAAATCGGTCCATTTTCGCAACCGATTATAGCGAAATCGCCGGCCGCGTGAAACAATGACCTTGATTGATCCCGATTCCTCGTCAAATTAGAGAATGACCAGGAAGAACAGCCACCAAAATCCGTCCATAGCTTTTCTCCTTTGCGGTTTGAGGATGATGAATAGGTCTTGTCCCCTGGTCAGTTCATGGTAAGTAGCAGGCGATTTGCGACAGGGGGAACTTGACACTAGGTTTTCGCTCGGCGATATTGAGCAATCGAAGAAGGGCGCACCTGCCCCCGGTCTTTCCGAACGTAGCCCCGCACTTTGCAGTTCGTTGAGAAACGGATTACCACTGGACGAGACCCATGCGGCGATGGTCCTACAAGTCCCAGAAGTCGCTACCGTGGTTGTCGAAGTCAATGCCTGGAGTATCCGTACTCAAAACCCTCAATCCGTCCCATGCCGCAATACTTCTGATATCAGATTCCGCAAGTTCAGTCTCGTGCGCCAAGAGACGTTCGAGCTGAGGAAACACAAAACGGATTATCTCAACAGAAGCCCCCGAGACTTTTGTCCCGGACACGTCCAGTGATCGGACCGCTGGAAACACGTCGTTGCAAAGCCGTTTGTCTTGGAAAGAAACGGCACTCCGAAACAAATCCAGTCGTCTCAACGTACATTTGCAGCCAAGCATTGAAATTACTGAATCCGAAACGTTGGTGTCAGTGAGAGAAAGTGACCTGATCGTTTCTTGCCGACAAATCCAATTGATCGCATCATCTTCGAGTTGCTGCTGACGAATCATGAGATCCTCCAGTCCCCGCAGTTCTCCCAGCCGTAATATGTCTGTCAAGGAGCCAGCGGCATCGGCAACAAGCAAAGTTCTGAGCCCCGCCAGCGTATCCTTACCAATCATGGCCAATAAGGGCTGACGACATTTCGCAACGCATAGGGTTCGCAGTCTCGGCAAGTGCAAGGGCGTTTGCACCTCGAAGTCACCGGACTCGGGTGTCAAGCAAAGCGTCTCGACATCGGCAAGGAGTCCCATATCGGATGCGTCCAGCCGGTGACGAACGATAGCGGTCTTGGCTCCGTCGATTGTATCTATCTCGACCATTGGGTGAGTCTTTCTACTTCATCAGTTCTACTTGAAGCCGTGGAATTCGCTCGGTCCGTGGTTCTGGAGAGATTGTACCGCACGAGGACCAAGGGGCAATATCTATCCCAGAACTTGACGACCGGTTCTCCCCCGGCCATACTATGCGGAGTTTCCCACCGTCCACAACCGGAGTCGCGCCATGCGAACGCTTTCCCTCCCGCCGCTTCTGATCTTTGCCGCCACTTGTTCCCTCCACGCCGAGCCCCATCAAACGGCCGATTGGGTTGGGTCGAACTATACGCCGGCCTACTGTGTGAACCAGGTGCAACTCTGGCACGATATGCGCCCCGACGTGATCGAGCGGGAACTGGCCGCGGCCAAGAAGTATTTTGGAATTACCACGCTCCGCGTCTACCTGCACAACATCCCGTACGACGCCGAGAAGGAAAAGTTCCTGGCGAACATCGAAAAGTTCCTCGTAATCTGCGACCGGCACGGAATCCGCCCAGGTTTTGTCTTCTTCGACGACTGCCACCGCCATGCCGACATCTTCCTCGACAAACCGACAACGCCGATCAAGGGCTATCACAACGGCCGCTGGGCCGCATTGCAGGATCGGGACCGCGACCCGAACAATTTTGAGAAGTTCAAGCCGTATGTTCAAGACGTTGTGGCCGCACACCGCGACGACAAACGGGTGCTCTGGTGGGAAATCTTCAACGAGCCGAACCGCAGTGCGTACTCCAAAAAACTCCGAAAGCTCGCCTACAACTGGGCCAAGGAACTGAAACCGACGCAGCCGGTCATCGCCTGTTGGAACGACAACGAGGCGACCGACATCGTCAACGCTCACAACTACCGGGCGGATTTCCGCGGCTGGGATCGCCAGACCGAGATCAATCCGGCTAAGGGCTGCGTCTTTACCGAAGCCGGCGCGCGATGGTACGCCCCACGGCCCAGCAACGCCGAGCCGTGCGAAGTGATCCATTGGCTCACGACTCGCAAGAAGGCCGGCAAGTACGTGCCCGGCGTCTATCTCTGTTGGGAGCTGATGGTCGGCAACTCGAACTGCCGCTGGTACTGGGGCACGAAACACGGCACGCCCGAACCGACGGTCCCGTGGTGCGGGCTGATGTGGCCCGACGCCACGCCCGTCTCGCTGGCCGAGGCCGAAGCGGTCCGCCGCTATACGACCGGCAAGAGCTGGGCGTTGTTCTTCGACGATTTCCAGGACGTGCCCCCGTCGCCGCCGCGGCCCGGTTGGAGGGCCTTTGGCGACTCGTCCGCCGCCGGCGGCAGCGTGCTGAAGCTCAAGCCGGGCGTGAAAATGATCGCCGGCGACCCCGAGTGGAAAGACTACGTGCTCGAAGCCGTGGTGATGCTCCAGGGCGAAGGCGGCAACGCGGGGCTGGTGTTCCGCGTACACGATCCCGGCGACGCCGGCGACGCGATGCGCGGCTACTACGTCGGTTTCGACACCAAAAAGCTCTACCTCGGCAAGATGAACAACAACTGGCAGCCGCTGGCCACCTTCGACCTTGCCAAGCTCGACTGCAAGGTGGTTCCCGGCGTGTGGAACCAGATCCGCATCGCGGCCGAGGGCCCCCGGATTCGCGTCTGGTTCGACCGGATGCACCCTTCCGAGGACAAAAATCGCGGGTTGCGGATCGACTACACCGACAAAAAGGACCCCATTCTCTCCGGCGCGGTCGGCGTCCGCGCCCACGGCGTCGAGGCGTGGTTCGACAACGTAATCGTGCTGCCGATCGACGCGCTTCCCGTCCAACAATAAAATAACAATGGGTATTCCGGCATTTGGGTGGCTGATGGCGGTTTCACTTACTGGAAGGGTGCGTTTTCAGAACAAAGGAGTAGTTGCCGTGGAGCGGAATCGAGGCGTTTTCCGGGGAATCCGGGGGCTCCCGTCTCCATTTGGGGGGATTCTGGCCCCGTGGGCCCTGGCATCACCCACCGAAAACCCGGAAGAGCCATAACAATAAAAGGAGGGGGCACCTGCCCCCGGACCATCACCACAAATCGCTGGGCCGGGGGCGGGTGCCCCCTGCTTTACTGCTCGATTACTTCGACGATTCCGGCGTCGATGTACTGGCCGCCGGTGGTTTGGCGGCAGTGGATGGCGATGGTGTTTTTGCCGGTCTTGAGGGCCGCTTTCGCCTCCTTGTTGACCGGCATCGGCGCGTAGTCGGTCGTGAAGCCGGCCGGCTTGGCGGCGAGCTTCCCGTTGATGTAGACCTCGGCGTCCTCGTCGTGATGGATCATCAAGTGGGGATCGGCCGGGACCTTCTCCAGCGTGAAGGTCCGGCGTACCCAGATGTCGGGCGTCTTCCACTCGGTGCGGACGGTCGTGCCGGGCGTGTCCTTTGTGCCGAACCCGCCGGGGGCCTCCTTCCATTTCGAATCGTCGAACTCGGGTTTCTCCCAGCCTTCGCCCGGCTTCTCGGTCGTGTGTCGCCACTGCTGCGGCTTCGCCCGGGAGGTCGGCAGGATGGTCTTGACGACGGGCGGCGGCAGGTAGAGCTTCCGGTTGATCTCGTTGAGCTTTTCCGCGCCGATCTTGACCATCGCCCGGTCGTAGGTCATCAGGCCGTTTACCTCGCCCTCCACGTCGGAGGTTTGCGTGTAGACGGCGGCCGAGAGGCCGCGGCCGACCATCGGGTGGAGCCTGTTGATGAGGCCCTGGTAGGCGGCGGTCAGCTCGTCGACGGTCTTGAGGTTGCGGTATCCCCAGTTTTTCTTGTCCCACCAGAGATGGTCCTTCACCGGCAGCCCCAGGCCGCCGAACTCGCCGAGCACCGCCGCCCGCCGCTCCTCGATTGCCGGCATGGCCGGGCCGGGGTATTTGTGTACATCGTGGACGTCGCTGCAGGGTCGGTCGGACCAGCCGCTGGCCGTGTTGACCGGCCGCGTGGGGTCGTACTTCTTGAGCCACTCGGTGATCCCCTCGGAATCGTACTGCCCCCAGCCCTCGTTGAACGGCACCCACATAACAATCGACGGAGCGTTGTGGTGGGTGTCGATCAGGGCCTTCAGCTCCTGGCGGAAGTTCTTGTCCGCTTCGTCGCCGACGACCTTCTTGCCGCCGTTGGGCATGTCCTGCCAGACGAGCACGCCGAGCTTGTCGCAGTGGTAGTACCAGCGTGCCGGCTCGATCTTGACATGCTTGCGGATCATGTTCATGCCCATCTTCTTGGTCATCTCGACGTCGTACCGCAAGGCCGCGTCGGTCGCGGCCGTATAGAGCCCGTCGGGCCACCAGCCCTGATCCAGCGGGCCGTATTGGAAGAGCGGCTTGTTGTTCAGAAACAGCCGCGGCACGCCGGCGTCGTCCTTCTCGATCGAGCTTTTCCGCATGCCGAAGTAGCTTTCGACTTCATCGACCGCCTTGCCGTCCTTGGAGAGCGTGACCTTCAGATCGTACAGAAAAGGCGAATCGGGCGACCAGAGTTTCGCGTCGTCGATCTTCAGCACCATCGGCTTGTCGGCCGGGCCGGACGCCTCGGCAACCGCTTTGCCGCCAGCGCTGACAACTACTTTTGCCTGCTTCCCCCGTTCTGCTGCCGGCGATTCAGATGCCTTGTCTTGACGAACCTCAGCAGCCACGATCGGGGAAGGCCGAGGCGTATAGACCCCGAGCCCCCCGGGCCGTGGTTCCTCGTATTTGTAGAGCACCGTGTTGACGTCGATGGTCACCTGTTCTTTGTCGATGTCGGGCACGATCTTCAGGTGGTCGATCCGCGGGTTGTTGACCGGCTCGAGCCAAACGGTCCGCCAGATGCCGGTCACCGGCGTGTACCATATCCCGCGGGGGTTGCTCACCTGCTTGCCGCGCGGCTGGTAACCCGCATTGGTCGGGTCCCAGACCGAAAGGACGATTTCCTGCGGCCCCGAGTCTTTCAAGGCGCGGCTGATGTCGATCGAGAAGGCGTCGTAGCCGCCGCGGTGTTTGCCGACCTCCTTGCCGTTGACCCAGACGGTCGTGTCCCAATCGACGGCGCCGAAGTTCAGCAGCACGGCCTCACCGTTCCAGTCCTTGGGCACCTCGAAGGTACGGCGGTACCAGAGCCGGTTGTCCTTGCCGACCCGTTTCATCACGCCGGAGAGCGCCGACTCGACCGGATACGGCACCAGGATCTGGCCGTCGAACTTTTCAGGCAGTTTGTCTTTCTCCGGCTTGATCGCGTAATCCCAGAGCCCGTTGAGGTTCTGCCACCGCTTACGCACCATCTGCGGCCGGGGGTATTCCGGCAGGGCGTTTTTGGGCGAGACCTCCTTGGCCCAACGGGTAAAGAGCGGCCCGTCGGCCGGCTTCCACTCGGCCAGGCACGGCAACGCGGCAGCCATCACAAGCACCAGGACACTCAACGTCGGCAGCAGTCTCATCGTAATCTCCCTATTTCTTGAGCCAAAAACGGTTGTGATCTTCTGTAGGGAACGCCCTCTGTGGCGTTCCGGGAGGCAGCAATGATTTCGTTTCCCGTACTCCGGAACGCCACAGAGGGCGTTCCCTACAAATACACACCTGGGGTCCCATTTTGGGAGAACCCGTTCCGATTGTCAACCACCCCATCCTTGACCGGAACTCGGGCAGATGATAAAAGCGATCCCATGGTAAAGACCTACTTTCTCGAAATGATGAGCCGGGAGGAATTGCGGCCGAAACGTGCCGATGTTCCGGGGCTTCGGGTCGTGCGCGTCGAAATCCCCTGCCCCGGGTTCAACCGGTTTCTGGACGCCGCCGTCGGCAGCGACTGGAACTGGTTCGCCCGGACGGAGTGGACCGACCGGCAGTGGCGCGACTACGCCGACCGGCCGGAGCTGGAGACGTGGGTGGCGTACGTTTCGGGCACGCCCGCCGGATACTTCGAGCTTGAATTGCAGCCGGACGCGAACGTCGAGATCCCGCGTTTCGGCCTGTTGCCCGGTTTCATTGGCCGGGGACTCGGCGGGCACTTGCTCACCGTGGCCGTCGAACGGGCATGGGAGACCGGCGCCTCGCGGGTCTGGCTCCACACCTGCACCGACGACCATCCCAACGCCCTGGCAAACTACCGCGCGAGGGGATTCCGCGTTTACAAGGAAGAGTAACAGCCAAAGTAGCAGGCACACTCCGTGTGCCGTCCGCTCCTACCGGATAAGCTTGCGTTATGTCGAAGCTGCGAAAGATGATCCTCCTGACCGACGGCTACAACGATTCGCATACCGCCAAGACGGCGATATGCGTGCTTCGTTACCGGCCGGAGGAGGTGGCGGCCGTGCTCGATCGCCCGGCAGCCGGGAAGACCTGCGGCGAGGTGATGGGCGTCGGCGGCGATATCCCCGTCGTCGGGTCGCTGGCCGACGTGCCGGAGGCCAACACCCTGGCCATCGGCATCGCCCCGCCGGGCGGAAAAATCCCGGAGCTGTGGCGGCCCATCGTCCTGGAGGCCATCGGGCGCGGGATGGACGTGGTCTCCGGGCTGCACGACCTGTTGAAGAACGATGCGGAATTCACCCAGGCGGCCGCGCAGCACGGCGTCCGATTGATCGACCTCCGCGATAACGAAGAGCACGACGTGGCCGCCCGCCGGGCAATCCGCGAGGATTGCCTTCGCATCCATACCGTGGCCAACGATTGCAGTTGCGGCAAAATGGTCGCGGCCGTGGAAGTGGCCGAGGGGCTCAACAGGGCGGGCGTCGATGCGGAATTCGTCGCCACCGGGCAGACCGGAATCCTCATCGCCGGCGGCGGAATCCCCGTCGATCGCGTCATTTCCGATTTCGTCAGCGGGGCCGCCGAAAAGCTCATCCTCGCCAACCAGCACCACGACGTGATCCTGGTCGAAGGGCAAGGCAGCCTCTTCCATCCGCGGTACTCCGGCGTCACGCTCGGGCTGCTGCACGGCCTGCTGCCCGACGGGCTGATCCTCTGTTACGAGATGGGTCGGGAGGCGATCTTCGGCATGGAGGATATCCCTTTGAAGCCGCTTGCGGAGGTCCGCGATTTTTGTGAATCGGCCGCCAACATCATGCACCCCTGCCGCGTGATCGGCGTGGCGGTCAACGGGCAAAAGTTCCCCGACGACGAGGACGTTGCCGCGGAATGTGAACGCGTGGAACGTGAATTGGAGTTGCCGACCTGCGACGTAATCCGCCACGGCCCGGAGAAACTCGTCGCCGCCGTGCTGGAATTGATGACAAAGTAGGGGGCACCTGCCCCCGGACCATTATTAAGGCTCGATACGCCCGGGGCACCCGCCCCCGGACCATTACCGGGACTTGCCAGGCCTCGGTTGTAAAGCCGCGACCAGTGGTCGCGGAGAAGCGGGGCCGGAACATGCAGAACGGAAGAACTGGATGCAACAATCTCTGCGCAAGACAGAATGAATTGGGGAACGTTCCCCGGGATTTCCGCGACCACTGGTCGCGGCTTTGCAGAAGAGTGCTGCAGACGTTGTAGGATATTCCCATGAACCTCACGCTCCACCGTTTCGACCTGCCGTGCCGGCATCCGTTTACGATTGCCCGGGGTACGACGACCGTGCAGAATTCGCTCGTCGTCGAACTCGAACAGGACGGCGTGCGGGGGTTTGGCGAAGCGGTTGAAGTTGCGTTCTACGGCGCCGCTAGAGAGAACGTCGCCGCGATTCTGGAGAACGCTCGAGCCGAGATCGAGGGCTTTTCGCTCGATGTCCATGACCCGGACGAGTTTTGGGAAGCGATGCGGCCGGCGATCGGCGGCTCGACGTTCGCCCAATGCGCGCTCGACACGGCCTCGCACGACCTCTGGGGAAAGCTCCGCGGAGAGCCGGTCTGGAAGCTCTGGGGGCTGAACCTCGACGACTGCCCGCCGTCGGATTACACGATCGGCATCGACACGATCGACGTGATGGTCGCCAAGCTCAAGGAATTCCCGGGCTGGCCGGTCTACAAGATCAAGCTCGGCACGGGCGACGACGTGGCGATTGTCCGCGAGTTGCGCAATCACACCGACGCGGTCTTTCGCGTGGATGCGAATTGCGGCTGGGACGCGGACGAAACGATCCGCAACGCGGTGGAATTGAAAGAGCTCAGCGTCGAGTTCGTCGAACAACCCCTGCCGCCGAAGGACGACGAAGGAATGCGGCGGGTCTATCGCGAGTCGGTTCTCCCCGTGGTGGCCGACGAGAGTTGCCGGACGGAAGCCGACGTGGAGAGGTGCGCCGAGTGTTTCCACGGCATCAATATCAAGCTGGTCAAGTGCGGCGGGCTCGCGCCGGCGCGGCGGATGATCGCCACGGCAAGGCGGCTCGGGCTGAAGTTGATGGTTGGCTGCTTCACCGAATCGAGCGTCGGGATCTCGGCGGCCGCCCAGTTGTTGCCGCTGCTGGACTACGCCGATCTCGACGGGGCGCTGCTGCTGGCCGAAGACATCGCCGCCGGGGTCACCATCGACCGCGGCCGGGTCCGATTCCCCGACGAAAACGGCTGCGGCGTACGGTTGCTATAGAGCCGCGACCGTTGGCCGCGCCCGGTCCCGGCTATTTCTCTCGGACGGTGACGGCGGCCCGGCGGCGGTTCAACCAGCGAATCACGTCCGAACGAACCTGCTCCTTTTCCGGCTCGTTGAGCAGGTCGTGCCAGAGCCCCGGGTAGAGGCAAAGCGTCTTGTCCGTCGAGCCGGCCTCTTCGAAGAGCCGGCGGCTTCCCTTCCACCGGGTGCAGATGTCGTCGGTGCCGTGCATCACGAGAAACGGGAGCCGGACCGATTCCGAGTGGAGCCGGATCTGCTTGCCGATCCGCAGGATTTCCGCACCGATGCGGACGGTGAATCGCCCGTGGAAGACCAACGGGTCCGCGCGGAACTGTTCGACCACCGCCTTGTCGCGGGACATGAAATGCGTGCCGAGCCGGACGAGTCGCAGTCGCGGCATGATATGGCTGAACAGCCCGGCCAGACGCCGCAGAATCGGAAACATCTTACCGCCAATCCGAAGCGGCGGGGCGCCGAGCACCATGCCGCAAACGTCCGGCTCCCGCCGGATTACAAGCCGAAGGACAATCGCCGCACCCATGCTGTGGCCGAACAGGAAGATCGGCTTTTCCGGCTCGCGCTCGCGGACACGATCCAGAAAGACTTCGAGATCGTCGACGAACTGGTCGAAGCTGCCGACGTGGCTCCTCGGCCCCGCCGAGCGGCCGTGTCCTCGGAGGTCCATGGCATAGACGGCCCAGCCCTCGGCGACCAGCTCTTCGGCGAAGGAGGCGTAGCGGCCGCTGTGCTCGTTGATGCCGTGGAGCAGGACCAGCACGCCGGTCGACTGCTCCGGAAGCCACGATTGCTCATATAGCTCAAGGCCGTCGTGGCCGGCGAAATGGTCTTCGTGGTGCGTCATGGTGCGATGGCTGTTTTCCCCGTTCCCCTCTTACACCTCCGTGTGATGTGCTCCCCAAAAAGACATTCTATTCTGCCGCCGGCCGGGGAGCAAGGAATCGCCGCCGTATCCACCGCACGAGCCGGTAAGTCCAGATCGCCAACAAGATTGCCACCAGCACGACCAAAGCGAATTGCAGCTTGTAGTGAATCCACCAGGGGTATTCATACGCCTGTTGTCGGGCCTCGGGCAGGACATCGTGCAGGCGCGGATAACCGGCCGACGCCAGCTCGGGCACGTCGATCACGATATCAAACTCGCGCCCGTCGCCGATCAGCCGTTCCATCTCCTCGGCTGCGCATCGCAGGACGCTGTAGTACGGCGTGCCGTCGGCCGTGCGGCCGCCTTCGAGCGGAAATGAGGGCCGCTGCCACAGGTTCGCCATGCGGCGCTTCTGCCAATCGGAAACAGAGAACGTGAAGCCGTACGGCAGAACAATTGCGTCGTCGGCGCCGCGAACCAGCTCGCGGCGCGGTCCCCGTGGATGGTCCCGAATATGGGCCGAAAGCCCTTCGGCCAGCGCGAGCTGTTCCTCGAACGGCAGGTGGTGGTCGCGGTCGCTCGACCAGAACCAGAGGTACCGGGCGCCCCGGTCGTATGCCATGGTGATTCCCAGCAATGAGACGTCCGAATCGGCCTGGCCGTAGATTGCCATGCCCCAGTCTTTGTCGAACACCCGGGCGGCCCCGCGGAGGAACGCGAAATAGAACTGGAACATCGTCTCCGGCCTCTTCGGCAGCCACGTTCGGAAGGTGTTGTTCAGCAGCTTGACCGTTTCAGGGTGTCTGTAACGCCCTTCATGCACGAAGCCCGAGACGGGCGATCGCAACTGGTAGCAGCCGGTGCTGTAGAACTCCTCCCAGATCGGAAACGGCGGCTCGACGAGTTCGACGCCGGGCAGCTCGATCCCGGCTTCATCGAGTTTTTTCTCAAGCCCGTCGATCCGCCCGCGGCGCTTGCGGTCGAACTCGTCTTGCGTTGCTTGTTCCTGGCGTCGGGCCATCGCCGCGAGGTCCTTGGCGGGATTCATGCCCGCGAAGTCCTCGTGCATGGTGTCCTGCAAGAAAATGAACGCCGGTTCGTCGAGGAAGTCCTCCACGCCCTGGAAGCCGGGGTGGTAGAAGACCTCGGGAAACAGCGGCCGGGCCTCGCGCTGCAACGTGTTCAGGTCGAAGAAGCACGGCTTGTCGATCAGGTACTCCCACTGCCCCGGCAAGACCCGGTCGAAGTAGTTGAACCCGGCCGCGAGCATCCGCCGGAGGTCCGCTTCGTCGAGCGGGCGATACGTGTAGTCGAGATTCGAATCCTTGGCGAATTTCCGCTGCGGGATCCGCGGTTCGACGTTCCGGAAATTCCGCGACGTGCCGATCAACAAGTCGTCGGACAGCTCGATCACTTTCGCATCACTCGGCGGCCACGCAGCCGCATCCGGCGGTGCTTCGGCCCGCGAAAACGTCTCGCCAAGTAGCATCGTTTCTTTGCAGAACACCCCCGCCTCATCCAGGCAAACCGGCAGAAAATGGTCCGGCTGCAACTCGAACGAGAACGGCAAGAAGGGCTTTCCGGTCTCGCGGCGGCGGAATTCGAGCAGTTTCCCGGCGCCGGTTTGCAGGAGATAACGGTCGAGGTCGACCCGTCGGTCTTTCGTCAACAGGGAGGGGGCCCCCCGTCCGATCGCGGCAAAGGCAAACGATCCTTCCTTGGAAGAAAAGCGAACGACGAGCCGCTGCCCGGCTTCTGCGTCTGCCGAAAGGGAAACGTCGATCCGCTCGATCTGCCCGGGGTAGGCAGCTTCCGCGGAATCGGCAACATACCGGGCCGCCCGCAGCTCGGCGGGGCGATCGGGCTCCGCGCTCAGCGAAGTCGTAATCGCGGCGAGAAGTATGATGGCCGGTTGCATGTCAGTCTTGATCCACGGGAGCCGAGTCGGCCTGCGGGCTGGTTGTCTCGCCCCGGCCGGCAATGCGCAACGACAGTGAAAAAATCCCCGACGCGAGCAATAGGATCGGCACCGCCAGGACGAACCCAAGGTAGGCGAACACGTAAAATGCGCCCATCACCGCCTGCCGCGTTCCGGCGGCGCCGGGGGCGATCGTGCCCGAGAGGAAGCCGGTGTACTCCCGCCATTCGAGCAAGTGGAGGACGACATAGACCACCACGAGCGTCACAGCGGCCTTGAGCAGTCCGCCGGGTGTTACTAACCGCAGGAACGGGACGCGGCGGGTCCAGTCTTTCGGCATATCGCTCATGGCTGTTTTTCTCCTTGGACTTTCGCCCAGGCCGGGCCGAGGACCGTCGAATAAAGCAAGACCGCGTCGCCGACCTGGTTGCTGGCGCAATACTTCAGCCGGCCTTTCTTCTCGTATGGGAAGCCGGCCAACTCGAGTGTCGTCAGCAACGACCGGAAATAGGCGTCGTCGTCGAAGGAGCGCGAGGCGACAAACGCCAGCCCGCTCGAGCCGGCGCTGATCTCCAGGACCGGGATCACCGGCCCCGAATCGATGTCGCAAGGCCCTTGCCGCGAGGGCGGCCACTCCCGCGCGTAACCGAAACCACAGATCCCCCTGGCCAACTCCTTTTCGGCCAGCCGGTACTGCTGCCGGGCGAACGGCTCGTCGATCAGCTTCAGACAATGGGCGGCCAGCCAGATCGACGAACCCTCCGGCCCGTCGATGACCGTGCCGCGTAGAGTGAAACTCGAAACCAGTATCCCGGTATCCTTGTCGATCAGCTTCGCCTTAGCCGTCTCGATCCACCGGCGGAAGAAGTCCGAGTGGTCGGTCCCGTCGAGGTGATCCGACACGCGGATCGCCGCCAGGGCAACCGTGTTGCAGAACAGCCAGCACTCGTCGGGATAGCTCTCGGCGCACATCGTCGGCGAGGTCTCCATCCGCTCGACCATCACGTCGACGCGCTGCCGCAGCGGCTCGCGATAGGACTCCTTTTCCTCGACCAGCCGCCGCATGGCCATCATCAGGGCGATCTCGCCGTCGAGGAACTGGCTCCGCTCGGGCTTCATGACAAAGGGGCAAACCTGGGCGTACGCCATCAGGAAATGGTACTTGCCCTTTTCCTGCTCGATCCGTATCGTCTCGTCGATGATGCGATCCATGACCGGCAAGTACTCGTCCTTGCGGTCCGGCTCGCGGAGGCATATATTCGCCAGGGACCAGACCAGAAAGCTGCGGCCCATGAAATCCCATTCGGGGTTGGGCGCCCGCATCTTGTCCAACTCGCCCTGGAGCAGCTCCGGATCGGTCCACAAGTGCAGATGCCGGGCGGCCAGTTTTTCGGACAGCCGCGAAATCTTTCCCTCCTTCGGCGGCACGCTCCACGGCCGGAAGAAAAGATGCACCGACGGGAGCCAAATGGCTGAGGCTACCAGAAGCGAGAGCATGCCCAGCAGCAGGCGTTTCCACCAGGCGACTTGCGGTTTCTGGGGTTCCTGCGGCTTCTTTGGTTGCTGTGGTTTTTGTGGCTCTTGGGATTGCGATGGTTTCGATTCGTTTTTGGCGTCTGCCATCGGACACCTCGTCATTTTGTCGTGCTCACAGAACCCCGGCACGCAGTACCGGGGCTCTTGTCACTATTCACTCTTCGCTACTCACCACCCACTACCCACTACTCACCATCCAGTGTCCTCTGTCCACTGGCCTCCCCACTTCCCTCGTCCTTCTTCCCTCTTCCCCCTCCAATCTTATCCTTCACCTTAATCATTTCCAGCAGAAACAACCGCCGGATGGCGTCGTAGCCGCGGTGATTGGGGTCTTCGACGTTGCCGTAGTACCAGAAGTACGGGTCCTCTTTGTCGTAATGCTTCCGCCACCTGTCGGCGTGATGAAAGCCGTGGCCGAGGAACTCGTCGTACATCGGCACCAGGCGGACGGACTTGTGCTTGGCCGCGCATCGCCGGATCACGTCGTTGTAGGCATCGAGGATCTTCATGCAGTCGGGCCACCGGGGAAATCCGGCGACCTGGGCGTCGCCGACCCCGTCGGTCGGGTCGTAGATGTCGGCCAGGAAGATCATACACCCGCCGGGGAACTTCGATTCGATCAAGTCGACCATCTTGTCGAGCCGCTTTTCGAAGTTGGCGATCCACGGCTTCGCCTGTTCGAGCGTGGCGCCGTACATGGCGTCTTCCTTGGGCGGCGTCTTGCCGTAGTTGTGAATCAGATCGTTGCCGCCGGAGGTCATCACCACCAGCCCGAAAACGTCGTCCGGCTGCGTTTTGAGTCTATCTTCCAGGTACTGAAGATGTTGCAGCGAGGTGCTACAGTTGACCGCGTCGTTCCGAGTCTTGAGGTTGGGCAAAACAGCCGAGAGACACTTGCCCTTCATGTCGGCGTATTCATCGCGCGGGTTGCTCACCAGCCGGTTGAAGTACGAGTGGGCACGATCGCCCGCTCCGAAACCTCTGGTCACACTGTCACCGATGCCCAGCAGGAGGACCTTCCGCTCGGTCCACGTTTTCTCGAACGGCTCGCTCGGCACTTTCGGTCCCGCCGGGCCGGAGCCGACCTCGGGCCGCCGCAGCCACTGGGAGCGAACGACCATCGCGGCACTGACGAACGCGACGCCGACGAGAACGATGATAAGAAGCCGCCACTTCTTCATGGTCCATACTCCTGATTACCGGGTTGCCCTTGCCCTTCGTGCCATGGGAGCATCATCCGCGGCGGGAAACCTTCCGGCGGCGGCGGCGGTGCCACACGATCCAGCCGGCGGCGCCCGCAGCCAACAGGACGATCGTCGACGGCTCGGGGGCGGTGGCGATGTATCCCAGGCGGATCTCGGCCTGCGCGCTGCTCGTATCGTCGCCGAAGAAAAGAAAGTCCTGCTGGAAGTAGACGGCATATTCGGGAGGGTCCGGCGGGATGTTGATGTTGGCGGCGTAATTGCGCAGGAGTCCGCTGAGGATGGTGGTACCGCCCGACTCGAGCGAATACGCGTCGTTGGAGACGTTCAATCGATACGTTGTTACGCCGAGGTCCGTGTCGAACGCCGCCGATTCGGCTTTCGTAAACAGCGGATCGTCGTCCTGTGCCCAGATCGTGTCTGTCCAGAAGCCGAGTTCGATGCCCCAACTGTCGCTGCTCAGCGCGAGCACGCTGAAGCCCGCCCGATCGTTGTTGACGTGCGATTCACGGGTGACCTCCACGTCGAAGATAATGCTGTAGCCGGCCATGCGATCGAGTCCCGCCGCAACCGTTTGCGAGTAGCCGGCATGGATGGCGTTGTCGGCCTCCGTGTTCAACACGGCGACCGAGCCGTCCATCGTTTGGGTGGCGCCGGGCGGGATCGAGTCGTAGTCCCATCCTTGGGCGCCCGGCAGCGTGCCCAGGCTGCCGTCGTAGAGCACGGTTTCCGCTTCGCACACGGCGCAGCCGGCAAAAACCATCGTCAGGACAATCGATACTGAAAGAAACCGGTGCATCGTCGCGTTTTGTCGTTCACCCGGGCGGAAATTGCCGAAGAGATTCACGATACAAGAGACCATTCTCCAGCATACCAAGAACCGGCGTGATATGCAAGTCGCGGGATTCCGGGAATAATCTCCACCGCACGTCCCGATCTATTCGTCGGCAGCCGAAACTCTCTCTGCTGCTTCGGTAGGGATGTTGGCGGGGTCTCCTGATTTCTCCAAGGAGCGATGATATGTTGCGCACATGGTCTGTCTTGATGGTGTTGATTTGTTTCGTACCGACCCTGTCGGGTTGTGGGAAAAAAAGGGTTCATCTCCCATTTCCGGGGAATGCGGCCCGGATTCTGAGGAAGA
>CAZJRB010000121.1:0-21285 GCA_964547995.1 uncultured Planctomycetaceae bacterium | reverse complement strand
TGATGAGCGGCACGCTGGAGCCGGGCCTGCGCCGCGAGCCGGGTGTGGCGGAGATCGATGCATTGTTTGCCTGCTGAAACAATGTCATGATGAAAGCAGGCTGCACGAACTGGCAAGGTTGAGATTTTCGTAACACGTCAGCCGTTTGCAGTACGATGGCGTTGCGAGGCCGTCGCTGCAAACACATTGAGAGATCGCAAGTCCTGTAGGGAACGGCCTCTATGGCGTTCCGGGCGCGACGGCCATCAACGCTGCCTGGCCGATCCGCGGAACGGCACAGAGGCCGATCCGCGGAACGGCACAGAGGCCGATCCGCGGAACGGCACAGAGGCCGATCCGCGGAACGGCACAGAGGCCGTTCCCTACAATTTCCCGGGGAAAACCGCGTTTCGCCATTCGGCTGAAGTGTTGCAGATTTTCTTGATTGCGTTGCGTGTC
This sequence comes from uncultured Planctomycetaceae bacterium, assembly GCA_964547995.1. Classification (GTDB taxonomy): domain Bacteria; phylum Planctomycetota; class Planctomycetia; order Pirellulales; family Thermoguttaceae; genus CAZJRB01. The sequence goes on along the minus strand of CAZJRB010000121.1, from coordinate 20,847 downwards.
CCACGGCTGCCGGGGTTTTTTCTTCAAGACGGGAACGTTTGTTCCGGAGAAACATCTGTTCCTCAACCTCGCGGCGTGATGACCTTTGACATCGGGCAATGGAACGGGTATCCTAACGGGTCGAGAAAGGTATCTGCTGTTGTCAATCACGAGCCCATAACCAAACGAGCCAAGTCCGGGGGCGGGTGCCCCCTCCTTTGTGCTCAATCACGAGCAATCGAGGAGAATTGCACATGAAACACCTGCTTGCTGCAATGGTATTCATGGCTGCGATGGAGGTTTGGGCGGCCGATGACAGCAAAGCCGAGTACAAGCCGGTTCCCGGCGACTATCCCATGTCGAAATGGGCCAAAGAGGTATCGCCCGAAAATGCCTTGCCGGAATACCCGCGTCCTATGATGGTCCGAAAGGACTGGATGAATCTCAACGGCAAGGAGTTGGGCACACACCGGGGCGGATACGACGCGTTCTCCTTCGATATCACCGGCGCACTGAACGAAAAGGGCGAGAACGAGCTGGTTGTCGCCGTCTGGGACCCGACGGCTTCGGACCACTATCCGCGCGGTAAACAGACCAACAGGCCGGGCGGAATCTTCTATATCCCCTGCACCGGCATCTGGCAAACCGCCTGGCTTGAACCGGTTTCCGAGACCAGCATCAGCGGTCTGAAAATGATCCCCGATATCGACCGCGGCAAACTGGAACTGACCGTCGCCGTCCGCGGCGGCGACCCGGCGGCCAAAGTCCGTGCGGAAGTGTTCGACGGCGAGAAGAAAGTCGCCGAGGCAACCGGCACGCCCGGCAAACCCATCAAATTGCCGATCCCCAATGCGAAACTCTGGTGGCCGGACGATCCGTTCCTCTACGGGCTGAAGGTCGCCCTCGACGGATCGAAGGATGCGGTCGAAAGCTACTTCGGCATGCGCAAGAGTTCGCTCGGCAAGGACGACAAGGGAATCACCCGCATGATGCTCAATAACAAGTTCATCGTGCAAAACGGCGTGCTGGACCAGGGTTACTGGCCGGGCGGCAACTTGACCGCTCCGACCGACGCCGCCCTGCGATACGACATCGAAGCCATCAAGCAACTGGGCTTCAACATGAGCCGCAAGCACATCAAGGTCGAACCGCAGCGCTGGTACTACTGGTGCGACAAGCTGGGCCTGCTCGTCTGGCAGGACATGCCGAGCATCTCGCCCGGCAGCAAGGAACACCACCGCGACCAGTTCATGGCCGAACTGGAGCAGATGATCGATGAGCGGTTCAACCATCCGTCGATCGTCTCGTGGATACCGTTCAATGAAGGGTGGGGGCTGGGTGGGTTCGATCTGAAAGACGTGACCGCCAAGGTCATCGCGATGGATGGGACACGGTTGGCGAATCACGAGAGCGGTGCCGGCGGCATGCCGCATCAAGGGGCCAACCGCTTCGACGCAGGCGTCGGCCACATCGTCGATTTCCACTGCTACCACTCGCTCAACGCCCCCAAGCCGGAACCCAACCGGGCCGCCGTCATTGGCGAGTACGGCTACGCAAAATACCTGGGCGCCTGCAAGAAGTATGCGCCCTTCGTTCACGATCCCGGCGTCAGCGGATTCGTATGGACCCAGATCACCGATGTCGAAAGAGAGCGCAACGGTCTGATGACCTACGACCGCGGCAAATTCAATGAAGACCCCGAGAAGGTGGCCGCCGAAAACGAAAAATGGTATAAGGACTTCATGAAGCACTAGGCTTTGGGAAACTTGAAGGTTGGGTAGCCGCGCTCGCCGGAGCGCGGGAATCCCACGGTCTGGCGACCGTAGCTGCTGCCGAAATTATTCTTGCTCATGAAACCATGAACATGGAGGATTCCCCAGTGCGGTTTTGGCCCTTGCGTACGATTGTGTTTATTGTTTGGCTGGGCGTTGTCGGCTCGGCGCCGGCAATCGGTGGCGAGCCCGTGCGGCGGACCCGGTTCCTGGTGCTCGATTCCCGGATCATCGACAGTGCGGAAAACGCGAAGCTGGTGCTCGGCAAGACCGAAAAGAGCAAACACAACCCGCTGATGGCCGAAGACAAGCCCTGGGAGAAACGTTTCGATAACCTGTATGCCAATGTGATCTACGACGAAGAAGACAAACTCTACAAGTGCTGGTACAGTCCCTTCATCGTCGACAACTCGGCGACGGGCATGACACTCCAACAGCGGCGCGAGAAGCGCTACCGGCCGCCGCGAGGCCGGGAAATGGCAATCTGTTACGCCGTTTCCAAGGACGGAATCAAGTGGGAGAAGCCGGAACTGGGGCTGGTGGAGTTCGAGGGCTCCAAGAAGAATAATATTCTCTGGCGCGGGCCGCACGGCGCCGGTGTGCTGAAGGACCTTCGCGATCCCGACCCGGAACGACGTTACAAGACCTTCTTCCAGGGAGTCAACGTCGCTTTTTCGGCCGACGGGATTCACTGGGGAAAAGCGATTCGTTGCCCGGAAATCCAGGTCGCAGGCGACACACACAACAACGCCCTCTGGGCGCCGACCCTGGGCAAGTACGTCGGCATTACCCGAACCTGGGGTAAGCAAGGACGCCAGGTCGCCAGAACCGAGAGCGACGACTTCTTGAAATGGACCAAGGCCGAAGTCGTGCTCGAAGGAGTGGACCGCGGTCACCAGACCTACGCCATGCCGGTTTTCTTCCACGGCGGGGTCTATCTCGGGCTCGTGGCCATCATCTATCCGAAAGAGGACCGCGTCTGGTGTGAGCTGGCATGGAGCCCCGACACGGTAACATGGAACCGCGTCTGCGCGGACACGCCCCTGATTGCCAACAGCGAGAAGGAGATGGACTACGACTGGGGCTGCGTCTATGCCGGCGCATATCCGGTCTTTCTCGAGGACGAGATCCGGATCTACTACGGCGGCAGCGACTGGCACCACGGCAACTGGCGCAATGCCTTTCTCTGCATGGCCACGCTGCGGCCCGACGGCTTCGCCGCCTACAAACCGATTGAAAGCAACAAGCCGGCACTGATTACAACGACGCCCGTCGCCTGTACCGGAGACAAGCTCCGGCTCTCGGCCGACGTTTCAGGGAGTGGATCCATCAAAGTCACGGTTCTCGACAAGCAGAAGAAGGAACTGGCCGAAGGCGAGCCGATCACAAAAACCGTCACCGATGCGCCGATCCGGTGGAAGAAGGGATTTTCGCTGGGAAAACTCAAAGGCAAAGAAATCCGATTGAGATTCGAACTAAGAGGTGCCCAGCTTTACTCGTTCACTTTTTCTGACTAACGAGGTCTCCCACCAGTTCCAGGTGGGGGCATTTACATCCACTGGCGAACTATATATGTTGATGTCACCGTGGTGCCAATATAGTCACAATAGGGGGTAGGTGAGCAGCCATGTCCATCAAAAAATGATGTTCATGCCACCCATTGTAAGTGAAAATCCCTGGGTTGCCGAGAATTACCCCAAATTTCTGTTGGGGGTCTACCCCTCTGTAGGAACTCTGCTATGATTTATGGTAGTAGGAAACCCTCATTAACTAGAGGGGGCAGCCTGCGGGGAATCGTGAGAACCCCCAAAAGACAAAGCGCGTGGCTCAAAGCCGAAGCCCGTCCATTACAACTTCTGCTTTGAATGTAGAAAGATATGAACGAAGGAGTATCGAATGAGTGACAAGATCAAGATGCTGATTGCCGACGACCACGAAGTGGTGCGAAGCGGGTTGAAGAGCCTCGTGGAGGGTACTGAGATCGAGATCGTCGCCGAGGTTGGCACCGGAGCCGCCGCGGAGAAGTATGCGTTGGAAAACGATGTTGACCTGGTCTTACTCGATATTCGTATGCCGGACCGTGATGGTCTGACCGCTTTGGGGCGCATCAAGCTCGATAAGCCCGACTTGCCGATCTTGATGCTGTCTACCTTCGACAATCCCACGTATATTGCGAGGGCAGTGGCGTTGGGAGCCAGCGGATATCTGTTAAAGGGCTGCACCCGCGATCATCTGATCGAGTGCATCCGCTCGGCCGCAGCGGGCGAAAGTGCATGGACCCGCGACGAGTTGCGCCGAGTGACCGGCGCGTTGGCAACGCCGCGCCTGACTGCCGACGTCGAAGTGCCCTTGACTCAGCGTGAAAGCGAAGTGCTCCGCCAACTCGCTTACGGGCTGACGAACAAGGAAATCGCCCAGTCGTTGCACATTAGCTACGAGACGGTCAAGGAGCACGTGCAGCACATACTCCGCAAGATCGGCGTTTCCGATCGCACGCAGGCCGCCGTTTGGGCAGTGCGGAAGGAGCTGGTCTGAGCCGTCCGTTCGCCAGCAGGCGGGGTGCCGCGGGCAAGAACGGCTTGCCCGGGGGACCCCGGATTGTTGCGCCCTCTCGCCTGTGAGTTCATCTGGCAAGTCCCGACCGGAAATTGAGCCATGCCCAAGTCTACCGATGTCCGGCTGTTGGAAGTCACGACCGAAACCGAGGAATTCGCCTACCGTGCCCCGATGAAATTCGGCGGGCGCGTCGTGACAGATGTCGTTCTGCTGCACGTCCGCGTCGAAGTGGAAACCCGTGACGGCCGCCGCGGCAAGGGACTGGGGTCGATGACCATGGGTAACGTCTGGGCGTGGCCAAGTGCGGAACTGAGCGGTGCCGAGACCCTGGAGCCGATGATCGAGCTTGGCAAGATGCTTGCCCGGAACGCCAACGACCACCGGGGCACCGGTCACCCGCTGGAAATCACGCACGATCTGGCCGAGTTGCAGCAGCCGAGCGCCGATGCGATCACCGCCGCCGCCGGATCGTCTGAACCGATGCCGCGGTTGGCTCAACTGGTCGCCGCCAGCCCGCTCGAAGCGGCAATCCACGATGCCTACGGAAAGACGCTCGGCGAGAATTCGTACAACTTGCTGGGCGAGGAGTTCGTCAATCGGGACCTGGCGGGATACCTGACTGATGAGTTCGCCGGCGAGCACCTCGATCGCTACACGCTCCGCGAGCCCAAGCCGTCGATGCCGTTGTACCATCTGGTCGGCGCGCTCGATCCGCTGACCGGTGGCGACATCGGCACTCGAATCGACGACGGTTTGCCCGAAACATTGCCCGAATGGATCGCCGCCGACGGGCTTACGCACCTGAAGATCAAGCTGGGCGGTGACAACCTCGCCTGGGACGTCGACCGCGTGTTGTCGATCGAAAAGGTCGCCGCCGAGGCGCAGGCGGCCCGCGGTTGCCACAGGTGGTACTACTCGGCCGACTTCAACGAGAAGTGCGCGGACGTCGAATATGTGCTCGATTTCCTGAGTCAAATCCGCGAACGGTCGCCGGCGGCGTTCGAACGACTCCAATACATCGAACAGCCGACGCACCGCGATCTTCGGGCGAACCCGGAAAACAAGATGCACAAGGCGGCCGAGATCAAGCCGGTTGTGATCGACGAATCCCTGGTCGATTTCGAGAGCCTCCTTCTGAGCCGCGAGCTGGGCTACTCCGGCGTGGCTTTGAAGGCTTGCAAAGGGCACAGCGAGGCCCTGTTGATGGGGGCGGCAGCACAGAAGTCCGGCATGTTCCTGTGCGTCCAGGATCTGACGTGTCCCGGGGCATCGTTCCTTCACTCGGCCACGCTCTCCGCACGAATCCCGACCGTGGCGGCCATCGAGGGCAACGCCCGGCAGTATGTCCCCGCAGCCAACCGGGGCTGGTCGGAACGGTTTCCGACGATGTTCCAAATCCAGGATGGCACACTCGGCACGGCCGTTCTTTGCGGGCCCGGGTTGGGCTTCTAAAACAGCTCGGCAGGTCTTCAAAGCCGCGAGATTCCCCCGCTCGCGATCGCCCTCGAATTTTTCTTCCTCGTAACGTATAATACGTATAATAAGTTTCTGTGGCGGAAAGTTGGGTGCCATGCCCACGCTCGCGTGGGCATGTCGTGAATCCCGCAAGAAACCGCTACATGCCCACGCGAGCGTGGGCATGGCTAAGGCAGCGAATCAAGGACACGGTTCGATTACTACATGCCCACGCGAGCGTGGGCATGGCACCCGAAAATCCGGCTTTTCGCAACAGGTGCTAATAAGAATAAGGTGATTCCTCTCTTTCGCCGACTTGATGTTCAATGTTGCTTCCGCAAGCAAAGCGTATGATTGGAGCCGCGGCGGTCCTGGCGATCGGTTGGGCCGTTCCCACACCGGCTCATGCGGGAGTCGTCGTGTTCGCCAATCGCACTCATGCGGATGTCCAGTTCACGATGGCGTGGCCCGAAGGCGAGGTCCGCCGCCACACCCTCCCGCCGAACGATATCGTCCCAATCCCGGTCAGCAATCAGGTTGAAATCATCTTTCAATCCGGCGGGAAACAGCGCCGGCACGTCGCCCGGGCAAACTCGTTGCACTACTTCGTCACCCGTAGCGGCAGGCTCGACGCCGCATTGATCAGGCTCCCGGGACTGCCCGACGCCGCGACCGCCCCAACCCCGGCGGAACCGAGCAAGCGAAACACGTCCTTGTGCGTTATCCCGGTGAAGATCCTGGTCGACGATGACGAACCGGCGGCGCGCCGGGTCTGGGAACAGCGGCTCCGGCAGCGGTTCGACGAGGCTTCTGATGTTTTCGAACACTACTGCCGGACACGTTTCAAAGTCGTGGCGGTGGGTACGTGGGAATCGGATGATTCGATCAACGACTTCCCCCGGTCGATGCGGGAATTTGAGCGCAAGGCGAGCCCCAATCCCGCCCGCCTGGCGGTCGGCTTCACCAGTCAGTACGAAATTCCCAACGGGAGGACCCACCTGGCCGGAATCCGCAAGGCCCTGTATTCCCATATCCTTGTCCGCGAGTGGTCGCAACACGTAACCAGAATGGAGCGGTTGGAAGTGCTGATCCACGAATTGGGACATTTCCTTGGCGCGGCGCACAGCCTGCAACCCACTTCGGTCATGCGCCCGACTCTGGGCGATCACCGCGCGCACGATCGCTTCTTTCGGATCGGTTTCGATCCGCTGAATGCGTTTGCCATGTGCCTGGTTTGCGAGGAATTGCGGGCGGGGGACGTGAAGAGCATCGACCGGCTCTCCGCGGCCACAAAAACCCGGTTGCAACAGGTCTACACGTCGCAAGTGAAACTGATGCCCAGCGATCCGGTTGCGAGACAGTGCATTACGCTGTTGCGGCGCGAGCAAGTTGCGAAAACAGCGCCGGCCGGCCGCTCCGCATCGCTGAGCCCCCAAACCAGCGCCACCTGGTCAATTGTCCGGACGATCACGAAGGCGGCCCAGCAGAACCACGCCTCGGCCAGCCCGCTCGAGGGCGACCGGCTGACCGAGTACTACGTTCGCCGGGCGGCCGCCGCCGCGGACAAACTCCCTCGCGACGTTGCCGGCAAGGCACTCCTGCTCGGGTTGGGAATCGCGATGGACGACTCGAGCACCCTGCGGTCCGCGCCCCTGATGAGAGGCCTCTGCCGGCAAGTCGACTCGGACCAGCAACGCACTGCCCGGCTGGCGGTGCTCGGCAAACCGACCATGCACCAGAGGCACGATCTGGCTAAACACTTCTTTGTCTCCTCCGCCATGGCGGCACTGACCGGTCCTCACGTGGCGGAAGCGATCGGCCTGAAGAAGGAACTCAGCGACGCCAAGGAAGGTGGCACCGGTTTCAGTTTTGCCGACCTCTCGGCCGACATTGCCGGCGTGACGTTTGCCACGAAGATCTACGATGGGAAAATCGATCTGGCTACGGTGGCGAAATCGTTTGCCGTCAAGGCCGTCTTGCCCGGCGGCGCCGATCTGAAAGAAGGCATCGCCTGGAAAGAGTTTGTCGCCATGTACGGCTCGGTGGACGATGACCGCTTCCGGCGCGAGGTGGAAGCGATCCGCAAGCGGGTTCTGGCGATGCCGGGATTCCGGACTCGCTAGTACCTTGTGACAACTGAGATTGTGGGTTGGCGGGTGCCATGCCCACGCTTGCCGTGGGCATGTTCTGCAACGCCCACAAACATGCCCACGGCAAGCGTGGGCATGGCACCCGCAGCTAGCGCCGGAAATCAGTCGAAGCAGCCCCGGAGAGCGCGGCTCTCAGTAGCGTCGCAGGCTCGGATAGCCGGTCTCGACGGAAATCCACGGGCAGCCGATGCCGTTCCACCGGGAACCGAAGTACGTGTTGTTCGACCTCCAGACAGGCGACCAATCGTCGAAACCGGGGGTGATGGTACATTGGGGCCGCATGTTCGAGAAGCCAAACCACTTCATCGCCGCAAGACGAGCCTGCCGCTGCGACGTCTTTCGTTCCGCGTTGCGACGGACCGCCGCCTTCGGGTCCTCGTACTGCTGTTGCTGTTGCTCGTAAAACCACATCTCCGGCGTGGGCTTCAATTCGCCTGACGAGAGGCTGGCATTGACACTGAAAATCCCGTCATTTTCCCCGTTGTTTTCGGCCGAGACGGGCATGGTTGTCAACACGAGCAAGATGATTAGTGCGATCGAAATCCTCGTCATCCTTCATTCTCCTGTTCGGTCGTTGTACGAAACCGCCTTCTCAGCAATTCGGTTTATGCCGGTGCAGAAGATGAGAGAGATTTTGACGATTATGCCAATCAGGTAGTCGTTACGACAAGATGGGCAACATGGGCAACGTAAGTGATCTCCCCCAGTCCTCTAACAATTCTACGTCACCGGTCCGCGGGGGAGGTTGAGAAACCCTCGATAGGTTGTCGGGTTGCCGCGCACGACCAGTACATAGAGCACCCCCTGTGACTGCGATTGCCAAGTCGACACGGAAAAGCCGGCCGTGTGGAGCCCCGGGCGAAGGGGCGGCGACTCGGGCGCATCGGCCACTCGGCGTCGGACGACATAGAGCGTCGCTGTCGTTCCGCCCGGGCCCGATAGATCGTAGGCAACTCCTCTGCCCCCCAGAAATCCGCGGATCCTTCGCCACTGTGTCTGCGGCATTTCCACCACCGCCGAACTGAAAGGATAGGCAGACGGAGGCGCATTCTCGGAAAGCGGATAAACCGTTCCGGGCGACTCCTCGTTGAAGAACTCAATGCCCCTTTCGAGGACCTCGGCCAAGGCGATTGGCTCGGGCGGCGTCAGGAAGCTCACAACGGCGACCAGCAGTACGACCGCCGCGGTGAGCGAACCGCCGCCGATGAGCAGCCAACGCCGGGTTTTCCGCTTCGGCCGGGCAGCCACCTGCTTTTGCGAAGCAGCGGCAAGTTGCCCGGTCAGACGTTGGGCCAGCCCGTCGGGCACGGGTACGTCTTGAATACTGCCCGCTAATACGGCATCGGTCTTTTGGAGCCGCTCGTAGATTTCCTCCAACTGAGGATCGGCAGCCATTGCCGCGGCCAAATGCGCAAGTTCCGGATCCGCCACGTCGTCGCTGCCCGGGCGACAGACGTCGAGCGATTCCAGTATTCGCTCGTCGCGGATTGGCTGCTTGTCCATGACACTATCCTTGTCGGGCGGTGGTCGTTTGGCCCCTTGACTCCGGATTCTGCTTGTTGCGTAAGGTTTCGTCGGTTTGTTCGTCGGTGTCTTCTTCGGGGTTCGGTTCAAAAAGTTTTGATCGCAAATGGGCCTTGGCCCGGGCGAGGCGGCTCATCACCGTACCCATCGGCAATTCCAATGTCTCGGCAATCTCCCGATACGAACACTCTTCAAAATAGAACATCAACAGGACCAGGCGAAAATGACTCGGCAGTTCGTCAATCGCAGCCTGAAGACGCTCGCGGTCGATATCCTCGTCTTGCGGCACCTCCACGGGGACGTGGTCGATGTCCAACTGCAAGGTCGCTTCGGTGACGGGCCGCCGCCGCTCGTGCAACTTGAAGAAGCAGTTTCGGAGGATGGCGAACAACCACCCCCGGGCACGATTCGCTTCCCGCAATTGCCCGAGCTTCTGCTGAGCAATCAGGAACACCTGTTGGGAAAGATCCTCGGCGTCGGGGATCGACCCGGTGAGGCGGTACGCGTAACGATACACCGCCTGATGGTGTTCGCTGATGAGTTGCTCAACATCCATCCCGGCACGCTGGAGGGCCGCACGCAGCCCTTCTCTTAGAGTCTGGAAAGGGGGGAAATATTCCCTGAACTACGAAAAAGCTACAAAGTACCTGATAAACACTCCCGCTGTTGGAGGGGTGTGCTCCCATTGATGGCGGTATTTTCCAATAATTGTACTCTTTGGGGAATAAATGCCTAGGGGTCGGTATCTAAGATGCGTGGAAGGCGGGAGAAGTTCCCGCCGGGCAGTTTAATTACCCCCAAATATAGGGAAGGTGGATCGATGAAGAGACTTGTGACGTTGCTCGTGTTGATTTGTTGCGTGGGGCTGTTCACCTTGGGATGTCCTGAGAAGAAGCCAGCGAAGAAGGCCCCGGCGAAAGCTGGTGAGAAAGCCCCAGAGAAAGCCGGTGAGAAAGCCCCCGAGAAAGCCGGTGAGAAAGCCCCTGAGAAAGCCCCTGAGAAGGCCCCTGAGAAGGCCCCTGAGAAGGCCCCTGAGGGTGGAGGAGAGCCTGCTCCCGAGCCGGCCCCCGAACCGGCCCCCGAACCAGGACCTGCACCAATCGAATAGTTGCAGCATCAACTCACTGGGCATAGTCGCGGACAGCGTTCGCGTTTGTTCTCGCGTGCCGGACAGTTGAAACTCACGGGGAAGGGTATCCCGCGCGGACCCTTCCCCTTTTCTGTTTCTTGCCGCAGGAGTTCGGACGGGACTCCGAACCCGTCGCTGCCCCGCTTCATTTCGACGGGCTCGGAGGCCCATCGTACAAGCAACTGGGGGCAAGTGCGCTACGGCTTCTTGGGCTTCGGCACACCTTTGGCACGTTTTCGTTTTTTGCGTCGCCGGCCGCGTTCCTGGCGGGTTGCGTGCCGGATTTCGGCATCGGCGACGGTTTTGCCCATCTGTTCGTACATCTGCTGAATGCGATCTCTCAGGGCGGCCGCCCGTTCGAATTCCAGCACCTCGGCGGCGGCGAGCATTTCGGCCTCCAACTCGGCCAGGTATTCCTCGGTGATGTATTGGTTTTCATCGCCTCGCCCGACCGCCGCGTTGGACTCGGCATGGGCGGCTGCTTCCGCTTCGATTCCGGCCCGGATGGTCTTGCGGATCGTCTCGGGGGTGATGTGATGCTCTTCGTTGTACTCCTGCTGCATCTGCCGTCGTCGTCGGGTTTCCTCGATGGCACGTTGCATCGAGCCGGTGACCGTGTCGGCGTAGAGGAGCACCTTGGCGTTGACGTTTCTGGCACTTCGGCCGATGGTCTGCATCAGCGAGGTTTCGCTCCGCAGGAAACCTTCCTTGTCGGCGTCGAGAATGGCGACCAGCGAGACCTCGGGCAGATCGAGCCCTTCGCGCAGGAGATTTACGCCGACCAGGACGTCAAACTGTCCTTGGCGCAAATCGCGGAGCAATTCCACCCGCTCGAATGCGTCGAGATCGCTGTGCAGCCACTTGCAGCGGACGTCTTTCTGGCCGAAATAGGCCGCAAGATCCTCGGCGAGCCGCTTGGTAAGGGTGGTAACCAGCACGCGTTCGCCGATCTCCGCGCGGTGTCGGATCTGTTCGAGCAGGTGCGGCACCTGTGTCCGGGCGGGGGCGACTTCGATCTCGGGATCGAGCAGGCCGGTGGGGCGAATCACCTGTTCAACGACTTCGCCGCCGGTCTTTTCCAGCTCGTACGGCCCCGGCGTCGCCGAGACGTAAACCGTCTGCGTCGGGCGGGCCTCCCATTCGTCAAACTGTAACGGCCGGTTGTCCAAGGCGCTGGGCAGCCGGAATCCATGTTCGACCAGCGTCACCTTGCGGTTGTGATCGCCGACGTACATTCCGCGGATCTGCGGCACGGTCACGTGTGACTCATCGATGAACAGCAGGAAATCGTGCGGAAAATAGCTGAACAGCGTATCCGGCGGCGTGCCGGGCTCGCGGCCGCTAAGCGGCCGGCTGTAGTTCTCGATCCCGGGGCAGTAGCCGGCCTCCTGCAGCATCTCGATGTCAAACCGCGTCCGGGCATTCAGCCGCTGGGCCTCGAGCAGCTTCCCCTGTTGTTTCAGCTCTTCGAGCCGTCCGCTGAGTTCCTGCCGGATTTCATGGACGGCGTCTTCGATCCGTTCCTCCGGCAGCACGAAGTGTTTCGACGGGTAGATGAACAACCGCTCCTGCCGCTGGAACACCTCGCCGCTTATGGGATTGATAATCGAGAGCTGTTCGACTTCGTCGCCCCAGAACTCGATCCGGAAGGCAAACTCCTCGTAGCTTGGCCAGACCTCGACGCAATCGCCCCGCACGCGGAACTTCCCGGACGCGAACTCGATGTCGTTCCGCTCGTACTGAATATCGACCAGCTTGGCGAGCACGCGGTCGCGGTCGACTTGTTGGCCGGTCTGGAGCCCGACCATCATCGACCGGTAGTCTTCCGGCGAGCCCAGGCCGTAGATGCACGAAACACTGGCAACGACGATCACGTCGCGCCGGGTCATCAGCGAACTGGTGGCGGCCAGCCGCAGCCGGTCGATCTGCTGATTGATCGAGGCATCCTTTTCGATGTAAATGTCGCGCTGTGGAATGTATGCCTCGGGCTGGTAGTAATCGTAGTAGCTGACAAAATAGTTGACCGCGTTTTTGGGAAAGAACTCTTTGAACTCGCTGTAGAGTTGGGCGGCAAGCGTTTTGTTGTGCGACATCACCAGCGTGGGCCGCTGTACCGCCTGGATGATGTTCGCCATGGTGAACGTCTTGCCGGAGCCGGTCACCCCCATCAGTACCTGGTGCTTCTTGCCGCCGCGGACCCCCTCAATCAACGCTTCGATTGCCTCGGGCTGATCGCCGGCGGGTGTGAAGGGGCTTTCGAGCTGGAACACGGCGGATTCCTTGGGGGGGGTAGTCGTGAAAGCCGCCCTGTCGACACCTGAAAAACTGCCGATGGCGACTTCGCGGGACGATCTCTCTATTGTACGTTTCGGAATCGAAATCCCAAGGGCAGCCGCCCCCGGACCGCCCGGGCGGTTGACATTTCGCTTTCCAGGCCCAAAGCCTACTTCCGCCGGAACGGGTCGATCGGGTATAATCACCGGCGGCCGAGGAACCCGGAATCGACGGGGGAAGGAATGGATTCCTGAAAGGTTCAACATTCCGCATGATTGCGACGGAGAGTCCTGTGGCACCGTCTCCCCATGCCCTGTCCAACGATGACGAACCGCCCGAGGTTGTCCGCTTCTACAATGTTTCCGGCGACTACGGAAGCTTCTCCAACTTTGCCCCGTACCCGATCCGTATCAAAGGCAAGGACTGGCCGACTTCGGAGCATTACTTCCAGGCACAGAAATTCCTCGATCGGCACGACCAGGAAATCGTCCGCAATATCTATTGTCCGGTTGTGGCCGCCCGGACGGCACGCGACCCCAAGAAACACCTCCGTGACGATTGGGATGCGGTCAAGGATTCTATCATGCGCGAAGCCGTTCGGGCGAAGTTCACTCAACACGAATATCTCCGCGAGGTCCTCCTTTCTACAGGCGACGCCGAAATCGTAGAACACACGAACAAAGACACCTACTGGGCCGATGGCGGCGACGGCACCGGCATGAATATGCTCGGGAAAATCCTGATGGAAATGCGGGAGGAGTTGAAGCAGGTGAAGCCAGGGGAAGAGGAGTGAGTAGTGGATAGTGGATAGTGGATAGTGGGTAGTGGATCGGGGTTGCCGCCGAACCCGTAGTTTCACACACCCTATACTTACTCAGCGACCCCGCTTGAGTTGTGCGACGTTGGCGAAAGCCGGTTTGACGGCGAGGTAAATGCCAACAGTGATTAGCACGTTGAAAATCAGACTGGCCAAGGCAAGCCAGGGCGACCAGCGGGAGTCGAACATCGGAAGGAACATCTGCCAGATAGAACCCAGCACAATGTAGCCGTAGAACCCCCAAAGGGCCAGCCGCGACAGACGGAAGAAGCCGATTCCCAAAACAGAAAGATAGGCGCCTATTCCGCCGAAAACCAGCCTCGCGAGCCAGGGAGATTTGATCGGGGGCATGTCCGGCTCAAGGGGAGTGAAAAGACTGGCTGCGACGAAGATCAAACCGCCGAAGAACATAAACGCCGCCAGCGGGATCACCGACCAACGGTATGCACGTTCCGGCGTGTAGGAGCGGCGCCGTTTCTTGCCTGGAGGCGGCGGCTCCGCCATTGGTGATTGGTACGGATTCTCACTCATCTTGCGTAGGAGTGCTTAGCCTCCAAAAAAATCGCCGAGGACAGACTATCCACTACCCACTATCCACTACCCACTTCCCGCTTCCTCAGGGGTTTCCGGCCAGATCGCCGCCTCCGGGGATCGGGCGGAGATAGGGGCGAATCCGGTCGAGTGTCTTCGGTCCGATCCCCCGAACCCGCTTTAGCTCTTCATGGTCCGGGAAAGGGCCGTCCGTCCGGCGCGATTCGACAATCCGCCGGGCGAGCGTCTCGCCGATGCCGGGCAACTGGACGAGTTCCGGCCATTCGGCTTCGTTCAGATCGACCTGGAAGCCGGCCGTTTGCGGCTCGGCCCGGTCGACTTCGATCAGGCGTCCTTGCGGCCCGCCTTGCGAAATCCACCAGCCGACCGCTGCCGCCAGCCCCAGCAACATCAGCACGGCTACGGCCGCCTGGTCGGCGCGGCGGAGCAAGTATGTGGGATGCCTCGAACGGCCGTCCGGGGGCTTGCCAAACATGAAATGCTCGATTTCAATATAGTCTTGTGTCCGGAACTCACCATAACCGATTTCCGGCCACGACACCAGTACCGTACGACCATTGAAACTGTGGGTGCCATGCCCACGCTTGCCGTGGGCATGTTTGTGGGCGTTGCAGAACATGCCCACGGCAAGCGTGGGCATGGCACCCGACAACCCACAATCTCAGTTGTCACAAGGTACTAGACGGAGAAACGCGCATGACCAAAGACTTCGAGCAGATCACCTGGGACGAATCGCTTCAGGCCGAGTGGCAGCGGATCCTGCGGCTGGCCGTGGATGAAGACCTGGGAAAATCGGGTGATTGGACCACGCGGGCGCTCGTGCCTGGGGATGACGAGGCCAAGGCGAGAATCCTCGCTCGGCAGCCGGGAACCATCGCCGGATTGCCGGCGGTCGATCCCGCGCTCAAGGAAATCGAGCCTCGCCTGAGATGGTTGCCGGAAACCGAAGACGGGCAATTGCTGGAGCATGGAGATTGCGCCGGACAAATCGAGGGACCGGCTCGAGGGATCCTTGTTGCCGAACGGTTGGTGTTGAACCTGTTGGGGCGGCTGTCGGGTATCGCCACTTTGACCCGTCAGTACGTCGATGCAGTCGCCGGCGCCAAGGCCCGCGTTTATGATACCCGCAAGACTACGCCGGGCTGGCGCCGGCTCGAAAAATACGCCGTCCGTTGCGGCGGCGGCCACAATCATCGCACCGGACTGTTCGATGCCGTGCTGATCAAAGACAACCACCTTGCGTTAGGCAAGACGCGAGACGGCTCGGCTCGGTATACCCCCGCCGAAGCCGTCCGACGGGCACGTTGTTTTGCCCGGGAGAACGGCCGTGAAACCATGATCATCGAAGTGGAGGTCGACGCGCTCGACCAGTTGGACGACGTGTTGCCGGCCGGTCCCGATATCGTACTGCTCGACAACATGTCTCCCGCAATGCTTCGCGAGGCTGTTGCCCGGCGGGATGCGTCGAACCCGGCAATAGAACTCGAGGCTTCGGGCGGAATCAATCTCAAAACAGTCGGATCCGTCGCGCACACAGGCATCGATCGGATCAGCGTTGGGGCCTTGACCCATTCGGCCGTTTGCTTGGACCTGGGGCTGGATTGGGGCGCGTGAGCGGTGTGCCGATCGTTCCGCTCGTGCCGGAAGATTTTTCCTCTTCCCGACAAATGGCCCGCTATCGCTTGACACTCTGCCGGCCGGAAGTATGGTTCAGTGTGCTCACGCCTTGGGGAGGGGCGTGTGTCACCGGCGCGGCGAGGAAAGCTGGGAGCTAGAGGGGACTTCGCCGCGTCATTTTTTTGGGGGTTGCCGAGGAGCGGCTTCGCGGTCCCGGGCCGGCAATTGCACCCCGGACGTGAGCGCACAAACCGATCCGCTACGGAAAACGGGGAAGAAGCCTGAGGGGAAGCTAAAGTCCGGCTAACATGCGATTACGGCGGGCGCGCCGTTCGGCCCTGAGTCGGGCACGGCGCTTGATTTCGCTAGGCTTCTCATAATACTCGCGGCGACGCATCTCTTTCTTGATGCCACTTCGTTCTACCAACTTGCGGAAGCGCCGAACCGCCTCTTGGATCGACTCGCGCTCACGCAACGTCAATTTGACCACTCAGTTTTCCTTTCGTTGAAAATCCGCTTGGGTTAAGAAATAGGGAAGGGAGCATGACGATCCATCCCCGCCCACCATAATTCTATTAGTTTATACTGCCGGCCACGGACCTGTCCACCCATATTGGTCGGATTTGAGCCCTTTTTTGTGGATTTTCTTCCGGGCACCCTGGAATTACGGGTCCTTCTGTCTCAGTTGCCGTATCTCGTATTGCATCTGTTTGACTTGGGCCTCGAGATGTTCGATCCGTTGATGGTTCGACTGCGGTGTTATCGGCACATGCTGAGGGCCGGGCGACGCCCACGTCGAGCTGGCTTGTGCCGCGACCGCCCACTGGATCTTCTCGGCAGGGTCCATAAGCCCGACCGCATCAATCTCGTTCCACCCTGAGACTTCATTGCTCTTGAGGTAGATTGTGATGCGGTTTGTGGGAAAATCTGCCTCGATTCCGATCGCTGCCCTGCCCATTCCACTTCCAACCGCGACGGGGTCTTTTCCGGCCCAGATTTCCACTTCCTGTCCGTTGGGCTTCCTTGCAGTGATTCGGTAGAGGGCACCGGGATTGTAAGTTTCGTAGACATGGACAGCAGCGGGAATGACTGGCTTGGCATAATAGAGGCGAAGCCACTCGTTCTGCCCGCCGGAGCTTTTCGAGGCCCACGCGGTCCGGATGTCGCCGGCACGGGGTGTGTCGGGCGCGCCCGTCGCTTGCTCGGGCCCCCAGGATCGCTTTGGCGTGACTGGTTTCGGTATCGAACTGACCGGGAGTGGGTTGACTTCTCCGAAGATGTACCAGTAGGGCGCGACGTAAACCCAGTATCCCGGGGGCAAGTCCTTGTAGCCACTATGAGACGTGGCGGTGTAATATCCGTAGTCATAGTATTCCCCGTAAGAATTCGCATCTTGCTCGACCTTGAATTTTCGAAGCAGCGTCCCGTACTTCTTTCTCGCGAGTTTCGGCGGGTTCTGGGGCGGTTTGACTCCTTTTGCCTCTGCATAGATGTACCAGTTGGGGGCGACATAGACCCAATATCCCCGTGGCAAATCCTTGTAGCCGTAGTAAGACGTGCCCGTGTAATATCCGTAGTCATAGAACGCCCCGTACGATCCGCGGTCTTTCTCAACGTCGATTTTTCGGAGCAATTCACAGTACTTGCGTCCCTCGTCACAATCCATGAGCAATGCGGGGTCCGGCTCGGGGGGAGGCGTTTCCGCAAAAGGGTCCTCGGCTTGCGCCAGGGCGTCTTCCTGAAGGAACGGACTTGTGGTGGTGCCGGTCCTCGCACCACTCGTGGTAGTGCGAGCCAACCACGGTTGCTCGCCAATCGCCGGCGTGCATCCACAGCAGCTCGAGAGCACCCCAACGACGCCGAACAGCAACAACACGCCACGGAATCGACCGATTTCGCACAGGATAGCATTCATGGTGATTTCATCCTTTTGTTTTGGTTTGGAAGATTATTGTTATTGATTGGTTGCTATTATACGGCCGACACAGCCGTCGAATGTAGTTTCTGTTGCGGAAAGTTGGGTGCCATGCCCACGCTCGCGTGGGCATGTAGCGGTTTCTTGCGGGATTCACGACATGCCCACACAGGCGTGGGCATGGCACCCGCTATTATACGGCCGACACAGCCGTCGAATGTAACAAGTGCGCAACGTCTGCGCCCTGCTCTATCTTGGACTCACCCGATTGCGGATAAGTTCCGTCCCTTGTGAGAAATCCACGACTTCCGCCAAAGGTTCTTTCCGCCAATTATGACGGAGAGGCAGCCGGTTTCGTTACTCGAATTTGGGACAAACGGCGGAAAAACGCGGAAGAGATCACTTCCGCCGGTCGAGACGCCCCGACTTGTTGATGGCTCGCCATAGCCGGAGGCCCAGGGCGATGCTCAGCGTGATGCCGACGATGCCCGGTACGGAAAGGTTGTGAATCAGCGGGATCCATTGCGGCGCTAGCGGCGGTACGTTTCGGCTCAATAGCAGTGTGGAACCCAGGAACAACGCGCTGGCCAACATCCCGAGCACCAGGCGGTTGACCGACGGTTCCAAACCGCGATGATCCAAATGGACGTCGAACTTCCCGGTTTGCACCTGTTCGAGGATGTCAATCACCCCCCGAGGGAGCACTTCGACAAGTCGTTCCACCTCCGAATAGAGCCGCCGCATTTTACGGAGACGCCGCCGCGGCGAGAGCCGGCGCCGGAGCAGCTTCTTCCGGTACGGGGCCATGACCTCGATCAGATTAAATTTGGGATTCAGCAATCGCGAGGTCCCTTCGAGCGTGACGAGCACCTTGATGAGCATGGCAATCCGTGCCGGCAGCACGATGTTGAAACGCCGAATCATCTCGATCATCTCATTCAATGCGCCACTGAGATCGAACTGATCGACGGGCTGGTTCCCGTAATGGGCGACAAAGTCGGCCACGTCGAGCCCCAGGGCCGTCCGGTCCAGGGTGGACGGAACCGCGCCCACCCGTATGATGATCGATGTCAGGTGCTCCGAATCCCCGTTGCCAACCGCCATGAGCATCTCACCGACTTCCTCCTGCAATCGCTCATCGATCCGGCCAACCATGCCGAAGTCGAGCAGGCCGATTACGCCGTTGTCCATCACGAGGATGTTGCCGGGGTGCGGGTCGGCGTGGTAAATACCGTTGGAGAAGATCATTTTGAGGTAGAGATTGGCCCCGTGTCGGGCCACTTCCTCAGAATCGAACCCTTTTGGGGGCGAGTCCTTCGCGTCGACCAGTCTGGTCCCTTCGACCAGTTCCATCGTCAGCACGCGATGGGTGCTCAGCTCCGGATAAGGGCGAGGGATGTGGACGGTGGGGTCGCGGGCGAAATCCCGGGCAAACTGCTCCATGTTGCGTTCTTCCCGCCCAAAATCGAGTTCCCTGTGCAAGGCCCGCTTGAACTCCGCCACGATTGCCCCCGGCCGGTAGTTTTGGAACTCGGGAATCCGTTCGGTCAGTTGTGCCAACCCGGCTAGAATGTCCAGGTCAACCGCAACCGTCTTCTCGATGTTGGCGTGCTGGACTTTGACGACGACAATCTCGCCGGAGAAGAGTCTTGCCCGATGGATCTGACCAATCGATGCCGAGGCCATCGCCTGGTCTTCGAACTCCGCAAACAGTTTGGCAACGGGCTGCTCCAATTCGGTCTCGATGGTTTCCCGTATGGTGGTCGGGGGATCGGCGGGCACGTTTGCCTGGAGTTGCTGCAATTCCTCGGCCAGGGCCACGCCCACCAGGTCGGGCCGCGTGCTGAGGATCTGTCCCAGTTTGATAAAGGTGGGGCCCAATTCGGTCAGGGCGAGCCGGATACGGGTTTCCCAGCCGAGCCGTGCAATGGCTGCTCCTGTACGTGCTTTGAGCAAATCCTTGGCAAAATCGGGCCCCAGCCGACCGATCCACGCCGCCAATTCGTACTTGCTCAGTACCGCAAGGATCTCCCTCCAGCGGTTCAGGTGGCGGTAAATCTGGGGAATTGAGGTAATTCTCATTCTGCTGACATGGGCAAGAGGACCCACTTGCATTTTCCAGTGTACCTTACCCGGAAGTGGGGGGCCAGTGGCCCGACAATTGAATTGGCTTGATTGGCCGTTCAGCCTAAGTGTGGACGATTTCGGTCATTACCCTTTGACAAGATATTCGCCACCCGGTATAGTACAGTCGCTGTGAATTCGGAAGTGAAATCAGAAAGACAGGGGATGGATTCCTTGCGAACCTTGGGAGTTTGCCCCCTGTCAGTCTGACAGCAACCGCACGGCCCCCTTCCGCAGGGGGGACGGTTGTCGTTCTTTGACAATTTGGGTGTGATAAAAGTGGCATCTCAATTGAGAGAGTTCGATGCGTTTTGGCGCATCGAACCAGTTTCAAGAGCACTTAGAGATCGGCGGTCGGGTGGACGGCGTGTTCGCGTGTCGGCCGACGATCACGAGCATTCGTTACTAGGATCAGAGTTGCGCGGGCCCGGCAATTCATTGCCGGGTTCAAGGCAACGAACGATTCAGTGGCGGCCGATGTGAATTTGCTTTGGTGAAGCGTTTTCAAGAGGAAGCGTTTTCGAGAGCTGGAGCATTGAATTCATGTGGTCAAGCTACTAAGGGCGCATGGGGGATGTCTTGGCGTCAGGAGACGTTGAAGGGCGTGGAAGACTGCGAAAAGCCCGGGGTAGTTGTCAAACGAGCGTTGATCCCGGGATTCCCGAACCGACGTACGCTGAATCCCATAGGCGTGCGTGGTAAACGCGGCGAACTGAAACATCTAAGTAACCGCAGGAAAAGAAAGAAAAATCGATTCCCTCAGTAGCGGCGAGCGAACGGGGAACAGCCCAAACCGCGGAGGTTTTCCTCTGCGGGGTTGTAGGGCCTTTCACATGGGAGTTACAAAGCGATCCGCTAGCAGAACCTTCTGGAAAGGTGGACCACAGAGGGTGATAGTCCCGTATGCGACAGCGGCGTCGTCTCCCGAGGGGTACCTGAGTAGGTCGGGTCACGTGGAACCCCGACTGAATCTGCGGGGACCA
>CAZJRB010000120.1:18927-21466 GCA_964547995.1 uncultured Planctomycetaceae bacterium | reverse complement strand
CGCTCCACGGGGGCAAGCCCCGTGGTGGCGTGGGTGAGGTTGCGGTTGCGTGGTAGTGGCCAATCATCGCTCCACGGGGACAAGCCCCGTGGTGGCGTGCGGGAGGTGTTGAAGTTGATTTGCCGGCGGGGCGTGGTAAAATGCGTTTGGGAGTTCCATCCGGCATTGCCGGATTCCGCTGCCTGACGTTAACAAAACGCCGCCACCATGCTCGAACTCATCGACCTGAACAAGAAGATCACCAAGGAAGTCTACCGGCAGGTCTTTCCGGAATTGCAGGTTCGGCTGGGGGAGTGCCAGCGGGCGGCGCAGGCGGCCGGGGTGCCGGTGGTGATTGTGTTCGAGGGCTGGGACGCCGCGGGCAAAGGGTCGGTGATCAACCGGCTCTGCCAGGTGCTCGATCCGCGCGGGTGCAAGGTCCGTCCGATCAGCGCCCCGACCGAGACCGAGCGGCTCTACCCGTGGATGCGGCGGTTCTGGACCGCCTTGCCCGGCGACGGCGAGTTTGTGATCTTCGACCGGTCGTGGTACGGCCGGGTGTTGTGCGAGCGGATCGAGGGGCTGACCCCACAGCAGCAGTGGAAGCAGGCGTACAAGGACATCGAGGAGTTCGAGCGGACGCTGGCCGACGAGGGCACGGTGGTCGTCAAGTTCTGGCTGCACATCAGCAAGAAGGAACAGAAGAAACGCTTCGAGCAGCTCGAAGCAGACCCGGCCACTGTGTGGAAGGTCGGCAAAGAGGAACGTCAGCAGGGCAAAAACTATGACAAATGGCTCGAAGCGGTCGAAGAGATGCTCCAGCAAACGCAGACGGCCTACGCCCCGTGGACCGTGATCGAAGCGACCCAGGGCCGTTACGCCCGGACCAAGGTCTTTGAGACGATTGTCGAAACCGTCGATCGCGAGATCCAGCGGCGTGCGAAGACGCCGAAGTCCGAGCCGCAGCCCATGCCCGAGCCGGTCCCCTCGCCGACGCGGCAGCAGACGATCCTCGACCGCGTCGACTTGACGCTGTCGCTCGATCGCGAGACGTACGACAAGCAGCTCGACGAACTCCAGGACCGGCTCTTCCGGCTGGAGCACGAGCTGTACCTTTCGCGGATCCCGGCGGCCATCGTCTACCAGGGCTGGGACGCGGGCGGCAAGGGCGGCAACATCAAGCGGCTCACCCGCGGCCTCGACCCCCGCGGCTACGAGGTCGTTCCGATCGGTGTCCCAACCGACGAAGAGAAAGCCCACCACTATCTCTGGCGGTTTTGGAAACACGTCCCCAAGGCCGGGCACATTACGATCTTCGACCGCTCCTGGTACGGCCGCCTGATGGTCGAGCGGGTCGAGGGCTTCTGCACCGAAGACGAGTGGAACCGGGCGTACCGCGAGATCAACGAGTTTGAACGCCAGTTGGCCGACTTCGGCACGGTCCTGGTCAAGTTCTGGCTCCAGATCGACCAGCAAGAACAACTCCGGCGGTTCAAAGCCCGAGAGAGCACGCCACACAAGCAATGGAAGATCACCGACGAGGACTGGCGGAATCGCGAGAAGTGGAACCGCTACGAGGTTGCCGTTATCGACATGCTCCAGCGGACCAGCACGACGTACGCCCCTTGGACGATTCTCGAGGCCAACTGCAAGCTCTACGCCCGGATCAAGGCGCTGCGGACCGTTTCCGAAGCGTTGGAGAGCGCGTTGGGGAACGTCTGATTTCGACTGCCAACAGACCGACGGGAACCGCTGCCCCCTGTTCGACCGGGAAAAGCTGGACAATCCCGCGGCTTTCTGATATGCTTGGGCTTAGGCTAAGTGCCGCAGGTTCCCAATACCAACAGTCTTTTCGGAGGTGAAATCATGCGACAACAACTACTGCTTCTGCTGACGGCAGCGCTCATTTGTAGTTTCGCGCTAACCGCTTTGGCTCAACAGCCGGCGGCCGGGGCGGGCCAGGCCTCGCCGAAGGCAATCGCCGAGGTGCAGGCCCGGATATATCGGACCATGGCCATCCTGGTCGAGGCCCAAGCGGCCGAGAATCCCGATCCTCAGAAGATCAGACTGTTGCAGAGTCACTTGCAGTTGTTGCAGGAGCATGTGCAGGTGCTGCGTGGTCGCCCGGTAGCTCAACCGCCCAAACAGCCGAGCCGAAAGGTGATAGCTCCCGTTTCCGCGCCTGTTGTCGCATCGCCGGCGTCCGCTTCCTCGGCACCGGCGGTTGTCCCGTCGAACCCGATTGTTACGCCCCCCAACCCGGCAATTCCCGGCCAAGCTCAAGGCGGCCAAGGACGAGGCCAGGGACCCGGCTTTCAGGGACAACACGGCGGCGGCCAAGGACAAGGTCAGGGACCCGGTTTTCAGGGGCAACGCGGCGGCGGTCAGGGACAAGGCCCGGGACCCGGTTTCCAGGGGCAACGCGGCGGCGGTCAGGGACAAGGCCCGGGACCCGGTTTCCAGGGGCAACGCGGCGGCGGTCAAGGACAGGGCCAGGGACCCGGCTTTCAGGGGCAACGCGGCGGTCAAGGACAAGGCCCGGGACCCGGTTTCCAGGGGC
>CAZJRB010000120.1:0-18827 GCA_964547995.1 uncultured Planctomycetaceae bacterium | reverse complement strand
TTCAGGGGCAACGCGGCGGTCAAGGACAAGGCCCGGGACCCGGTTTCCAGGGGCACGCCGGAGGTCCCGGACGAGGTCAGGGGCCCGGTTTTCAGGGGCAACGCGGCGGTCAAGGACAAGGCCCGGGACCCGGTTTCCAGGGGCACGCCGGAGGCCCCGGACGAAGCCAGGGGAGTTGGGGATCGGGTTGGTGGCCCGGCCAGGGGCAGGGTCCCGGACACGGAAAAGCCAAGGGCAAGGGAGGTCCCGGCTATTCCCAAGGTGGTGGGAAGGATAAAGGGGGTTGGTCAGGTCAAGATAAGGGCAAAGGATACGGGCGCAGCAAAGGAAAAGGCAAAAAAGGCAAAGGGCCCGGGGCTTCCGGGATGCGCGGACACGGCCGAGGTCGCGGCCCCGGGATGGCACCCGCCCAAGGCCATGGGCAAGGAATCGGGCAAGGTCAAGGACACGGACGGGGCAAGGGTCGCGGCCCGGGAATCGCCCCCGCACAAGGGAATTGGGGCGGATCCGGCAAAATGAATTGAAACGGTCGCGTCAATACCATCTTTGGCTCGCCTTCATCCCGGTGCTCGCAAGATGTTGGACCGACTTAAACGTCACGAAGAACCCCTGCTCATCGCTCTGACAATATTTGCAGTGGCTGTATCCGGCATTGTCCTGGCCGGGCTGTATTTCCCTCCTCTTAACACCGGCAAGACATCCGTTCAACCGGCGAAAAAAGAACATGCCGCAGCGCCGACACGGGAATCGGGAGGGCATGAGGTTACCCTTCGCGAGAGACACGTCGCCGACGCAAACCGGTCCGGGGCGCCACCGGTCGCCTACAAGTCCGCCAAATCGGCAGAGAAAGCGGCGATCGCCAAGGTCAAGAGGCTGGGAGGCGTCGTATCGATTCGAAGTTGGATGGTGCAGGTCCTCTTCAAGTCCGTCACCGATGCCGAACTGGAACATGTCGAGGGTATTGCCAACCTCTACTCCCTGGGCCTTGCCAAAACCCAAGTAACGGACGCCGGGCTCGAACACCTCGCGGGGCTGACAAGACTCCAAAAGCTGAACCTCGCCGATACCCGGCTTACCGGCGATGGGTTGGTCTATATCAAGGAAACGACCTGCCTCAACTTGCTGAACCTCGAGAACACCCACGTTACCGATGCGGGAGTAGAGCACCTCTGCGGGCTGACCAACCTCAGGTTTTTGGACCTTGGCAACACGGAAATCACCGATGCCGGGTCGAAGCACCTCGAAGATCTGACCAGACTCAGTTTGCTGAACCTCGATGGCACACACATTACCGATGAGGGAGTGAAACATCTCAGCGGGATGAGCCGACTCAGATTCCTGGACCTCAGCGATACCGGCATCACCGATGCCGGGGTGTGCCGCCTCAAAAAGTTGACTTCCCTCAGGAATCTCCAACTTAACCGGACCAAAGTCGGCAACGCCGGGATGGAACACCTCAGGGCAATAGCCAACCTTGACGGTCTTGGGATAGAGGGCACCTCGGTTACCGACGTTGGGCTGAGGCACCTTGAAACATTGACCAAGCTTGCAGGGCTGAACCTCACGGACACCCGGGTCACGGACGCCGGGTTGGAACACATCGCGGGACTGCGCAGCCTCAAGGCTTTGCACCTCGAACGGACCCGGGTTACGGACGCCGGGCTAAAACACCTCAAAGACTTGACCGTACTGCGAGAGCTGTATCTCAGCGGCAGCCGGGTTACCGAGGAAGGCATCCGGGAAATCCGGCAGGTATTGCCAAATTGCTATGTTGCCCCACTCAAGCCTCACACGCCGTCGCCAAAACCAACCTCCCAACGCGTAGGCAACCGTCAAACGGAATCGGACACCAAGGGGCATCGGCGGCATGCCATGCCCATGGAGGGCGGATAGCCACCCTGCCGGACCCCTTTGGGGGCAATCTTGGCGAACTAGCCGCATTATGGGGAAACAAATCGCTTGCAACAATGCAAAAGATCCTGATATAATACCGTTTATCTATCATATCTACTCGCGGGCAGATCGTACCAAGGCACAGGCAGAAGAGGCATGGAGGAGATGCCATGTCGATTCGCGCTATCTGCCCCAACGGCCATGCGGTAAGGGTCAAGGACAAATATGCCGGCAAGGTGGGTCTCTGCCCGATCTGTAGGGCCCGAATCAAGGTCCCGGAGCCCGCAGAGGACATCTTCACCGACGACTCCATTATGGATGTTCTCCGGCCTCAGGAATCGGGGCTGTCGGGGCTTTCCCTTGACATACCCGAGCTTGCCGGTGACGACTCGGACTATTCGTGGTCCCAAAGGAAACGGGACAAGACGGAGAGAATCTGCGCGAAATGCCACGAGAAAATATCGACGGATGCCCGTGTCTGTCCGCACTGCCATGCATACGTAGCACAGTTGCAGGATTGATCCTTGGGGTTCTCGCGCTTCCTCCATCGTGGTATACTGCCTTCAATTTGGTGGAGGCCGTGAAATGCTCGCAAAAATCTTGGATGCCGACGGCCACACGTTGGCGGAAGGGGTTGAGGTAGTCCTGAAGGTCGAGAACCGCGGGATTGAAGGCCGGTTTGTAAGCGGATACTTTGTCCGCCCCGTTGGCCTTCCTTTTCAGACTGGCGATAAGTTCCTGCTGCGGTTTCAGGATAAAGATGCCGAGGAAAGCGGCGTCGAGAACCCCTTCACGGCGTTTGCGTTCCCCAAAGGCGACACCGTGGATTTTCGTCCCTGCAGACCCGACAAATGGTGATCGTGGCGCCCGCCGCCGCCATCCGTTCCGCGTTTCGTGCGTGGTCGAACTGCCCGCTCCTCCAACCCACGGCTATCCTTCAGGGGAACACGAGGACATCAGCGCCGGGCTTCGGAAGCGGCACCGTGCTGCTGTCCTGCGCGGCGGTGTCCAACGCGGACAGGACGTTCGGATCGTATTGGATCTTATAGGAACGCTTGCCGAACGCCACCGTGTCGCCGGGGTGGAGCCGTTTCCTCTGGCGGAGCAGTCCGTTGATGCGAACCCCGTAGTCGCTCCCCTTGTCTTCCACCCGCCAGTGGTCCCGGACAATGGCCAACTCGGCGTGTCGTCGCGAGACCGTCGCAAACGGCAACACGATGTCGCAGGGCTCGCACCGCCCAACCAGAAGTGTCTTCTTCAGGAGCGCGATGGGCGTGCCGCCCCCGACGGGTACCAACTCACCCAATGTCCGGTGCATGTCGGGGAGCGGCGGCAAGGCCGCCAACACGTTGGGGCTGTAAGAAATCTTGTAGGCATGCTTCGCGAACGCCACCGTGTCGCCGGGCCCGAGCCAACCCTTCATCACGCGGCGCCCGTTGACAATCACCCCGTTCGTGCTCCCCTTGTCTTCGACGCACCAGCGGCTGCCGATCACCCGTAGCAGTGCGTGATACCGGGAAATCGCGGAAGACAACAGGACGATGTCGCAGTCCTTGCTCCGCCCGACAAGAAGGGTCCTTTCACGCAGGCTAATCGGAGCGCTACCATTCTCGGGAACCAACTCGCCCAAATCCTTCTCGAGGTTCGGGATGTTTTTCATCACGATCGACACCCCCGATTCGTCCATTTGCAAAATGCTCAAAATCGAATACGCCGGTAACACCGCTGCGTCCGACAAAGGCACCTCAACGGTCGCCTTGCAGATCGGGCACAACCCTTTCTTCCCTGCGTACTTGCCTTTGATCGTGAGTGAGTGTCCATTGGGGCAAATGATCTTGATTGGCATTGGGTTTATCCTCGCGGGCCATGAGACTCAGGGTGCTTATTCTCTCTCAGCGCAGGCAGCGGTCGTTGCGCAATCGACCACAAAGGAGTCGGGCACACGTACCACACCTCCCACCCGCAAGAGAAGAAAAGACAAGAGGTGATGCCCAAAGACACCTCTACAACTGTTCCTGACATCTATTTTAGAAAAAGCCTGCATTCTTGGAAAGGGCTTTGCGGAACCTTTCGTGTTGTCGACACCCTTTTTCTTATTCGCGTGGTGCAAGCCCGGTGGGGGGTTAGGGGCAGGTGCCCCCTCCTTTGATTTTTGGCGGAGCCTGCTACTTCCATCTTGCAACGTTTCTTCGCCGATCCTTCCTCCGCGGAGCAATAGTCCCGAACTCTACTCCAGCGGCAGGGATACGGATGCGTCTACAGGGGCATTCCCGGTCGCCTTGCCCCGAACATTTGGCGTACTTCTCTTGACTATGTACACCCGTATATTGTACTATTGTCCATGAGAGAATTACCCAACAGACCGGCTAAACCCCAGGGGAGTCGCCATGGACGCATTCGACAGTCTGACCAAACGGCAACTGGCCGTTTATGAGTTCATTCGGAACAAAATGCGGACGCGGGGCTACGGCCCGACCGTCCGCGAGATCGGTTACCATTTCGACATTGTCTCGCCCAACGGCGTCGTCTGCCACCTGAAAGCCCTCGAGAAGAAAGGGCTGATCACTCGCGATCCCGGCAGATCCCGGGCCATCGAATTGGCGTTGGAGCCCTGCCAGCGGGGTTTTCCCCTGGCCGGGCGGATCGCGGCCGGCGTGCTGCACGAGGCCATCGAGCAGGACGAATGGATTGATTTTGCCGATCTGTTCGACCCCAAGAAGAACCTCTTCGTCCTGGAGGTCGACGGCGATTCGATGATCGACGACCAGATCGCCGACGGTGACTACGTGGTCGTCCGCAAGGCCCGCAAGGCCCGCCGGGGGCAGATCGTCGTCGCCTTGACCGAGGACAACGAAGCAACGCTGAAGCGGTTCTTCCCCGAGAAAAACCGCGTCCGGCTCGAACCGGCCAACAAGAAAATGAAACCGATCTACGTGAAGAACCCCCGTATCGCGGGGGTTGTTGTCGGCGTGGTACGCAAGGTCTAGGGTTGAGAACTCCCATCGACTTATGGCTTCGAAAAGCCCGTTTTCCGTCGATATCACTCCCGATTGGGAGGGTTTCCTGCGGTGTCTGCGTCGGGAGGGAACGCCCGGACGAGTCCACGTCATCGAACTGTTGCTCGACGAGGAGGTCAAGGCGGCCGTCGCCGAGCGGTTTGGCCTGATGGACGATGTCGCGCCGGACGATCCGTTTTACACGCTCCGGCGCGAGATCCGGGTAATGCGTTTTCTGGGCTACGACTACGTCCGCTGCGGCGTGGACGACGTGGGGATCGCGGTCCGTTACCATACGGCCAACGACACGGCCGAACTCGAGCGTGACGGCGGGCGGCAGTTCGTCGACGAACACAAGGGACCGATCACCAACTGGGACGAGTTTGAGGCGTTTCCCTGGCCGGAGCCGGACGATTTGACCACGCGGAACCTCGAATGGTTCGAGGAGAACCTGCCCGAGGACATGTGCATCGTTGGCAGCGGTGGCTTTGCGCATTTCGCCGAGTACACAGTGTGGCTGATGGGTTACGAGACGCTCTGCTATGCCTTGTTCGATGAGCGGGATCTGGTTGCCGCGGTTAGCCGGCGGTTGATCGATCTGTACGAAGTCGTCGTGCGGCGGATATTGCAGTACGACCGCGTCAAGGTAATCTGGGGTTCGGACGACATGGGTTTTCGCTCGGGAACGTTGATCAGCCCCGACGACTTGCGGGAGTTCATCCTGCCCGGTCACAGGATGATGGCGGAGGCCGCCCACGCCGGCGGACGTCCCTACCTGCTCCATTCCTGCGGCAAGATCGATGCGATTATGGACGACCTGCTGAACGACGTGAAAATCGACGGCATCCATTCATTCGAGGACACGATCGAGACTGTTGAGGAAACAAACGAAAAATATGGAGACCGGATCGCCATCCTCGGCGGAATCGACGTCGATTTCTTGTGCCGTTCGGACGCGGAGGCAATCCGCCGGCGTGTCAGCGCAACGCTCGAAACGATGCAACCCGGCGGCGGGTATTGCCTGGGAACTGGAAACAGCGTTGCCAATTATATCCCTTTGGACAACTACCTGACGATGCTGGACGAAGGGCGGCGATGGGGCGCAGTGAATCGTGAATAGATAGTGAGCAGTGAGTAGTGCCCGATCGAATTATTGCCATCGGAGACATTCACGGTTATTCGGGCGCGTTCGACGCTGTCTCCGAAGCGCTCGATCCGCGGCCGGACGACACGATCGTTGTAATGGGCGATTTTGTCGATCGCGGGCCGGATAGCCGCGGGGTTATCGACCGGCTGCTCGCGATGAGGCAAGAGTGCCGCCTGGTCACCATCCTGGGCAACCACGACGAAATGCTGCTGGACGTCTGCCACGGCAGAATGGACATGCTGAGCGGGTGGCTTATCTACGGCGGCGACGCCACGGTCTCTTCCTACGGCGGCCATATCCCCGACGGCGTACCCGAGGAACACATTGACTTTCTGGAGAGCTGCCTGCCGTTTTACGAAACGGATCAGCACTTCTTCGTCCACGCCAATTACCATCCGGACCTGCCGCTCTCTCAGCAACCGGGGACGGCCCTGCGATGGGAATCGCTCCGGCACCGCACGCCCTTGGCACATTATTCGGGCAAGACGGCGATTATCGGGCACACCGCTCAGAAGAACGGCGAGGTCTTCGATCTCGGTTATCTTAAGTGCATCGACACGTGGATTTACGGCAACGGCTGGCTGACAGCGATGGACGTCGAAAGCGGGCAGATATGGCAATCGGACAAGTACGGGAAGATTCGGCCTTGACGGCCTAATATTGCACTTGGAACGGCGCGGGGCAAGCTTGGCGGTTCCTCGAACCGCTGATACGGGCTTCACCGGAACTGTTTTTCCCGGGGATGCAAGAAGGCTATCAACTCACCGGGCACCTGCCGGAATCCGCAAAAATACCCGGCATCAGGCTGCGGCAGGTGTGACGTTTTACTTGATCACGTAGACGGGCAGTTGTTCCCGCAGCAGCATGTGGATTTGCTCGTCTTCGTTGATGGCCGCGGCAGCCGTCTCGCGGAACAATGCCTGCAATTCGTCGAACCCCATGCCCTTGAGGGCCCCGACGTCCTTGCCGCCATCGTTCTTTGCGTTAGCGGCGATGAACTTGGCCATGGTATCGACGGCCATCTCACGGATGAGTTGCCAGAGTTCCTTGCCTTCTCTGGCCGCGAGGGCGCGGCCCAACGCCAGGGACACCGACAGGATGGCGTTCATACCCAGGACGCCTTTTCTTTGCATCGCGTGGATCTGCTCTTCGACGGGAGCGGACTCGGAGAGCCTGTTTGCGGCGATGGCCTGCTGCCTTTCGATCATCAACAATTCCTGATCGATCTCGAACAGGCTGCCGAGTTGCCCGAGCTTCCTGCCGGTCAAGGCGTCCGACAGCACCGTCTCGATGTGCTCGACCGCGTCGAGGCAACCCATGCCCTCGTAACGTTGCGCCCTGTTCCACAGGGTCATCAGGTCGTCGTCGTTCTTGGCCTTGACGTCGTCGAAGTGCAAGCCCTTCTTGAACCGGTAAGTCCCGTCGCCGGCATCGGAAAACAGTGCCGGGTGTTTCCGCGTAATCTCGCTCGGCGTGATGATGCTGTCGACGTAGTGGATGGCCTCGTCCACGCCGGCGGAGGTGCCCAGCGGGGTCGAGCCCTTGAAGCGGATGATTCCCGTCCGGCCGAGGAAGAGCGTCGCGGCAGCGGAGGGAATACCCGCGTTCGTCGCCTCTTCCGTCCCGCTAACCGTCTCGATGGCCAGCATCTTCATCAACAGGGAGGTGATGTCCATGTCGGCGGCGCCCGGGACGAGTTCCGCGTCTTCCTTACCGGTCAGGGTCCTAATCAGGTCCCTGAGGTCCGTTTCGATGGTTCTTCGTTCTTCTTCGGAGATCTCTTTCTTCCCGGCCTCTGCCAGAGCGAGGATCTCCATGACCCGGCCATACTTCTGAAGCCGCTCGGTGTTGGCGCCGCCGCCGGCCTTCATGCCGAAGGCGTTCATGGCGGTGGAAAGCTCGGCCTCGAACGGATCGTTGGGGCTCTTGGAGCGGTGCGAGACGACCAGTTCGGCCCCGTAAGCCAGAGAGGTCAGCATCGCCAGGACGGTCTCGGTGAGCGTTCCGATCTGGTTGGCCTTGATCAGGGACGCGTTGATCTCGCCGTCCTTGGCGCACTGCTCGATGGTGGAGTCCTTGGTCGTAACCAGGTCGTCGCCGATGATGAATATCTTGTCGCCCAATCCTTCGACGCCTCTTTCCGGGTCCCCTTTCATGAGGAGCTGCCAGCCGGCGTGGTCCAGCTCGCCGAACCCGTCCTCGATGGAAAGGATAGGCACGTTGTCGGCTTCCATGGTCTCCTTGTAGAGTTCGAGAATCTCGTCGCGGCTCATGTCGAGCTTGCTCTTGTCCCGCCAGAATCGATACATGCCGATGGAGTCTTCCTGGCCGGTCTCCTCGCGGAACGCGTTTTCCAGCTCCGAGGCGGCGGGATCCATCGCGATGGCCACGTCGATGCCGGGCGTGTACCCGCAGTCCAGGATCGTCTGCTTCATCATGCGCCACATTCGCTGCTCGGGGACCTTGTCTTCGGGGTCCTTGTCGACGTAGGGCGCCAGTCCGCCTTCGAGGCCGATACCCATCACCTTTGCCCCGGGAGCGGACTCGATGACCTCCTTCAGGCGGTACTGGAGTTTCACGGTCATTTCCTGGGCGTCTTCGTAGGTCTTGGGCGAGAGCGGCATGAACATGCTTTCCTGCATGCTGATGTTGCTCTCGGGATACTCTTTCTCCGTGTGCCGCCCGCCCATGGCACAGTTGCGGAACTGCCACGGCGCGTCGACCCTCGTGCCGTCTTTCAGGTCGACCGAGCGGATCCGGGTATGGAGCATTTTCTCCTTGAGCTTCCCCACCTGGGCGAGCCAGCTTTCGTCGGAGATGGCCTCGGCGCCTCTGGCGGCCCGCTCTGCGGCTTGTCTTTCTCGCACCGTGAACTCCTTGAGCTTGCCGTGGTCGGCCAGGAAGCGGTCGAGCAGCCCGACGACGCCCGGGCAGAGGAAAAACCGGCCAATGTAGATCAGGGCCTCACCGATCCCGTGCGTGCCCGACTGTGCACCCAGGAAAAGTCCCAGGCCGATGCCGATCGCCGCGACGGGCAGGCAGACGATGGCCAGCCAGCCGCTCCAGCGGGGCGCCGCGGCCGCAACGGCCAAATTGTACGGCGCGTCGGGGGCAAAGTTGCCCGCGTCCTTCTTCACCCCGTAGAACTTGCCCCACGGGATCGTCAGAAACATGTAGACGTACCACCCGAACTTGCCACCCTCCCGAAGCACCTTGTCCGCCCGCTCTTGAGAACTCTTGTTCAGCGCGGTGAGCTTGACGGCGGTCAGGAAGTGCCCCATTTCGTGGATGGCGATCGAGATGTGCCAGGACAAATACAACATGACCACCGAGATGATCGTTTCCCAACTACAGAACATGTAGCGGAGGACTTCGAGCTTGACGTTCGCCCCTGCGTCCACGGCGTCCGTGAGTCCCTTCAGCGGGACACTCAGCACGGATGAGATAAACGCCGCGTGAAACGAGACCAGCTTGTGGTTGGCAATGACCCAGCCGCGCTCCAGGCAGCCGGCGGCCTTGTCCCTTGGCAAGTTCGTCTTGAGATGCGTGTCGGTTTCGGCGCGGAAAGCGGCGCCTTCATGCCCGCCGTTCACTCGATCGGATGTCACTCGTTGCATTTCAACCCTTTCGTCTTATTGTGTAAGTCCTGATACGTGTCTTTCATATTGTCCGTAGGCCCGAGCCAGGTCCTCGCCGCCGCAGTTCCGGTGTTTGTCGACAAACTCGTTGAACCAGTCGAGATCCAGGTCGAGCCTGCCGCACCTGACGCTGAACTCCAAGAACCTCACGGCGACCTTCTTCTGCAAGCCGTGAGCCAAATACCAAGTCTGGTCCCCCACAAAGTCCGCGTACGCTTCCGCTAGCGTTTGATGCTCCAATTCCTCAGGCAATCGCCGGACCAGGGAGTTTACGAAAATCTTCCAGATTGACGGCTGATCGAAGCTCAGATTTTCGTAGATCCAGCAGAGCTGGTGGCTTCCCCATTCTCGGAATTTGTGAAGAGGCCGGACGCTGGTGAGCCCCCAATCAATGAGGCTGAGCCGAATGTCCTTCCCTTCCCCGAGAAGGAACATGTGCTCCGGCCGTTCATCCTTGTGGCAAATGATTTCGCCCTCCCGAATGCGGACGAACGCGAGAAAGAACCTGCTGAGGTCCTCTGCATAATAGCGGTGCTCGTCCGGTGCCGGCTTGCGGTTGCGAATATTCAACTTCCGTGGATAGAACTCCTCCAGTATGGTGTCACTTTCCGAGACATCAAGGACCTCCGGGCCTATCCCCAACTCGGAGGCCTTCTCGGCGCTCCACGGTTCGGAGCCGTGAGGTTTCTTAATCCCATACATCAACAGAGGATCTTTCCGTCCGGGCTCAAGTATCTCCACGACTTCGATGGTTCTTCTCCCGCCCGAAATCGTACTGACAGCGACTTGAAGCCTCTCCAGGCGTCCGTTGTTCTGTTTTATCCCGAGGCGCCGGCAAGCATGTTCCTCAATAATGCAGGCCCTCCGCCTGTCGGCGAACACGGCCCTCGCAGCGCCACAAATTTTCTCGGCTAATACTCCCATATCGGCCCGGGGGGTGAGGACCTGCTCAATGAAATTGCGGATTATACCACGGCCACAGAATCGCTGCAAGAGCCCCCGGAATGTTTCATTCACTGCACGGACATGAGATACTCAATCAAGTCGGCCATGTCTTGCTTGTTGACTTGCTTTTCCAGGCCCTCCGGCATGATCGACAGGCCGGTGCTTTGGAGTTCGTCGATGTTGGTCCGCAAGACGGTGTCGCTTTCACCCTCGGCGCGGGTCAGTGTGATGCTGGTGGCGGTCTCGGCGGTGATCATGCCGGTCACCGTGAGCCCGTCGTCGGTCAGCAACGTGTAGTTGAGATAGGCCGGGTTGATCTCGCGGTTGGGATCGAGGATTTGCGAGAGGATTCCCTCGCGGCCGCGGCTCTGGACCGTCGCCAGTGGCAGCCCGAGATCGTAGCCGACGCCCTCCAGCTTGTGGCAGGTGGAACACTCTTTCTTGAAGACGGCCTTTCCGCGTGCGAGGTGCCCTTTCATATCGAGCACATCGCGGTAGGCGGCCATCGCTTCCGTGCGCCGGGCAAGTTTTGCGCTGCCGAGTAGCCGAGACGCTGGTTCGCGGATTCGCTTGTCAGGATGCTTGAGCAAGAACTGAACTCGGGCGGGGTCCAACTGGGACGGGTTGATCGACTTGTTTTCGATGGCCGCAAACAGTACCGGGAGCCGTTCGGGCCGGGCAAACAGGGCCTCGGCCGCTTCGCCGCGGACCTTCGGACTGAATCCGCCCCATGCATCAACCACGAACCCGGCAACTTGCTCGTCGCGAAATCGGCCAAGCGCCCTCAGCGCCGCCGTCTGGACCTCCTGGGGCTGCCGACTTTCGAGCAGCCGGGCCAGGGTGTTGCCGACCTCCTCGAACGAAGCCAGCGCCAAGGAGCGGACCGCTTCCGTGCGCTGGGCCACCGGCGCCTTCACGTCGGTCGCCTGCGTCTTGGCCTTGTCGACCATTTCCAAGAGCAGCTCGCCCGCCTTGTCGCTTGCCAGACGCTTAAGCAGCGGGCTGTTGGCCTTCTTCAGCCCCCGGCTCAAGCCGCGGACGGCCGCCCGGGCCAGATTCTTTTCGCCGTCGGGCAGTGCATCCAACACACGAAGCACTTCCGCAACCTGATCGCCTTGGTTCTGCACGCCCGTCTGCTCAGCCAGTTGTTCGAGCAGGGCGATGCCGCTTGGGCCGCTGCGCCACTTCTGGTCGGCGGCAAGCTGCGCGAACAGTTCGCCCGCACGCCCCAGCGACGAGCTGAGAACCGCCAGCCGCACCCACCGGTCACCGGCATCGCGGGCGGCAATTGCGGCCAAGGCGGCGGTCGCCTGGGTGCCCGGAATCTCGCCGAGCGTAAATGCCGACTGATATCGTACACGCGCATCGTCATCCCCGGCCATGGCATACAACTTCGCGCGGACGACCGGCGAGTCGCCAAGCACCTTCTCGGCCAGCCGGATTGCGTGTTCGCGCACCCGCGGGTGTTCGTCATCCAGCCGGGGAAGGACAACGTCGGCCGTGAGCGCCCCTTGACCGTCGAGCGCATACATCGCGTGCATGCGGCCCAGCGGCGAAGGCGACTCGGCGGCCAGCTTGACAAGCGGCGGGATCGCCTGGCGGTCCTGCCGCTCGTACAACAACCGGCTGGCCGTGCGGCGGTGCCAACTGTTGGGGTGTTCGAGCAACCGGACCAACTCCGAGGACGACATGCTGCCCAACCGAACCGGCTTGGGTTGCTTGAACCCCTCGGGCACGATGCGGTAGATGCGGCCGCGGTCGTTGCCCGTGGTCAGGTCGATGTGCTTTTTGGCCGACGGCGGTACGGCGCCGGGGTGCTCGTACGTTTCGCGGTACATGTCGGCCAGGTACAAGGCACCATCGGGGGCGTGGGCGAACTGGATAGGGCGGAACCAGATCTCGTCGGAGGTGAGGAATTCTTTCTTCTCTTCCGTCCGGTAGGCCTTGAAGCCGACGCCGTCCGGTTCCAGCCGCATACGATGCACGAGGTTTCCCGACCCCTCGCAGGTGAGCGCCTGCCCACGGCACTGCTGGGGCCAAGCACTGCCGGTGTAGATGGTCGTGCCGCAAATGCCGGTGAAGTATCCGGCCGCGGTGCCCCCGCCTTCGATCGGCCCGGAGAATTTCCCGCCTATGCGAAGCTCCGTGCGGAGGATTCGCCAGGGCTCGACGGGGCTGGTGCGGTAGACGGCGTTGCCGTACGTCCAGATGTTGACCAGGGGGTTTGGGGCGGCCAGATAGGGGTTCCGGGCGATGTAGCGGTCGTCGTACATCACCATCTCGATGGGGGCACTGTTGGAGCACTCGAACTTCCGGCCCCACTCGTCGAAGCTCATCCCGTACTGAGACCCGCCGCTTTCGAGCCGCAGCTCCCCCGTGCGCGGATGGAGGCTGAAGTCGCGTCCCCGTGCCTGAAGCGGTTGGCTCTTCCCGGACGCATCCGCCCGTTCCCACTTCACCGCCCGAAGCTTCCCGCCGGCGGTGCTGGTCATGCCGTGCATCCGGTTGTCCAATCCCCAGCGAAGGCTGTTGGGTAAAGCGTTGGGGTTGCTCAGCGCAAAGCCGGTAATGATCACTTCGCGGACGTCGGCTCGGCCGTCGCCGTCGGTGTCTTTGCAGTAGAGGATGTCGGGGGCGGCGACGATGAACAGACCGCCGTCGAAGCAGGTCAGGGCCGTGGGCCAGACGAGCTTGTCGGCAAATACCGTGCTCTTGTCGAGCTTGCCGTCGCCGTCGGTGTCTTGCAGCAAAGACACCCTGCCGTTCGGTGAGCCGAACTCGGCCGAGTTGTTTTCCGCATAAGGGATCATCTCGGGGACGTACATCCGGCCGTTTTCGTCGAAACACATGTCGATCGGATCGCAGACCAACGGCTCGGCGGCCACAAGCTCGATGCGGAAGCCCGGTACAACGTGGAACGTCTTGATCGAATCGGCCGGTTCCTTGGGCAGAATGCGGGGCAAACGGTCCTTGTAGTCGACGCCCGGGGTGATCTTCTCGACGTAGCCGTCCTTGCGGATTTCATAAGGCGCAGCCGCAGCCAAAGTAGCAGGCTCGCCGCTCGTTTGTGCAGAAACGCCGGTAGTGAACACCGTCGCGCCAATCAGCGCGGATGTAAGACCACCCACAAGCCATAAAGCCGCGACCGGTGGTCGCGCCCTGCGTCGGGTGCGAAGCCGCAAGCGGCAGAAGCATAAAGCTGCGACCGGTGGTCGCGCCCCGCGTGAGGGCAGACTTCGCGACGCAATACGACGTTCGTCAACCATTCCAACCATCCACACGTACTTGTCAGCGGTTCAGCAAACATATGGCGGCGCAATTTGCAGCCGCCGGACGCGACCGCCGAGGCTGTGACTTTTTGTAGGGAACGCCCTCTGTGGCGTTCCGAAACCCGGAAAACACGCTCGTTGCTGCTTCCCGGAACGCCACAGAGGGCGTTCCCTACAGACTGAACGTGTCAAACGCCAAAAAAGTCACAGCCTCGCCAGTCGCGGCTTTATGGTAAACCGAGCAACCGGCGAATGGCTGTTCGGAAGCTCTTCTCCGACTCGGGGGCCACCCGCGACGCACTCGGTTCGTAGCCCCCTTCGCCGAACGCCCGCTCGGTACATATATAGCCGGGGCAGCCGTCTCCGTAGCCCGCGACGGCCACAAAACCTTTCGGCTTCAACGCCTGGGCAAAGAGCTGGAACGTGACCATCGGCTCGCCCGGCAGGTGGATGATATACACGTCGCCGATTTGGAGCGAGCTTAGCTCAATCGGCTCTTTCCGCTCGGCAAAAGCGACGTTTCGCGCCGCGTCCTTTCGCCGAGCGGCGGCCGCCTCCGTGTCCGCCATCTTGGCCCGATTCTCGGCCACGCCGTATCCCGAACCGGTCCGCAGGGGCATCTTCAGCGGAAAGGTTCGCCATTGGAGTGACCCGACCGGGGCGAATTTCGTCGAGGCGATGGAGGCTTCCATTCCGGCCTGGAGCCGCTCGGCCAATCCGGCCCGCGCCTTTCGCGAGCCGTCGTTGTATTTGCCGGCCGCCACGTCGCCCGCACAACCGGTAAAGTAAATCTGAAAAACTTCGTCCTTCTTCTCAACCTTCTCCCGGGCGATGCCGGGGAAATCCCAGCTTGCCCTCTGATCGCGGTAGAAGCTCTGCGGGTGCGTGGCGTAGTAGTGCAGCCGGACCAGCGGGCGCTCGCCGTCGGCCAGCGTGATTGTCTTGAGCATCGGGTCGATGTAGCCCTCCGGGGCAGCCTGAAGGTCCTTGTCGCGGGTAGAGCTGTATCGCGTGCGGACCTTGCCGCCGCCGATGGGGATTCTCCGCGAGGAGGCGACTCGCTCGACCTTGGCCTGCCCCGTTCCAATGCGGTCGAGGGGCTTCAAATCGCCCAGAGATTTCTTCGCCGCTTCGGCCAGTCGATCGGTCACTTCGTCGAGAAATTTCAGATCCAGGTACGGCGGCGGCTTCTCCTGCTTTTGCAGGAGTCGATGGGCGTCGCCGTCGGCCAGCAGTGCAGTATGCTGGTGGACGGTCTGCACCGCCACGTGCGAAACGTCCGCGTCCACGGCCTCGGCCAGTTTCCGGCGGAACAGCAAGTGGGTGGAATTGCACAACTCGCACCAGTCAACCGCACACAAAACGTATCGGTGCTTCCCATCGTCAATCACAATCCCCTTGGCCAGCAAAGGATGTTCGATCGTGGCCAGCGGTTTCGAGTCGGGATAGCACGGATGGCCCAGCGGCGGCGTGACGTCGCTCGAAAATGTGGCTACGCGGAGCTGGCCGACCGCCGTGCCTGCCGGACACACAACGACTATTACGATTACAGAACAGATCAACCGGCGGTACATTGGCCCTCCCCCACTGCATTTGCGATAGGTACTTGATTCCGCCTCGGACCGATCTACCCGGACCGGGAGCAGCCATTGATCTTACCGCATGGGGCGCTCGGAACAAAGGCTTTGGTTGTCCGGCGGTATTGGTTTCCCGGAAAAGCCGGATATACTGGGAACTGCGTGAAGACCGGCTTCCTCGCGATCGGCACCTGCGGAGCTTGACTTGGCCACTGAAGCGAATGAAACTCCCGACATCCCCGCGGCAACCGGGCCTTCCGGCGGGCTGTCGTCGCGGAGCTTCCTGGCGCTGCTGACGACCCAGTTCCTCGGGGCGGTCAACGACAACATGTTCCGGTGGCTGGTCGTGCCCATCGGGAAGAAGATTCTCGAAAGCGGCGAGCAACAAGTCGCCGTGGCCCTGTCGGCGGGGCTGGCCTGTTTCGTCGCGCCGTTTGTTCTGCTGGCGGCACCGGCCGGGTACCTTGCCGACCGTTTTAGCAAGCGTACCGTCATCGTAAGCTGCAAGGCGGCCGAGGTGATTATCATGATCCTGGGCGTGGCCGCCATCCTGATCGGCAATATCTATGTGATGTTCGCGGTGATTGCCTTGATGGGCGCGCAGAGCGCGCTGTTCGGACCGTCCAAGTTCGGCTCCATCCCCGAAATGGTCCGCGAAAACCGGATCGCGGCCGCAAACGGCCTGATCGGCATGACTACCGTATTGGCGATCGTCATCGGTTCCATCGCCGGCGGTTTCTTATTTGTGCTCACCACGCCGGCCGCACTGGCAGACGAACTTGCGCCGGGTCACTATATGTGGTGGATTCCAGCGGCCGCGCTGATCGGCGTCGCCCTGACCGGTTTCGCAGTCAGTCTGCTGATCGCCCCGCTAAAGGTGGCCAACCCGGCGCGGACCTTCCCCTACAACATCCCGCGTCAGACGTATCGCGACCTTGCCTTGCTCTCTTCGAGACGGCCGCTGTTGCGGGCGGCCGTCGGATGCGCCGTCTTCTGGTGCCTGGGCGCGGTGGCGCAGATGAACGTCGATCTGTTCGTCATCACGGAACTCGGAATCGGGCAGACCCACGTCGGCGTGCTGCTGGGGATATTGGCGATCGGCGTGGGTGGGGGGAGCGTGCTCGCCGGCGTCTGGTCGGGCGGAAGGGTCGAACTCGGGATCGTGCCGTTGGGGGCGGCGGGAATCGCGCTAAGCGGTGTGCTCCTTGCCGTTGTGCCCGCGGCCGACGAGGCCCTGTCGGCCGCCTATTTCTGGAGCTGCCTGTGGTTGCTCATGCTCGGCGCCAGCGCCGGGCTGTACAACATCCCCATCCTCGCGTTTCTACAGCGTCACAGTCCCGTCGAGTCGCGGGGATCGATCCTGGCGGCGAGCAATTTCCTGACGTTTCTCGGCATGCTCACCGCGTCCGGGTTGTTCTACCTGTGGCGTTCGGTCATGGAACTCTCCGCCCGCCATATCTTCCTGCTGCTGGGCGCCGCCACCGTGCCGGTTCTCCTGTACGTCGTCTGGCTGCTGCCGGGCGCGACGGCCCGCGTCTGCGTCTGGCTCGTCAGCCACCTGTTCTACCGGGTGCGCATCGAGGGACGCGACAACGTGCCGGAAGCCGGCGGGGCGCTGGTCGTCGCCAACCACGTCAGCTTCATCGACGGCGTATTGCTGATTCTCTTCTTCCCGCATCCCATACGGATGGTCGCCCGGGCCGATTCCGCCCACCGATGGCTCTTCCGCTGGCTGGCGAAGGACCTGGGCACGATCTTCATCGAGCCGGGAAAGCGGTCGGTCGTCGAGTCGGTCCGCAACGTCCGGGAAGCCCTGCGCGCCGGCGATTTCGTCTGTATCTTTCCGGAGGGCCGCATCACCCGAAGCGGCGAGATGGGCGAATTCCGCTCCGGATTCCTCTCCATGCTGAAGGAGACCGGCGCGCCGGTCGTGCCGATCTTTCTCGCCGGGCTGTGGGGCAGCATCTTCAGCTACGAGGGCGGCAAGGTCTTCTGGAAACGCCCCCGCCGATGGCCCTACCCCGTTTCCGTGCGGATCGGACCGCAAATATCCCAACCGACCGATACCGATCAGGTCCGCCAGGCGATCAAAGACTTGGAGGACCAGTGGTCGGAATCAACCTGAGATTAGCCTTGCAGCGAA
This sequence comes from uncultured Planctomycetaceae bacterium, assembly GCA_964547995.1. Classification (GTDB taxonomy): domain Bacteria; phylum Planctomycetota; class Planctomycetia; order Pirellulales; family Thermoguttaceae; genus CAZJRB01. The sequence goes on along the minus strand of CAZJRB010000120.1, from coordinate 1,219 downwards.
GTGATGACCGTCTTCCCCATTCCCTCTGCTTTCTGCTCTCTGCTCTCTGCTTTCTGCTCTCTCGATATTCGATATTCGCACGTCACCACGGGGCTCGCCCCCGTAGGACGCTGATTGACCACTACCGGCCCGCAACAACAACTCCGCTCGGCCGCGCCGCGCCTGAAAGAGAAGGGGGAACCCCGGCCCTCGCTTAGTGGCCAATCACCGCTCCACGGGGACAAGCCCCGTGGTGGCGGCCTCCACAATTGCAATCTCCTCGTCCGTCAATTCGTACAGTTCATAAACGAGCTGGTCGATCCGTTCGTAGTGCCCGGATTCATCCGGGCCGTACCCCATCCCCATGTTCGTAGTGCCCGGATTCATCCGGGCAGCGTCACCAAAGACCCCTCTTCTACCTCAATCATCCCAACCCCGGCCGAAGTCCAGCAGCGGATAGTCTCGCTGCAAATCCTCGATCCACCCCTCCCCGTATTGTAAACGCAACTCATCCACGCACGACCACGCCCATTCAAACAGTGTCTTCGCAAAGCCATGCTTGACCGGGTTGGCCATCACGTAATGGATACACGTAAAGAAATGACGCTCGCTTCGCACCTTCCGGTCGCTGTACTTGTACCACACTTGTCGTCCGGGGGTTCCATCCCGCTGGTTGGCATAGCGCGCGGACCGCCCGTGAACGCCGCCGAGCCGTTTCCCCAGCAACGCGAGATCGCTCACCAAAACGAGCGAGTGATAGTGGTTGGGCATCACCACCCAGGCCGCGGTCGGAATCGCACCTTCGCGGAACGCCTCCAGCAGCCGTCTCGTCAGTGCGGTCAACTCGCCGGGTGCCTGGAACTGCGCGCGATGCTCGAACGTTGCCCCGCTGATGAAATACCACCCTTCTCCCTGCTTCAGATGGGGCGGCTTGTGCAATGGAAATCCCCGCGATCGTCGCTCCTCGACCACCGCCAGCCGCTCCTCTGGGGTCATGCGGCGATAATCATACATCAGCAGCCTCCACGTTCGTAGTGCCCGGACGTTCGTAGTGCCCGGATTCATCCGGGCCGTACCCCATCCCCACGTTCGTAGTGCCCGGATTCATCCGGGCGTTCCTCGCTCCCGTCTCGCATCACGCCAACCGCACACCAGACCGCATGAATGCGGTCACTACGAACAAGCCGCCCCTTCCACAATCGCGATCTCCTCGGCCGTCAACTCATACAGTTCGTACACG
>CAZJRB010000119.1:0-22137 GCA_964547995.1 uncultured Planctomycetaceae bacterium | reverse complement strand
GCGAAATGATACCAAATACACCAATTTCACGCTATATGAATGTCAACACGACCTAATCTCTTCTAGCATGTGCTGTCGGTGATACTGATATTTCTTGCCCGCATCAGTGAGACGGGCAAACTGATCCCATATCCACAGGATGGTACAGAAATCTACGTCTCCTTCCGCTTTTTCCTGCAACTCGGTTTGAAAACGCCGAAGTTCATCCAGGTCGTCCTCAACCGGTTTTAAGCTATTGCACACAAGATTTCGAGTCCAATATATGGCCGTTTCCCATTGCAGTTGTGTCATTCCGCCGGGGCGCTTTGCTTCAAGCGAGTCGACAGTTGCGAGAATCTGATCCGTCAGGTCTTGCGTCTCATCGTACCGGCGGGCCCATCCGCAGTACAATCCGAGTGGAACGGCCACCACGACAAACGCAATGAACAACGTGCGGAGCCTGTATTGATACCAACGGAGCGCGTCCGGTTCGGATTGACGGAGGCTCTTCATGGCGGAGCCCTAACTGTGGTTTTGGACGAACGTCGTTCGCGTGCGCATAGTAACGCCCCCTCCTATCCTGTGGTCCCGAGTTCATTCGCTCGACGGTTTCTTCTTCGCTTTTCCTGGCTTTTTCGCGGCCTTCTTATTTTTCTTCCCCCGCGGGCCCTCTTCCGCGTTGACCTTGGGGAACCACTTGGCCAACTCCTTCTTCACGTCGTCGTACTTCTTCTGGCCGGCCAGGTTGGTCCATTCCATCGGGTCGTTGTCGTGGTCGTAGAGTTCCTCGCTGCCGTCGGCGTAGCGAATGTAGCGCCATCGCTCGCTGCGGACGGCGTGGTTGTTGCGGCCGTGGGTGGTGATCACGGGGCGGTCCCACTCGGCCTTCGGGTTCTTCAACAGCGGCACAAGGCTCTTCCCTTCGAGGTGCTTGCCGATCGGCAGATTGCACAGGTCGCAGAGCGTCGGGTAGATGTCCAGCAGGCTGACGGTGCGGTCGCAGCGGGTGCCCGGCTTGGTCACGCCCGGGGCGACCCAGATCATCGGCACGCGGTCGGCCTCTTCCCAGAGCGTGAATTTTCGCCAATGGAGCTTTTCGCCGAGGTGCCAGCCGTGGTCGGTCCAGAGCACGATGATCGTCTCCCTGGCGTCGGGGCGTTTGTCAAGGGCGTCCAGCAGCCGGCCGATCTGGCCGTCGGTGTAGGTGATGCACGAGAGGTATGCCCGAACGGCCTTTTCCCATTGTTTCGCCTTGAGCACGTTGGCATGGTCTCTTTCCGGCCGGGCCATTTTCACGCCGGCCGGCGGAACGTCGTCGAGGTCGTCCTCCTTGACCTTCGGCAGAACGATGTCTTCGAGCGGGTACTCGTCGAAGTATTTCTGCGGCGCGTACCACGGCAGATGCGGCCGGAAGATGCCCACCGCAAGGAAGAACGGCTTGTCGTGCTGCTGGGCGAGGAATTTCACGCCGAAGTCGGTCACCTGGGTGTCGCCCATGTCCTTGTCGCCGCCGGTGATCGGTCCCCAGTCGAAATGGGAGCCGGGGCGGATGCCGTTGACCGGCCGGTTCTTGGGATACATGCTCTGCGGGCGGGCGAAATAGACTTGCCACGACTCCGGGTCCTTGAACCCGCCGTGAAAAATCTTGCCGGCGCCGTGGACGATGTATCCGGCGGCCATGAAGTGCTGCGGCAGCGTCACGGCGTCGGGCATCTGCGCCCGCCACGGGTTCGGGTTGTAGTAGACGCCCGAGGTCGACGGCCGCACGCCGCAAAGCAGACTCGCCCGCGAGGGATTGCACGCCGGGGCGGAGCAGTACGCCCTGGTGAAGAACTCCCCCCGCCCGGCCAAGCGGTCGAGGTTCGGCGTCTTGACGCCCTTGTACCCGCCGAGAAAGCCGGTCCAGTCGTTCAGGTCGTCGACGGCGATAAACAGGACGTTTGGTTTCTTCGAGTCTTTGTCGTTCTTCTTGGCGTTGGCATCTTCCACAGCGGACGAGACTCCAACAGCAAACAGAAGCAATGCAAGAATCGTAGGGATCGATCGTGGCATGGCGGTTTCTCCGTTGGTCCGTGTGTGCGACTACTTATCCTATGTCTGCCGTCTCGCGGCGAATTCCTATGCTTGTTCTTGAGGATAGCCGACGCAAACCTGGGAAGCAACCATGACGAACGGTCAATTCGTGCCGGGGCGTTTGGTGAATAGCGGGGCGAGATACGTGCGGACTTCTTTCACATACTCCTTCAGCCCGGTGCTTTCCCCGCGTTGTTCAAGCAGGTCGAGATTGGTTTCCCGCCAGCACTGGGTTTCACGGCTCAGATCGCCCCCGGTGAGGAATTTGAGCACTCGTTTTGCACTCTTCTTCGCATCATCCGGCACGGCGGTGAGCTGTTCGGCCTTTTTACGGGGATCAAAACCGAGTTCCTGTCGACACTGGGCTAATCGTGCATTTTCATCCTTGCCCTGTGGCTCGAACCCGGCGAGCACCCAGGCCTCGCGTTTGAGATGAGCGACGCCAAGCACGATAGGCACGCCCGGTTTTGAGTATTTCCTCGCCAGTTCCAAGCCTTCTTTGCGCCGCACATCGCCGTCGTCGTCTCGAAGCATGACAACCGCGTCGGAAGGATCGGCCGATGCCCGCAGCAACCAGAGTGCCTTTCGGGCCGTATGGGCGTCGGGCGCTACTTTCTCGCCGCCAAAACCATCGAGAGGAATAAGGTTGGTTTTTGCACGGCGTTTCACTTCAGTCCAAGCGAAGTGTGCATCGACCGCCGTCACACCTCGCCACTGTCGCAAGTGACCGAGAAGCTCATCTTCAATCCAACGAACTTGCTCGCAGACAACACGGTCGGCAATGTCGCATCCGGTGCGTCGATCTGCCGGCCCTTCGCAGACAACCGCAATCGAAAGAGTCACGATTGCCGTCCTCCGGTGGCGGAAGGCACAAGCCACGACTCGCCAAAGAGGCTCCACATTTCCCCCGGCGACATCTCTTCCTTCCACTTCTCGAAGTCCGGGTGTTCATCGAGACGGCCGCAGGCCGCAAAACCGTTCTCGTCCGTTGTCATCAAACGGACTTCTTGCGGTTCCAGATAATGAAGCAGATAAGGCGAATGACTTGTGGCAACGATTTGCAGATTCGGGTCCAGGTGCATGAACTCGCGCAGGCATTTCACCAGAGCTTGCTGAGCCTTCGGGTGCAATGCCCGGTCGATGTCGTCCAAGAGGAACAGGCGAGGCTTGCCGGGCCCCAACAGGGCGGTCAGAATAGCCAGAACCAGCAGGGTGCCTTCGCTAGTCATTTCGGCGCCGATGTCGGGTGCCCCTTCCATGTCGAAGACGATCGAATTCCCCCAGTATTCGCGCTTCTCGGGGATGGTAACGGTCTTGTCGTCGACGGTGACAGTCCTCAATTCACTCCGCACGACCTTGGCACGGGGAAATCGCATGTCGCGAAATGCAGGAATTACGAATCGCAACGTGTCCTTCAGCTTGGCATAGTCATTTGGTTCATTGGACAGCAGATAGTTCAGGACGGATGGAAGCCCTTCCCCGTCCAACTTCATGGTTGGCGCTTCTTCGTCGCTGTATGACGGAGCCATAAGTTGATTGATGTCGAGGCGCAGAAGCATTGCCGGGCCGAAGTCGGGCGGTCCGCCATGTTTTGCCTCGGCCCCGCGGTCATAGGCCTTGGTATCCACAGTGAATTGGTTCTTACCGTCTTCCCTTTCTGAGGCAACCGAGAGGTTCTCTGAGTTAGCGGTTATTGTTGTGCAATTGCCATCATCGCCCCCCTTGAGCATCAGGCGGTCAGTACCGGATGTGCAATGACGCAACGACAACCGTTGGGGCCCCGAGCGACCCCTGGACCGATCACGCCCGAACTCCGAGAGATAGTACAACCCCTCCAACACACTCGTCTTCCCCGATCCGTTGGGGCCGACCAGGACGGTTAGGCGTTCAAGGTCTACGCTGACGTCGCGAAGGGCTTTGAAATTCTCGAATTCGACCTTGGTAATCATGATACCGTGATTGTACCCCACTACGGTCGGGGAGGGCAAGGGGGAAACGTGCTACTGCTGCGATTGACGGCGGACCATCGATTGCAGCGACTGCCAGCCTTCCAGTTGCGATTCGCTCAAGGTCGGCTCTTTGGTGGGCGTGTCGCTAAACGGCTCGTAGGAACTCAACGAGCGGGGTTGGTTTCGGGCACGGTGTTCGACCGCGCGGAGCCAGCGGCGGGTTGCCCGCGGGAGATTTACCCGGTCGTTGACGACCAAGCCGGTCACCATCTGCTGCTGGTGACGCCGGCGGACGCTCCGCTTCTTGCGGCGGTGGAGCTGGTAGCCGTTTTCCCAAAGAACCCGGTCGAGGAACCCCTGCATGTAGTGGGACTTCTCCGAAAAGGTCGTTTCGCCGCCGATAAAGCCGGTGCGGGGATTCCTGGTTGTCTTGGTCTCCGGGGGATCTTCGGGAAACGAAATGGTGACGTCGTCGGCATATCGGGTGTAGACGCCGCCGAGCCTTGCGGCCATGCCGGCCAGCCGGGCGTCGACGCGGTAGTTGACCAGGTTGCTCAGCCGGGGGCTAGTCGGAGCGCCCTGCGGAAGGCCGCCGTCGTGTGTGCATAGAAGGGTGAGCAACTTGGCCGCCGGACGGTTCCAGCCGATTCGGCGGAAGTACTTCTTGACGCGCCGGCGCCGGGTCGAGGGGAAAAAGTCTCTCACGTCGAACCGCATGACGATGCCCTGACCTTCATGGGCCTTGGCGTTGGTGACGATCGACCGGCCGCGCTCGAAGCCCATGGCGGCCGGATGGGATCTCAGACGTGCAAGCAAACGTCGGAGGATCCGGTGTTGCAAGCGTTTGGTTGGATCGTCCGGGGCAAGGATCCGCCGCCGGCCGCCGGAGCGTTTGGGGATGAAGAACTCGCGATAGCGCGGTTGGGTTTGGCGGAGTTGCTCTTCCGGGAGGTCCAGCCGCCGGGCGAGTTCGTCGACGTCGTACCCGCTGCCCTTTAGTAGCCAACTGAAGAATCCCATGGGCGGCCCTGGTGTTTTCGCCGTCGTGCCGACGGCGGCTAAACGGATCTGTGGCGACGGCGGCTAAACGGATTCTCAAAACGCGAAAAAGGGGCGAGTGTCGCCGGCCGATTACTCCGGCGACGCCCGCCGGCTGTCTTGCACAGGAAATGCGTCAGCATTTCCTGTATGCCGTTTTCCGCAAGTCCATCGGGACCCGGTCGACGAAACATCGACCTGTGCCCGGCATGGAGCACCCCAAGACAGTTAGCCGTATCATGAACGATCGGTGGATCGATGTCAAGGGGCTCCCGCAACCACTGGTCGGCGACGCTGTTACCATCCCATCGCCATATTCGATTCGATGGCCTGCTCCGAGCTTTCCAGGTCGGAGCCGGTCCGCTGCATGTAGAGACGCACGGCGTAGTCCTTGTCGCCGGCGGCCCGGGCGAGGCAGTCGCGGGCGGTCGAGCAGGGCGAGGCGGCGCCGCTAATCCCCAGGGCGGCTTTCGAAATGACCCAGGTGTCGCGGGTTCGTTTGGTGATGCGAATCGGCGATTCGTTGGGGTAGCTTGCCGCGAGGACTTCCTCGGCGGCGTCTTCGTCCTCGGCCCAAGTAATGAGAATGTGTGCTTCCGTCTCGATTTCGAATAGTGGCATGGAAAAGAGTCCTTTTCTGGCCGGCTACTTTCCGATGCAGTACAAGAACTTGTTCGACCGCAAAAGCAATTGGCCGTTGCTGACGACCGGCGTGGCGTCGAAGACACTATCGTCGCCGAGATGGTTTCGGGCGAGTTCCTTGAACTCGCGGCCGGCGGCGTAGACGATGGCTCCGCTGGTGCGGCTGACGGTGTAGAGTTTGCCGTCGGCCAGGACCAACGAGGCGTAGACTTTCTTCAGACCGGTCCGCTCGCGATACACAATGTCGCCCGTTTTTGCATCGAGGCAACAAGCCAGCCCCGTGTGGTCGATCCAGTAGAGCAATCCGCCGGCCACGAGCGGGCTGGGAACCTTGGTGGCCTTGCGTGCCTTCCAGAGGCAGTGCGATTCGGTGACGTCTCCCCGCCCGCCGCCGCGGATGGCAACGGTCACCGGGGTCCGCCCGCCGCTGATATAGACGACGTCGCCGTCGACGACCGTCATCGGGCAGACATAATCGGGCACGCTGTCGCACTCCCAGAGCTTCTTGCCGGTGGCCGGTTCGAACCCGAGCGTCTTGTCCTTCATGCTCAACACGAGTTCCTGCTTGCCGCCGGGCAGATCGACCAGTGCGGGGGTGCTCCACGAATCGTTAATACCCTCGGCCTGCCACGCCATTTCGCCCGTCTTCTTGTTTAGGCCGAAGAGCGTGCCGTTCTTGACGGTCGGAGTCCCCTGGATCGAACCGGTTTCGACGCACGCATTGACGACGAGGATGTCGCCGGCAAGGACCGGCGAGGCGGCGGAGCCCCAGACGTTGGTCTTCGAGCCGAGAAGGCGGCTCCAAAGTTGCTTGCCGTCGAGATCGAAGGCAAACGCCCCCGAGCGGCCGAAGAAGACGTAGATCGCCTCGCCGTCGGTGACCGGGGTGAACGACGCGTAGCCGTGCAGCGAGATGCACCCGGCGTCGAAGTCCTCTTCCGGCAACCGGGGCTTGATCGGCTTGTCCCAGAGAATCTTGCCGGAGCCGCGATCGAGGCACACCACGTGGAGCTTCAAATTCGCCTGGCTTCCGGGGTCGTCCTTGTCCAGCCCGTAGCCGCTGTAGCAGGTCAGGAAGATTTTCTTTCCCAGCGTGATTGGGGTGGACGACCCGTAGCCGGGCAAGGGCGTCTTCCAGACGACATTTTCGGTGGCGCTCCAGGTGGTGGGCAGCCCTTTGTCGCCGGAGACACCCGATCCGTTCGGGCCCCGAAACCGGGTCCAATCGGCCCCGGCCAGCAAGACGAGCGACAAGGCGGCAACGGTCAGACTACGGCGTGTCAATCTGCAACTCATGGAATGGGATCATTCTGCCGGCCTTCCAGCCTAGCGGGGTCCGTGGCGAGGCGAAACTTTTCGGGCGCGTGCGGCGGAGCGTTTGCGGCCGAACAACCCGGTCCGTCCCGCCTCGGGTTCCAGGCTGTATTCGATCAGTTCGAGCGTGCTCCGGCGGATCAACCGCCCCTGTTTGTCGATTTCCTTAGTGCTCTGGCTGACCACGCCTCCCGGCACATCGGCCGCCGTCCTGGACCAGGTGATAATCACCCCTTTCGGATGCTTGTGGACGGTCTTGACAATCGTGGTGGGTATGATCTCTGCCAGGACCCTGTAGGGCATGTCCCGGGCAACCACCTCGACCGATCTTTCACTCAAGGTGGTTTTGCCTTCCGGGTCGGTCGTGGCGCTCTCGCGCTTGAGAATATAGGGAGGCTCGGTGGTACAGTAATACAGCTTGGTAACGGTTTTTCCATTGGAGTCGGAGGAATCGAGCTGCATGATCTTGCACGGGACGTTGCGTCCTTCGACGGTAACCTGGCCGGTTCCCGCTTCTTTGAACTTCACATCCTCCCCGACCCTTTCCCCGTGCAATCCCTGCTTGACGGTCTGCGGATCGCGCCGGAAGATTTTGCCGCCCACTTCAACACAGACGTTGATTTCGAGCGTTACGCCGTCGTCTTCAACGTTCATCAACGTGGTTTTCTTTTCGGTCTTGCTGGTGCCGGAGACCTTCCCCTGATCGTCGAGGGTTTCGGTGATGACACGAACCAGTTTCCACGCACCGGGCTTGAAATTGCCCCATGGATGATGGGCCGGCGCGATATCGCCCCCTAGTGCAACGTTGATACCGGGGCACAAACCAACCACTAGAGAGAACGCCAAAATGCTGAAAATCGCGATCCGCACGTCGCTCTCTCCGAAGGGTGTGCGTTGGCGAAACGAACCCGGCGCAAGCGGGGGTCGCCGAGTCATGCCAATGTAGCTCAGGTCTCGGGGTTTGCCTAGCAGGGTGGTTGGAATGGTTGGATTCTGCAAGACGCAAATCCAGCTTGATATTTATTGTACTGTCTACACCTCACAAGTTCACCCCATCGAGGGAACAAAACGGACTGGGGCGGATTTCCGTACTCCCCCCATGCGCGGGTGACTACTCCACCCTATTGGTAAGTGACTCCAGGGCACCGACCAATTGGCTGTCCTGGCGCGGCATCACGCTTCGGAGATCCAGCAACAAGCATTCTTTGCAGGGGCGGGTGAGGATCGGCGGCATCTCGAACCGCAGATCGCGGGCCAGTTGCTCGGCGGTCGTGCCCGACGGATGGACACTCACGCACCAAGTGGACAGCTCACAATCCGCCATCGGGACTCCACCCAAAAAGGTGGTTTCGGCAACGGCTTCCGCTTTCTCAACAATGTCACAAGCGGCCACCTGCGGGGCGAGGCGCCCGGCCCGGTTCTTCAGGTTCTCGGCCGACGTGCTCAGCAGTTGCAGCAAGGGTATCGTGTGCCGGACTTTCTCCCGGTTGCGATGGAGCCGCAAGGTCACCGCCAAGGCACACAGCGTAAGCTTGTCGACGCCCAACGCGGCGGACACGGGGTGTCCCTCGATCTTTTCGATCAGCGTCTTGCGGCCCAGGAGGATCCCGCACGGCGGACCGCCGAGCAGCTTGTCGCCGCGAAGCAGGACCAAGTCGGCCCCCTTCTTGATGCTTTCGCCGGCGGTCGGTTGATTGCCGAGACCGAACTCGCTTGGGTCGATGAGGCCGCCGAAGCCGAGATCGTGGATGACGGGCGTCTTGTTTCGCTGCGGCAAAGCGACGAGTTCCTCAAGGTCCACTCCCACCGTGGAACCTGCGACCGCGAAGTTTGTCGGTTGGATCAGCATCAGAGCGGCCGTCTGGCCGCCGATCGCATCGGCGTAGTCGTCCGGTCCGGTCCGGTTGGTGGTTCCGACTTCGCGAAGCACGGCGCCGGCGGCGGCCGTTATTTCGGGCAAGCGAAAACCGTTGTGATCGGCCATCTGACCGCGTGAAATAACAACTTCGCGTCCGGCGGCCAAGGCCGACAGTGCCAGCATCGTCGCCGCGGCGGCATTGTTCACCACCAGTGCGGCCTCGGCCCCGGTGAGTTCTTTCAGCAGTCCTTCGACGGCCGGTTGCCGGGGCGATTGCTGCTCTTGCTTGAGATGAAATCCCACGTGAGCGTAGTCTCTTGCCACGGCGGCCATCTCTTCGACGGCCTCTTCGGCGAGCGGCACCGCGCCCAGTTCGTCGCAGAGCAGAACGCCCGAGGCGTTGACCACCGGCCGCAGCCGCGGGACCTCGTCCTCGACAACGCGCCGGGCAATCCGCTCGGCCAGATCGGTCACGCTCGGCAGCGTTTTCTCGGCAGCGGCGGTCTGTACTTCGGAAGTGATCTCGTCGAGCACTTTCCGGGCCGTCCGCACCACCACATTTCGATTGATTCGGTCGACCAGCCCGCGCAGTCTTGGGTTGTCGAGCAGTTCACTGAGAGGCGGGATCTTGCGCAAAGGGTTGGGCGACATGGTACGATCCAATACTGAATGGTCGGCCGGGCAACGTTTAGCGGGCGGGCTTGCCCGCCGTTGCGTCTGGAAACGGCTTTGACATCGGGGATTTCGCCCATTGTACTCCCCAAAGCACTTCTCGACCAGATCCCCCTCACGTCCGGCGGCGTGATTCTCGACAAGGGGTATACTCAAGAAATGGGGCAAGAGGGCCCTATTGAACTCGCGTCGCCATTTGGGCCGCCGCTTCGGAACGCGTGGGGAACGGATCCTTCTCGGCTTGTCGCTTCAGTTCGGCGTCGCTGTCGCCGGCCCTGACGAGTTTCGAGGGAAGCTGCCGCACGGCCTCGATCGGCCGGGAAACGACGTCGGGCATGGAACCGCAGCCGGCCGCCAACACACTCATACCCGCCGCCGCCATTGACCACAGCAAACGTTTGTATCCGTTTTGTTCCATTCTCTCGGTCATGTTTGTAGCTCCCGCGAATTCCGTAGACGTCCTTCCAACAAACGCCAAGCCGACCTGGTGCTTTGTCAGTCCTAAGAATTGGGGTAGCCACGCTCGCCAGAGCGTGGGATTCCCACGGTCTGGCGACCGTGGCTACCCCTATTTCAAAATCCGACAAAGCCTAGTGCTGCGGTCTCTCGAGCCTCATAAACTCGTCCATCGTTTCAGGCGGTTTGGGCTCCTCCCGGCGAAACAGCGAGTTCAGCCAGGAGGGTTTTTGGGCGGTGTAGGTCCGCTGCGGCTTCTTGGCGGCGTCGGTCCGCTGCGGCTTCGGGTTGCGGACCCAGGGCACGCGGGGTTTCAAAGGCGACTTCCGCGCCGCAGGCTTCCTGGGCGTAAGAGTATCCTTCAGGTTCGAGAAAAATGCCCTCGTGCTGGCATCAATCTTCTCCAACGGCGACGGCTTGTTTACTGTCCGTCCGTCCGGCTTTCGGTTTGCCTCGTTCCTGTGGAACGGATTAAGCTGATCGAGCGTCCAGCCCGGCGCGGGCGTCGTTTGGCCCGCCGTCCAAGCGGCCAGAATCGCGGCGGCCCATAGAATGCGCGTAGTCTTCATCGTGAGAACCCCTTTGGAAAACGGTCCGAGGTAGTAATAGAAGAGCGTGGTGGGGACACGCGCGTGTCCCCGGCAAGTTCGTGGACGGGGAGTGTCGCAGAAACTTATCTTCAAGTCCAGAGCGATTTTTGCGGCAATCCGATGTCCCCTCACGGGAAGTTTCCCGGCCGTTTCCAGGCATTTGCCCCCTAAAAAGTGGGGTAATTGCCGGAATCGATTATTTTGCGTAGCATGGCGGCATCTTGTTTCCTGCAATCTGAGGACGATGGCGAGCCGATGTTGAAACAGAGAATCGGAATGATTGGCGCCGGCCAGATGGCCACCGCGTTGGGTCAGGGATTTGTGCAATCGGGGCTTGTCCCGGCCGAAAACCTCGTGGCATCCGACCCCATAAGCGAAGCTCTCGAACGGTTCAGCAACGCGACCGGCGGAAAGACGACCGGTGGAAACGCCCGGGTGGTGGAGCAATCGGACGTTATTTTCCTGGCGGTCAAGCCCCAACAGATCATGGCGGCCATCACACCGTTGCGGGGAAAAATCGGACCGGCCAAACTGATCGTTTCGATCGCGGCGGGTGTGCGGATGGCGGCCCTGGCCGGCGTACTCGGCGAGGACGTCCGGCTGGTCCGCGTGATGCCGAATACCCCGTGCCTGGTCGGGCGAGGCGCCTGCGGCTTCTCCCTCGGCGAGAAGGCCACCGACGATGATGCCGGGCTCGTCGAGGAACTGCTCGGGGCGGTGGGTATCGCATTTCGAGTGGACGAAAAGCTGCTGGACGCCGTTACGGGGCTTTCCGGTTCCGGGCCGGCGTTTGTCTACACCGTTGTTGAGGCCCTAAGCGACGGCGGTGTGCGGATGGGGCTGCCGCGGAACATCGCCACCGCCCTGGCGGCCCAAACCGTCCGCGGGGCCGGCGAAATGGTCATCGCCACCGGCGAGCACCCCGGCGTGTTGAAGGACCGCGTTACCAGTCCCGGCGGGACGACTATTGCCGGGATCCAGGTATTGGAAGAGGAGGGGCTCCGTGCCGCGCTGATAGCGGCGGTCGAGGCGGCCACAGAACGGTCGATCGAGTTGGGAGATTGACGGCGGCTTGCGACTTTGTACTAACTGACAGGCGTTCATGTCCATCTTCTGCAACATTGACGACAAGCATGTCCCGCTGTATCGCATCGTCTGGATATCCGCGCTGCCGCACTTTTGCGGACACGAAGACTGCCAGCGGGAAGGGATGTACGAGGTCCGCCTGGAACAGGAAGAGACCATTTGGGCGACGCGGGACCAACGTGACGCCGCCCTGGCCGCCATTGAGGTATGGCAAGGTGGAGAAGAACCCAGGCGGAACGACTCTCCGCCTTGACCCGGTTGGGAGGTAACGCTGTGATGTCGATGTTCGAGAACAATCGTTACCGTTGGCGCGAAACGTACTTCGTGCTGTTCCATTCGAGCGATCGCCCGGCATTGGGCCTGGTGGAACAGACGCTCGGCAGACTGAACGACCACTATCAACTGAAGGAATTGAGGGCCGATGAGAACGGCCGGTTCGAGTCGCTTACGCTCCTTTCACCCGACGATTTCGCCGCACTCGACATCTGCTACACGACCGGGGAGGAGGTCCTCGAACAGGGGGCCGAACTGGCGGAGGAAATGGGGCGCAGCGAGGGAGAAACCGCCGAAAGGGTCCGCCACTGCGATGCGCGGTTCGACGTCCTCCACTTCGAAGAAATCCCCGACCCCGGAGACGAGGACGAGGAGGAAATGCTCGATCCAAGTGCCCTGCTGCTCGTGCTCAAAGCCCTGGCAGGGATCACCAACGGACTGGCTATCGATCCCCAGGCGGGGGCGATCGTGTCGGACGAGGATTGAACGGAAATCCGAAATCCGAAACAAATCCGAATGACCAAAATATGAATGGCCCAAACCCCCAGGCTGACGTATTGTGATCTTCATGAGCCAACCTTCCAGCATCCCGTTTTGAACATTGGCGATTCGGATCTCGAATTTGTTTCGGATTTCGGATTTCGAGCTTCGAATTTCTCGCCCCGTAAACCTGCAAACCTCCTCAACCTCTCAGCCATGCAAGCGAAAGAGATCAAACGCGGTGCCATCGTAAACTACAACGACGCACCCTGCATGATCGAGTCGGTCAATGTGCAAACCCCGTCGGCACGCGGTGCCGCGACGTTCTACAAGTTTCGTGCCCGAAACCTCTCGACCAAGCAGAAGGTCGACATCTCGCTCCGCGGCGGCGATTCGCTCGACGAGGCCGACTTCCAGCGGCGGCCGGTCAAGTACCTCTACGCCGACGCCGAGGCGATGCACTTCATGGACGACCAGAACTACGAGCAGTACCCGCTGCCGAAGGAAGACCTGATCGAACAGAGCAAATACATCACCGAGGAGCTGGAAGGGCTCCAGGCACTCATCTACAACGACCAGTGCATCGGCATCCAGCTCCCGTTGACCGTCCACTTGAAAGTGGTCCAGTGCGACCCCGGCATCAAAGGCGCCTCGGCCACCGCCCGCACCAAACCGGCAACGCTGGAAACGGGCCTCGTCGTTCAGGTCCCGGAGTATCTCGCCGAGGGGGAAGTCGTCAAGGTCGACACACGGACCGGCGAGTATCTCTCCCGGGCGTGACCCCGATGGTCGGCAAGTCTCCACGTTGCCTTTCTTTCGGATATTGTCGCAACAAGAACGCTCTTAGGCGAATGAAGTCGCGGTGCCATGCCCACGCTCGTCGTGAGGCCGTCCGGGAATTCGACCCTGTAGGGAACGCCCTCTGTGGCGTTCCGCAGATGGATCGTTGCCCAAAAGGAACGGCACAGAGGCCGTTCCCCTACAGTGATTTCGGTCTGCAATTCCCGGACACCTTCACGCTCGTCGTGGGCATGTATGGGAAGGTATCTGTTGGGAGAGGCCCACCACCAACCGCGGCGGTTGGAATCGGCATGGAGATTTCGTCGCGGGGGTTCTGATAACGGACCTGTAGGATTATGTCGCGTCGGCATAACGTGGGCCGGCGGCCTGCAAAAGCGGAAGCCAACCGTGTGCTGGGCCGCGAGGAAGGCTCTCAGAAACCGCTCGCCACGACACTGGGCTACGGTAACTCCCGATGTGCCAATGAATTACAGCAGTGCCCCTCCAGGGAGGCATTGACGCCCAGAAGAGGAAGTGCCCCCCAAATTGACAACCAAAACACGCGGCAGTACACTATTTTTTTGGAAAACCTACTAACCGATAAGTTCGTCCACGGTAGCTGCATTCAATGGCAGAGGTACAGAATACTGACGAATATCGGAACGCGACTTACGGGAAAGTGTCACGTCGATGTGTCTTCGGCCTTTACGCGATGTCAGCGATTTGGGGTGCGATTCAAATTGCATTCCCAGAGAACGGAATCCTTTACCTTGCATCCGCATTGCTTTTCGCTACGCTCGCTAGTGGCTGGGCGATATTCGATGCAAAAATGCGAGGAATCAAAATTCTGCCTGTCCTACAGATGCTCTACTTTTTCCTCTGGCCAATTGGCGCCGTGATCTACCTGCTGTATCGATCAGGAATGCGTGGTCTGCTCACGGCAGTAGTTCATGGAATCGGCTTGACTACGACACTCGCTGTTGCGTTTTATGCAACTTTCTATGGCCTGCACTTTGCGGGCATGCTCGACGCACGTTACTATCAATAGTCAAACCCGACATCGTGGACGAACAAACGGTTGAACGTGAGCGGCGGATCACGTCGGAATTGAAGTCAACGGTTTCTCGCCGCCGCCACGTTAACCGAAACGTTAGCTCAATTGACTGCACGGCGGCTACTGCCGCGTTCGTTCTACTCGGCTTGTGGCTTCGCCTTGGGCGAAGCGGGTGGTGATTTCGTCGCCGGGGGTCAGGTCGCCGGCGTTGCGAACGACGCTGTCGTCAGAGGTGCGGCGAGTCAGGCTGTAACCTCGGCCGAGAACGGCCAAGGGGCTGAGCGAATCGAGCTGTCCCGATGCCGCGTCGATCCTTGCCCGGGCGGCTTGCAGGCGGTGGCGGATTGCTCGAGTGGACCGAGTTTCGAGTTCGTCGAGACACCGGGAAAGATCGTGTACGAGTTGATGCGGGCGGCGGAAAACGGGATGCCGGGCCAGGGCATCCAATCGCGATCGGGCGGAGCCGGCCCGGGATCGCAGCGCCGCGATCAGCCGCTTCTGATACTGGCGCAACGCGGCCACCAGCTCTTCGGAAGCCGGGGCGACCAACTCGGCCGCCTCGCTGGGCGTCAGCGCCCGAACGTCGGCCGCCATGTCGGAAAGCGTTACGTCGATTTCGTGCCCGACGGCCGAAACAACCGGGATCGGGCAGGCAGCAATCGCCCGAACGACCACCTCTTCGTTGAACGCCCAAAGATCTTCCAGGCTTCCGCCGCCGCGGGTGACGATGATGCAATCGACGTGCGGCTTCACTCGCGAGGCGGTCTTGACGGCCCGGGCGACTTCCTCGCCGGCCCCTTCGCCCTGCACTCGGGTCGGGACGATCAGCACGTCGGCCCCGCGCCATCGGCGGCCGAGGACCTGGAGGAAATCGTGGATGGCCGCCCCGGTCGGGCTTGTGACCACGGCAACCCGGCGGACGAACGGGGGCAGGGGCTTCTTGCGCCGGGGATCGAAGAGCCCTTCCTTTTCGAGCTTTTCGCGAAGCTGCCGGAAGGCCAACTCGAGGGCCCCGATCCCCTTCGGCTCGATCTGCTCGATGACAAGCTGGTAGGCCCCGCGGGGCGGATAGACGTCGACGCACCCGTGGCAAGTGACTTCCAACCCGTCGCGCAGCTCGAATCGGAGCCGCCGGGCCGTAGTTCGCCAGATGACGGCGCGGAGCTGGGCCCGGTCGTCTTTGAGCGTGAGATAACAATGCCCCGACCGCGGCCGGGCAAGGTTCGAGATCTCGCCCGAAACCCAGACCGCCGGGAACGACGATTCCAGCAGGTCCTTGACCTGCGAGGTCAGCTCCCAGACGGACAGAAGCCGTCGCTTAGGTTCTTCGTCGGCAAACAGGTCGCGAGCGGGCATAATATAGCCGTCGAGGGTTGTAGGCCGTAAAGCCGTGACCGTTGGGTCGCGCCGCACACGGGTCGCGGTGGTTTCCGGCAGCGCTTGGCGCGACCAACGGTCGCGGCTTTATGGGTGACGTTATTTCCGCTGCGGAGCACCAGCCGTCATTATAGAAGCCGCCCGGCTCCGGCGGAAGTGGTGCTCCGCTGCCAGTGCGGGCCGGTCAGAATGATCGGCGTGTTGTTGCGTTGTGACCGCAAGGGGGCGCCGCGCCGGTTGACTTTGACCTCGCCGGGCTTTCGGGCACCCGACTCGGCCCAGGTTTCGGCCTCGAGGGTCAAGCGATTGAGCAGATTCTCGATCTTACAGCGATAGTGCTCCAGTTCCCGGCGGTCGAGTTTCGGCGGGATGCAGATTTCGCCGCTCACCACGGCGCGTGCCCGGGAAAAGGGCCGCGGTATGGCGAACCGGTCCCACGCCCTCTCGACCCGCCACGGCCGGTCGTAGGCGTATCCCATCACCACCAACGGGAGCCCCAATTTCGACGCCACGAAGATCGAACCGGGAGCCAACCGCCGCCGAGGTCCTCGGGGGCCGTCGGGGGTAATCGTCAGGTGCAACTCTCGGCTCTTGCGGAGCAACTCGCGAATTGCCGAGACGCCACCCCGGTTCGTCGAGCCGCGGACGAAATCGAACCCGAGATGATACGCCGCGTGCGAAAGGATCTCCGCGTCGGTGTGCCGGCTCAGCAGCATCGACAGGTTGCAGTGCCCGCGGAGATAGAGCGGGAACAGGATATACTCGTGCCAGAAGATATAGATTTTCTGCCCCCGGCACTCCGGGTAGACCGGATCGATCGCCGGATCGCAGTACGCGGCCTTGTAGTTAAGCGTACTCATCCAGGTACGGACTGCGGTGGCGCCGATCAGGCCTCCGATCTTGTGTACCAGGGGGTTGTTGATTTTCATGCCGGGCGTCCTTGCCGGGTTGGTGGGTGATTCTCAGGTGTTTGGCTTTACACTGCGAAGCCGCAAGCGGCACGTTTCGTCACTACTCGCTATCCAGTACCCAGTGCTCGGTACTCAGTACTTTCCTTCCCACTCCCCCGAGAACACTTCCACTGCCGGGCCGGTCATGTAGACGTGATTGTCGTCGGCCCAGTGGAGTTCGAGATCACCGCCGGGGAGATGGGCAAGGATCTTTCGTTTGGTCCGGCCGGTCAGCACACCGGCCACGCAGACGGCGCAAGCCCCGGTACCGCATGCCAGAGTGATTCCGCTGCCGCGTTCCCAAGTGCGCAAGGTCACTTCTCCGGGAGATTGGACTTGTACGAAGTGTACGTTGATCCGTTTTGGAAAAATCGGCTGCCGTTCAAAGAACGGTCCCAAGGAATCCAATGGAACAGAAGCAACGTAGCGGCAATAAAACATGACGTGCGGATTGCCCATCGAAACGCACGTCATCCGCGGGTCCCATCCGCAATCCTCCATCCAACTTGCGGGTTTGCCGATCGGGATGTGCTTATTTGCGGGGAGATCGACGATTCGGTCGGCATTAAGCGGCCGGGGCATTTCGACGGGGATTGCCGCCGGATCGAGAATCGGCTCGCCCATGTCGACCCGCACGCGACGGACGCGGCCGTCGCCGGCTTCGACCTCGAGGGTCAACACGCCGCGGCCGGTTTCGATCCTGAGTGTTTCGCTGGTACAGATGCCGTGGTCGTAGACGTACTTCGCCACGCACCGGACGCCGTTGCCGCACATCTCGGCCTCGGATCCGTCGGCGTTGAACATCCGCATCTTCGCGTCGGCCGCCTCGCTGGGGCAGATCAGGATCAACCCGTCGCCCCCGATCCCGAAATGGCGATCGGAAACCTTGCGGGCAACTTCGGCCGGGTTGTCGGGCACGGGCTCTTCGAAGCAATTGACGTAGACGTAGTCATTACCCGCCCCGTGCATCTTCGTGAAACGCATCGCTGTCTTTCCGTCAGGTAAACGAAGGGCGACGAGGCATTCTAGGCGATTCTCGGTCCCGGGACAATGCTGCATTCCCGGCGGCCCCTGTTAAGGGATGGGCGCAGAAACAAAGAAGGGGGCACCTGCCCCCGGCCAGCAAGAGCAGCACGTTACGTCCGGGGGCAGGTGCCCCCTCCTCGGTTCTTCTTGTCATTTGCGGACGAACAGGTGCAAGCACCCACCCTACCAAAATGGCTGTTTGGCGGGACTGCCAATGGGGAAGAGTTTCTCCTCCCAGCGGGGAAATGCGTCTTGACCGCCCCCGGACTCCGCGAGTACCATTCCGCACCTGTTTTCCCATTTTTCCACACACGCCCGTTTTACCGGCGATTCCGCATGAAATCGACCGCTTGCAGACAACTCGCGCTGATACTACTCTTGGCACTTGCGGCCGGCGTGTGGTGCCTGGCGGTGCGAACGTTTCGCCGGGGTTGGCCGTATATCCTGAAGAGACTCAGACTACATAGGACGACTATCCACCGCCCACTACCCACTACAACCATGGAGGGTTCAGTCCCATCTTCTCACGAGCCGTGAACTTCTGCTGGTTCTGCCTCAAGTGGGGAGTTCTGTTGGCATTGATTGGAGGCGCTCTTGGTGTAGCGTACTACTACCAGCGGTTGAACGACGAGATTCGCAGCCGCGTGGAAGAGAAAATTGCCCGGCAGTACCCCGGCCTGAAGGTATCGGTCCGCTCCGCCAGCCTGGTGGAGGGGGAGGGGATCGAGTTGCGCGGCTTGTCGATCGTCGAACCGGGCGCCGAGGGCCCCGCCGAACTGGTCTACCTCGATGAGGTCTTTCTTCACTGTGCGGCCAATTTGAAGGACCTTCTCGGCAGTGACCCCGAGGTAACGCACGTGACGATTCGCCGGTCGACGCTTCGTGCAACACGGCGTCCCGACGGTTCCTACAGTTCGGCCAGGCTTCTGCCGGTTCCCAGGTTCAGCGACAAACCGCCGCCGGTGACGGTCGAGAACGGGACGATCGAGATCTTCGACCCGCAGAAGAATCCCTCCGGCACGCTGACGTTACGCGACGTCAATCTAACGCTGACGCCTCCGGAAACTTCAGGGACGGCCGGACAAAGCGAGGGGCCCCGGAAATTGTGCGGAACGATGACCGGCGACCATCTGCGTCAGGTGGAATTGCGGGGGGTGGTCGACGCAAGCCGAAAGTCGTGGTCGATCCACGGTTCGATCGAGGGATTGGACGTTTCGCCGGAACTGTTGAAGGGATTGCCCGATCCCTTGGCGGCCAAGTTGGCAGTAGCGGGCGAGTTGCGAGGGCAAGCGGTGCTGAGTTTCCGCGCGTCCGCCGATGCGTCGTCCGATGCCGCTTTGCAGTGGGAAGTTTCCGGGGTGCTTACCCGGGCCCGGCTCGACGATCCCCGCCTGCCTCATCCACTGACCGACGTGCAGACAAAGTTCCGGCTGGACAACAAGCAATTGGTCGTCGAGGAACTCGTTGCCCGAAGCGGCTCGGCCACCGTGCAAGCTTCCTATCGTCAAGACGGTTTCGAGGCCGCAAGCCAGCGGTTCTTTCATGGCCGAATCGAGCAACTGGAACTGGACCGCGAGCTGTTCGCGAGCCTTCCCGATTCTTTGAAACAACAGTGGAACAAGTATCGCCCGTACGGGGTGGCCGATGTCGAGGCGAAGCTGACATTCGACGGCAAGACGTGGCATCCCGACCTGACGGCCCGGTGCCTGGACGTGTCGTTTCTGCACCACAAACTCCCCTATCGGCTCGACCAGGGCAAAGGGGTCCTGCGCTGGAAGGGCGATTCGGTGGAGGTTCACCTGACGGCTTTCAGCCGGAGCCGGCCGGTATGGGTCGACGGGGAGGTCCACAACCTGGATGCCACCCCGACGGGCTGGTGCGAAGTGAAGGGCAACTCGCTGGAACTGGACGAGAAACTGTTCGACGCGTTGCCCGCGAAGGCCGGGGAGGTCGTTCGCTCGCTGCGCCCCCGCGGCACGGTCAATTTCCGCATGAATCTCTCGCGTGAAGCATCCGATCAGCCGATGCGCAAGCAGTTGCAAATCGGGTTGAACGGGTGCTCCGTGCAGTACGAGAAATTTCCTTATCCGCTCGCGAACATCCGCGGCACGCTCGAGATGGTGGACGACCGCTGGGTGTTTCGCGACCTGGCAGGCAGCAACGATACGGGACGCGTGCTCTGCGAAGGACATCTTGTGCCCGGGGAAGAAGGCAAGGAGCTGTTGTTGCGTTTTACCGCGAGCGACGTATCGCTCGAAGCGGAGTTGCGCGACGCCCTGAAACCGAACATCCAGCGGGTTTGGAACGCCCTGAAACCGCGCGGCATGGTAGACTTCCGCGCCGAGGTGCGTTACCTGCCCGGGGTGAAGCAACTGAGCGTGGGCGTACGCGCCCGGCCGCAAAGCGAAACGGCGTCGATCTGCCCGGTCCGCTTCCCCTATCGCTTGGAAAAACTGCAAGGCGAGCTGATCTACGAGAACGGGTGCGTCACGCTCGAGCGGTTCAAGGGTGAACACGGTTCGGTCCGAGTGTCGGGGTCCGGCCGTTGCCGCTTCCTGCCCGACGGCGGATGGGAAATGCAATTCGAGGGCCTCAACGTGGATCGCCTCCGCTTCGACCGCGAATTGGTGCCGACCTTGCCGCCGCAATTGCGCAACGCCGTCGCCAAGCTCAAACCTCAAGGCCCGATCAACGTCCGCGGAAGTTTCACCCTGCTCGGTTCCGCCCGCGAGAAAGATCCCCTCGGTTCAAGGTGGGATCTGGACGTCGGATTTCATCAAGGCAGTATCGACTGCGGAGTCCAACTGGAAAACATGTTCGGCACCGTGAAGCTGGCAGGCGCCTCCGATGGAGTGAAGTCCCACTGCCGCGGTGAACTGGCACTCGACTCGCTGACCTGCAAGGACTGGCAGTTCACCGAAGTCCGAGGCCCGGTCTGGATCGACAATCGACGGGTGTTGTTGGGTTCCTGGGTCGACCGGCAAAAGGGAACCACCATCGCCGGCGGCAGCAAGCAACCGCCGCGGCCGCTGACGGCCAGGCTCTTCGGAGGCGCCGTCTCCGGCGACGGTTGGATCGATTGGAACACCGGCCCGAAATATCATCTGAACGCCGTTTTGACCCGGGCCAGCCTTGCCCGATGTGCCCAGGACGTGATGACCGGCCGGCAAAACCTCCGCGGTACGGTCACGGCCGCGATCAGCCTGCAAGGCAACGGGCCCAGCCGGCACGCGATGCTCGGCAAGGGAGGCATCCAACTCCGCAACGCCGACATCTACGAGCTGCCGCTGATGATCGCATTGCTGAAACTGCTGAGCATCCGCACGCCCGATCAAAACGCCTTCAGCAGCAGCGACGTCGATTTCCGCATCGTCGGCGAGCACATCTACCTGGACCGGATCAATTTCAGGGGCGATGCCGTCAGCCTCCTGGGGAAAGGGGAAATGGACTTCCAGCGGAATATCCGGCTGAAGTTCTATCCGATTGTCGGGCGCGGCGATCTGGGGCTGCCGATCATCAGCGAGCTGTTCCACGGCGCCAGCCAGCAGTTCATGTTGATTCACGTCGGCGGGACCCTGCAAAACCCGCAAACCCACCAGGAAGTGCTGCCCAACGTCAATCAAGTCCTACAGCAATTGTCCGACGACCTGCAAATAACCCCCGACCCGGCAAACCGTTTTCCCGGGGCGCAACGGATGCCCAATCCGGGACGTGGGTGGAGGAAGTGAGTGGTGAGTAGTGAGTGGTGAGTAGTGGTCAGAACATGAAGTTACCCGAGGGCAAAAGCCCCCCGACTGCGTCGGGGGGTTCTTCCGTGCAAAAGGGAATTCCATGAGCACCGGTTCCACAGGAGGAATCGCCGGTAGCGCAGCCGGCTCGCCGTTGGCGCAAACGCAAGGCCCCGGGGCGGAGCGGCAAGATGCCGCCGCGGGGGAACGCCGGGTCGCCGCTGCCGAGAAAGCCAAAGCCGCCGAGGGCGTCGCCGAACCCGACGGCGAAGATCATCAACCCGAGGACCGCAGCGCCGACGGCCGTCGCCCTTGGGAAAATCCTCCTGCCAACAGCGAACCCTCCAACGCCGGTTGCGACGGATCGCCACGACGTTCGGAGGACGCCACCGGTACGCGCGGAAACTTGCTCGATCTTAGTGGTTAACGTAGGGGGTTCTCGGGGACCGCGGAACCTTTCTTTCTCGGCATCCAAGGGCATACCGCTCTTGTGTGGCGTCGAGGCAATCGCCAGGTGAGACTCTCGCTCTACGAGGGCCGGTTGAACACAAAATCGCTGCGGAATCGCTTGACACACAACGACCCATTCGGCAAGAATCCGGTAGAAGAGCAATGTCTACCACCGCGACATCGCGGCGTAGTCGCCAGCAGAGGAAACCACGCAAGAACAAGTTTCAAGGCGAGCGGCAGAAGAGAACGTACCTGTAGCCACCGTCGCCAAACGGTGGAATGCGGTTCGATCCACGGTCTGGCGACCGTAGCTAGTGCCAGTCGGAAAAAGGCTGATTTGGCGTCAGGAAGCGGGCGAAAGC
>CAZJRB010000118.1:0-22570 GCA_964547995.1 uncultured Planctomycetaceae bacterium | reverse complement strand
AGAAACTGCCGTAAAAAAAGAGCCACACTAAGTCTTTGGACAGGCACTAGCTACGGCCGCCAGACCGTGGATTGAATCGGATTCCACCGTCTGGGCGACGTGGCTACGGGTAAATTCTCTTCCGCCGCTCCTAGTACCGTACGACCATTGAAACTGTGGGTGCCATGCCCACGCTTGCCGTGGGCATGTTTTGCAACGCCCGCAAACATGCCCACGACAAGCGTGGGCATGGCACCCGACAACCCACAATCTCAGTTGTCACAAGGTACTACCAGGCCTGCCCGCTAAACGTCGAATAGTGCCATTGGGTGGTGAGCCATAACCCGTGTTCGCGACACGCGGTTACCGAGATTTGCCCATACGTCTCCCGCCAAACTATATGAAGGTGTCCGGGAATTGCAGACCGAAATCACTGTAGGGGAACGGCCTCTGTGCCGTTCCTTTTGGGCAACGATCCATCTGCGGAACGCCACAGAGGGCGTTCCCTACAGGGTCGAATTCCCGGACGGCCTCAACTATATTATTGGTTCTTCCGACCAGCGAGCCCAAGACCCCCAAGGGCTTGAAAGATCAAACGTAATGTGTTGAGGTAATTCCCGTGATGTGTCGAAGTATGCGATTTGCGGCCGTCCTCCTGACCGCCGTTTGTCTATTCCCCAGTGTTGCGCAGGCCGAAGCCGAGCGCCCCAATGTCGTGTTGGTGATGACCGACGACCAGGGCTACGGCGACGTGGCTTGTCACGGCAACAAGATCATCAAGACGCCGAACCTCGACCGGCTGCACGGCGAAAGCGTCCGGTTGACCGATTTCCACGTCTCGCCGCTCTGCACGCCAACCCGCGCCGGGCTGATGACCGGGCAGAACCCGGTCCGCGTTGGGGCATGGGGCACTACCTGGGGTCGCTCGCTGCCGTTTCGCGAGGCGGTCTCCATGGCCGACGTCTTCACGGCCGCCGGCTACAAGACCGGGTGTTTCGGCAAATGGCATCTCGGCGACAACTACCCCTTCCGCCCGCAGGACCGCGGGTTCCAGGAGGTCCTCATCCACGGCGGCGGCGGCGTGGGCCAGGCGCCCGACTACTGGGGAAACGACTACTTTGACGATACCTATTTCCGCAACGGCAAGCCCGAGAAAGAAACCGGCTACTGCACCGACGTCTGGTTCGACGCCGCGATGGCGTTCATCGAAGCGAACCGGGACAAACCGTTCTTCGCCTACATCCCGACCAACGCCCCGCACGGCCCGTTCTACGTCGCCGACAAGTACAAGAACCTCTACGCCGGCAATCCCCAAGTACCCAACGCCGCCTTCTACGGCATGATCACCAACTTCGACGAAAACATGGGCCGGCTCACCAAGAAGCTCGACGAGCTGGGTCTGGCCGAAAACACGATCCTGATCTTCATGACCGACAACGGCACGGCGGCCGGGTTTCGCGGCGGCCGTGGGTTCAACGCCGGGATGCGCGGGACCAAGGGCTCGATCTACGACGGCGGACACCGCGTGCCGTGCTTCATCCGATGGCCGAAGGGAAAACTCGCCGCCGGGCGGGACATCGACAACCTTGCCGCCCATGTCGACCTCATCCCGACGCTGATCGACCTGTGCAATCTGAAGAAGCCCGAGGGGGCCAAGTTCGACGGCGTCAGCCTGGCCCCGCTGTTGACCGGCGGGAAGAAGACCCTGCCCGACCGCGAGATCTTCGTCCAGTTCCGCCAGAGCAGCCAACCGCCGGAGAAGTGGAAGGGGACCGTCATGACCGAGCGGTGGCGACTGGTCGGCGGCAAGGAGCTTTACGACATCGACGCCGATCCGGGCCAGAAGAAGGACGTCGCCGCAGAGCACCCCGAGGTCGTCGGGCGGCTCCGCGCGGCGTATGAGAACTGGTGGGCCGACGTCTCGAAGTGTTTCGACCGCTACAGTTGCATCGTCCTGGGCAACGACGCGGAAAACCCGACCCGGCTTTCCAGTTTCGACTGGCACGCGCAGACCGCATGGAGCCAGGGGCAGGTCCGCAAGGCCATGCCGGTCAACAGTTTCTGGGCGGTCGAGATCCCATGCAACGGGAAGTACGAATTCGCCCTGCGCCGCTGGCCCGAGGAGGCCGATACGCCGATCACCGCCGCCGTGCCCGGCGGCAAGGTCATCGCCGCCACCGAAGCCCGGCTCAAGATCGCCGACACCGACGTGACCAAACCGATCCCCAAGGATGCCAAGGCGGTTACGTTCACCGTCGATCTGAAAGCCGGCCAGACCAAGCTGCAAACATGGCTCATCGACAAGAAAAGCGGCAAGTCCTACGGGGCGTACTATGTAGATGTGAAGCGGTTACCCAACTAGCGATGGGGAGGCCGGGCGCTAACGCAAGTTCAAGAACAAGGAGAATTTCCGTGAGAAAAAAAGAATGGCTCGTTTGGTTTGGGGTGGCCATAGCGGCCGTCTGCATGGCTGGATTCGCTCTGGAGAGACAAGCTCTGGCCCAGGGGAAGAAGCCCGACTTCACCTCGCGGGTGCCGAAATACACCTTCGGCGACACGCTGGAGGAACAGGAAGCACAACTGAAAAAGAACCCGATGCTGAAGCGGTTCGCCGAGTCGCGGAAGAAGATGGCCGGCGACCGCTACCGGCCGATCTATCATTACGTCAACCCGGAACACCGGCTCAACGACCCGAACGGGCTCTGCTTCTGGAAAGACCGGTGGCACCTGTTCTACCAGGGCTATCCGCCGGAAGACCCGCGCCAGCACTGGGGACACGCCGTGAGCGACGACCTGATCCACTGGCGGGACCTTCCTTACGCGATCTATCCGAATCCGGAGCGATGCTGTTTTTCCGGGGCCACGCTGGTCGAAGACGACCGCGTGATCGCCATGTATCACGGCACCGTGGTCGGCAACATGGTCGCGGTCTCGAGCGATCCGCTCTTGCTGAACTGGGAGAAGGTGACCGGCAAGGCGGTGATCCCCTCAAAAAGCCCCGACGGAACTCCCTTGCCCTACCGGGTGTTCGATCCGTGTATCTGGAAGAAGGGCGACATGTACTACTCGCTTTCGGGCGGGACGTTGCCGGGCCCCGGCGGCAAGCGGTGCCGGGCGAATTTCCTGTTCCGCTCGAAGGACCTCGCGAAATGGGAATACCTGCACCCCTTCTGCGAGAACGACCGCTACTCGCTCGTGGGCGACGACGGGGCCTGCCCTTACTTCTGGCCCATCGGCGATAAGCACATCCTCTTGCACTATAGCCACATGAGCGGCGGGAAGTATCTGCTGGGCGACTACGACAAGGAGCGAGACAAGTTCGTGGTGACCGGCGGCGGCGACTTCAACTTCGGGCCGCACGCACCCGCCGGCGTACACGCGCCGTCGGCCGCCCCCGATGACAAGGGCGGCGTGATTGTGATCTTCAACATGAACCCGGGAAAGCCCACCGAGGGCTGGAACCAGATTATGACCCTGCCGCGGCGGCTGGCGTTGATCGGCAAGGACGAGTTGGCCGTCGAGCCGGCCGGCGACATCGAGTCGTTGCGAGGGCAACACGTACACGTCGACAAGATGAAACTCCCGGCGAACGAGGAGGTCGTACTGGAGGACGTCAAGGGCAACGCCATGGAAATCGTCGCGGAAATCGATCCCAAGGGCGCGCCGATGATCGAAATGGACGTCTTCCGATCCCCGGGTGCCGAAGAATTCACACGAATCCTCTTCTTCCCGCAACGCGGATACCGCAACCGCAGCCGAAGAGGTGCGCTGCCGGGCGTGATCTCGATCGACTCGTCCCGCTCGTCGATCCTGCCGGACGTCCGCTCGCGGGCGCCCGAAACGGCCCAGGTCGCCCTGGACAAGAACGAACCGCTGAAGCTCCGCGTGTTCCTCGACCGCAGCGTCGTCGAGGTATTCGTCAACGGGAAGCAATGCGTCGCGATGCGCGTCTACCCGGGTCGCGAGGACAGCGTCGGCGTGTCGCTGCGCGCCCAGGGCCAGGACGCCGAGCTCGTATCGCTCGACGCGTGGCAGATGAAGAACGTTTACAAATAGGCTACCGCTTGTCGTCGGCGTCCGGCTGTTTGCCGTCCTTTGCCGGTTCACCCTCCTTGGGCTGCCGGGCGCCCATCGGCCGGGGACGAACCGGGAATCTCGCAGACGGTCTCGCTCCCCGGTCGATGATCCAAATATTTCGAAAGCGTATGGGATTGCCGTGATTCTGGAGCCGAATCGGCAGAAGCGTCGGTTCTTCGGGCTTCCCGGCGCCGGTCTTGTTGGGCAGCTCGACTTTGTTGTGGATCTTCACGCCGTTGTGCCAGACCGTGATCCTGGCGTTTTTGAGCTTCTTGCCGTCCGACGCCCAGCGAGGCGCCGTGAATACGATGTCGTACGTTTGCCACCGCAGCGGCGGGAAGGACATGTTGATGTCCGGGTTGCGAAACCGGTAGAGGCCGCCGCATCCGTTGTTGCGGGGTTCCATGGCGAACGAATCGAGTATCTGGACCTCGTAACGGCTTTGCAGGTAGACGCCGCTGTTCGAACGGCCTTGGTCCCTGGCCGCCGGCATGTACGGCAGCATGAACTCGAGATGGAGGTTGAAATCCTGGAACATCGGCTTGACATCGGCGCCTTCCATCAGCAGACCGTCTTCAGTCATCCGGCCGTTGGTAAATTGATCGACGTTGGTGCCGTCGAACAGTACGATGGCGTTCTTCGGCGGTTTGGCTCCCATGGTCGGGCTTTCGCGCTCGGTGCGGTTGAGCTGGCCTGCCCGTTTGCCGTTGCGGTCGATCAGCAGCAAGAGGTCGTTCTGGGCGAGGATTGCCCACGGCCCGCCCGAGAGGACCAGGAAGCCGTCGTGTTGCTTGCCAATCAGTTTCAGCGGCGCCTGGCCGCGTTTCCGGCTGCCCGGGAGCCCGGCGGGATATTGCATTGCTTCAAACGTGCCGCCGCCGGTGGCTCGAATCTGTAGCGAAATCGGTCGAACCTTGTTCGGTCTCTTCGGATTCGCGGCGACCGTCCCGACGAATTCGCCCGTCAGTGCGAAGTCGCCGTCCACCTGGTTGATATCCGTGACCGCCGCTTTCGGGTCGGCCGCGAACGCCATACCCGCAGACAGAATCGTCAGCAGCAGCATGGCGCAGTAGCGGTTTCGTCTGTTGTTGCCGGGGCGCTGGTAGATCAACATGATCGTATCCTCTCGGGTGTTTGCGAACAGCGGTGTGTATCTCTTGGGCATTGCCAGGCTTTGTCTCAACACTCGTACGATGGCCTTCCAAGGCCGTCGGGAAACCGCGTTTTTTCGATGGCCGACGGCCTTGGAAGGCCATCGTACATCCATCGTAATTCGGCCGGGACGACGAAGCAAGAAAAACGCACCTTCCCAACACCCGCCATTGTAGGGGATCGCAAGACATCGGTCCGGCGTGTAGACTTAAGGTATTCACGAGATCAGACGCCCTCCAACAGCCTCTCCGGGGGCACACGCGGCCCGTGCCCCCGGCCGTCCACTATCACGCCTTCGGCCGAGAGATGAGTCAAACCGCCAAACGCCGCTGGCGACCGGTCCTCCGCTGCTGCTTCCTTGCGGCGGCGGTGACGCTCGTGTTGCCGCTTGTGTCGTGGGCGTCCGGGGCCGTGGTGGTGCCGGCCGTAAGCCCGTTTGTGGCCGTCTGCTCGGTGATTGCGCTTAGGTCGTTTAGTGTGGTGACGTTGATTGGATTACCGGTGTTGCTGCTGGCGTTGTTTCGTCGCCGCTGGTTTTGCCGCAACGCGTGTCCGCTGGGCGTGCTGACCGAACGGATGGGGCGACTGCGGCGTGGCGGCCGATCGGGCGTGAGGCGGTGGCCGCCGATCGGCACGTGGATCGTCCTGATCACGCTGGCCGGGGCGTGCTTCGGCTATCCGCTCCTGCTGTGGCTCGATCCGATGGGGCTCTTTGCGAGCTACTTTGCCCTGTGTTGGCAACCGGCGTCCCTCGCGGGGCTGATCGCAGGGCTGGGCGTGCCGATTGTGCTGTTCTCGAGCGCACTTTGGCCCAGGGTGTGGTGCCGGAAGTTGTGTCCGCTCGGGGCAACGCAGGAGTTGCTGGCCCTGCCACGGCAACTGCTGCTTCGATCGCAATTTTCGAAGGAGGCGCCCTCAACCGGCACGGGGCGACGCTTTCGACGGCGATCGGTCCTCTCGGCCGGATTGGGGGCCGTTGCCCTCGGCGTGGGCGCGGCTTGGGGGTTCTTCGCCGTGCGGCGAACGAGTGCCTCAAAATTACGGCCACTTCGTCCCCCGGGCGCCGCCGACGAATCGCAATTTACGGGCCTCTGCATCCGCTGCGGCAACTGCATCCGCGCCTGCCCGGAAGGCGTCTTGCGCCCCGCGCCAATCGACGACGGGCTCGCCGGCTTTCTGGCGCCGGTTGTCTCGTTCGAGTGGGGGTACTATTGCCGGGAAGCCTGCAACCTGTGTACGCAGGTCTGTCCCAGCGGGGCCATCGCACGGCTTTCTTTGCAACAGAAGCAAAAGACCCCGATCGGCCTGGCGGAGGTCAACCCGGAAACCTGCTCGGCCTACATCGCTTATTGTTCTCTCTGCGTCGGCCTTTGCCCCTACGCAGCGATCGAGGAGCAGTATCACCCGGACACGCAACAAACCACGCTCTACGTCGATCCGTCGAAATGCCCCGGCTGCGGCGCGTGCGTGACCGTCTGCCCGACGACCCCTAAGTCGATTGTGGTCAGGCCGTTGCCTTCGTAGGCGGTTGGGGGTGCTAAGCCGCACGATCATCCGCCCCGATTGACAATCTCCCTCGGGGCGGTACGATAAGGGTTTCTGTTGCATTATCCCACCTTCCGGGGGTCGCGGGCCGATCCCTGCTGGCATTGCGAGCGTTTTATGACCCAGATCGAGGAAGCCCGAGCGGGAAACGTCACGCCCGAGATGGAGACCGTTGCCGAGAGCGAACGGCTCGATCCCGAGCTGATCCGGGCGGAGGTCGCCCGCGGGCGGATGGTCATCCCCGCCAACCGGGTCCACCTCGAAAAGGGTTGCCGGCCGATGGGCGTCGGCATCGCCGCCCGCACCAAGATCAACGCCAACATCGGCAAATCGGCCATATCGAGCGACACCGAGTGCGAGCTGGAAAAGATGTTCGCGGCGCTTAGGTACGGGGCCGACACCGTCATGGACCTGTCGACCGGCGAGAACATCGACGAAGTCCGCGACCGGATCATCGCCGCCGCAACCGTGCCGGTGGGCACCGTGCCCATCTACCAGATGTGCCAGCAGTTGGACGACATCTGCGACATGAAGCCGCAGGACTTCCTCGATATCGTCCAACGGCAGGCACGGCAGGGCATCGACTACATGACGATCCACTGTGCGGTCCTGAAGGATCACCTCCCCCTGACCGAGCGGCGCGTAACCGGGGTGGTCAGCCGCGGCGGCTCGCTGGTGGGCAAGTGGATGTCGGCCCATGGCGAGGAAAACCCCTTCTTCACGCATTTTGACGACCTGTGCGAGATCATGCGCGCCTGCGACGTGACGTGGAGTCTCGGCGACGCCTTGCGGCCGGGGTGCCTGGCCGATGCCAGCGACGAGGCCCAGTTTGCCGAGCTTGAGGTGATGGGCCGGCTGGTCCGCCGGGCGTGGGAACGGGGCTGCCAGGTGATGTGCGAAGGACCCGGCCATGTGCCGATGGACCAGATCGAAATGAACGTCCGCCGGCAGATGGAGTGGTGCGGCGAGGCGCCGTTCTACGTGCTCGGCCCGGTGGTGACCGACGTCGCCCCGGGTTACGATCACATCACCAGCGCAATCGGCGCGGCCATGGCGGCCTGGTACGGCGCGGCCATGCTGTGCTACGTCACGCCGAAGGAGCATCTTGGGTTGCCGAACCTTGACGATGTGCGGCAAGGGGTGATCGCGTACAAGATCGCCGCCCACGCCGCCGACGTTGCCCGGGGCCGCCCCGGCGCCCGAGAGCGCGACGACGCGATCAGCCGCGCCCGATACGAGTTCGACTGGGCGGAGCAGTTCCGCCTGGCGCTCGACGGCGAGACGGCCCAACGGATGCACGACGAGACGCTGCCGGAGGGCGAAGACAAAAAGTCCCGCTTTTGCAGCATGTGCGGCCCGAAGTTCTGCGCGATGAAAACAACCGAGGAACTGCGGCGGATGGAACGCGAGAAACTGAAGAAGTGAACCCGGGGAGAAGCTCGAAATCCGAAATCCGAAATCCGAAACAAATTCGAAAAGCAAATAACGAATGTCTCAAACGCGTTGTGGCAAGACCGCCGAGGTTTTGAATTTCTGATTTGAAATTTCGTATTTGTTTCGTATTTCGTGCTTCGGATTTCGAATTTCATCCCCACAACTCGAGGAGAAATCATTATGCGTGCAACGGCAATCATCACACTGCTGCTTCTGGCAGCGACCACCGCAACCGCGGCCGAGCTTTGTCCCGAAGAGGCCAAAGAGGGCTTCGTCTTGATCTTCAACGGCAAGAACCTCGACGGCTGGCAGGGTAGCACCAAGGGCTACGTGCCCGAAGACGGCAAGCTGGTCTGCCGGAAGGGCGGCAACCTGTTCACCGACAAGGAGTACGCCGATTTCATCTTTCGCTTCGAGTTCAAGAACGTGCCCGGCGGGAACAACGGTGTGGGGATCCGCACGCCTGTCAACGTTAACCCGGCGTACGGCGGCATGGAAATCCAGATCCTCGACGACGACCACCCCAAGTATGCCAATCTCAAAGACTACCAGTATCACGGCTCGATCTACGGCGTGGTCCCGGCGAAGCGCGGCCACCTGAAGAAGGCCGGCGAGTGGAACACCGAGGAGATCATGGCCAAGGGCGGCCACATCAAGATCACACTCAACGGCACGGTGATCGTCGACGCCGACATCAGCAAAATCGACAAGCCGATGGACGGCCGCGGTCACCCGGGCCTGCACAACGAGAAGGGTCACATCGGGTTCCTCGGCCACGGCGCCCGGCTGGAGTTCCGCAACCTACGGGTGAAGGAGCTAAAGTAGCAGGCACACTCCATGTGCCGTCCGCTGCCCCCCATCGCGATTCGTACGGTGCTTTTCACATAAAGCCGCGACCGGTGGTCGCGATTTGCGCGAGCGATCGCTCTTGCCATTGATGTTCGCCAACGATTCCAGTGATCCATATCATTTCGTTTGTCAATTCACGAGAGCGTAGCGTTCTCACACACCGGTCGCAACCACCGGCCGCGGCTTTATGACGCAAGTGACTGTCTGCCCTGCGAAAACCATAACGGGCGCCGCGCATGAGAAACCCCCGCACGCAGTGCGGGGGCTTTTCTCTTTCTCTTCTCGTATTGCGTTTTACCGCAAACGTCAACTCACCGGCATGTCGTCAAACGACGACGCCCCGGAGCCGTCCATGGCATGGGCCGGGAAGGCGGCTTTCTTGGCCGGTTGTCCGGCATCCTGCGGATGATCCGGTTGAGTCTCGTGACGCCGCGCCTCGATGAATTCCTCGAGCGACTTGCCGGCAACCTCGCGTCCGCCGAGCCCGAACGCCAGCGCCAACGCCACGCCGACCGCCCCAAGCAGGATCACAAACGCCGAATTGATGATCTCGTTGGCCAGCCCCATTTGGCGCAGGCCCATGGCAATCGCCAGAATGACAATCGAGACCTGGGCGACCATCGCGACGAGGTTGGCCTCCTTGATCCGGCTGGAGCGCACGGTCTGGGCGGCGAGATTCGCGAAGTAGAGTCCGACGGCGAAGATAATCAGTCCCACGACGACGTGACCGGCAAAGACCAGAAACTGGGCGATCAGCCCCGCCACCAGGTCGAATCCCAAAATCGGCAACGCCTGCATCACCGCGAACAGGATCGTGGCGACGATGACCAGGTAGCCGATCATTTCGGAGGGCGTCTTGCGTCCTTCTCCGGCTTCCATCTTCAATCCGAGGTGGGCCGGCAACTTGTTGAAGCCCAGCCCGGTCAGCAGGTTGGTCACCAGCCCCGCCACGACCCGGCCGACGATATAGGCGACGAAGATGACCAGCGCCGCGGCAAAGATCGCCGGCAGCGCCGTCAGCACCAAGTTGAGCATTTCGCTGGCGGGCGCCGTGACGGCCTGTAGTTGCAGGGCATTCAGCGACGCAACCAGGATCGGCAACAGCACGAGGATGTAGACGACCAGTCCCAGCACGCCCGAAAGCTGCCGCTTGCCGAGGATCGGGGCAAGTCCCACCCGTTCGCTCAATGCGTCGGTCCCGACCGCCGCCAGCACGCTGGTGCAAATCCGCTGGATGATCCTCGCGGCCAGCCAGCCGATCCCGAGGATCAATGCCGCCGCGAAGAGGTTCGGCAGGAAGGCGAGCACCTTGGTCACCATCGCCTGGACGGGTTCGAGCAACCCCGGCAGCGCCAGGGCGTTGAGCACCGCCGGCAAAAACAGCAAAAAAACCAACCAGTACGAGGCCTCCGAAGCGGCCTTCGACACGGTAATCGGTTTCTCGCCGTCCTCCCTCGCCGCCTCGGTCAGGTGCTCGTCGATCTTCACCGCCGAGGTGACTTTCCGCACGAGGAAACGCACAATTGTTGCTATCACCCAAGCAACCAACAGCAGCAGCCCGGCGCCGACCACCCGCGGAAGGTAGACCAGAACCTGGTCCAGAAGGCTGTTGAGCGACTGGGTCACCTGCGTCAGCCGCAAGGTGTCGAAGAACGCGACCAGCACGAAGATCAGCAGGACGTAGTAAACCAAACGGGCAACGCCGCGTTCGATCTTCGGCGCTTCGGCCTCCTCGCCCGAAAACCAATTGGCCAGCCGCCGGTCGAGCCCCGTCCGCCGCATTCCCGCCCGGACAATCCCGGCAATCAGCAGGGCGCCGAGCCACCCTAGAATCAGGATCGCCAACGCCCCGGCGAGTGTCGGCAAATAGGGGACGAGGTACTGGTACCATTGCTCAAAGTTCTTCAACGCCGGTTCGGCCGATGGTGCAGAGACTTGCGCAAACATATTTCCGTTCTCCTCGATGGTAAAACGACGATCTTTCGCCCAGCTTCAACTGGGGCGCTGATATCAACATCTAGGTCGCCAATTTGCCGAGTCAACGCGCATTCGCGGAGTTTGAAAAAAGTATAGGCGTGGACATGTTGCGGCAAGAAAATACAGGGTGAAGCGAAACCGGTAAAACGATCCCATCCCCCGACTCCAAATTCCTTCCGTCCAGCCACTGGCCATTTCGTCTCCGGATTGCTATGCTGATCCACAGTTAACCAGATGTAGGGTGGGACAAGCGAAGCGCCGGCCCACCAGGATTCTGGTGGGCCGCTTCGCTTGTCCCACCCTACAATCTAATCCCTAAACCCGAACCCCTACCCCCCATGTTTCTCGGCATTGAAATCGGCGGGACGAAGCTTCAGCTCGGTGTCGGCCGCGGCGACGGTTCGCCGCTCGTGGCACTGCGGCGGACGGAAGTCGACCGCGACGGCGCCGCCGGGGGAATTTGCCGGCAGATCGAGCAGATCGGCCCCGAACTGATCGCCCGGCACGACGTGACCGGCATCGGGGTCGGTTTTGGCGGACCGGTCGACCGGCCGGCGGGATGCACGATCACCAGTCACCAGATCGACGGCTGGGACGACTTCCCCTTGGCCGACTGGTGCTTGGCCACCTTCGAGCGGCCGGTGACGATCGCCAACGACGCCGACACGGCCGGGCTGGCCGAGGCACGATTCGGGGCCGGACGTGGATACCGCAACGTTTTCTATATCACCGTCGGCAGCGGCATCGGCGGCGCATTGGTCATCGACGGCCGGCCCTATTCGAGCAGGCCGGGTATCGCCTCCGAACTGGGGCACCTGCGGCCCGGACTCCTCGCGGAAAGGCCCGACCAAACCGTCGAGTCGCTCGCCAGCGGCTGGGCCGTCGCCGAGGCGGCCAAGGACCGGCTGGCCAATCCCGGTTCGCAGCCGCTGAGCGCCGTGGGGTTCACGAACCGGCCCCACGAGCCGGAATCGGTCCGCCAACGTCTGATCGAACTGGAGGAAGCCGAAGAGGAGTTCGCCGCCGACTTGCTCGAGCGGTGCGAAGGCCAAATCGACGAACTGACCACTCGGATCGTCGCCCAGGCCGCGCTGGAGGGCAACGAACTCGCCCGGGAGATTTTCCGCCATGCCGCCGGTGTGCTCGGTTGGGGGATCGCGCAGATGATTACACTGCTCGCGCCGGACGTCGTCGTCATTGGCGGCGGGGTCCCGCAACTCGGCGAGAGGTTCTATCTCGCCCCGCTCCGCAAGGAGGTCGACCGATATGTCTTCCCGCCGCTTCTGGGCGCCTTCGAGATCGTCCCCGCCGCACTGGGCGAAGAGGTCGTCGTCCACGGGGCGCTCGCCCTGGCGGCGGAGAACGCGGAATCGTAGGACGGATTGAGCAGGTGCTCAAACGCCTCATCCGCTCACTTTGCCTCGTGCAAACAGACGACCGTTCCATCGCGAAGCGATAGATAGAGGCGTCCCCGGGCTGCGGCCATTCCGTCCCAGACCGGTGGTGCGGGAAGCTTGTGCTCGGCGAGCTTCTTTCCGTCGCCGGCGGCAAACGCGGCCAGCACGCCGCCCTTGCGGCCCTCCCATGCGCCGTGGGGGTCCTTGGGATCGACAATGTCCGGCGAGCCGGCCGCGAAGAGCGTCTCGCCCGCCCGGACCATCGCCGTGATCCGGATGCCGACGCGCTGCTCCCAATTGGGTTTTGGTCCGGGCGGCCGTTTGCCCTTGGGCTGCTTGCCGCGCCTGTCACGCTTGTCGCCGGCGGGGGTTTTCAGCGGCAGTCGCCTCAGCCGATAGCCGTTCACACCCGGCTTGAAGACCGTCTCGCGGCTGCGGGACGGGTAGATCTCCACGCCGAAGGCGGCATCGTCGCCAAGGACCATCAATCCCGACGTCTGGGCACGGCCGACCTTCCAGAACGTCCGGTTGAACCAGCTCGGGTCGAGGTAACCGCCCGTGGTGAACAGGTGCTGTCCGGCACGGCCGTCGGAAGACGAGACGTTCATCTGGCGGATGAACACGTCCGCGCCGTCGGTTCCAGGGATGTCGCCGAGCAGCCCGGCCATCGAGTGACCGTTGGTCTCGGGCGACATTTTCCCCGTCTTGGGATCGGGGCTGTAGATCGTGTCTTGACGTTCCACTTTTCCGGTTGCCGGGTCCAGTGCATAGACGTGAATGCCGCCGTCGAGATAGGACGACCGCCCGGCCGCGAACCAGCACTTCCCGCCGTGTACCATCACACCCGGCACGGGCCAGGGCGACTCCAACTGATCAAAAGCCGTGATGAGCCGTGTCTGCGGCGCCGCGTCGAACCGCCACACGAGCGCCCCGTCGGAGGCCCGCAAGCAGTACACTCGCCCATCGGCCGAGCCGAAGATCGCCAGACCCTTGTAGATGGCGGGTGGCGAACTCACACGACCCCCGGCCGTGTATTCCCAGATGTTCTTGCCGTCGTCGGCGTCCAGTGCACAGACGGTGTGGGTATCCACGCCGGCGACAAACAGTTTGCCGCCGGCGACGACCGGGGCACTCGGCTTGGCGCCGATATTCGTCTGCCAGGCCGGCTTCAGCTTCGCCGGGACGGCCGCTTCCGTGGCACCACTGCGCCGGGCGTCATGGCGGTATGTCGGCCAGTCGGCGGAATCTCGAATCTCGAAATCCGAATTCCGAATCTCTTTGTATGCAGGACCCGTCTCAAGCACATTGTTCGCCTTTCGGATTTCGGATTTCGGATTTCGGGTTTGCCCTTGCGGGGCCAGGGCGTTAAACCCCGTGATTTTCGCGTTGATGTAACACCCGCAGGGATGCGGCGTGACGTAGAGCAGCCCGTTGCACGGCAGGTTGCCCAACAGGCACCCGCTGCGGACCCAGTGGTGCTGTTGGTTCTCGCCGGACTCCAGGTCGACGAACTCGACGCCCCGGCGTGACGACATCAGAAACCGCTCCGTGATCTTGTTCCGGTAGCAGCGGTGGTGGTGCCCGACGTTGAAGATGTCCTTCGTCGCAAGCTCTCTGCGGAGTTGGCCGGTCCGCAGGTCGAGTGCCTGGATACGGTAGTTCACCTTGCTCGAGTCCTTGGCCTTGAAGCCTTGACCCCAGACGGAACCGAACGGGGTCTCGGCGTTCACGTGGGTCCAGACGGTGTCGTCGACGACGAACAGGTCGGGCTGGGTGCAGTGGCCCCAGCCGCCGTAGGCGCGCTTCCACATCTGCCGGCCGTCCTCTGCATCGAAAGCGTACAGCGTGCCCGGCATGGTGTGGTAGGTGTGGTGGGTGTTCGGCTCGGGCTGGGCCAGCAGCACGACGCCGTCGTGATACACCATGACCGTCAGCAGGAACTCGTACATCCCTGCGAAGCCGATCCGCCGCACGGCGTTGTCCGGCAACTCAGGGCGATCGATCCGCCAGACGGTCTTGCCTGAATCCGCGGCGAGGCATTCGATCGCTTCGGGAGTGAGCAGAAAGACCTTGCCGTCGCCGGCGGCCAGCTCGAGC
The DNA here is from genome assembly GCA_964547995.1 of uncultured Planctomycetaceae bacterium. Classification (GTDB taxonomy): domain Bacteria; phylum Planctomycetota; class Planctomycetia; order Pirellulales; family Thermoguttaceae; genus CAZJRB01. The sequence continues at coordinate 8,063 of CAZJRB010000118.1, read as the reverse complement.
CGGCCGGACGGGTCCTGCCCTTTGCTGGCGCGGATTCCCGAAAACGGGCCTTTCTTCCAGAGTATCTTGCCGGTCTTCGTGTCGATGGCACAGACCTGCTTGCCGGGCGCGGGGGCGGGACTCCGGCCCTTTTCGGGTATGGCAGCTTTGGCTTCGGAGGGGTTGATCGACACGATCAACCGCCCGTCGCTGTAGAGGATTTCATCGGCGCGGGCCGTCTCGGCGTAGACGCGTTTTTTGTTCCCCGTGGCCGCATCGAGCGCTGTTACCGGCGCCTTGGCCCCGAGCGTCACATAGACGGTATCGCCGACGGCGACCAGCCGCTTGCCGATGTGCGTCGGCATGGAAAAACGCCCGTTGGTCACACCCGAGCCCGTGCCGGGAATGCCGCTTTGATATTTTGTTCCCCAATTCGGCACGGGGCATTTCCAGAGCAGCACGCCGCTGAAGGCATCGCGTGCGGTCAGGAACCATTTGTCGGGCACCGTGCCGTCGACGCAGGTCAGGGTCTCGTCGCAGAGGTAGAACAGCCGCCCTCCGGCCGAGACCATGGCGCTGACGCTGGGCGTCCATCCGTGGCTGCGTGCCCACAGCGGCCCGGCCGTCCATTGAAGATGCCGCGGCGGGCCGGCCACCCGGTCGCGGGCCACGGCGTTGCCGCCGGCGTCGTGGAGGTGGTGCGTCCACTCGTCGATTTTCTCAGGCCAGGGCTTGACGGTTTTCGTCCACTGTCCGTCCTGCTTGAGGCAGGCAACACCCAGCGGCGCCAACGCCCGCAAGATCTCCTCTTTGGAGACCTCGCCGGGATTTTCGCTCACGATCAAGTTGACCAGGTTGTCGGCGCAGGGCAGATTCTTGCCGTCAAACGCGTCCACCGAAACCTTGCCGTAGACGCCGAGCGACCGGAGATGCTTCCTCGCGGCGTCAATTTTCTTCCGGTCGGTGTCGAGCCCGTACACGAGATATTTCTCACCGGCATGGAGCCCGGCGGTCAGTTTGCCGTCGCCACAGCTTAGGTGGACGATGAGACCGCCCTTTACTCCGGTCGTTTCGAGTATTTCTTTTGCCGACGGGTCCGCGGCGTGCAGGACGCCGCCGCATGACAACACCAGCACCAGAGACAGCCATTTCCTCATGTCATAGCCCTTTCAATATTACTGCGCAGGGTTGCGATTGTTATAACGGCTGATTTCGCACTTGCAAAGCCGCGACCGGTGGTCGCGCATCGCAGCGGCAATTGTCATTTCTACGCGTGAAGTTGACCGCCCCCAGCGCGGCAACGCCCGTTCCCGCGACCACTGGTCGCGGCTTTACATGCCGGTCGACAATCGAAATTACTTGAAGGTGTCCGGGAATTGCAGACCGAAATCACTGTAGGGGAACGGCCTCTGTGCCGTTCCTTTTGGGCAACGATCCATCTGCGGAACGCCACAGAGGGCGTTCCCTACAGGGTCGAATTCCCGGACGGCCTCAATTACCTTAGATCCACTCACAAGTCGTTTCAACTACAGGAGTCACAAAAACGCTTCAACATCGACCCTGCGGTGTAGCGCGGAATGCTTGGTATTGTACACGGTTCGCCGGGTGGTGCAAAGAGCCCGGAAAACTCCTCCCAGGGCCTGGACGAGGTTGCCGACCAGCGCAGCTTCCGGGAGTGTTGCGCCGGATACCAGCGCGAGTGCCACTCCGGCGGTAGTGCTGTCGCCCGCGCCGGGCGGCGGCGCGTCGCAGCCGACGACCTCGGCTTGATGATGTCGCTGCGGAACAGCCGTTACTTTTCTTGGAGTTGTTTTCACCCGGGCCATAGACTATGATGCATTGTATGACGATATACGCCCGAAATTCCGAGAGGGAGGATGGCCCATGAGGTTCCAAAACTGTCGACACGCGCGTATCGGTGCCGTGCTCGCGGCTTGCTGTGTTTTGTCGGCGAGCGTTGCCCGGGACATCAAGGCCGCCACCGTGGAGAACCTTGCGCCGAAGGCGACGGTCTCGGCGTCTTCGGAGTATGACGGGCGGTACCTGGCGAAGTTTGCCGTTGATGGGAATATCCCCGACGCCGAGTGCAAGCAGGACGAACGCCAGGCGTGGTGCATCCACAGGCAGAAGGTCGGCGATCAGGGCACGTTTACGCTTGAGTGGCCCGCGGCGATCGACGTGGCCGAGGTCGTCTACTTCGGCCGGACCGGGCAGGTGCTGGCCGAATGCTTCAAGGACTATGAAGTCTATGCCGACGACGCCAAAACGCCGATCGCCAAAGGCGCTTTCAAAATGGTCCACGGCCCGCAGCGGATCAAGATCGCGAAGACGAAAGCCCGCAAGCTGACGCTGAAGTTTCTCAACTCCCACGGCCCGTACAATCCCGGGGCTTCGGAAATCGCCGTCTACGCGACCAGTCCGAGCGACAAGCAGCTCGGAAAGTTTCTGCCGCCGCCGAGCAAGCTGAAAGAGAAACTGATCGACGGCGATTTCGGCTTCAAGAAGCTACTGGTCATCAAGCGGAAGCCGCTGCGGCTGTCGCACGTCTACGTTTACCATGCCGAGGGGTTTTCGCCCGGCGGCGGACTATGTATCTACGAGCCCGGCCGCGACGGCGACGAGTTGCGAGAAATCGTCGCGTCGCCCGAGGGCATGATCATCGACTGCGACCTGTCGTACGACGGCCGCGAGGTCGTCTTCTCGTGGAAGCGCGGCGGGGGGCAAATGCTCCGGCCGAACCGGATGCTCGAAGAGGTCGACCGCACCAACTCGGACAACAACTACCAGATCTGGCGCTGCAACGTCGACGGCAGCAATCTGACGCAACTGACCTTCGGCCGGCACAACAACCTGAACGCCTGCTGGCTGCCCGACGGGGGCATCGCGTTTCTCTCCGACCGCAAACCGGCCTACGCATATTGCTTTGTGACGACCTCGCCGGTGCTGTACCGCATGGACCGCGACGGCAAGAACCAAAAGCGGCTCTCGTCGAACTACCTGATGGATTTTACACCGTCGGTCTTAAACGACGGGCGGATCATCTACACCCGCTGGGAATACGTCGACAAGGCGGCGTGCCCGATCCAGAGTCTCTGGTCGATCAATCCCGACGGCACCGGGCTTTCGGGCTATTACGGCAACCGGGTGCTGGCCCCGGGTACGTTCATGGAGGCCCAACCGATCCCCGGCACCGACGAGATTTTGTGCCTTGCGACTAACCACAAGGCTCGTGCCGCGGCGGGGTCTGCATCATCGACCGCAGCCGCGGGGCCAACGCCAAAGAGGCCGTCCGCAACGTGACGCCGGAGGTCGATATCTACCGCGTCGGCGGCGTGTTCGGCAACGGGCTCAACGGGCCGTACGAAACGCCGTATCCGATCGACCAGCAGCACTACCTGGTTTCGCGGGGCGGCACGCTCGAACTCCGCGACTACGACGGCACAGACAAGGCCGTCCTGCTCCGTCCGGCCGGCGGCATGGGTTTCTACAGCCCGCGGCCGGTTTGCGCGACCGAGTGCCCGCCGGTTATGCCGTCGTCGCTCCCGCGGGAAGCGGCCGAGCCGTGGGCGACCATTCAGTTGCAGGACGTTTACTACGGGCTCGGGCCGCACGTGAAGCGCGGCGAGATCAAGCAGATCTGCGTTGTCCAGGAGATCGAGAAGAGCGTGTTCACCCCGCTGATGCACCAGGTGCCGACCGGCAAGGGGTACGCGGCCAACACGGCGTTCGGCTACCAGTTTCCGCTGGTTTCGTGCGGGGCGACCTACGCGCCGAAAAAGGTCTGGGGCTACGCCGAGGTGGCCGACGACGGCTCGGCCTGTTTCAAGGTCCCGGCCGAGGTGCCGATCTACTTCATGGCGATTGACGCCGAGGGCCGGGCCGTGCAGCGGATGCGGACGTTCACGCACCTGATGCCGGGTGAGCGGCAGGGTTGCGTCGGGTGCCATGCCGATCGGACCGACGCGGCGATCCGCCCGCACCTTGCCCCGCGGTTCCTCGGCCAGACGCCCCAGGAACTCGCGCCGCCCGAGTGGGGACTGGGCGGGTTCAGCTACCCGGCGATCGTCCAGCCGGTGCTCGACCGGTATTGTGTCGAGTGCCACAACGAGCGGAAGATGGACGGCCAAGTCGACCTGAGCGGCGACATGACCGATTTCTTCAACGTCTCGTACGACATTCTCGCGCGGAAGGGAACGCTCGGCGAGTTGCGTCCCGAGGTCCACGGCGTTCGGGTTTCCAGCCGCGGCGAGGGCCGCAGCCCGTACACGAGCTGGATCTCGTCGATCAACGGCTCGGAATACAATATCCTCGAAATCAAGCCGAAGGCCTGGGGCTCGCCGGCGAGCAAGCTGGCCGAGATTATCCTCAGCGGCCACCCGGACCAAGACGGCAAGCGGCGCGTGAAGATCGACCCGGCCGGCCGGCGGCGGGTGATGGCGTGGATCGACCTGAACGTGCCGTATTATCCGACGTCGGCGTCGAACCATCGCGACCGGATGGGCTGCCGGCGGATGCTGCCGCCGGAGCTGGCGGTGGTGCTGAAGAAGGTTTCCGCACGGCGGTGCGCATCGTGCCACACGAAGGGCATCCCGCGGACGTTCTACACCCGGATTCTCAAGCCGGAGAACAACAACTTCCTTCTGGCCCCGCTGGCGAAATCAGCCGGCGGCACGGAAGCGTGCGGCCGGGCGGTTTTCGCGTCGAAGGACGACCCCGATTACCAGAAGATTCTTGCCGTGTTCAAGCCGATCCGGGAGATGCTCAAGGCCCGTCCCCGAATGGACATGCCCGGGGCGTGCCCGACGTGCGAGACGTGTGACGTCCCCGAGGCGCCGCCGTAGGGCTGCAGGGTTTGACAAGCTGTAGGGTGGGACAAGCGGAGCGCCGGCCCACACGAGCTTCGGCAAGTACGGATGCCACACGATATAAAGCCGCGACCGTTGGTCGCGCCCCGCGTTCCCCAAAACCGTTCCCGGCACCCGTCGGCGCGACCAACGGTCGCGGCTTTATGGCCCCAACGGCCGGGCGTTGGGGGTACGTGCATGTTCTCGTAGAAGCGAGTATAATACCGGGCATATTCGCAAGACTCGCCAATTCACGCACTTTCCTGCAAAGGAGCACTCCATGAATCGGTCTTCCAGCACTCAGCTTTGTTCTCGGCGGCGGTTTCTTTCCGGCTGCGCGGCGTGTGCCGGATGTGCGGCGGGCGGCATGTTGCTCGGCCCCCGGGCGGCCCGTGCGGGCGAAGCGGCCGGCGGCCGTCCGAAAATCCGCCTGGTCTTCTGCGAAACGACCAACAACAAACCGATCTGGCCCAACATCGGCTACGACTTCGACGCCCGGCGAAAGCAGGTGATCGATGTGCTTACCAAGGGCTGCCCGGAGGTGGAATTCCTTATCACCAAGGTCATGGACAAGCCGAAGGACTCGGACGAAGTGCTCAAGGGCGACGCCGAGGTGGACGGCTATCTGGTCTGCGTCCAGGGGCTCGGGTGGCGAAACAACATCGTCAAGCTCTGTACGACGGGCAAACCGTCGCTGCTGGTCGACAACCTGTTCGGCGGGTCGGGGCTGTTTCTGGTCAAGCACGCCCAGATCATGCACTCGGGCAAGCCGGTCGACTGGGTCAGCTCGTCGAACGACCAGGACATCGTCGCCTCGGCGAAGCAATTCGCGTTGCTGAAGCAGGGGAAGAGCGCCGCGGAGGTGGCCGCCGCGTTTCGCGCCACCCGGCGCAAGCGGACGCCCGGTGACGCCGACTGGACCTGCACGGAGGACAAGGTCGCCACGCCGGACTTCGACAAGGCGCTGAAGCAGCTCAAAGAAACGAAGCTCCTGGTGGTCGGCGGCGGCTGGGGCGGCGACGGCTTTCGCAAAGCGGCCCAGCAGGTCACCGGCGTGACCTTCCTTCCCATCGGGTTCAAGGAATTGTCGGCGGCCTACAAAGAAGCCGACCAAAACGCCGGCAAGGCGTTCGCCGACCGCTGGATCAAGGCGGCCAAGGAGGTCGTCGAGCCGACACGCGAGGAGATCGAGCGATCGGGCACCATGTACGTGGCCATGAAAAACCTGATCGACAAGCACGGCGCCCGGGGCATCAGCATCAACTGCCTCGGCGGGTTCTACGGCGGCCACATGGAGGCCTATCCGTGCCTCGGCTTCAGCCAACTGAACAACGACGGGATGGTCGGCGGCTGCGAGGCCGACCAGATGTCGGCCATCACCATGGCCACGATGGGCGCGCTCGTCGGGCGGCCCGGCTATATCTCCGATCCGGTGATGGACACCTCGAAGAACCACATCATCTACGCCCATTGCGTGGCGATGACCAAGCCGTTCGGGCCCGACGGAGCGTCGAACCCCTATCGGATCCGCGACCACTCGGAAGACCGCAAGGGGGCCGCGCTCCAGTCGCTGCTGCCGGCCGGCTATATGACCACCACGCTCGAGATCAACCCCGGCTCGAAGCAGGTGCTCTTCCACCAGGCTAAGAGCGACGGCAACAACCCGAGCGACATGGCCTGCCGCACCAAGCTCGAAGGGATCGTCAAGGGCGACATCGAGAAGCTCACCGAGAACTGGGCCATGGGCTGGCACCGCGTCACCTTCTACGGCGACCTGAAGGCGCCCGTGGCCGAGCTGTGCGAGCGGTTGAAGCTCGAGCTGATCGAAGAGGCGTGATCAAAGCAAACCCGCCGAACCGGCAACCAGCACCCGCCGCCCGCAGCCGGTACGGATGTTTGGTTGCGGAGTGCCGGATTCGTGGTATCATGGCGGTAAGGAGCGGTTGTTTTGAGAGGCGCCGGCTGGGTGCTTGACGTGCGCTCATCCCCGGTCGTTCTTCGAGTTGCTCGCTGAGAGTTTGTAATCCGCAGAAGCGGGTTGCGGTCAAATAGGGAGATACCTGAGCTTGATTACGTTCCTCGTCATGGCAACCGCAATCTCGCTTTCGGGTGTGTTGGCGCCGGGACCGATGACTGCTGCGACCCTTGCAGCGGGCACTCGTTCCCGCCATGCAGGGGCACTCATTGCTCTCGGCCATGCCGCCATCGAATTTCCTTTGATGGTGGTCATCGTAACGGGGGCCGGCAGACTTTTTCAACTTCCCGACGTTGATCAGCCCGAAAACACAGCAGCAGAGCACACCGTCCTCGAAGCTATCAGGATCGGCATCGGGCTGGCGGGAGGCGTCGTTCTTCTGTTGATGGGACTTCAGTTGTTGATGACCGTCCGCAAGCCGATGGTTGCAACGGAAATCTCGAATCAAAGGCACCCGTTTTGGACGGGAGTAGTCCTTTCCGCTGCCAACCCATACTTCCTGATCTGGTGGATGACTGTCGGTTTGGCACTTGCCACTGAGGCCGTCGAATTGGGGATTATGGCATTCGTGCTCTTTGCGGTCATCCACTGGCTGTGCGATCTGGTCTGGTTGGAAACTCTTTCTTTTGCAAGCCACAAGGGCACTGAGATATTCGGCGATCGCATCCAACAGATCGTGCTCGTCGTCTGCGGGACGCTTCTTGTTTTCTTCGGTGGCAAATTTCTGTACGATGCCGGGATCGCCTTGTTTGGATAAGTAGTCGCAAGCCTCACGGGCCGGTTTTACGGCGGCTGGGTTTGGTGTATAATGACCACCGGCGGGCGGGAAGGCACGAGCCATGTGCCACCCACAAGGGCTGTAAGGCGAGCGGCAAAAAAGAATTTATCCGTAGCCACCGTCGCCAGACGGTGGCTACGGGGAGAACTTCACCTGCCGCTCACCTTAAAATTCGGTGGACCATCATAGGGGCGACCTGGTAAGATGGTTGGTATGATCAGCCTGAATCGGCTTTGGGCTCGCTGCAGTTGCGAACCCTGAGACTAGTTGGGCAGCGCCACTTTGGGCAGTGATAGCATTGTTAACTTCTGAATCCGTTTCGACTTACGACGAAATGCTTCCCATTTTGCCGGGAAACCAACGGTCCAACTGTAACTTATTTTGAGATCAACACTTAATCGTGCTTGATTAGGTGAAAGTGGCGCTGCCCAACTAGTGCCTCTTCAAGCCTGAATTGACGGGTAGAGTTTTTTGAGTTTGATGCGTG
>CAZJRB010000117.1:0-23274 GCA_964547995.1 uncultured Planctomycetaceae bacterium | reverse complement strand
AATTGTTGCTTATTCTGACCCGCCGAGATTCCAGTTCACGGTGAACCATTACAAGACCATTCCCGAAATGCTGGCCCATTTTCCCGCCTACGACCAGGTCAACGGCGCCCGAACCAGCGAACAGGGCACCTTGCCGTGGCTTCGCGGGCCGGCCAAGTGGTTTATCCGCAAACTGGCGTGCTACCTTACGGGTCACAAAATCCCCGATCTGAACACCGGCCTGAAGGCGTTCAAACGCGAGGAAATGCTGCGATGGCTTTGGGTCGTGCCCGACGGGTTCAGTTGTGTGACGACGATGACGCTCGCCTTCCTGACCAACGGCTATGCGGTGAAATACATCCCGACGGAGTACAGGCCGCGGATCGGCAAGAGCAAATTCCATCCGGTCAAAGACACGATCTCGTATCTGAGCACCGTGCTTCGAATGATACTCTACTTTCGTCCCTTGAAGGTCTTTCTCCCGCTGTCGGGCATGATGATCGCCGCCGGGATACTGAAAAGCGTATTGAGTTTTGCATGGACGGGCAGCATGCAGGAGTCGGACATCGTGGTAATGGTGGCCGGGTTTATGACCTGCATGTTGGGGCTATTGGCCGAGGTAATAGTGGCGCATCACCGCCGATAGTCGCATATTGCCCATAAAGCCGCGACCGTTGGTCGCGCCACGCGTTGCCCCAAGAACAACCGCGAGCTGTGTTCGTCGCGACCACCGAGGCTGTGACTTTTTGGCGTTTGACACGTTCAGTCTGTAGGGAACGCCCTCTGTGGCGTTCCGGGAAGCAGCAACGAGCGTGTTTTCCGGGTTTCGGAACGCCACAGAGGGCGTTCCCTACAAAAAGTCACAACCTGACCGGTCGCGGCTTTATGTCAACGGAGTCAAACCAATGTCGCACGACGTACCGTGGCCCACTTCGCTTTCCGTGGGGGAGTTCTTCGTGCCGGGGACCTGCTTTGTCCCGCGGCCTCATACGCGTTTCCGGCACGCGGGCGACCCGGCAACGGGTGTCTGGCGCGATCCGGCATTGCGGAAGCACTATCTCAAGGAGGCCCTGAGCCAAATCCCGCGGTTGCTGGGGGCCGTCGACCGCAATCCCTACCGGCCGACGTACGGGTGCCTCGACCGCCAGTTCTGGCACTACCGGACGGCCGCCTTCCCTTCGGAGATGTACCAGGAAGGCGTCTTGCCGCTGGCAATCGTCTACGCGATGGGCCTGCCCGGCAATCGTTGGCACGGCGATCCCCGCGTCCGCGAGCTTGCCGTTGCGGCAATCCGTTTTGCCGCCCAAAGCTGCCACGCCGACGGTTCCTGCGACGATTACTATCCCTTCGAACGTGCGATGGGGGCGGCCGTCTTCTCGCTCCAGGCCGCCGCCGCGGCGTATCAAATCCTGCGGCTCGACGACCCGGAGCTGGTCGCCTGGTTCGAGCGCCGCGCTCAGTGGCTGATGCGCCACGACGAATCGGGGCGGCTGGCCAATCACCAGGCGCTGGCCGCGCTGGCGCTCTTCCGTGTTGCACAGATCACCGCAGAACCGGCGTACCGTGAAGCGGCAAAGCATCGTCTGCAAAAGGTCCTCGCTTGGCAAAGCGACGAGGGATGGTTCGACGAATACGGGGGGGCCGATCCCGGATACCAAACCGTCACGATCGACTGCCTTGCCAAAATCCGTTCGCTGACCGGCGACGCGGCGCTCGGCGAAATGCTCGACGAGCCGCTCCGCCGGGCGGTCGCCTTCGCACGGTGCTTCCTCCATCCCGACGGCAGCTATGCAGGCGAGTACGGCAGCCGCGGGACGTATCATTTCTACCCCCATGGGATGGAATTGTTGGCCGCCGAAAACACGGACGCGGCCGACTTGGCCGACGGGTTCTTGCAGGGGCTTGCCGCCGGCAAACAGGCCGCCTTCAGCGACGACCGCCTGTTTGCCCATCGGCTGGGCAATCTCCTGGAAGCCTATATCGATTGGTCGGCGTCGCGACCCCGTCAGGGTGCCACTGCCGGCTTGTCCAGCAGTGCCCGCAGGCGTCGCTCGGACGACACTGCCGGGCAAGCCGGCAGTGGCACCCGCGCGCCGGTCTGCTATTTCCCCAAGGCCCGGCTGATGGTCCGCCGCTCGCCGTCCACCCACACGGTCATCTCGGCCGCTCGCGGGGGCGTGTTCAAGCATTTCGCCGACGGGCGTGTCACAACCGACGCCGGATTGATCGTCGAGACCTCCGCCGGCCGCGTCGCCGTCTCCCAAATGCACGACCTGGATTCCACGGTTACGGCCGTCTCCGACAGTGATTTGGAGAACGCCCGGTTCACCGTCACCGGCCCGCTGCACTACGTCCGTTTCGAAACGGCCGCGCCGATCAAGCAAGCGATTTTCCATGCCGGCATGGCGACGGTCGGGCGGTGGTATCGCGCGCTCGTACGGCGGCTCCTGCAACGCCGGCTGATCACCGGTCGCCGCACCTGCCCGATCCGGCTTCGGCGGACTTTCGAGTTCCTCCCGAACAGCCGATCTGCGTCTGGCCCCGTCCTCCGTGTCGTCGACACGATTGAGCTGACCAGCCCGCGAATTCGCATCCGCCGGATGAGTTTCGGCGCCGACCACCAGGCGGCCTACGTCGCCGCGTCGGGCGTCTACCAGGACAGCGTCTTGCAGTCCTGGACCGATCTGCAACCGCACGTCGACCGGCTCAACACCGAGCGAAGGGTAACGATTGTACGGGAATTCGCTTAAACCGCGGCCGGACGCCTGAGTTTTTCCGTTGTTCGCACGGGTGCCATGCACGGGTGCCATGCTCACGCTCGCGTGAGCATGCCTTCTCACGATTCCGCATGTCCACGCGAGCACGGGTGCCATGCTCACGCTCGCGTGAGCATGCCTTCCCCTGCTCCCCTGGCGGCCGGCCGGCTCTTCGCGCTACATGAACGCTAGTATACCATATTTACGGCCCTTTGTCAAGGCCGGAATTGAGCCACTTGGCCATTTTTCGCGAAGTTTTTCGCTGCCGGCCTGGTTCCCATGCGAAGCACGGGAACGGGAAAGTCCCAAGGGGGCGATCCTAGGACAGCCCAGGGCGGAGCCCTGGGGTGCGGGTCGCGGTCGCACACACCCAGCCCCAACGGGGCGTCCCTACGGCTCGATTCCAAGCGTACGATCCGTCGGCACCCGAACGGGCCGGCAGCCCTCTGCGTTCGTTGACGCCGGTGCGCTCGGGGGGTAGAATGGGCCCGCGGGCTGCCCGTGGGCTTGGAACGGCGGGCAGGAGAAGCGGCCGAAAACCGCTGGATTGCCGAAATCGGTTACCCCCGTAAAGTGTAAAGTGAAAGCCTGACCCCGAGCCCCGCCTACCCGGATGAAGACAAATGATTGCTGAACATTCTCTTGTGGTATTGGACTGCGACCCGCCACACGAAAAACTGAGCCGTGGAGACGTAGGAACCGTGGTGCACGTTTACAAAGGTGGTCGCGGATACGAGGTCGAGTTTGTCGACGGTGGCGGACGGACGGTGGCTCTTGTCACCGTCGGTGCTGACGATGTTCGGCCAATTGAAGCTGGCGAGCTGCTCCACGCCCGACGAACAGCATAGATGGCAGAACTTCACCCTAGTGCCCGCCGGTGCGGGGGATGGGGGTAGGGGTTGGGGACTAGGGGCTGGGGGCTGGGGATTTAGGATTTGGGATGCCCCACCGGTCCGCGCCGGTTGCCCCCAAAAGAGTCCGCTTGGCCGCTTGCTTGGCGTTTCGTCTCTGGAAGGGTCGATTCCGGCTGGCCGATGAGGACGATGTCCGGCGGCACCCCCTCCTCAGGGGCAGGCATCTTCTTGACCCGCCCGGCCGCAAGGGTTTAGAATCTGCATAGCGGGCTGGCAGGGCTGGGCGGCTCAGGGTTCGCCCCGCAAGTCCACTTAGCGGCTTAGTTCAACCCGAGTTTATCCCCCATGGCTGCGCGACGACGGATAAGCTCCTATACGTTATGCGAGAGAGATGAATGAGGATCTTTGAGCGTATCGGAGAGCTGTTCAGCGGCGATCGTAGACGTACGCGATACACGCACCGGGGGGCGCCCTTCACGCTCGACGAACTGGAATTCGTCGACGCCTCTGGGGAAATCCAAGGGTGTGATTATGAGTACGCAGCCACCGAACTCAAACGGCGGCTCGGCGGAGGCGTCCTTGCCAAGGAACTGGTGTCTCTCCTCGATGATTATTGCGCAAACCCATGTCTTGAGACTGCCCTTGATCTCATTCTTTTTGATCCCAACTTTCTCGTGGCATTCGTCGACAACAAGAAGAGCAAGGAATTCAGAGAGGGATTGGCATAACAAAGGGCTGCACCAGAACGACGACAAGCCGCCGTCTGGTGAGCCCTAACGTTCTGCCGCTAAACCGACGCCGTCACGGTGACACATGCGAGTTTTCACGTACATCGGAAATGTCATCACTGGCCGGTTCGCGCATTGGAATGACGCGAACAACAAGACGATTGCTGAAATGTGGGAGCGGTCCGAACAATTCCCCGAACACATCAAGATTCCATTTCAGGACTTCATCGTCTGCTGCACGTCATTGATGGACGTGCTGCTTGGCCCAGACAAAGGCCGCCAACGCCTGATTAAGAAGGATCCATTGCGAATTACGCGACAACAATTCGCTCGCATCCATGCGATCATGCTCGAGGCCTTTACTGGAATGTTCTTACAAGTGAATCCATCGTTTTCCGAGTCGTTTAAGGGCGCGCTGGCAATTCTGACTGGCCGCAACCCCGATCAATCACGGATAATCCAACTTACAGAAGAAATGGATCAACCTGACGTGATGACAATCGGATGTGCCGCTTGGGAAGAAGTCGTTGCCATCGCCGAATCCTCACAGGGTACGACCGCACTTGATGCGTATCCATTCGCAACATTGCTTGGATCCCTCGCCGCGCAATCGTTCAAAGATGTAACAGCCAAACTTACCGCTACCCGTGCTCCATGACACATATGCCAATCAAACCAACAAGGATGCAAAATGAAGCTTGACATTCCTGAAGGATCACAACTTGTTGTGCCAGTCGCGCTGTATTTGGACGGAAAGTGGGTTCGGATCATAAAATATACGGATGATCGGCCGAGAACAGAGTTCTATGCCGTATTCGAGGATGGCAGGTTCATCGCAGGTTTTACCGAAAAGCACGAAGCCTCCGAAGTCTATACAGAAGTCGATGCACCAAAGAGATTGCTAACGATTGGCTGGCTCTTGGATCCCATCTAACAGATGACACGCGCGGCAGAACAAAACGGTGAACCGGAGCGGCTACATTTTCGGCAATTCAACCGTTAAACTGTTGCAATGGATTTCGGTGATTCGGGTGTCTTCCTGATGGTCCGCCGCCCGGTCACCTTGGTCGTTCGGCAGAAAAGAGGAGAGTAACGGCTATGCAGATTATCGGCATCATTATTTGGGTACTCGCTGTACTATGGGCTATCGGACACGGCTTTCTCATACGCGGAAAGGTGAAACACGAGCAAGCTACGGAAGGCGTGTTTGAAATCCACGCGTTTCTTCTTGCGGTGGCAGTGATAATCATACCGGTGTATTCTTTGTCACCCTTCCATTTACTGTGGATGGTACCCGCCTCGTTTGTTCTTAGTATGGTAAGTTTGTTATTATTCCCTTTTGGTCATTTACTATGGATTCCTGCTTCACTATACGCTTCGTTGTGGTACATCGGGGTTTGGAATCCAGGCCGTGCTTTCTACCTCGATGGCGACTACGTCAAGGCAATAGAATGTTACGAAGAACTCGTCCGATCGAAACCAAAATCCGCAGAAGCACATTTCTACCTTGGACTTGCCTACGACAAGGCAGGAAACACGCGAAGGGCGATAGAGGAATTCACCGAGGTGGTTCGACTGGATCCGACCTCGCACCAGGCGTACTGCAATCTTGGCCTCGCTTACAAAGGATTGGATAATGGCAAAGCAATCGAGGCCTTCAAGGAAGCAATACGAATTAAGCCTGATTACGACAGGGCACGTGGGAATCTGGGGATGACGTATGTTGAAGTGGGTGACATCGAAAGCGCAATGCAGGAGTATGAACGCTTGAAAACGTCAAGCGAAGCTTTTGCGGATGAATTGTACGCTGCGATCAATGCTGGCTGAAAGTAAAACGCCAGTATGCGCGCGGGTGCCCGTGATTGGCCGTGAAGACGGGTTGGTGTGCCACTGCTTCGCAAGAAGCAGTGCGGAGTGGGGGTAACCGTGGCCATCCGCTTCCGGTCGGTTGTCGGCGGTTGCTTCTCGACGTAGACTCTGGTAGCATAGCAGGGGCGAAGCCGCCACGCACATCAACACTGCTTCTTGCGAAGCAGTGGCACACTTTCAATCACAGGCACCCGTGCGCCCGAACCCATTGTCCATCCAGGTGTCCTTACTCGGTGAAGCCCATTCTTACCAGAATAGACGGAATCATGGTCGAGTCGAAAGCCAAGACGGTGTCGGAATCGCTATTCGAAGAGTATCTCTGCTCGAACGGCTACCGCGATTGGACTTACGAGCCGCAGATTGGCAAACAGAGCAAGCATCCCGACTACTTGCTGCGACACGCAGGTTCTGAGTCGCTCTTCGAGGTCAAGGAAATTCACGAAAAGCGGCCTAAACCGCCTGGTCTCGTAGTGGTCAACCCGTACCGGGCTCTTCGTTCGAAGATACACGAGGCACGAGTCCAGTTTCAACGGCTCAAGGACTACTGCTGCTCCTTGGTCGTGTGCAACATCAGCGATTGGGAGGCGACACTTGACCCGGAAGTGGTTTTCGGGGCGATGCTGGGCGACCTCGGGTTTGCCATCGACTTTGACGCCGCGGCCGGGCAGTTGGTGCCGGGCACGGAGCGGAACACCTTCTTGGACGGCGGTAAGATGATCCGGTACAAGACAGGCGACCCGCAAAACACTACGATAAGTGCGATCGTGGTGTTGGAGAGATACCGCGTACCTGATCTTGAGTTCGACGAGGCAGTGAAAGAGGAAATCGTGCGCCGCGAGGAGTCAACACAGCAAACGCTAAGTGTCGATGAAAGGTTCAAACTGCGCTTCGACATGTACAGTAGGCACCCTCTTCGGACGCGTGCACTGCCGCGCGTTTGCGTAGTTGAAAACCCGGTGGCTCGCATTCCTTTTCCGGATGACCTATTCCGCGGCGAGTTGGACGAACACTGGCGATTGCTTACCAGAGCAGAACGAACGTTCACTGGCGACTTACTGCAGGATATCGAACAAGCGGCAGAGGATGGACTCTAACCGGGTTCGCGGCCCGTCTACCGAGTCCTGTTCGTCAGACGGTTAACGGGAGTCGAAACGGGGACGCAGCTAGTGTTTCGCGTTCGGCTGCTTGCGAAACAACGGCAGACCGGCCACCGACCGATTGAGGACATGGTACACCAACCCGTGTCAATACTAGGCTTTGTCCCTAAAGTCGTTAGCAGCTCTTGTACGATGGCTCTCCGAAGCCGTCGAGCCCTGGGTTCTCGCGCGAAATCGACTGGCAATGGACGGCCTCGGAGGGCCATCCTACGGGTTTAGGGACAAAGCCTAGCTGCGTCCCCGTTTCGACTCCTACCTCAATCCGGCGGGCGGCAACTCGTAGACGCAGAAGTTGTTGCCTTCTTTCACGCGGGTCAGGCCAAACGATTCCTTCGAACCGACGATGACGAGGTACCGGGCGCCTTGGCGGGCGTATTGGTCCAGCGCGGGACTGGCCGGGTCGATTGCCCAACCCGGACGATTGCAGTAGTAGAGCAAGTCGATCGTCGTCCCGTGCATCGTGACGACCGGCTCCTCTTCGGCCGTCAGTTGCTGAATCGCCCGGCCCGCCGCCACGACCCCCCGGTCCTCCTCCGGCGTGACGAACGCCGGCCGCACGGAATACCGAAGGGACAGCAGCACGGCTGCCAACAGCAAACAGGCAATCGGAAGCCGCCCGGGCTTTAGCCGCTCGTAGATCACTTGCCACCCCAGACCGATCAAGATGCACAGCGGCGGCAACACGGCCATCATGTAGTAGTTCATCTCGTAGAATTTTCGCGGCAACAACACCACCAGCACCGCCATCGACAGCAGCCACGGGATGTAGCGCCGCCGGTGCCGGTTCAAGAACCCCGCCAACAGAAGCACAAAGCCGATCGGCGTCAGCACCACGCCCGTCAGGTCGTCGAGCACTTGACGATAGAAGTCGGCCCGGAAGAGCAAGGGATGCGGCGGGCGGTGGTCGGACGTGCTTCGCCGCACCGAGAAAAAGACACGGTGGGCGTTCGGTGCTTTCGGGGCCTCGATCCGATACGCACGGGCGTACCATGCCATCGCGGGGATGATCGCCAAGGCGAGGGCCGCGGCAGCCGCCAACTGCCGATTTCGCAAGCCGGGGTCGGCTGCTCCTGAGACCCTTTCCTGCCCGTTCGCATCTTTCTCAGGACGGCGCATCACCGATCGGAGAATCTCGCAACCGAGGGGCAGCAGGAGCACAATCATGTAGATCTTCGTCAGCAGCAGCAGGGCAAGAGAGATCGCCGCCAGCACCAGCCAAACGGTGTGTCCGGCGCCAAGCCACCGGTCGAGACAATAGAACGTTCCGATGGTGAAGAAGACGAGCGACGCCTGTAGCAGGAAGCTTTGCCCATAGATGATGCTCACCGGGGAGAGGGCCAGCGCAAGGGAAGCGGCGGTTGCCGCGACCGTGCCGTGCCGTCGCCGCACGAAGAAGAACGCCAGCAGAACCGAGCCCACACTGAATGCGAGGGCCTGTGCGCGGCCCCAGACGTCGAGCGACCCGCCAAGGTTGTCCCAGAGCCAGGCAGTCAGGTAGACCGCCACCGGAAACTCCTTCATCTGCCAGCCGCGTTTGCCGCCGACCATGACGTCGACGGTCGGGTGCCAGAGGTCGGCCCGGCCCGCCGCCCAGTTTCGGGCAATCATCGCGTACACCGCGTTCTTCGTGGCAAAATTCCCGACCAGCGGCCGCGTAATCCCGGGCAACCGCAACAGCGCCGTCAATAGCAGCAGCGTTGCGACGGCTGCGATGACGCGCCGAGACTGCACGAGTCGAGAAGCTTCCGTCTCTGTTTCCGCACGTGTCATTTGGCTATTAGCGAAGGGGATCGGAGCTCCACCGTTTGATGAAGCCGCCGAGGTTTGAATTCGGGCGAGTCAGCACCCACAAATAATACTCGTTCTCCCGGAACGTCAGTACGGCACTGACTTCCATCCCTTCCTCCCGGCACTTGGCAAAGATGGCGTTTCGCCAGCGGCTCTTGTCGTAGGTGTCCCGGTCCTTGGAAGCGAGCACGACAATATCGGGGCGCCTGGCCATCACATAGCCGGCGTCCCGGACGCCCGACAGTGCGATGGTCTTGTCGTTGAGCCCCCAACAGTCGATGGTCGGCAGATCGGAGTAGTACGGGACCGTTCCGGCGTCTCCCAAGGCCAGCAGCGGCTTCTCGCCGGTTTGCTCGACGTACTGCCGCAGGCAGCATCCGAGCGGCCGGTGCGCCCGCTTTAGCCCTTCTGCGTATCCGAGAACGTACGGCTCGTGCAGCTCGCGCGTGCGATAGAGGTTGTCCACGGCATAGGCAGCCGGAAGTGCAATCAACGCGAAGAGTCCCACGTAGTAACCGGGCCGATAGCCGGAAGAGTCCCTTGCCGCACTTATCAACCGCATCAATACCCCGGCCCCCGTGCCGGAAACCACCGCCGCCAGCGGCACCAGCGGCACCAGAAACCGGGACTCGTGGCCCATCACGTGCTCCACAAAGGCGTAGAAGACAAACACCGCCAGGGCCGACAGGACCGCCGGAACGAGACGCCGGTTCCAATCCATGAGCGAAAAGATGCACAAGACGACCATGGGCCACATCTGCCGCCAGAGCAACGTCAGGAAATAACGCACCTCGCCAATGCCAGGCAGCGCGTCGTCCGCATGAACCACCTTGAGATAGAACGGCAGCGGGAACAACAAACCGAAGTACCATATCCGCCACGCAAAATAGACCGCCCCAGGCAGAATGTAACAAAGCAAGACCGCGTTGCGGAGCAGTCTTCGATGGTCCTTGGGCTGCAAAACGTAAAGGGCAATCAGCCCCACTACCGCAATCAGGTTGCCTTCGGGGCGGGCCAGCCCCAACAGCAGTGCGTTGATCGCTACGCCCCCGGCCCACAAGAGGCGGTCCCGGGGAAAACTGAGCAAGAAAAAGAAGCCCGTAGTCAGGAAGATGAACAGGCCCGTCTCCATGCCCGAGACGGCATGGAATCCGATCTCAGGCAGGGTGGCTACGAAAACGCCCGCGACGGCCGAACTCGCCATGCGCCGGCCGGGACCGAGTGTCGAGTTCAGTTTCCACACAAACCTCATGACCAGGCCGACGGTTGCCAGCGTAAATCCGCAGCCGGCCAGCTTGGCAAACAGCTCGGCATTCCAGCCCGGAAAATGTGGAATCGCCAGTAGCACGGTCCATAGGAAGTTGGTGTATCCCTCGAGCGGTTCGCCCGGATTGAACGCCAGCCCCTCTCCCGCTGCCAGGTGTTTCGCGTAGCGGAGGCTGATGAACGCATCGTCCATCGTATACGGCCAGAGCCGGACGACCGACACAAAACAGGTCGCCAGCACGAGGCACGGCAAGACGACGATGATGGTCTTCAAAAGCAATGGACGCATGGTTGCGGGACCAGGTTTCAATGTGGCGAAGTTGCACAGTTTGGGCGGCCTTGCGCTCCGCCTCGACACCGGGCATTGGCCGATTCCCGGCTGATTTTTGGAAAATTATGCGGGTTAGGGGGACTTTTCGGCCGAATATAACGTTGAAGCTCGTTTTCTCACAGACGAACTCCGTTCACATCCCGTGAATTCTGTTCGTTCCTCCCCGAGTGAAAAAAGGTTCTTGCCATGGTACGCACGATCTTTGCCTTGTTTTCGGTTGGTTTGGTTGTGGCAACGGCCGGTTGTCGGGTGTGTTCCCATCCGTACGACTACTGTGGCCCGCTGTTCGACGGAGGGGGCGGCCAGTACTGCTGTTGCCCGAACGCCCGGGCGGGGTCCATACTCTCCCCGGACCCGCGGATAGGCGGCTGCCACGGCGGGGCCTTGGCGCCACAAGTGATCGAACGCGACGTCGCCCCGCAACCCATCCCACAGAACGAGCTTACCAAGGCCCGGTCGTCGGATGTCAAGCGGTCTCGCGTCAAGTCTGAAGACCTTGCGGAATCGGGTCCGGTACTGATCAGCGCGTCGCCGGATGCCGGCCCAATGCGTGGCGCCGAGCAGAAGGTGCGCCAGTATCCCCGAACCGATCCCCGTCGCTGGACCGGCGGACAGAGCCGCAACACACGGCGATGACGGAACCGGACACTTCCCCGGCCGATCCGGGCGTCAACGTCGCGGCGGTTTGTCTGATCATCTCGGTCGCCCTGGCATCCGCATGCCGGAAAGCCCCATCCGACGCGCCGCATTCGCCGGCAACGCGCACGCCCTCTGCGCAAAACAATCTGGCCGTTGACTGTCGCGAGCACGCCGGACAGGTTGCAGGGGACTTGGGCGACGGATACGCCGTGATTGTCCGCCCGCCGTTCGTTGTCGCCGGAGATCTCGGAAAGGCGGGAATCCGGCAGTCCTATGAACAGACAATCGGTCCGGCTGCCCGGGCGATGGCAACAGCGTATTTCGACACGCCGCCGCAGAAGCCGATCACCATCCTGCTGTTCCAGAACGACGAGAGTTACCGGCGTGAAGCGAAGCGGCTGTATGGCGACGAGGACGTTTCCCGCTTCGGCTACTACAAGCCGCACCTGCGCACGCTCCTGATGAATATCGGGACCGGCAGCGGGACCCTGGTCCATGAGCTGACACATGCCCTGATCGCGTTCGACTTTCCCGGCGCGCCGGACTGGCTCAACGAAGGGCTCGCATCGCTGCACGAACAGTGTACGGTCCGGGCCGACGGTTCGGGCATCGACGGGCGGGTAAACTGGCGGCTCCCGAAAATCCACCAGGCGATTCGAGAAGACCGGCTACGGCCGCTGCGCGAACTGATCGAATCAGACGATTTCTACGGCCCGCTGGAGAATCTCAACTACGCCCACGCCCGGTACTTCTGCCTCTACATGCAGGAGCAAGGGGTGCTCGGCGAGTGTTACCGCAAAGCCCGGACAGGGCACGACGAGGACCCGTCGGGCAGCGAAGCCGTCGGCCTGGTTTTCGCGGATCGAACCTGGGACGAATTGGACGCCGATTTCCGGCGATGGGTCATGGACCTGCAACGGTAGCAGTCGATCCATGGGGGGTCGGTTTGCCACCACGCCTGAGTTCGAGAGCAAATGGGTGCAAAACCGGGGAAAACTGCCCGACCTCCCCATATCGGGGGGTGGTGGACTGTGCGGGTAAACCTGGTTTTCTGGAACACGCATTCTACGGAAAGTATGCACGCTTTGCATTTTTCTTATTTTATCAAATCGGCGCGTATTGAGGACGATATTGCTTAAGGGGGATGGTTGGATCATGCCGTTTGCACCCACGGCCGCAGATTCGTGTGATTCGACCGGGGATCGCTTTGCCGAGCTAGCTGACAGTTTGTGATGGGTACGAATTGATGAGGGTCACCCTTCCCTTTCTATTGACATTTGTGTTCTCGATACCGTCGTTTGCGGCCGGTCCGGCGATCGGTCCGGACTTCGCCGAGCGGATGAACCGGCTCGAAGCGGAGACCCGGGCCCTGCGTGCCGAGTTGCAGCAACTCCGGCAGGAGCCGGTCCGATTGCCCCGCGTTGGCGCGACTCCGGTCAGCGTGACGGCTCCGGGCGTGGATGAAGACGTCGACTACTACACGTGGGAAGAGCTTCAGGCGGAGATCAGGCGAAACGCGTGGACGAAGGGCGATTTCAAGATCGTCCCCTACGGATTCTTGTGGGCCAACATGGTCTACGAAACCCAGCGGACGTGGCCGGGGTACGGGTCCTTCACCGGTTGGGTGTATTCGCCCGATTTCGAGAAGGGCGATGCATTTGCGATCGACGGCCGCAATACTCGTCTCGGGCTGGATGTCGCCGGTCCCCGGTTGTGGAATTTCAATTGTGCCCAAAGCGGCGGCAAGGTCGAGATCGATTTCCAGGGCGGGTTCAGCGGCACCGAGAACAAGGCCGGCGTGCTGCTCCGTCATGCCTATTGGGAAATCAAGACCGACGACTACCGGATTCTGTTCGGCCAGACTTGGGACGTCATCTCACCGCTTTATCCCACGACGACGATGTACACCATCTATTGGTGGGCGGGCAACATCGGCTACCGGCGTCCCCAACTCCGGTTCGAGCGATACCTCCACTTCTCGCCCACTTGTCTCGTAACCCTCCAGGGCTCGCTCAACCACGACCCTTTGGAGGGTTCTACTTTTCTGTTCGAGGTGGACGACGCCAACGCCGGTTGGCCGATCATCCAAGGCCGCGCGGCAGTCACGTTGGGATACCGCGGCAAGGGTTACCGTCCCGGGACGGTCGGCTTTTCCGGTCACATTGGCAACGAGGGGGTGAACGATTTCCTTACGGGGGGCGACAACGACGAGTGGTTTTCAACCTGGTCGGTCAATGTCGACGTTGACGTCCCGGTGAGCGACCGGCTCGGATTCCGGGGGGAGTTCTTCTACGGCAAGAATCTGAAAACGTACCTCGGCGGAATCGGCCAGGGAGACGACTGGTTGCAAGGAACCTACGACGTACACGCGCACGGCGGCTGGCTGGAGACGTACTTCTACTGGACGCCTTTCCTGCACTCCCACCTCGGCTGCGGCGTCGACAATCCCCGCGATGCCGACCTTGATGCGGCTCCCACGGGCTTGACGGCGGATAGACGCGTCTACAATCAGTTCTACTACGCCAACCTCCTTTACGACATGACGGAGAAGTTTCGTTTGGGGGTGGAAGTGTCGGTGTGGAAAACGGGCCACAAGGACTGGGATTGGTGGTCGGGCCAGTATTATTACCTGGCGCCGGGCGACAGCGTGCGGACGGAGTTCATGGGCAAATACGCCTTCTAAGCCGGCGGACAGCTCGTCAAAACGCACTGACGTACTGCCGGTCATTTCCCGCCTTTCCCGTTCTCATGTCCCTCGGATAGGTTTTTTTGGGAAGGGCAGGCGTGAAGAACGGCGAACCAGGACACCGCCAAGCCATAGAAATACGAAAACCAATGCTATCAAGTCAAACAACGGGGGGAATCCGGGCATCCAGCCTTGCTTCTCAAGAAGTGTCACGCCGTATTTTATTAACAGGGCCAGAACCGGCACCCCGAAGTAGCTGAACGCCAACAGTTCCCGAAGGCTGAACTGAATATGCGGAAAGTGGCAGCCAAATGACAACTCTGACGCTAGCGTTATTATCGTGAAAGAACACCAGCCGGCTACCCAGCAGATGAGAACCAGGAAGAGGAATTGCGCACTTGTCGAAGATGCCTCCCAACCAGGCACGTTGCAGCAGGTCAAAACCGGAAAGTAAACTCGTGGAGTTATCCAGAACAGCCCCCACGAACCAATGCAGAGCAATATCAATGCGTAGATGGATCCAGTCGCGACAGCCAGCCACTTAACAGTTCGCATTCCGAAGGAATTGTCTGTCTGCCGGAAACGAACCCAAAGTCGACATGCCAGGATGGCAGTCGCGACAATCAGAAAGGCAATTACAGCATCCAGAATCAATGCCAGTGGGGCCATAGATCGTATAGGAGCTTCATCCAAAGGGAAAGCACTACTCATGCCGTACGGTCGGCCAGGTCCAGCGAAGAACAGCCGCCTCTCCAGATAGAATAGAGGCCAACCATGATGCCAGTATGCACAGTCACGAGAACCAAAACCACGAGGTGCTCCTGCAACGTTCCCAACGAGGAGCGCTATTGCTACAAAGCCAACGAACACCCACGAAGAGACTGGCAGCCATAACCTGTAAGTCTTGCCATCTTCTTGAGCTACAGAATTGGAGCCAGCGTAATTCATCGTTCATCCAAGGTTCCGGCTGTCACTATTCGTTCCGCCTGCCTTTATCTTCCTCTGCGGCAGCGATTCTTCCGAAAAAGAATAAAAGAAAGAATAAAAGGGTCGAAAGAATAAAAGGGTCAAAGAATAAAAGGGTCAGAACTATTTTTCGCGCTTTGTTTGTTGGGTTTGTTTCCTCAGGCGGCCTCGGAGGCGTATCGTAAGGTCGAGATTCAGACGCTTTGCCAATCGTTTTACCCAGCCTGCGTTGCCATACGGCAGGCCGCATACCCGGATCCTATCAGAAGAGGCGATTCCCGTCAAGATAAATAGTTCTGACCCCTTTTCACGTTCCCGCAGCGGCGAAGATTCTCCACCGCTTTCTCCGTCTGCTTCAACGCGTGGGGAACCGTTGATTCGGCCTGTATCTTGAGTCTCGGCAGCCAGAAGCTGTCCTGAAGGGCGACCTTCTCAAAAGACATCGGCGAGAGTGGATAATCGTGCCCCTCAGCCGCAACCGAAACGCTTGCCGACATCAACAACACCGCTACTGCGGACTTCCGCATGAAGATACCTCTTTCATCGCAATTCTTTTCGTGACCAGTTCCGCTGCCTGTTTTGACAGCACCAGACAGGATAACCGATTTCTCAAACTTGGGAAGATCCGAATCCGGGAATTCCATGCTCGGATTAGAAAGATCGCGGTAACACTTCAGCCGAATGGCGAAACGTTTCGTACGATGGCCCTCCGAGGCCGTCGAGAGATTGGATGTTGCAGCGACGGCCTCGGAGGGCCATCGTACTGCAGACGGCTGAAGTGTTACGGATCGCGTTATGGCCGGAGCATCCCCCCCTTCGCCCGACATCAAAGCGCCCGAACCGGTAGTTGTCACTGGCCGGCGGTCCTGGTAGAATCTGAGCGTGGTCGAATTCCGGAATTCCAGGTTAGGAGAAACGACAATGAGAAAACTGACGGCTACCACGATCGCCGGTCTGCTGGTTCTTGCTGCTGCCATAGCTGCGGGCGCCGATGACAAGGGGTTCAAGTCGCTGTTCAACGGCAAGGACCTGACCGGATGGAAAGTCCCAGAGGGCGATAACGGGCACTGGAAGGTGGTCGACGGGGTGATCGACTACGACGCCCAGTCCGAGGCCAAGGGCGACCGGAACCTCTGGACCGAAGAATCGTTCGGCGATTTCGTCCTGAAGATCGATTGGCGGTTCAAGCAGACGACCGGCCTGTATCCCATGCCGACGATCCTGCCCGATGGCTCCTACAAGAAAGATGACCAGGGTCAGGTCATCAAGAAGCCGACCCCCAACGCCGACTCGGGCATCTTCCCCCGCGGCAGCGGCAAGGCCCAGATCAACCTCTGGTGCTGGCCGTGCGGGTCGGGCGAGCTGTGGGGCTATCGGAACGACAAGTCGGTGTCGCCCGAGGTCCGCGCCGCCGCGGTGCCGAAGGTGTGTGCCGACAAGCCGGTCGGCGAGTGGAACACGTTTGAGATCACCATGAAGGGCGACCGCTTGACCGTCGTCCTCAACGGCAAGACGGTCATCGACAACGCCCAACTGCCGGGTGTGCCGAAGGAGGGGCCAATCGGACTGCAACATCACGGCGGGAAGAACAAGAAGACGGGCAAGTTCAGCCCCGCGTCGAGCCTGATCCAGTTCCGCAATATCAAGATCAAACGGCTTGACAAACCAAAGTAGCAGGCACACTCCGTGGGCCGTGACTTTTTGGGATCCAATATCGATGATCTGTAGGGAACGCCCTCTGTGGCGTTCCGGGAAACAGTAACGAGCACGTTCCCCGCGTTTCGGAACGTCACAGAGGGCGTTCCCTACAAGAAATCGCAACTTTGCCGACAAGACGAGGAGATCAAACGATGAACGCTATGAAGCGTCGCGAGTTTCTCAAGGCGTCGATCGCTTCGCTGGCTGCGGCCGGGCTCGGATCGACGGTGCTGGCGGAGCAGAAGGACAGCCCCGCGGGCATCCCCACACGCCCGCTGGGCAAGACGGGCGAGCGCGTCTCGATCGTCGGGTTGGGAGGATACCACATCGGCTGCCCCGACGAGAAAGATGCCATCGCGATCATGCACGGGGCAATCGACCAGGGCATGACCTTCTTCGACAACGCCTGGGACTACCACAACGGCGGCAGCGAGGAGTTTATGGGAAAAGCCCTTTCGACCGGCGGGCGCCGCGACAAGGTCTTTCTGATGACCAAGTGCTGCGGCCGTGACTACAAGACCGCGAAGGAGCACCTCGAAGACAGTCTACGGCGGCTGAAGACCGATCGCATCGACCTCTGGCAGTTCCACGAGATCAACTGGGACGTCGACCCCGATTGGGTCTTCGACCGCGGTGCGTTGAAGTTCGCCGTGGAGGCTCAGAAGGCCGGCAAGGTCCGCTACATCGGCTTCACCGGCCACAAGGACCCCAAGTTTCACGTGAAAATGCTGAGCAAACCGTACGAATGGGCCACGGTGCAGATGCCGCTGAACATGCTCGACGCCCACTATCGCAGCTTCCAGAAGATGGCCATGCCCGGGTGCAACCGCCGGAAGATCGGCGTGATCGGGATGAAGGCCCTCGGCGGCGGGATCATTCCCAAACAACTGAAGATCTCGGCCGAAATCTGCCGCCGCTTCGTGCTTTCGCTCCCGATCAGCACGCTGGTCTGCGGCATCCGCTCCCGCGAGGAACTCCAGCAGGACCTGGCCATCGCGCGAAACTTCAAGCCGATGACGGAAAAGGACATCGGCCAGTTGTTGGCCAAGACCGAGGAACCCGGCGCCGACGGCAAGCTCGAACGCTACAAGACCACCCGGTACGGCAGCGCGTACCACTTCAAACAACACGGAGAGGAAAGGTAATCCCGAGATTCTCGCTGACATCACCGCTGGCCGGGCCGGATCGCCGGCAACCGGTCATGTCTGTTTCAAAAAAGGAGGGCTGAATAATGAGTGACGGAATCGACAACGGCGAAAGGAAGAACGCCGTCGCGCAGCGAAAGGAGAATAGGAGGGCCTTTTCACGAAGGGCCTTTGTCAAGGGCCTCGGCGCGGTCGGGGCGGGAGCAGCCCTGCTCGGAAGCGACGCCAGGCAAGTCCGTGGCCAGTACGGTCCCACCTACACCGACGGGCTCTCGGCGGAACAGTTCACCACCATGTACACCGACATGCTGAAAATCCGCCTGTGGGAATCGAAGGTCAAGGACCTGATTCTCAAGGGGGGCTTCCGCGGGGTGGCTCACCTGTATGTCGGAGAAGAGGCCATCGCCGTGGGCGTCTGCCACGCCCTGAGAAAGGACGATTACATCGCCAGCACCCACCGCGGCCACGGCCACCTGATCGCCAAGGGCGGCGACATGGGAAAAATGCTGGCCGAGATCCAGCACAAGGCCACCGGCTACTGCAAAGGGTACGGCGGGTCGCTCCACATCACGGACGTCAGCCTGGGAATCCTCGGCATGAACGGGATCGTCGGGACGTCCCATCTCATGGCCGCCGGGGCGGCTTACGGGATCAAGGTCAAGGAAACTGACCAGGTCGCCGTCAGCTTCGGCGGGGACGGCTCCATCCAGGGGCCCTTCTTCACCAGTGCCGCAAACGCCGCTGCCGCCTGGAAACTCCCCTGGATCGGCATTATCGAGAACAATGGCTTCCAGATCTGGGTGCGGGCAAAAGACGTCTACGGCACCGTCGATCTCGCCCGGCGGGCCGACGGCTACGGCATCGAGGGCCGCGTCGTCGACGGCAACGACGTCCTGTCGGTCTATAACGTGGCGAGATACGCCATCGAAAAGGCCCGCGCCGACGGCGGCCCCACGCTGATCGAGTGCAAGACCTACCGGTGGTACGACCACTACGGGGTCCGCGGGGCCAAGATCGGGGTCGACGGCGCCTTCGGACTCGGCTATCGCTCCGACAGGGAACTCCGAGACTGGATGGCCAAGGACCCGATCGCCCGGTTTCGGCAATTCCTCCTGAGCGAGAAGGTGCTCACCGCAAAGCAGGCCGATGAACTCGTGGCCGAAGTCCAAAAAGCGGTCGATGACGCCGCCGAGTTCGCCGCGAAACAGCCCGTCCCGAAACCGGAAGACGGCCTGCGGAATGTCTTCGCCGAGGGTTCTGTTCCGTTGCACACGAGCTAAGACGAAAGGGGCCATAACCATGCCAAAAAGTATGTCACACGCGATTCTCGAAGCGATCCGAGGAGAGATGCGGCGGGACAAGCTCCTGACGCTCTTCTACGAATACCAGAGACCGGGGGGCCTGGAGGCGGTCGAGATCGAAAAGCTGAAACAGGCTGCCGGGAAAGAAGTCCGGGCAAAGGCCAAGCCCGCCGAGCCACGCAAGCCTAAGCATGGCGAGGTCACGACACGAACTGCTGCCAGTCGAGATCAGGAGCGGATGCTCATGATCGGATCTTCCATTGGTGTCGGCGTTCTCTTGGTGCTGATCCTGCTTGTCTGGGCCATCAAGTCGGGTGGTGGGAAGAAAAGACCGCCCCGCGCGACAGTGGCTTCCTCGAATCCGGTGCCCTACTCGAATATCGTGCTAAACGACGGTCCGATCGCCTACTATCCGTTGGCAGAAACCGGCGGAACCGTCGCCTGGGACGGGTCGGGCAACGGCAACCACGGCACGATCAACGGCGATCCGGTTTGGTCCCCCGGGCTGGTTGGCAACGGGCTGACCTTTGACGGGGACGGCGACTGGGTGCAGCCTGCCGGCCCCCTAAACGATGCGTTCACGCAACGGACCGTAACCCTGTGGGCCAGGGCAAATTCGACCAGCGGCACGCAGGTGCTCTTTGAGGAAGGCGGGACGACGAACGGGATCGCCATCCGCATCCGGGACGGCGTACTCCAGGCCGCCGTCCGCGACAACAAGAGCCAGACCAGCCTGACGACCCCGTTGGCAGACACCGAGTGGCACCACGTGGCAGCCGTCTTCGACGCCGGGGCCTTTGCCCTGTACGTCGATGGCGTGCAGAAGCACGCGACTACCGCTGCTTACAGCACGATCGCCGAGCATGGGGATGCCCCGGGGATAGGGGCGAGGAACAACGACGCCGCCTTCGGGGCGGAGGGTACAGGCGACTATTTCGACGGGCAGATCGACGAGGTCGCCATTTACACTACGGCGCTGTCACCCGCCGACATTGCCGAGCAAGCACGATTCCGGCCTACCCCTTGCAGTCCGCCCGCTCGTCGGCAATAATGACTGTCCTATGTCACCCTCAGGAGGGACGGCTCTTGTCCCGGTGAAGTCGCGAGGGAACCGAAAATGGCGGGGAAGTTCGATCCGTATCACGTGTGGCTCTCGATCGCGCCGGAAGAGCAACCGCCGACGCTCTATCGGCTGCTGGGTCTTCGCCCCTTCGAGAATAACCTCGATGTTATCGAAAACGCCGCCGACCGCCAGATGGCCCACCTCCGGACGTATCAGGCAGGCAAACACTCGGCCGACTCGCAAAAACTCCTCAACCAGGTTGCTTCCGCCAAGCTCAACCTGCTGAAGCCCGAGAAAAAAGCGGAATACGACAAGCTGCTTCGGGAACAGATGGACCTCGAAGCAGCGGATTCGGTGTTGGATGACGAGTCCTCGGCACGGCAGGAAGAACTCTCGATGACCATGGTTGGTTTTCTGGAAGCGATCGAGGCCGAAAAGGAGCAGGAAAGACAAGCCAAGGGAAAGTCCGGCGACTTCGACCCGTATGAAACGTGGCTGGCCATCGAACCGGAGGAGCAGCCACCTACGCTCTATCGGCTGTTGGGACTGCGGCCGCTGGAAGACAGTCGCGACACGATCAAGACCGCCGCCAAGCGCCGGACGGCCCAGCTTCGCGAACACGTCTCCGGCGGGCACGGCACGGAGGCGCAGAAGTTGCTGAAGCAGGTTGCCGCCGCCAGGCTCACGCTGCTGAACCGCGTGAAAAAGGCCGAGTACGACAAGCTGCTTAAGCAACAGATGACGCTCAAAGACGAGGGCTCCAAACCGGACGAAAAACTCTCGACAACCCTGGCCGGGTTTCTGGCGGCCGTCGAAGCGGGAGAACCGAGGCAGGCCGCCCCTAAGAGAGGCCGGAAGAAGGCCACGCCCGTCCCTCCACCGGCGCCGGCCGCAAAACGCAAGCCGCCCAAGCGGGGCGAGACCGTACAACCCGATGCCCAAGAGCGGAAACGTACCATCGTTCTCGGCGGAGTCATAGCAGGTCTCGCGTTGCTGCTCGTGCTCGTAATCATCTGGGGAGTCGTCACAAGAAAGCCCCCGCAAACTCCAACAACCGCACTGCTTTCCGATGAACGTCCTCGCAAAGAGCCTGCACCTGCAACAGTCGCAGCGGGGAGCGGCTCCAATGTGACGCAACCTCTGCCGCCCAAACCTCCCGCCGCTGCGCCGGCCCGCGAGGCCGGTACCGTTACCCCCTCGGCGTCGTTTTGCACCTCGAGGGACTCGCTGGTGGCGCTCAGTGACGGCGAGGAACCGAATAACTCGGCCGACGGCTCGGTCCCGAAGCTGACCTTCGGGGACCACAAGGGAACCACCGAGTGGGTCCAGTACGATTTCAAAGAGCCGACAACCGTCTCCAGCAGCGAGGTCTACTGGTTCGACGATAACGGCGGGTGCCGGGTGCCGAAGTCGCAACGCGTGTTGTACAAAGATCCGGAAGACGACGTGTGGAAGCCCGTCGTAGGCGCCACCGGCTACGGAGTCGAGAAGGACAAGTACAACAAGACGACGTTCGAGCCGGTCGAAACCAGCGGCGTGCGAATGTACGTTGCGCTCCAACCGGACTCCTCCGCCGGGATACTCGAATGGAAGATCAACGGGCGAACACAGACCATCGCGAGACTCGGGGAAATCGAGTCGGAGAAGCCGGCCGCCGAGCCGACGCCGGGCGAGAAGCCGGTCGCCAAGCCGGGCGAGGAACCGGTCGCAGTGCAACCGCCGGGCGAGAAACCGCCGGTGGCCGAACACCTATACCACCCGTTCGAACTGCTGGGGAAAAACGGCGGCCTCGAGCGGCTTGCCAAGAGTTCGGAACCGACCGAGCACGTCCTCGGCAAGCTTGCCCTGATGCCGGACTCGGCCGTTGGCTTGGCGTTGCTCGGCGGGGAAAGGGTGGTCAAGCCTCCCAAGTATTACGAATTGGCGTTCGACGATGCCACCGGAGAAGGTCGGATCTATCTGCACATGGAGAGGCAGGGCAAGGCCGTAAAAGGCACGGTTGCCCGGATCTACATCAAAAAAGGCACACTCGGTTTCCAGTGGGCGCCGAAAATGCCGCCCAGCATTACCAATCCCCTGTTGAAGTGCGGGCTGGACATCACGGTCGACGGCAATACCCGTTTCCTCCAATTGGGTCGGCCGGAAATCATCAAACCGGTGACTATCACCTTTGAGGGCAAGAAGAGCCGCAGCGTGCTGCCTGCCGAAGGCTTGCCCGAACGCGAGTTGCTGCGACTGCACCTCGTCCGCGTCGACGGCGGATTTCCCAAGTCGAAGTTTGTCCCCCAAACCGTGCTTGCCAACAACGGGGCCAAGATCACGTCCGACAAAGAGCAAATGCCGGATTTCTGGCTGCAAGCGCTCTTCAACTTCAAGATCCGCCCGACGGTCGAGGTCGGCGCCTACATCGACTACGGACCGCCGATCGGGGTCCGCCCGTTCATAGCCAGGGAGGCCAAACAGGTTGTCGAGCCCATCATGGCTGAGCAGCAGGACTTGCTGCGGCAACTGGAAATGACGGCGCCGAACGATGATCGCAAGAGGAATGACATCAAAAAGAAGCTCGAGCCGGTCCAGAAGAAAGCAAGGATGTTTACCTTGTTGAATGAGATCTATTCGAAGTCCAAGAAGGAGCCGCCCGTGCTCCATTTTCGCGTCAACATGGTCATCGATGAAGACCATGAAGTGACGTTGATGCAGTCGTTCGAACCCGAGAAACCTACCGCGGCCCCCGCCGGGCAACCCACGCGATCGGCTAAACCGCGCAAGGTATCCTCACAAGGCCCACCGGCCCCCGAATCGGAAGAAGGATTCCGCCAGAGCCCTGTCGCCAAGCCATCTTTCCATGACCCCGCCAACCTCGTTATCCTCAACATGGAGGAAACCGGCGACAGGCTGCTCGACCAGTCGGGCAACAAGCATCACGGCGTCGTGCGGGGAGGAGTCTGCTACGCCCAGCCGGGCAAACACGGCAAGGCTCTCGGTTTTACCGACGGCCACCTCATCCTCGAAGGGTCCGGCGCCTTAAAACATAATACCGACTTCACC